>JAZKCF010000001.1:0-3318 GCA_040388195.1 Pseudomonadota bacterium
CCCCGCACTTTACAAAATCTAGCGCAGTTTAGGGGCGCGCTGCGTAAGTCCTACTTATAAGACTTTTGGATAGGCTGTCTAAAGTCTACACAATAAAACTACTTCTTTTTACCACCAAGTCCCATTATGCTTTGGGCTTTTCTTAAACCCGTTTTGGTTACCTTAACATCATCAATCGTGCGGTCTACGTTTATTTTCTCCTTAACTTTATAATTACTGACATCGTCACCGACATGAATGGTTTGCTCGGGTGCGTCACCCCGCTGTTGCCCGCCAAACAACTTTACCGTAATTGTTTTTTCGTCAACATTTCTAGCAGTGATCTCGCCCAAATATTTTTGCGGCAGACCACGGGTGGCCTTCATGACATCATTCCCCTTTACCTCGTAGATGACCTTTCGAGCGCTTACTGATTCCGGCTTGCCTCCCGGGCCGATGGTTATCTTTTTGCTGGAAGAATCGAAAACAAATGGTACTTCCGTCGCCTTAACTTTGCATGGGATGTTATTTCTATGCATACCCCTAGCCAGTCCCTCTGCAGCGAGTGGCATCAGTTCGTTGCCTGTTATGGGATGCGGAAAAACAGTATTGATCTGCCGTGGACCGGAATCCGTTTGCGGCCCTTTTTGCTTGGAAGATGTCTCTACGGATTGTGCCCGCGAATTAAATTTTTGAATGAATAGCGCAAGGTTGTCTGAAAGTTGATCCATCGGTTGATCTGCTATCGTTCGGATTGAAGGCCGAAAGGCATCCGAGGTGATATAAGCTGACAGATTACTATCTCTCGAAACCGCCCTCGAAGAGGCTTTCGAGGGCGCGTCTACCGACAATCTTGATCGCTCCCCTGCTGGTGGGCTTGATGGTGTTAATGCTCGCGCGCCTGCCGGTGGGCTTAACGGTGTTTGTGCTCCTGACGGTAATCGAGACGCCGGTTTTGACGTTGCTATAACAGAATCGGATAAGGAGCGTTCAACGCCGAGGATATGTACTCGTGCATTTGAATCGATAGGCAACACCGTTCCTTTCTCGACACGCCATTCCTCAGGGAAATCCGGACTCCATGACACACAAGTTGTCTCATTCTCATGCTTTTTAAATATGCTCTCAGCCTGGCGCCGGCATTGTTCGTTGTCCTCCGTAATAATGACGAAATCATGAGAAAAGTTATGCGTGCGACCTGTTTCATCTCGTGGAGCGGATGATACGATTTTGGAAGATTTTGCCGTTTTTTTCGTCCCGGTAACCTCGGTGGCGGTCGTCTCGAAATGTGGAGAGCTCCATGTCTCAACACGGGTACTCTCATATGGCCAATTATAGTGAATCGGAATTCTTACAGGTTTTATAAAAGAATTATCCTCCATAGAATCGACACAACGTTGCAGCCCATCCGGTTTTACTCGTGCCAGACTAAACTCCGATATCTTTACTTTGGGGCCCTTTACCTTTCTGACATATGCCTTAATAAATTTCTCGAGATCATCTGACGTTTCAAAAACGGTACGTACGCTCGCAGCATCCAAAAAAATGTATTGAATCGCGTCTTCTCCTTTCGAATTTTTTGTCGGCTTTTTCTCAATAAAAAAACGGATATCACCCTCTTCTTGTTGGGAAGCCAGGCCATCTACTCTGTAAGAACATGTGGATTCGGGCGCGTTTTTCAGCGCTTTGATACCATCAGAAAGGGCAAAAACAAACACATTATCTTTCATTTTTCCTGAAATGGCGGCTGAGCCTGGCGACGTCACAAGCTCCTTAAGTTCTTCTACGGCATCGAATTGGTCGCGCACCGAGCTGAGTAGTTCTTCTTGCCGCTGGCTTTTCGCTTGCAGCCGATTTTTTGTTATTTCCGCTCGGGCTTCGGGGGTTAATTCCGGATTCTCCCGCATGACTATTTCCCGTTCTTTTTGTCTCGCACTCCCTCCCACATAGTCGACAACTTTTGCTGTTACAGTCTCGGAATAGCCGCTTTTCGACACCTTCAATTTTCGTAATGGATCAATAAACTTTCTCGTGCTCTCCCGAAGAGGAGATTCACTTGAGAATGCGCGGAGGTGATTAATAATAAATCGTGGATCACCGTGAGTTTCCGCCGTTACCATGAGATAACCAATATTGGTGCGATCCGTTAACGTGGGGGGGGCTTTTTCGTGCAGTTTGATAAATTCATAATATAAATAATCAACCTCCACCGCGCCACACTTTTTCGCCATATCACCGACTTCACCCAGATATTTGTGGACTTCATTACGGTATTCTTGGGTTGCCATACCATCCAGCCAACCTATCGCTTTTGCCAACCATAGTTTTTCGGAAATGTCCTCAACGTTCTGTAACGTCTCATGCAATACGTTGCTAATGACTATGATGTCTTCCAAGTTCAGACTGCTCTTACTTTCGTACATTTTGACAAAGCGTAGCTGTGTTGGGATATCGTTGTTTTCGCTGTAAGCATATATTCCCTGGATATCTCGCATCAAATCTTTCGTTTCTGTTTCGTCCCCAAGATTACCCTGTCTGCCGGCGTTTATGGCATCGATCATATCTTTGGCTTCACGCGCCGGCGTCTCGTAATCTTCTAATTCATTTTTTACATCCTCCAGCGTTCTGTTTGTTTTTAATCGCTGTTCTCGTATATATCGTTCTCGGGCTTGCTGTTGTTCGTCCTGCGACGACTCTTCCCTCATGTCGAAATCATCAGTATTCGTTTCCGCGTCTTCTCCTGTTTCGCCCAAAAGCTCGTTATGCTTCGCTATCTCGCTTTCTAATTCTTCTAGAACCTTCTTCTTTGACTCATAGGTGGAAATTGCACGTTCGAAAGGTTCAAGGATCTGTTGAAGTTCAAGCTGACGTTTCCTTAGAGCATCAAGGGCTGGTTTGTCCATTTTCTATCCTTTACGCAATTAGTAAACTACGGCATCTGTTATGAGTGACAACAAATATACGCTAATTCGTTACGAAGATAGTTTTGAACAAGCGCCGCGACTATCGACAGAAATAGGTGATGAGTCCTCTTAGCAGCTTACCTCAATGATCGCATCGAAGGGAGAGCTATAAACTCTCCCTTTTTTATCGCCATCGTTATGACGGCAATTCGGCTCATATTATGATAAAAACGAAATTGACGGTACAAAATGTGATGACGCTAGCGTGGGAAATTTAGCGCGATCTTGCAGAAAGATTATGATTAGGACTTACGCAGCGCGCCCCTAAACTGCGCTAGATTTTGTAAAGTGCGGGGCATGAAACCAAGCCGCCTGAACTATTGCCAATATTTGCTGGTGAGCCAGATCAACTATACGTTGACGAATTTTGCTGATC
>JAZKCF010000002.1:0-24918 GCA_040388195.1 Pseudomonadota bacterium
TTTCTCAGCAGCTCAAAAACCCAACCATTACTATGCAGTTTGCGTAAGTCCTAATCTGCATCGTGAGGCTGTTGATCTGAGCCGTACCCGCAGCGTCGGCTAAAACATCGATGCCTGCATATACCGACAGCCTCGGCACGGCTAGAGCGATCAGCGCGGAATTGTTAAGCGTTGAATTCGCACAATCGCTCACGCCGTCACAGTAAACATCGGTTTGGCCCAGCAAGCTGGTTAACGTCGGATCAAAAACATTCGTGTAGACGTGGGCATAACTGTTGTCCCCCGTCATATTGCCGACCGCCATCGCCAGACTCTGACCTTGGATCAACGAGCTGCCGATTACGTTGAAAGAGAAATTGCTGAACGTAGAATCGCCGTTGCCGAAGGTTAGAGTGCTACCAGTATCCACGAGCGTAAAGCCAGGGTTAATCAGCGAGTCGATGGTATTGATCCGAATGATGGAAGCATTCAACGCGCGGCCAGCGAATAAATCGAGCCCGAAGTTCGTGAACTGATTACCATTGATCGCGAGGTTGCCGCCGCCTACGAGTTCCGCCAAGCTGCAGGCGTTGCCGAAATCTCCTCCCGTGCACCCGTTCAGCGTAACGACAGCGCTCGCATGCTGCGAGGCTAATCCCAGCAAGCATGTCAGCGCCGTAGCGCTCGCCAGCCGGCTCGTACTTTTTGATAATTTCATTTTCGTCTCCTGTGATTTCGTCATGTCAGGTTGTGCGCGCATTTTCTTTACTTGACCGATCTTCATTTACTTAACCCCAGTAACCTGCGTCGAGCCGTTAACCTGGATGTAGATCGGATTGCTGTAGAACCACAGATCGGACCATGCAGCCACATCGTAAGCGACAGCTTTTCCTGTATGAGCCGGCGTACCATCCGAGGCGGCGATGGTGATAGTTGGAAGATGCGATGGGCAGCCGTTGAACTCCGTCGTTCCTGCCACCTTGCAAGGAATCCGCAGATTGGCATTCGCGGGCATGCCGTCGCTTCCGCCCGCCGTGCTCGGGTTTACGGCTGCGGCGTTAGTCCACAGGTCCGGTAGCGGGTTGCCGTTGGCGTCGGTTTCAAATGGCACGCTAGGCGGAAGATTGGTCCCACGCATGCGAACGTATTGAGATGCGTTCACTGCCTTGATGCGGAAAGTCATCTTCTTGAACTGAGTATCCGTAGAGACCGCAGCCCAAGTCGCGTTGTTGAAGGTTTTGAGGACGGTCGCCGAGAGATTCTTGGCAGCGGCTGGTACCGTGGTCAGACTAGGTGTGCCGCCTGCCCGGTAGGCTGCAATCCAGTTTCTCGGCCATTCACCCGAGTAGTCTGCCGCCCCCGGCGTTTTGTAACCGGTGACCATGCCGCGAATGACATCGATGTGATCAAGCGCCGGTGTATTTAGCGGCTGGCTGATGCCGACTTGCGCGAGCGACGGATTATCGAACGTATACGGCGAGTAATTCGTGCCTGCTGGGTCGCGCACTACGATGGATATGATCACATCCGCGCCTGGATTCACTACAAGTTTCTCGCCCATGAAAGCGCAGCCGGTGAAGTCGCCGTCGGTATTGTTCCGTGCCAAGGCAACAGCTCTTTCCTGTATCGCGAGGTTGGCCGGAGCTTCCGCTCCGGCAGGTGACACGCAAGCGATGAAAGCTAGGCGATCGATCAACTGACCGGAAGCGACGAAAGAGTTGCCGCTGCGCAAGCCGTCGACGATGGTCTGCGGCCGCAGTTTCGGATCGGCGCCGTTACGCACCAAGGTGTAGTTGCGTTGGTATTCGCCCGGCAAGAAGTCTTGCGACGAACGCCGGTCATCGGGACCGAAGGTGCCGCGATTGTGCCAATCAGAACTAGCGAAGAACCACCAGTTACGACCTTCACCTAACAGTGCATCCCACACGCCACCGATCTGCGCGCCATAGACGCCCGTGCCACCGTAAGTCGTGCCGCCTACGCTATCGACGTTGACAGCTGGAGTACCGCCGAAGTTGTTACGACGTATGGTGTACTCGCCTCGCGCGTCTGAAGCGCCGTGACCCGGCTGGGTCTCAAAACCGAAAGCGACGTTCGGCGCAGCGTTGTTGAAGTTACGCAGATGCTCGATGTTGAAACCGTTGTTGCCGTTCGGGTTGAACGGGCCGGCGCGCTCAAGGTGAGAAGGAACGTAGTAGCTGCCGTTCGGATGTTTTTCAACTATCCATTTCAGCGCCTCAAGGGTTTTGTTGTGTCCTTTCGTGCCGACGTTAGGATTACTAGGCATGAGTTTCTGCGCTGTGGTGTTCCAGCTCGCATCAGCCGAGTTCAAACTGCCGGTGACCGAGCAATCCCAGTTATTGCCGCCGGGTACGAACGTCGTGCCCACTGTCGTATTGCCACGACTCGTATCTGTATCGTTGCGGTCGAAGCAGTACTCCCAATGCGCCAATGCATTGGGGTTGCCTAGGGCATTATATGGAGGGGCGCTTGGCAGCGTGGCCGTATCCAGCGCGGTTGGCATCTGGCCGGTGATGATCGACATTGACGAGTGTTCGTGGCCCGGGACAACTGTTTCAATACCTAAAAACAATGGCAGGTTTTTGTATGCCGCGAGGTATTCGAGAAGTGGGTATTGGAACTCTTGTACCGACTGCCAGCGCCACATATTTTGGTTAGGCGCACTGCCGGATGGGAGGCCTTTTGGTTGCACCGCTGGCTTGCTGTTATGCCACGTGGTGGTCGGCCCCAGCACTGCTGGTGGAGTGGCATTAGAGGAGACGAGCGGATATGCGGGAGTCGCCAAGCTTGCATCTTCCGCTAGCGTGCAATTGCGGTTGCCGCTGCCGCCATGGCCAGCTTGCACGAACCAGTCCAGTCCCCATGGTGTGTCGACTTTGTCGGTCGCTTTCTTGACTAGCTTCTGCATCGAGATTGAGCCGTCGGAGCAAGTCGTGTGGTTATGAAAGTCGCCAGCGACGTATTTTCCCTGTGTCTTCGCGGCATTCGCGATATTGGAGATAGTGGCCATCGTGGTAGCGCCGATCGCTGCGGTTATAGCCAAAGTGATCTGGCTCTTTTTGAATTTGTGGTTCATATATAAAGAACTCCTCCTGAGTTGGACTACGTCTGCATCCCTGCTATAAATAACGCGGGCACGCTTTCACACGCTTTGCATCGTAGTGTCCGAGCATGACAATTTAATGAAGAATGCATCATGAAGAGATGAGCCATTCGCAACTGTTCTGCCGATGTTACTTATTGCTTATCACTTAATTTCATTCCCTCTCACGACTTACTACGCACACAACTTTCCCTACCCCTGTCATCCTCGCGAAAGCGAGGATCAATATGGGTTAAACGAACTCACACACACTGCATGGATCCCCGCTTTCGCGAGGATGACGAGGGTTATTTGGACATGTGTGTATACGGTAGAGCGCGGGGGGGGGCGAGAGAGAAAAAATAAACCAGCGTGAATCGACCAATTCATAATGCTGTCACATGCACCTTCGTAAAATGCGTAGCGCGCATTCAACGCGTGCTACAACATCATCACGTCGAGGACATCGATTCCATGCAACAGGAAATTATCGGGCTTTTCCCCACGCCTTTCATGCGCGTATCAGGCGCATTCGGACGCGATTTAGTTGCGGCATTGGTCGAGCACTTCAGCACAGTTGCAGGCCAGACGAACAACTCGTCTTCCAATTTGTCGCACACAGCAATGCTACGCCCCAGCGACAGTCCGCTACTCGTCGAGGCCGCCGCCCTCATCACGCCTCTGTTGGCGGATTTCGGTGCGTTGCTGTTCGGGGAACGCTTGGGATGGTCGCTAAAAGAAATGTGGGTGAATGTGCTAGATACCGGTGGCCGCCAAGCGATGCACAACCATGCCAACAGCTTCATCTCCGGTGTCGTCTATCTCACGTCGACGCATCTGGAGTCGCGAACCGTTTTTATAAAAGCGCCCGGCGGAACCGACTTTTCCTTCAAGAATGATCACGACGCAGTGACTACGGGACCATACAATGCCGACAAATGGATCAGTCCGGCGCCCGAGCCCGGCGACGTTGTACTTTTTCCAAGCTACCTGATGCACGCGGTACCGGCGAATCAGGGCGAACGGCGTATCAGCATGGCCTTCAACGCGATTCCAACTGCCCTAGACTCTTGGGGCTACAAGATTTCTTTTAGTGGTTAACATGCAGTAGGCTTCTGTTGTCGATATGAACGCCGTGTAGCAACCACGCGATATTCGCCGGCACTCACTCGCTTGACAGCGAAGGCGGTACATTCGCGACAGTCAGGACGACAAACTTTTGCAGCTCATTTTGTTAATCATTTTCTGAATGCTCAATAGGTCCATACAATCGATTGTTCGGGTGCCTTCTTCGAGTTAAAGTGTGAGCATTTCATCACAGCAATTCTTTTCTTCATCACTTACAATACAACCACCATAATGTCTGTGACGATTGGAGCGAGTTCTGCTAGAACCATTATTTCTTGGAAACTTCAATAATTGATGGGATCTTCAAGCGTCGAAAAAGCGTATTTTGTATAAGCATCGAAATACTTTACCGGAGATGACAATGAGAACTGTATTACTTCAATCGTTAGCAGTCGCATTAATCGGGTGCGGCACAATAGCAAAAGCTGAAAACCTAATCTTTTTCAATCGATGCGCTTATCCTGTAGAAGTGGGCAAGACATGGACGGAGCCATTTGCAGTAGTAGATGCCGGACAAAGTTATGTACACAATCTTGGCGCAGATGACGTGCCTCGGGAAGCTATTGCGATTTATGCATTTCGTCCTGGCCGTAATGGAGGGGCAGGTAATGCAACACTTGCTGAGTTCACGTTAAATCATCAAGGTGTAGACTATTACGACGTCAGCATCGTCGATGCATTCAGTGTACCGATGTCTATCCATCCACCTGGCTTTCCTGCTTGTCCTGTCGCCGCTTGTGAGCAAGATTTGATTGATATGTGTCCAGCTAGCCAGCGGCTAATCCGGGATGGCGTGACTATTGCGTGTACTAAATTTAACGACCGCGATAATCCGAACAACCCCCTCGCTCGCCTTGCTGCAGAGCAGTGCCCAAACGCGTACTCCTGGTCCAGTAGCCCAGGAACAAAAGGATGCAATGGATCAAGAGATTTTATGGTTACTCTCTGCAAAAAATAGGGGGCTGTCGCAAATCTCGGTTATGTTGCGTTAATGTTTATTGGCTAAGCGACGTTTGTCTTGTGAAGGACAACACCGCATCGACAAGAGCGTCGCTTAGCAAGGGCTATTTGAAAACGCTGGATGAGGTCAGTCGATTACAGTCGGAATATCTGGGCTGGATGCAGGCGAGGACAGTATCGGGCGAAAAACCCGATCACGGAATAAAACTCGACAAACGATAATCAGTAACGAGATGCGTTATACGCACAAGGTTGGCGTTGAAGAAATTGGCGGCGACGGGTGCCACGCCTTCCTTGTGAGTGGCAGTCTTCTGCCATATAGGCGACCACACAAAATTATTTACACACTAAACAAATCACTCTTTTTTGCCGCCGCCCCCGCCAATCCCTAAACCTTTTTTATTCTTTTTCTCTGCTTCCTGCTCCACCGTTCGCCCAGTGGTGTAGCCGTCGCACAATTTATCTACCACCAGATTTCTACCCGCTATTTGCGTTTGCGTTAGCACAGTAATTGGTTTCCTCTTTCCCCCTCCTTGCAATTCACATACCCAGCTCTTGTCTTCTCGTTCAAAAAGAGGAGTGAATTTGCCGATGGGATTCCATAGCTTTATTGATTTTTCTTGATATTTGTCAGCACCGTACTTAGCTATTAATTTCATTTTATCCGCAGCGGTGAGGGTTGCTGCGTCCTCTAACAATTTCTTGCTGTTAGCCACTCCGCCAAAAACTTTCTTATCAATCCAGTGCAGTCCTCTCTCGAGTTGCGAAGGCTCAACGGGAGGAGTAAGTGTCGACACAGAGCTCTTTTCGCCACTCCCCTCGATAGTTGTGCCAACCGAAGAGCTAGGCATCTCATCATTAGGATAGATACTTGACGCACTTTTCACAAACGAAGTTCTTTTATTCTCGTCACCTCGTTCGGGTAAAGGCCTTTCTTCCACTTGCATTATTTTTTGCATCAGAGGCTGGTATTTCTGCGCCCAAGCTATGATGGCATGGGATCCAAGCATGACGTCATTGAAGCGATCATCTTCATCCGCCACCATTGGGATCGTCGCACCTTTCATTTCCTTATCAGGTTGATTCGCGGATTTTGTTACTGCATAAGTCGTTGCAATTTCCGTCTCTGGATCAGTAGCACGAACGCATTTAAACGGTTCGTAACCTGCACCTTGAACTATGCTGCTAATTCTCTCGGCGGCCTTCTCACTTACAAACTCTTCAATTCCCCCAAGCCGCTTTTTCCTCGAATCCGGCTCGTGAAATTCTTCGGCGAAATTATGGTATTCGCTGAAAAGCATTTTCTTTTCTCCAAGCACCGCGAAGTCTCTTTCATAAGCTTTGGAAAAAACCGGCATTTCTTTGTCAATTACCTTTGCAATAACGCGCTTAACAAACTCATTAGCGCCTGCAATATATTGCTTCTCAAATTCACGCACAAAACTGAGCGCTCTAGCGGTGGAACATGATTCCACATCCGTCCCAAATTTTTCTCTGCAAACCGCTTCGTAGTTCTTCGAAAATCTATCTACTTCACTTTTATAATAATTCGTCACGAACGTGTCGATCGTTTTTGGCTCAGGCAGTGTCTTAAAATGACTAGAAAGCCTATTAAATTGGGGGGTTTTAAAAGGCACGTCTTCGCCGAATATACCCTGATACGCCTCAGTGAAAGCCACGAAGCTCTCTAGATCAAATGATTCTTTCTCACCGTTGTCAGTAGGCATAAGAGCGATCCAACCTCATGTAATTAAATTGACAAAGCGTAATGGTCGTGCCTCAAATTAAGATAATACTTCCGAGCGCAATTTAGTTGTGAAATATCTCACTGCGACTCGCAAAGAAGCGATGGCAGAAGTGGACTATCGAGATAGTAAAAAGCGGGCGCATGGGAAAGATGGAACGATCTACCAAGCTAGATAATGCTGCTCCGCGCGCCCCATGCACGTTAAGGTTGGCCATTTACTCATACAACGCTTCAGTAAAATACAGCAGTAAACATCAAGAGCAAAAAGCATCTTCACTTGAAGCCAACGGCATAACGCCCGCTCAGCGCTAACCAGATCTGCTGGTGGAAGTGCAGGCTTATCGGATAGTAGAGTCAAAACGACGTAAAAGCCGCGTAGATTTTCAATATCCTCAGTGACGGCGCGCTCGGCCTCTTAATCTTGGCAAAAAACAGTCAGCCTTAATCTAACCAGGCCCCTCGTTGCACGGTGGATACTTGATGCTATTCTTTACTATCTTGGCACGCACCGCATCATCGAGATCAACACCCAAAATTGAAGCGAGCCGAGCAAGATACATCATGACGTCAGCCAGCTCATCCTTGACATGAACTTCTCGCGCCTTATCTGCCATAACCGCTTTGGATTGTTCTTCCGTCAACCATTGAAATATTTCGACGAGTTCTCCAACTTCGGCGCTGAGAGCCATCGCCAGATTTTTGGGTGAATGAAATTGCTCCCAATCTCGCGCCTTGGCAAAATCAATGAGAACTTGATCAAGCCCTCGCGTTTCAATTAGTTTTTGTTCCACTTTTCAGATTTCCTTTATTCCTGTAAAACGACGAATACTATGACAGCGCTATTTTTATCGGTCAATTTATGCTGAGTTATCGTCACGCTTTCCACGCAGGTAATCACGCAGACGTCCTAAAACACCTGGTGCTTATTCAATTGCTGCGCTATTTCGGTCAGAAAGATGCGCCCTATATGTACATTGATACGCACGCAGGGGCGGGGCTGTATGCGCTCGACGATCCCTTTGCAACTAAGCTCAAAGAATATGAATCAGGTATTGAGCGTTTGTGGAATCGCCATGATTTGCCGCCGCCACTAATGGAGTATGTTGCGCTCATCAAAGAAATTGAAGGCAATGGCAACATACTGCGCTACTACCCCGGCTCACCCTATTTGGCCGACAAGATCGCTCGTCAAGAAGATCGATTGCGCTTGTTTGAATTGCACTCGACCGACAGCAAAATATTAGAAGCCAACTTTCGTAAACTGGAAACAAATGCGCTTAAAGGACGCGGCAAGCGTGTAATCATCCAACAAGCCGACGGCCTTATCGGTCTTAAAGCATTATTGCCCCCACCTTCCCGTCGTGGTTTGGTGCTAATCGACCCTTCCTACGAAGATAAAGCTGAATATCGCCTCATCATAGAAACGCTTGCCGATGCGCTCAAACGTTTTGCAACCGGTACATTTGTGGTGTGGTATCCGCTGTTGCAACGCATTGAATCACGACAGTTGCCAGAGAAACTCAAGCAGTTGGTCCCGTCGCAATGGCTTAATGTCAGTTTGTTAGTCAACACACCATCGGCTGATGGGTTTGGTATGCACGGTAGTGGTATGTTCGTGCTGAATCCACCGTGGACGCTTGAAAAAACATTGGGTGATGTCATGCCTTATCTGGTTGGTGGCATTCTCGGCCAGAATGAGCAAGCAAGCTTCACACTGGAGAAGGGGTAAAAAACTGACTTGCCTTAACATTCGATAAAACGGTTTTGTCAGTTCGTGTAGAGCGCAATAACTGAGGGACATTACGGCCGAATGCTAGTTCAGATAAATCAATCACGTCGCTGGCTTAAGCAACGGTAATCAGGCATGACGAAGGCATCCTAAACATCAAGATGCGGGCGGGTCGTTTAATCCCTTTCCATTGAAAATTTGCTGCATATATTTTTCAACTCTTGACGCTCGAGTTTTGGATTGTTTGGGTGCAGAAAAATAAAGAATATATGCTCTTTGCCGTCCCGGCGTCAGCGCATCAAACGCGGTTTTCAAAGCAGGAATTTCACCTAATTTATTTTGAAACTCTTCAGGAATTATAAATTCTGTCGGCTTTTTAAAATTCACTTTCAAACCGGCTTTTTCCACCGCAATGGCTTCATGAATATAGGTTTTCAAGATGGATTCCATCTCAACTATTTCTCGAGCATTGGTGAACCGAATCTGGCGTCCCGCTTGCGTATTCTCTCCAGGCTTGATCAAAATCCCATTGGCATCATTTAACAAGGCGCCTTTAAAAAACAAAAGCGCACAGTATTCTTTAAAGCCAATTAAGATAACTACGTTACTTTTCTCAACCATGTAACAAGGTTTACCCCACTTCAATTCTTCGGTCAGCGCACAGTCAAGAAGGATCGTTCTCAATTTCTCCAACTCTTCCTGCCACTTTTTAGATTTTCTTACATATCCATCAACCTTAGGATTCATTTTGGTACTCGTCATTCGATTTGTTGCAAGATGATCCGCTACACAATGCCATTACCCATTTTGGCTTCCCGCTACTCGGTCTCACAAAGATGCGGATTGTATTCACGGTGCGGGAAGTTAACGGGTGGGCCCTGAAGATTTTCTTGTCACTGAAAGCGCATCGTCTCGCGCTTTTCCTGCCGCCTCTAGAACCTCATTCGTAGCATTCACTTTAAAGGATAATTGTTTTCCTTCTTGAAAATTCTCCACCTTTCTACCCAGAAGAAGAATTTGTTCTTTCGTAATAGCGACTGTGGTCTGCGGGCCCTCGTCAAGATTTGGTTCTGCCAATCGAATGATAAAAGCATGATTGCTAATTGCCTTAACAACTCTATCGAGACGGTCATTTTTCCTTACTCCGCGGACATTCCCCTCACCGAAATTTTCGGCAATATCGTATTTGCTCGGCAAGCCTGCTATTACAGGATCGGCTGCTTGCAGAACCAGATATTCAATTCTTTCTTCTTCTTTTTGTAGTTGTGTATGTTCCTCTTGCAATGTTGTCAGCTTGTCTCTCTGATTTTCTGCTTGAAGCTTGCGAATCTCCGTTGACTTTTCTAAACGCTCCATCCTTAAATCAACAATTATGTCGGCTAATGATGCGCATATTTCATTTTTTGCTTGCAACATCTTTTCTTCAATGTGCTGCTGTTCGTGTGTTTTTTGATCACGTTTTGCTTCTGATGTCACGATCTGCAAATGTTTAGTCAATTCCTGATAGCGCCGCGCATCTGCACGTGCACGGCTTTGTAGCAACTGATACTGATAATGCAGCGATTCCCTATCAACATTTGTTGCTGCCATTGCTTTTTTTCGCGGCTCTTTTGGCGCATCCACCCTCCCCTTGCCTTTCCCTTGTTGATCCTCAAGATCGAGATATCGATGCAAGAAAGACTCCGCTTCACCTTTAAGAATTGGAGACTGTGTTTCTTTCGCCAATTTCTCTAATGCCGGATACAACGCTTCTACATAGTCATTTAGATCGTTTTGTATTTCCTCTTGTAACGTATGCAACTCTTCGGCCACACCATCCTTTGCTGCCGCCTTGGACGGCGCTACCTTTTCCAGATGGAGCACCAATCCTTCCATTTCACCCACGTGGTGCACTAGCTGTCGTATGCCTTCCTCATCAAGGCGAGTCATTTCTTCCAATAAAGACTCTCTTTCCTCTCGCGATGTTTGCCACTGCGATCGAATGTCGCGTTCCAATACATGGCATGCCTGCTGATGCGGCTCATCTGTTTCCTCTACGCCATGAGCATCGGCTTTTTGTATTTGATCTGATAGTTGTTGCAACGCTTCCTGTCGCGGTTCGTGGCCGTCACGGCACATTGCATTCATTGTTGAGGCTAATTTAATTACGCTCAAAAAAATCCTTGTTTCCGTATTTGCTTTCTGCTTCAGCAGATCAGCTCTCTCTTTTTGGAGCTTTAATAGTTCCTGATGTTGATGAGATATAACTCTGGCATCACCCATCGTACTAATTAGCCTAACTTCATTCTGAATTTTTTGATTAGTTTCCAAACGCTTATTTAATTGTTGAACTGCCTGCTGCGAGATGGGCACTACTTTGCCTATTGCTTCCAGTTCTTTCCATTTCTCTTCGGGAAATTCATCGTGCTTGAATTCTTTTAGAAATATTCTGAACGAATCGAGTTCACTAAGAAAATTACTCAGTAAGCGACCTCCTTGTTGCGTCAAGTCTTGCGCAACTGCCAGAGCATTTTTATCGTCTGGCTTTATTGAATGTTTATAACGCATCACCTTTGAAAGAAAAACGCCAATTCCAATGTCGGCGACCACATTGAGTTCTTTCGCCATGTCTCTATGCAATGCATGTTCTCTTCGGCGAATTCTCGCTAATGCAATTTTGTTTTTATGCAAATCTGTAAGCAGCTGCTTTTCATCATCTTGATCGGAGCGAGGGTTTTTTAAGCGATGCGTCAACTCCAATTTTATGCTCTGGTGGAATTGCTGTTGTCGATAAACTTCCCAGAGTTCTATACGTAGTTGCATTCGTTCAATTCTCATTTCCTCCAGCAGGGGAGGAAGTTTCGCGCCAATCTGCTCCGCATTTATCATTTCTAAGTCACGCAGTTTTTTTAAATTGTCTTCCCGTCTCTGCTTTGCTTGGTCATGTTTTGATTTCAACAGCGACTGATTATCCGAAGAAATAGATGGGACAACGAGTTGCTGCCATAAATGTGTTTGTACAAAGTCGTTGCCCTCTACGGTAGCGCTTTTATGTGTGGCTGGGATGTCGCGATATAAGCTTGCAATAGTCGTTTCATACGCGTCGACTACAGAGCTTATTGTGTGAAAAGTTTTTTCCAAACGTTTATGCTCCCCGGTAAAAGCAGACACAACACCTTTCCCGAGACTTGCCGCCTTTCCTGCCAACCCTGTCGGCGTTGACTCCTCAAATAATTCTGCGGAAAGCTGGCGAGCATAAGTAGACAGCAAAATTTGCGCTTGCATAATTACACGCACACTTTGTGCATCCCCTTCTTCCGCCTCTTGCAATAAATCTCGCTTATCTTGTTTAAGCACATCGCGTTCATGCTGTAGATAAACCCTTTCTGGAGAATCGATCTCGTCGTCATTTTCCAACTCAGCATCTATCTTTGCGATGCTTGCTTTATTAAGCTGCATCTCATACCGAAGGCCAGGTATTCGCTGGGGTAGATAGCTAAGTTCCTTAATAAGCTGCAATGGTTCCAATGGGCCCTGGTCGTTGATAATTCCTAGTTGCGTCAACATTTTCGGCATTTGCAATTTATCTTGTTTCGCCGCTTCATTTATTTTGTCGTCAAATTGTTGCCGCTCTAGTAACTGTTCATCCTGCAATTGTTGCAATTCGCCTAGCCTAACTTCCACTTCTTGGCCAATGAGAACCATCATCGCTTTTCCTATTTCGCTCTCTTTTGCTACTACTGAAAGAGATGAATGCAAATAATTATGCAGTTCATCTATTCGCATAATTTGCTGGCGACGTTGCCGCATTCTTCCGTAGATTGAATTGTCGATTGACGAAGGAGTAGGAAGGTTATCCAATTGAGTGGAGATTTGATTCGTTAAATCTTGTTCTGCGTTAGCGATAGCTTCCTCGTCGGTGCCGCGATGCGATGCATTGAGTGCTTTTACTGCGTTGCTTAGGCTATCAAAGCCCAATTTTCGCTGCTCTCTTTGCGCTTCTGTTTTCTTTTTATTTACCTCGGCTCGCTCAACTCTAGCTTTACGCGTTTCGATAAGCGCACGCATTTTTTCTAATTTTTTCTCCGTAACTTCTAATTCTTTCTTCGCATTAGGAATCACATTACCGCCGCCATACTGGGGGCTTTGAAGTTGCTGCAATTCCAATTTTTTATTATATATTTGAGCGCGCTCGGCTTCGTTTTTCCATGTTGCTGTTAGCCACTGAGGTAATACTCCCAGCTCTTGAAGCAATTCATCTCTCTTTTTTTCCAGTTGCTGAAGGCTGTTCTTTTGTCGACTAACTTCGTCTTCCAAGTCTTTAGCTTTATCCGAAAGGACTTGCGCGTGATGCAGTATTATTTCGTCGGGCGTAAGATTTTCCTCCAGCTCTTGTTGCTGGTTTTCCTTTCTTTCCTTATCCCATAATGCTTCTAGTCCTATTATTCTTTGTATTGCCATCTCTTTGCATGCCGCTTTTACTGCATTCTCACTCCATCGAGAAAATAATGTTCGGCGTGCAGTGTGTTCTTGTAAAGCGCTCTTAAAGTGGTGGGCCGCCATCATATCCCGCAACGTATGTTTTTCATTCCCCAATACAGTAAGCCCCTGATAGTAATTTTCGTTGTCGGGGTCGTTGAATTGTTCCATGAATAAGTCCCGTTGCTTGCGATAGCATTCACTGCGTCTGTCGATATCCTTTATTTGATTTTGCTTATTCTTCCATTTCTCCCAAAACGCAACCTCTGGCGATATGGTTTCTTTATCAGGTGTTTCGGTTTCTTCCGTAGGCAGGCCCGTTTCGTCTATCGCTGCTTGTTCTTTTTTTTTCTTCTCTTTCTCCTTTAACGCTTTTTCTAAAACTGTTTCCCAGTGCTTTATTCGTCGTGGTAATAAATCGATTGCGTCTTGTTGATCGGGATAAATGGCCATTAAATATTGGCTTAATTTTGTTCGTTCTTTTTCTAACACCTGATACGCCTTGAAATACTTACGAGGAAGTAAATTTTCCCCTTCCGCCGCAAACCATCGGCGCTGCTTTAAGTATTGCAAAGCGCGCTGCTTATCATCTTCGGTTTCTTCTTGTTTGTTCGACCAGCTTTCCAGTTCATCGTCAGGAGCTTCTTGATTTTTCGCCCAGCCTTCCCAACTCAATTCTTTTGGCTCTTGCATTGGTGGATGTCCTTCCAACCATTTCTCCCATACGACAAAACCTTCGTTGGCTTTAGCAGGAGAAGCCGCTCTTTCCCCCCTCGAGGCTAGTACGGTTTCGTCTGCTATATCGTCGTCTTGTTCCGTTAATGACCGAGTAGATGCTTCTGCGTCAGGATGTTCCATGTTTTCCCTCTAAGGCTTGCAACGTGGGCGGAATTTTTGAACATTGTACTGCTTGAAGAATTGATTAGCCGTGATGAAATGCCTGTACTGCAAGTCTACGACGGCGCTGTGATCGCACCGCTCTGTTTGACCGGTCGATGATAGCAATTTATAGAATGACTAGAGCCTGTTATGAACTCTCTCGCAAGCGAGAGAGTTCATAACAGGCTCTAGTCATTTGGCCTTACGTTTGTTCCATAATTTGAGCAGATTATTTTTGGCGCAGGCCTCGCTCCAATTCGCATAATTTGCACGGTGGATGCTTCTGTTGCGGTACGCCAAAACACTTGCCGCCAACGCAGATTTCGACCAAGTCTCGTGACAAGCACACGTCAGCCACATATTCTCGGCAGACAGTTTCAAAAGTGACCTTTTGTGGAAAGTCAGGAGGGCTTACCAGGATGGATTCTTTTAGCTCCTTCGGTAATACGCGAGGACCAAGATCAAAGTGAATTTTGCAGTCCTTGGTGGTGGCACCCTCATCCGAAACTGTAAAAGTAACATCGAAACGCCCTACCTGCGTCCTCGGCGGCGCCCAGGAAAAGCGGGTGCTAACCGGGTTCCCACGCACTGGCAGCGGCGGCGTCAACGTGGCACCGGTCGGCACACCGGTGGCATCTAAGCTGACCCAGCTTGATGTCGGTGCATGAGAGCCGACCACTTCGAACGAAAACTTGCCGGACGCGTCAGGCGTTGCAGTGGAGCCACACACAGGCGTAGGCGCATCAAAATTCGGGACGATAAAGCCGCCCAAGTTTAACGTGGATGTCGTAAATGACTGATCCGTCATACCGACGCAAACGCCAAGATTGACCGGTTGCGTCGACGTTATGGAAATGGTCATCTCAACGGTGCTGCCTGTCGCCAATAGCACTCCAGCAACAGGAGACAGCAGCAAAGGCTGCGCGTTAGTGGAAGGCGAAAGACCACGCTGCGCGCAAGTGGAAGAACCCTGCAAATAGCTGGTCGTTGTCATGCCGGTAGCCAGCACGGCGCCGGTAGTCACGTTGGTGACTCTGGTCGTAAACGTGGCCGTACCGGCACCATGATTGGCTACAAACACATATGCGTTTGCACTTTCAAAACTGACGGTTGGGCCTTGATACTGGGTAGTAAACCTTATTGTCCGCGGCGTCGTAACCGCGATCTCACCTTGCGCCGGATAACATGCAGCACCGTTCGCGCACGACACCAAATTTCCCGTCGTCGTCAACGCCCAACTGCTGCCAGCGCGAACAGGGTAGGCATTGCTGACGACGGGTAGCGAAAGAAAAAAGATCCAAGCAATCCAGCGCGTGGCGCGATGGGACAGCGTCAATAGATGTTTCATTATTCATTCCCTCGTTATATGCGGTTTGAGCCTACGGGCAAAGCGCCCCATTTTCTCCAGTAACGACGAAGCCATTGCCGCCCCGAACCGTTCACCAAGAGGATGGGAAAATGGGGCAGGTTTATTATTCGTTCGATTAAATAAATCTGTTCTCTATTATTTTCGATGTTTGAAGTCTTCTAACATGGAAGCGCAGATTAATCTGCCTTTCACGCTACATTCTTGGGCGTCATTCCTTGGTACCCATCCGAACGTAGAATTAGGTTTTGATATTGCCGACGAAGGAATATACCGTAATGGCTCTATAACTATTAGGCCTCACAGTCACCCTTCGCGGAATCTGGCAGTCCGAATAAAGCATCAAACGCCCAGTTGAAGACAATAGCGTAGACAAAGAAGAAGGCTAGGAAACCGAGGTCGGCGATGAAAGCATGAAGCAGCGAGGATTGCAGCCAGTAAGCCATGACCGGAACTAGCATGACCACCAAGCCACCCTCAAACCCGAGGCCATGGGCTAAGCGCCGCCAGATTGAACGACCTTTGATCTTCTGTCGTGACTCCCAACGCTCGAAAATCGAATTGAAGACATAGTTCCAAACCAACGCCACCGTTGACATGAAGATGGCCAAGGTGATGGTTGACGATGCGGGCTGCTCGAATATGAGACTGAGCACAGGACCTACAAAGGCAACGGCGAGTGTTTCATACAAAACCGCCTGGACGGCGCGACGAATTCGTGGGGTCATTGCGCGAGTTTAGAGGAGACCAATATTTCTAGCCCCATCCTAGAAAAATTAACTTCTTCAACTTGAACGCTCCTATCTGAGGAAAATTCAGTTTCTATTGTTGTTACTCGTGGCTTGATTGGCTGGGATTCACTCATAAGCCCTCTAACGTTTACGATGAGAGCCGTGGTCCGATTTTTTGCGGCACGCGCTCTCGATTAACGGGCTAAGCCGCTGGCCGCTGGCCGCTGAATTATGGCCTCTGAATACAGATCGATGTGCTGGTTATTGCAATTCGTGCGATGGCCCCAACAACACTCATACGCACGAGCTCTTTCCGTAGCGCCGTCCATGAACTTGAGAACGCTCTCGCCAGCGTGTTTGCCTTTTTTCCCAAGGCTTGCCGCTACCCGAAAAGCCTTGCCAATCTTGGTTTCGTATGAAGCGTGGGGGCGCTCTTCCGCCAGCAAGAAAACCTCCTGGAACGACAGTTGATTCGTCGTTTCACCAAAGTGTGGTCCGAGATTTTCCTTGATTACAGTCATTCGATATCTCCGGGGTGAAAGTGAAGTGCAATTTGAAACGGTCGAACATAAACACAACGTAACCGTAAATAACGAACGAATCTGCTTTTTGCCTGCGTTATGCACAGTGCTAATTTTGTACCGCCATAAACAGCAGATTCTTCGTTGCACTCAGAATGACAGTCACACGTCGTGCCAATTCAACGTGACTACCCACTAGAGTCAGTTCTGTCAAAATATCACACTCACTGATTTACTTTTTCATTTATCCTTTAAACCCACAATCAGCAGAGGCGAGCTGTTTTGAAAAACTGTGAAGCAGGGGCATCTCGATGAAAAAGCAACGATATCTTTGGATATTATTAGGCATTGGGTTAGCAGTGTCATGGCAAAAAATCATACAGTTGCCGGAGCAACGGTTCTTATGTTTCGGAGATATCAGTACGCCCGTTTCTATAAATGCGACAGCTTTTTATCTTGAATTACGTGAAGCCAGCCCATTTTGGAAACGGCTTCAGTCACAACCTCGCGATTCCGCTACAACGTATTTCATTGTGCCACCACAAACTCTCGGCATCCCCAATCTCATTCCACGATCTTCAAGTGGTTCTTTAACGGATTACTTCGGCGTTGTAAAACACCAAGAAAATAAATACATATTTCAAGATCAAAAACGTAACCTTGAGGGCGTATTTGATGCTCAGACCATGAAATTGGATGTTTCTTTGGACATTGCATTATTAATGGAACGTCCTCGACCCGTGACAAACACCCCCCAAAGCCGTCACGATTTATATACGCAGCATTACCCACTAAGATTTACGGGTGACTGTCAAAGCCTTCTTTGATAGGTAAATATAGCAAGCATAAATACTGCACTACGAGTCAAGCAACCAGCGAGCACCGCTGCCAATTAGGCAAAATAAATTCCCTCGTAGAGCTTTTATATCCGTCGTATGCGGAGAATGTGGCGACAACGTAAGACGGCATTGTGAATATGCGTCAGCTATCCACCGTGGAGCGAAATATGAATCGCCCGATATTCGCGAACATCAATGCGCACACTATAAGAATCGGTCCCAGTCCCGCCAAGATGGGGCCCGTATTCAAGGTGCGGTCAAACAGCCAACTCCCGCCCCACCTTCGTCAACACCTGAAACGAAAAACACATCAGGTGCAGCGACTGTCGCCTGCTCGCATGATAGATGCCAACATTACATACTCTCAATCAGCGGTGAGGAGATCTTGGGGAATCGTTGCCAACTGCTCTGGTATGTCCCGCCTCAACAGCTATACCCAAGCTTGTACGTGTCAATGTTACCAAGTTCTGAGCTGTCTTAATGGCGTCGATAGTACTTGCATTGCACTGAATTTCCCATTGGCGATTTGCGTTAGCTCCGACTTTGCCAACAAGAATGGAACTCAATTTATAGCTAAATACTTTTCCATAAAAACGTTCATTTTCAAATGGCAGGTTTTCGAGCGGCTGGATGGCGGGAGCCGTCGGAGACCGATGTGCTGCAAGTCCTGATCCACGGGAAGCGGCAGGTAATGGCCGAGGCGTTGCCCTGCTTGAGTCGTATTGTTGAACGATCGAAGTGTTTCCTTGGATTTGTCCTTTGAAATCGATGTTTTTGGGAATACTTCCCTGCGTCACGTATATGTCGAGGTCAGAAGCTGGATGCTTGTAGGTATCTATTTTTATCAGCACCGGTTTTTCCAGTGTAGGCGGAACATTACCCGCATATGTTTCACGTAAATAGACGGTATTACCTACCATACCAAACGCCTTGCCTCTGAATTCCTCCGCTCCCTCCTTCATTACAAAATCTTCTTTTAAATCGTCTTCATATCCTTGCCGCAGTCTTTGATTTTCTCCTACTATAACAAGCGGTCCCATTTCCGAGTCCATGACTCGCACCCGGAATTCATCGTCTTTTCTTGATCTTTCAAAACCAATATCTTTATTGCGGTCTATTTTTATGATTTCCACCCCGGACTCGATTTCTCTTTTATCCCCCACTTGCAAGAAGACGTGTCCGGCGTCAGTACCAACAACAAAGCCGGTAAAGCTTCCTTCTGGATTTTTAATGGAAGCACCCGCGGCAGTAAATTTTGTCTCAAGTGAGGAGGGAGTGAAAGCTTTTTTAACCACAGCCGCAATATTGCCGAAAAAACTTGTCTGCGCTTGTTGTTTTACCTCACTCACTACCGTACTAATCCTGGCGGAAGCTCTTCGAAGACGATCTAGCTCTTCCGGTGCTATGTCAAGAACAAACGGAAAAGTCGCATCACTTCTGCGCTCCTCCTGCGATGCCCTCAACGATTGGGTAGCACTGTCAACCTGTTGAGCGATTGTCTCCAAATCAATTAGCCTCAGTTCAACCGGTGCATAGTCGCTCCCTTGCGCTCTCAATTCATCCAGCCTATTCGCGGCATCCTCCAACCTTTCTGTTATTGTTGAATTTTGGTCTAGTCTGAAGGGAACCTCCATGCTGCCCGCGTCGTCATTCAAGGATGAGGACCGCGCAGAGGCAGGTATGTGAACGCTAGAATCCCTCTGACTCTGCGGCGAAGCCGAAGCTCTGGGAGACACATGACCATTTAATTCGTCAATAAACGCGCCAATCTCATTGAATAATTGGTCGAATCGATCTTGCATTGGTGACGATGTCCCCGGCGCTTCATCTCCTTCATTCATATCGCTCTCTCCTCTTAAATAACCTACACACCACGCGGATATAGATATTCTTACTTAACTTACGTGACTGACCAGGAAGGGCGATATTACTTCTACGGAAAACCGCCTATTTTAGTTTTCCCTCTTGCATTTCCTGTTTACCGGCTATTAAAACTAGCCATTCATTACCTTACTAAAAAATAGTACTCCAAGAATAATCGTCGCTGACAATTTTTTCGATAACGCTGATGTTTTGGCTCGGTAAGCTGTTTAGTCGTTTAAATAGATGGGTTGCGTTTCAGACCATTACATCCGGGGATTTTGGAAAGCGTTTTAGCGCTCGTAAGGTGCAATAACCGAAGAGCATTACGGCGAATGCTAATCTGGATGAATCAATGAATCCACCACAACATCACCTGCCCAATCTAATGGATAAATACCATGTCGTACACAGTGATGAAAGGTTGAATAAGGCCAGTCGACCACCCATCTCACCAATCCATGTTTAACGGGATTGATATGAACACAATCCATGTGCGCGCGAAAATCAGCCTCGTCACGAATGACATGAGCGGCAATCGACAGACAACGAAGCTGGCTGTTGGGCGTCCGCTCGATGGAAGGGTTGGGCATCAAGCCCCTAGCGTTTGCTTTCCCATCATTGCAGCCGGACGGCCGTATCGAAGAGCCAGGTTCGGCGGATTTCGACCACATCGTACTTGCGAGCCAGCGCAGGCGGAAAAGGTACGTAGGGCTTCTGGGCCTCCACGATCCGTCGTATCGCGTCATCGACCTCCGCTACGCCGCTGGAGACCACGAAAGTCACCGACTCCACGGAACCGTCGCTTCGAATGGCGACCGTCACCAACGGCTCCCTGTGAGGCCACTTAGCTACCTCGCGAACCGTCTCGACCGTGGTATTGAATTGTATCTTCCGGGCCCACGCCTCCGCGTACTGAATGAGTTCGGCGTTGGGGTGGGTGCGTCCCCACAGCCTAATTCGACGCGCGGTGCTCAACGACGAGGGTAGCAGGTTGGTCTGACGATCGTCAGTCGAGGCCACCTTGCGCCCGGCGGCTTCTTCATCGAGTTGACGTCCGATGGCCCGAAGCCTCTCTTCCCGTCTCGCCTCCGATTGTTCGGCGTCGACACGCGCGGCCTCCTGTCGTGCAGTTTCCTGGCGTTCGGCCTCCTGCCGCACAGCTTCGATGCGGGCCGCCTCTTGACGAGCCGCGTCTTGCCGCCGCGCCTCCAACTCCGCGGCTGCCTGTCGCACAGCTTCTTGACGTTCGGCTTCGCGCCGCGCCGCTTCGATGCGAGCCGCCTTCTGACGAGCCGCTTCTTGCCGCTGTACCTCCAATTCCACGGCTGCCTGTCGCACAGCTTCTTGACGTTCGGCCTCGCGACGCCCCACTTCGATGCGAGCCACCTCCTGACGAGCCGCTTCTTGCCGCTGTACCTCCAATTCCACGGCTGCCTGTCGCACGGCTTCTTGGCGTTCGGCCTCGCGACGCCCCGCTTCGATGCGAGCCACCTCCTGATGAGCCGCTTCTTGCCGCTGCGCCTCCAACTCTGCAGCTGCCTGTCGCGCGGCTTCTTGACGTTCGGCCTCGCGACGCGCGGCTTCGATGCGAACTGCCTCCTGACGAGCAGCCTCTTGGGCCGCAGCCGCTTGCTCAACGGCTGGCTCCTGCGCCTCGATGACGATTCGCTCCTGTACTGCATCACCGGGATCGCGAGACGCGGGCGCCACGGGCTCCTCGCTGGGTACGGTTGGCGCTGCGGCGACACCAGACGTTGACGCCGGTGGAACAGGGGGCACCACAAACTTTGCCTCGTTGGAGTGCTCTACGGCGATGACGGGCGCTTCAGCGATCGGAGCGGACGCCGTGTCGGCGGGCCTTTCGGCACGCGGGGGCGCTTTCGAAGTGTGCGCCTCGGGCGCGGCGTTTTGCTTTGACTTGGCTTTTGCCGTGGGCCTGGCAGAGGAAACGATCGCTGGTCTGTGCGGCGCCGGTGACGCGGAAGGAGCCGGAACCGGTCGACCGGCAGCAGGTTGCTCGACCGGTGCTTGCTGCAAGGGCTCTGCGACCGACGGAATCGCCGGTTCCGCAGGTGTGACCTTTGGCGGAACGAGCACGACGTTCAAACGGGGCGCCTCGATCCGTCGATCTCCCCAGGGGAAGCCGAAACCCGGAAGCCCAAGCCCCTCGCCACCGAAAGTCTGGCTCAACAGCAGCGCATGAATCAGCAGCGAGAGCAGCAGCGCAAACGCTGGTCGCCTGTGTTTAATCAAGCATGCTCCGTCATCGTTGCGCAGTGAGCCACTGTAAGCTTGAAGTTTTCTCTTCGCATGGCGTTTGGCATTGTTCTAAAACGGTGTACGAAGCTCTTTGCCAGAATTTCAACTCCCCCACGGACATTAATTTTCCGAGGTCCAGCTTTCCTGCATTGCGATATGGATCAGGATGATTTTTTACCAGATAGTCCACGCCAAGAACTTCGCCGTTTGAACCATACTCAACTTCAGCGTAACACCATAGATCCTTGGCATGAAGGAACTGGTTCCGTAAATCAAATAGGCGATGCGTATGCTTCACAAGATCGCACTTGTCGTTGAGTTTGTATTTGAAGTTGGATAGAAGCAACGGGGCAGGTTCCATGCGATCTTGAACCTTCATGAACAGAAAGGGGCGGAGTTGCGGTGAATATGATGCCCCCATTTTTCGACGTAGACGCTCAATGAAGCAATTGTTTAGTGCGCCGTCCATTCGTGCGCATACCGCCGCGACGTAGAAGGGAACAAGGCTGTTAAACGTATCCTCACCCGACAGGACCACATCACGCAGCAACTCTGACGCACGCCGAGCAGTGGCCCTGGCATGGTTTGTCCACACCGGTTTTATTTTCTTGGTTGCCATACGCTATTTATAGACGCCTAACGAAAAGAAGTAAGCCGCGCGCGCCCCGAACGGAAGCTATAGGAAAAAGCACGAGTTCGCGCGCGGCCTTCACTGATGGTTAGACGATGGCTTTTCAGGCTGCGTGGGTAGATGCATAGAGAATTGTTTGCTTTCTCTCAAAGGCCGGAGTCATAACATCTAAGTACCAATTTGGTGGGATTGAGGGAAAGCTCGCCGACATTGGCGTGAACAGTTCAGCAAAACCTTGCCATTCCTCCGAGACTTGAATCGAGGTTTTACCAACACGAAACTCAAACAGTAAGCAGATGCAATCGGTAGTTAGCAAGTCTACTTTGTACGCTTGGATTCTTTCCACTTCGTTCCATCGGACATAGCCCACGAGACTGTCGTTTACAGGCGAGACTACGTCAAACCCACCCTCGACTAGGCAAACATGCGGATCTGGTTCGCGCTTTCGTCGGAACAATGAACGCATACGGGACCACAAGTGCATAGCCTTCGTCTAACGAATAAAGTGACCAGCCCGCGCCCCTGGCGCCAAGCCGAAGGAAAAAGCACTATTTCGCGGGTCTGGTCGACTGTCGGGTTGGGCGATGAAATTAGCCTATGCTGCTTCGGCGTGCAATTTCAAACCTAGAGCCCCAATTACCTTGAGAATCGTATCAAAATCAGGGTTGCGTTCTCCAGACAGTGCTTTGTACAGGCTTTCGCGTGAAAGGCCGGCATCACGCGCAACCTGAGACATGCCCCTTGCGCGGGCAATATCTCCTAACGCTTTTGCAATAAATGCGGCATCGCCGTTGGCTTCTTCTAGGCAGGCCTCCAAGTAAGCGGCCATCTCCTCGGGAGTTCGGAGATATTCGGCGACATCGTAGCGGGTGGTTTTAGTTTTTTTCATCATGGGCTCCTACAAGTTGCGTGCAAGGCGCAAAGCAGTTTTGATGTCGGTGGCTTGTGTGCTCTTGTCGCCGCCCGCTAACAGAACCACTATTTCGCGTCCGCGCTTTGTGAAATACACCCGGTAACCGGGACCGTAATTGATCCGCAACTCGGAGACACCCTCGCCAACCGGTTTTACATCCCCAGCATTTCCTGCTGCCAAGCGCTCAACTCTGGCTAAAACGCGCGCTCGTGCTTGAATGTCGCGCAGCTCATCAAGCCACTGCACGTAGTTCTCGGTCTTGCGAATCTCAATCATTGGATAAATGTAGCCTCGTGGCTACAAATTGTCAAATGCTTATTCTGCGTTCAAGAAACTACAAAACGCTCAATCGGGATAGGAAGAAGCCTCACAGCCCCTCCCTCCCACACCACCGTGCATACGGATCACGTACACGGCGGTTCGATGGATTGAATTGCTCAACGCGCCGCCAACGTCGGCAGCCCCATACCACTGAAGTACCGCACCGGCATCGCCAGTGCGAGTGCCGGGGTTTTCGATAACCGCCATGGGCCATGCGCTGATTTGCTCGTGTTCCATGCTTCTCGCACAGAAACCCCGCGCTTGCGCAGTTCCCGATAGCCTTTCGATCCCCATTGCTTCCATTGATAACAGCGTAACTTGCGTCGTATCCATTTGTCGATCTCACGCAAAGGACTCACTACTTCAGCAATGCCGAAATAGGCTTTCCAGCCAAGCAGGCTCTCTCTCAGCTCCGCAATGATATCGGCCAAACGGCGGCCTCGACTACGACGGGTTAGGGTTCGCACCCGGTTTTTCAGCTTATCGATAGCGGGTTGCGCTACCTTTAGCTTCGTCTGGTTGCGACTAACCGTGAACCCCAGAAACTTTCGCATCCAGGGTCTATCCACCGCGCTCTTTCGTGTATTCACTGTGAGCCGCAGTGAGGCTTCGATAAAGCGTGTCACGCTTGCCATCACCCGCTTTCCGGCGCGTTCGCTTTGAACCGCGATATTGCAGTCATCGGCGTAGCGCGCGAAACGGTGGCCGCGTCGGTCTAGTTCCCAATCCAATTCATCCAACACGACGTTGGCAAGCACGGGCGATAAAGGGCCGCCCTGTGGCACGCCCTTGGTGGTCGCCTGCACGTTTCCACCAACGCAAACCCCGGCTTTCAGGTAACGGTTGATCAAGCGCAATAACGCCGTATCCGGCGCGTGGCGTTTCAGCCGCGCGATCAGTCGATCGTGATTCACTCGATCAAAGAACGCTTCTAGGTCGATATCTACTACCCACCGATGGCCGGTGCGGATATCGCCTTGGAGTTGACGCACCGCTTGATGCGCCGACCGTTGGGGGCGAAATCCGTAGCTGCTGTTATGAAAGTGCGGTTCCCATTGCGTTTGTATTATCTGCGCAATGGCTTGTTGAATGAATCGGTCCAACACCGTCGGAATGCCCAGGGGACGCAGCGTTCCGTCCGGCTTGGGAATTTCTACCCGCTTGACTGGCTGCGGGAAGTAACTTCCCGCCACCAGTTGCGCACGGATCAACGGCCATTCTCGCCGGAGATATCCCGGCAGTTCTTCGACCGTCATGCCGTCTAGACCAGGCGCGCCTTTGTTCTGGCGTACTTGTTTGAGAGCACGCTGCAAGTTTGCGCGTGATAGCACTTGCGCCAGCAGCGTGGCATTGTCAATCGACGCAGAGTCAGTTCGTTTTCCAGCGATGGATTCATCCCGCGCTGGCCTTTGATGCGCCACCGCGGCCGGTTTATTCCATTCCCTTATACACATTTCACGCGAACTGTTCTTCGCGTGCGTAGCGCAAACC
>JAZKCF010000003.1:0-115209 GCA_040388195.1 Pseudomonadota bacterium
AAAAATAAATTCGGACTGTAATGTTGTTTGATACTTGTGTAGATACCAATGCCCTTGCAGGGCGCATCTGCGCTTGCATGCGCAGACCGTTTCGCAGGCTCGCAGCATGCTGCTCGACACCCCTGCTCAACCCTTGGCAAGCGGCAAAATCCATCAATTTTTATCCCACAAATCTAACGTGACTAACCACTAGTGGTCAGTCACGGTGAAATAGTTGGATACAGTCGTTTCAACTTGAGACGCGCTTTCGGCGTAGTGAATTGCCACTGAATAGGAATGGCATACCGATTACGTTCCCCATTCATAGACGCCCACCTCCCGCTTCAATGTGGCCTCATCCGGAATCCGTCGGTTTAGGCAACGCTTGTTAAGCGAAGCCAGTTCAATCTCTGCCATATTCAGCCAACTCCCATGTTTGGGCGTGTAATGAAGCTCGAAGCGCTTAGCCAATCGACGCGCCTCTTCTGGCTCAAAGGCCTCATAGAATGATTTAGCACCGTGGGTGCGCAAATTATCCAGCACCACCCGAATGATGTCCGCTTGCGCATAGCACCGCTCTATCCCTTGCATAAAATAGGCAAAATCCACTGCCGTGTTGTGTTGTGCTGTAACGGAAATATGCCGCTGGCCTATTTGTGATTCGCATGCCACAAAAAGATTGGCCGTTCCATTTCGCTTATAGGCATAGTCTTCCTTTGCCGGACTCGCCGGTCGAGTCGGTAATGGTTCTCGGACATCCTGCAACAGCTGTTTCGTGCTTTCATCCATACAGATCACAGGACGTTTCTCGTTGTAGTCCTCTTCATACACGTCCAGCACGTCCTCTATTCGCGACATATTCAGCGCTTACCTTCGGAATGCACCACTCTTCCTTTTGCCACGGTTTGATCGCGTTTTTTAGCGTGCGCCGCACCGCCTCGTAGGAATAACTCTCCGCAAATTCCAGTTCAACGATCCGATCCGCCAGCAATCGCAACGTCCAATGCTCATGCCCTGCTGGTGGGTCCGAACAAGCCACCGCAATGACTTGCGCCTCTTGTTTGCCATTCAGTTTCGGTTCAGCCCCAGGCCGCGGCAGGTCATACAACGCGCCTTGTAATCCATCCTCACAGAACCGTCCGCACCCGCTCTACCGTTGCCGGCACAACCTCAACGGCTTCCGCAATCGCCGTCTCGCTAACGTTTGCATCCGCTTTCAGTAAAATCCGCGCTCGACACAATATTCTTGCCGAATCCTTACCCCGTCGAATCATTCCTTCCAGCGAATCCCTTTCTTCTTTACTCAACCTCACCTGATATTTCAAGCGTGCCATCGTCAACCATCCCGGATATCAGTAACATCAGGTTTGATACAATTCGCATCACTATGATTCAACATGACTGTCCACTAGCACTACATCTATCAGCGGGGCCGCTTAAGTTCAATATAGTTTAGAAATATTAATGAAGCGGCACTGTCAATGTATTGTTCTACATCAATTGGAGAGCGTGTCAGTAGAATTGCGATAGGTTTACCTTCGCCATTCTGCCGATCTTCAGTTGCCAGGCTGTTTTGGCTGCGTTTTTTTTGCGTTTGCTGGTTGATGCAATCGACATTGCTTCGCCACTGTTTCGCGGATAATTTGTGCCAGTCGCAAAGTGCCGGGGCCGGCGTAATCGCGATTGGCAAATATCAGGTACAAATCAGCAAAGCGTTCAAGACCTTCGCGCAGCGGCAGCGGCTTGAGACTGCCTGCGACTAATTCTTCGCGAATCTTTTCTTCCGGAAACCAAGCAAAACCATAACCCAGTCGCGCTGCTTGGATCGAGGTTGTCATTTGGCTAACAGTCCAACGCTGATTCACTTCGATAGAAGCTGTTTTACGACTGCGCTTTGCACTTGAGTCGCGTACCACTAAGTGCCGGTGCGCGCGCAAATCTCGTAGCGTTAGTTCACGGTTGAGTTGATGTAGTGGATGATCGGGATGTGCTACTGCAATCATCCGTAATCGCATCAATGGCTCGCCGAGAAAACCAGGCGGTACTTGCGGAGAGATGGCAAGGTCCGCTTGCCCCTGCAGTAGTGCTTCCGGTGTTCCGCCCAGCACCGATTCGATTAATTCAACGCGCGTATGCGGGCTTTCCGCTCCGAATAGGTTCAAGCATTCTAGTAACAACCATGTGGGAAAAAGGATTTCCGCCGCAATGCGAATTTCCGCTTCCCATCCCGCCGATAGCGTGCGTGCCGCGCGTTCCAATTCGCCCGCTTCTTCCATCAGTGCTTGAGCGCGCCGATAAAGTAGATGCCCTGTCGTTGTAAGCATCGCTTTGCGGCCTTGGACTTCAAATACTTTTACGCTGAGTATCGATTCTATTTTCTGTACGGCATAGGTCACCGTCGACTGACTTTTATGTAACGCTTCCGCCGCCTGGGCATAACCGCCAGCATCGACGACGGCAATTAACGCTCGCCATTGCTCCAGGCTTATATAGGGTGTTGAGTTCATTTATCGAAAAATTAGATGGGTAGAGTCAAAATATTCTACTTTTTTATCGGCTGAGTAAGTACTTTAATAGAGGCACGGTAATCAATAACAGGAGCCACTCCATGAAAACGCTACTACAACTTAACACCAGCATCTTTTCCGCAGCCGGCCAATCAAGCCTTTTGACGGAGCAATTTATTACGGCCTGGCATGCGAATCATACGGACGCTAATATTGTTGTCCGTGATCTAGCCCGGGACCCGGTACCGCATTTAAGCGCTGCGCGTTTTCAATCCTTCCTTGCCAAACCGGATGAGCGGAACGCTGAACAGCAAGCAGTGGTGGAGTACTCCGATTTATTGATCGAGGAAATTAAACGCGCCGATGTGATTGTGCTCGGTTTGCCGATGTACAACTTTGGTGTGCCGTCGACGCTCAAAGCTTACTTCGATCACATCGCTCGCGCCGGCATTACCTTTCGCTACACTGAAAAGGGACCAGTCGGTTTGTTAACCGGCAAGAAGGTTTACGTGTTCGCTACTCGCGGTGGTTTATATGCCGGTACGCCGCTAGATACGCAAACTAATTATGTACGTGATTTTCTGCGCTTCATCGGTATTGATGATGTGGAGTTTGTCTACTCCGAAGGGTTAGCGATGAACGATGCCGGAAAACAGGAGCGGTTAGCGCAAACACAGCAGTCTATTCAACGACTGAATGAGCAGGATATGGTTGTTGCCTAACGATTTCTTTTTAACACTTTTGCATTTTTTTAGATTGCAGTTAGGAGAACATGATGAGTACGCGCAATCTGCAACAAATTATCGAATCGATTGCTACGTCGGACGGCGCTGGCGTCAAACTTCGCCGTAGCTTGGGTCGGTCACAAACAGTGCGGCTCGATCCATTCTTGATGTTGGATGAATTTTCAACTGAAGATGCTAGTGACTACATCGCCGGTTTTCCGGCGCATCCGCATCGTGGTTTTGAAACTGTTACTTACATGCTAGATGGCCACATGCGCCATGAGGATCATCTCGGTAATCGCGGTGAACTGAAAAGCGGTGGCGTGCAATGGATGACTGCGGGGCGCGGAATTATTCATTCCGAAATGCCGCAACAAGAGTCGGGCCGAATGCGTGGTTTTCAACTTTGGGTCAACTTGCCTGCAGCGGAAAAAATGAAGCCTGCGTTTTATCGGGATATCCCATCGGAAGAGATTCCGATGGCGAACTTAGCGGACGGAGGGCTCGTCAAAGTGATTGCCGGTAATTTGGTGTTAGAGGACCAAGTGATCGCTGGCCCAATTCAGGGATTGACCACTGATCCGCTATATCTTGATGTGACGTTGCTGCCGGGGGGCAAATTTTCTCAACTGATCAACAGTCGTTATAACGTGTTTCTCTATCCGTATGAAGGAGAGGTGAGTGTTGGACCATCCGATGCACTGCGCCTGCTCAAAGCGCAGAGTGCAGGAGTGTTGGCGGCTGGCGAAAAAATTGAAGTAATCGCCGGCACGGAAGGCGTGTGCTTCATCCTGTTGGCAGGTCGTCCGTTGAATGAGCCTGTTGTGCAATACGGTCCGTTCGTGATGAACACTCGGGAAGAAATCGAGCAAGCGATTAGGGATTATCAGAGTGGTGAATTAGTTCGAGCGGCGGCGTAAATTGCATTAGTGCGACTACGTTATTACTGATCAGAGCACCGAATGGTGCGTAGCTTTCGAATTAATCTAACAAGCAGCATGATATGAATCCGTGTTATCCATGCCGCTGAACGAGGCGGTGTGTGGATAATACTTAACCGCAGGCACTTCACTTAAGAAACTGGAACTGCTGTCCTAACAAACGGGGCCACCTCTTAGCTTGATCGAAAACTACGCACTATTTAATGGCCTCCTCTGTAAATTAAAGATTTCTTGATTGCTGCCGTAGTATTTGTTAAGGCCAAATGCTGAACAGTATTCGTACTCGTTTGTAGCGCTGCAGTATTGTCAGTAAGGTCAAAAAATTGGAGTTATTCCAGTCAGGGGGGCTTTATGCTTGTGAAAAAGAGAAATCAATTAAGACGTAAAGAAACTACGGTTAGAGAAAAACGCGGCATAGAAGAGAGAGCAAAAAGTAGTCCACCAAGAGTTACTTAGGTAAGTCCTTCTTTTAAAACGAAGGGCTTTTTTAACTACTTAAGGCGTCGGATAAAATATGCCTCTAAAACAACAATCCACTTCCTCCGTAGAAGATTCCACTCAACTTGATTTGCTTAACCGATACACCAGCTACGGTGTCCGTGCTCATGCTCTCAATGATGAAACGATAAACAAGCTAGCGGAGACCTTTAAAGACGAATTTCCCGAAGCATTCGGTCGCGAAAAAATAAAGACAAATTTCCGCGCTACAGACTTACCATTCCTGCTAAAGCATTTCTTAAGCAAATTAATTAATGGTGAAGAAAGCATCATTCGGACCGATCCCGCCCCAATCGTTCAACTGCAATCCGAGTTTTCTACATCTTATGACGACTTACCGGTGGATATTAGGCAACTTGAATGTATAACAAAAACTGATGACGGTAATACACAGATTACTTTTTTAGCAATTAAACAATTTCGTGGCGAAGGATGGGATAGATTTATAAATTTATTACCGTTTAGCAACGAGGTCAAAAGCAGCATTGATCAATCAATTCCACCCGGTGCAGAGTTGGCATTACCGTCAGATGAGGAGCGTAAAGAAGCTTTACTTAATAACACCGACGATAAACGAATCCGCTTGCAGGCATTGTTATTAGGAAAGAACTATTGGTTTGGTAGGCAAGATTTTACTCAATGGAACATTAGAGGAGAAAAAATTTACTACCCAGATCCTCGAAATCCAAAAAAACAAATTGAAGTGTCTCTTCAAGCTCAAAATAATCCACAAGACAGGAACAGTGAATGGGCGCTTTTCGGTAGGCCTTACATAGAAGAAAAAGGGGATGGTCCGTTCGTGACCAAAACGTCGAAGGCTAATATCGATAGCATGAGTACGCTCGTTGACGCCTTACCCATCTACCGTTTTTTACAAGGTTTTAAAGTCTCAGGATTCGATGGGTTGCGTTCCTTATGTGCACTCGCCGCACATGAATGCAATATGCCTCGGAATTTGATGATGAAGAAAAACAAGCAGCAAATTCAAGTTAGGGATATTGATTTAGGAACCGGTGAGTGTAAACAAATGCCTGGCTTACCAGATGAAGTAAAAGTGCTTTTCCAGCAATTGCGAAAAAAGCATCAACAGTTAGGTATGCCATTAGGTAGTGGTTTCTTCGATTATGGTGACATTCCTGCAGTTGAGAATGCAATCGAAGCTGCATGGAATAGATTGAATAAATTATCTGATGAATCCTTTACTGGGCGGCGGGGCGTGGCAAAAAAATTTATGCTGTATCGAAGGCGATGCGAGACAAACAGTGCGCCTACCAGGCGCAGCCGCATGGTGGCCATGGCGACGAGTCCTCACAACAGGCATCGCAGACAGAAAAACGAGGCTTGGGTCGAGATGGAAAAGGGAAAATAGGAAATTCATGAAACCTTTTTCCCATTGGGGCGCGTTCGGTCAAGAACGTCATTGACTTAACGGTTACTGTCACACAATGTGCAAAATCCAGCGTGACTGACCGCTAGTTGGCGGCAATGGGGTTTGCGGTATAAGACAACGAAACAAACAAGGCCACCTCTGATATCCAGCTGAAAATACAACAGGCGAAAGAGCATCGAATGAGAGAATTGATAGATACAATGACTATTTATACGCGACACGCCATTAAGTCAAAAAAGAGTGGCAAGAAAATAAAAAACCTTCAGCCGTAAATCTGTTTGTTAACTTTTTAAAGGGTATACGTATACGAAATACCATACCAACAACGTCGGTAAATTAACGGTTACGAGTGTTGAGTGTCGTCAGCTATCCGTGTAACAACGCCATTACACAACCCATTTTTAAAAAGAAGGAGATAGATAATGGAAATTACTCTAGAACAATATGAAGAGTACAAAGGATTTCTATCGTCGATTAGTGAAGACAGCATACAACAAGGGAAAGACATATTTATTCAAGCTATAGACGATGAAAGTAATGAACGCATTAATCAATTGCTTTCCCATATGGTGGGCATATCGAAAGAAGCGTTAAAAAAGAACATTCGTGAAATGAGTAGTGATCATCTTGCTGCATTTAATACAGAGCTTCGTAGAGAAAATGAGAGTGGGATGGCGTTGGCGGCGGACTACCTGAAGATGTCCGATGAAAATTTTGGAATGGAATATTTATCGGCCGAGATTGTTAACGAAGTACTAGGAAGCACAAAACCTTTACCTCTTGGAGAAAGAAAGGCTGCTGTGATGTTAGTGGCCCAAGCGGGAGCGGGTAAAACCACCATAACCTCTGCCATATTAAAAGAGTTTTCAGACTATGGCATAGTAGTCATTGATCCAGATTTTTGGCGGCCGAGGCTTCCTGGTTATATTTCTCTGTTACCCAAAGATCCCCAAAAAGCATTAGCTTATAGTACAAACTTTACTAATAAATTGTTAGTGCGGCTAATGAAAGCTGCTATTAAAAATGATCGACAAATTCTTTTCCCAACCAATCTTGGACATAATGTGGGAGCGAGCCTTCGACTACTCGGTAGTTGGTTGGATGCAAAGTATTTTAGGGATATTCGAGTAATGGGGGTAGATTTAAGCATTAGTAATATAGGCACACTTGTAAGAGGAGAGAGAGAGATAAAGCAATGGGGTGGGGGTAGATTTGTTAGTTCAGAGAAACAAAGTATGGCTTACCATTATGGGATTACTTTTCTGAACCAGGTTGAGAAGCAGGGGCTATCGGATAGATTATTGTTGATTGATCGGGATAACACACCTTCATTTGAGAAGATTTTTATTGCACCAGGGAAGTGGAACGATGCGACATCTTTCGCGGACGAATTGGGGATACTAAGGAAAAGAGCGATTTCCGCAGAGATGGAAGAAAAGCTTCGATCAGATTGCTATGAACTGTTGGTTAGTCGTTATTTTAGAGCGGCCTCAGATCCAGAAATAGCGCAGGCGAAAAGTGCTGTTCGAGATGCATTATATTTTATAGGCAAGTCGCGCTGGCAGGAAGAACTTACTGAGGACTCTGATAATAGATTATTGGACAATGCGCAAGGCGCCTTAGATATCTTAGAAGAAGATGCCAAAGCCGAAGCAGAGGCACTTCGAAGCAAAGAGATAGCCCTAAATGATGAATGGATAACGAAAGCAACGAAAGCAACGAAAGCAACGAAAGCAACGAAAGCAACGAAAGCAAATAAGGCAGATGAATTATTTCTTAAAGAAGGAGGAGAATATTTACATTTTTTAGAATTGAAGATATCGCACCTTACGTCTGAAGGCTTCAAGAAATATTTAGATATACTTAAAGATGCCTACCCTAAATTATCCTCCTCTGACCAGACAGGCATTAGTACTAGTGAAATAAGAAAAAAACTTTTCAAAGCGACCCAAGAAAAACTAGAAGAAATTGCTGCCCACTATGTAAATAACTTACATGCAAAGGTTGCGTTCTCTCCGGAATTATCTAAAGAAGATAAGATAAAAGAATTGTCTTATTTTGAAGCGATTTTTGAGTTTTTTAAACTACCTTCATTAAATGAAGCCGAAAACTTAGCATATGAACGTAGAGACGAGCTACAAGAAGAAGTTGAGAATGAAGTAGAAGCAAGCAACCAGACCATAGATTCTGCATATAATCTGTATGAAACTAAAGAGATCTTTACTGAAGATGGAAGTTCGTATGAAACATGTACGATGGTTCATGTTTCCCATCTGAGTATAGAGAGATTAGGCCGCTTATCCATCATGCTTACGCAAGGTCTAAAAGGATTACCAGAAGATATAAAAAGTGAAAGAAAACTTAAGCTAAATAAACTATCAAAGCTTGCTAAAGAAAAAGTAGCACAACGTTATATTGACGTTATGCACAATGCTATGTTGACAGGCGACCTAACTGCTAGGGAAAGAGCTGAGCATTCCATCAATTTTCTTGCACTTTTTACTAGTCCTTTACCAATTGATAAAGCCTCGCAAAAGGCCTGCGAACTGATCGCGGCGAATTTTGTAAGTATATCCCCGAACGACTTAAGAGCGATTGATCTTGAGCAACTATTTCAGTTAACCCGCTATCTCCAACGGTTAGATGGAAACGCAATCTATGGACAAGCGCTCTTTAATATTATTAGACGTACCTCTAGGGCAAAGATCGAGCCAAATGAAAAGGAGAGCGTTGGCAGTTTAATCCAACATTATACCGACTCGGTAATTCCAATCATTAGCTTGACCCTTTCTGTTCCCGAACAACTAGAACATTGGTCATCGATGTTGGAGAGACTAAGCTCCAAAAGAGTTAGGATCGCGATAGTTAATAAAATAATGAACCTAAAAGAAGAAGAGTTAGAACAGGCTAATCCGTATCATATTCTCTTGATATCCCACCACTTGAAAAAATATGCAGAAGATGAAATAGATACTCAGAGCGTCGTACGCAAATTGGCAAATCATTTTTTATCGAATTCTTTTTCATTAGATCGAATTAGCGAACAAGAGATCAAGAGATGGAATTACTTTCTTCGTCAGAATGAATATTCTTTTGAGAGCAGTAGCAAATCTATAGAACTGGACGAACAGTTTAACTCTTCGAAAAAGAAACTATCTCGTGCTGCAACGGATATTAATCAATTATGGGAAGAGACGGTGGAGAACATTCGTTTGCATAACGAAGACGAAACAAAGAATCAAGCCAACAAGGATTGGAAAGGAATTAGCGATAGATTAAAGAGGCAGGGAGTAACGCAAGTTCGTGATCGACTTATTTTTATGAGACGTCAATTTATTCGTGACAAGGTGGGTGATGAAGGGATACCAAAGACCTATGATGAAGCGCTAGATCAAGCGAAGAAGATGTCGTTACAAGAAAAAAGGAATCAACAAAAGAAAGATATTAGTAATTATTTGCAAGAGATTCTTCCCACCTTTACGAGTGGTATTGAGGTACCAGAAAGAGCTGGTGATGACGGTCTTTCTGAAATGCAAAGCAGCATGGGAGATTTAAGTTTGAGGAGGCAATATTCCGGTCTTACTCAGGATGATCGATCAGAAGCTACCAGTAGTGTTCTGGAAGAGGGGTCTGAATATCAGAGGGGGCCAGGAAGTAGAAGTAGAGATATAAGTAGAAGGGATACTGAAAATCCAAGCCTAAGTAGAAGCAGAAGCAGAGCGGGCTTGCTGAGTAGACAGGGTTCCGGTTTTGAGGAGTTAGCGTTAGCTAAACAAAAAAGAAAAGAAAGGAAGCAGCAGAGAAAAGAAGTGGAAGCCGAAGAGAATTTCCTGAAATTGATAGATGTTTGTGGAAGGGCTTTTCGAGCATCGACAGATGAAGAAGTGAATAAATTATCGGAAGAGGCGCGTGAGCTGAAGGGTCAATGTCCTAAAGATTTAGAAAATCGGCTACTTCAATCAGCGCAATGGCGTAAAGCGATAGAAGGATTTCATTATGAATTGAAAATTGATTCAGATGCACTTTTAGAGTTTGAGCTAGAGCCGTCCCAAGATGAAAGCTACATGGCTTTGATACGTCAAGATAAAGAAATGGCTTTGAATCTTTCTTCTGCTAGTAAAAAGAATGTAAAAGCATATAGGGAAGGCTATGAAAACATTTATGCATTAGGGGAAGACTATGAAAACCTTTATGCATTAGTGGAACGTTTTTTTGAAGAAGATGACCTAGCGAATTTACCAACCAAGGTATCTGATGCACAGAAAATTATACTTAAACGTCCTAAAGATTTTGCTAAAGTGGTTTTTGAACTGGCAACAAGTCGTTGCCTGAAGTTGCTTGATGAAGATAAGCCATTAATAGTTGAACGTCCACAGCAGCAAATGGACGAGTTGATGGATATATTAAAGGATTTGCCTACGTTCATTGCAGTAGACCGTCTGGATGGTATCGCTGAAATTGTTAGTGTGCAATTAGTCCGTTTTATCGATGAAGGGGAGATGAGACGAAGGTTTAATCTCTACTCTGCGAAGACGTCTGCTTTTCCTTTAGAAACAGATTCGCAACGTAAAGAGAGAAAAGCACAAATTGAAAAGGCTTTAAAGCAGAATATTTCCCTTGATAAGGGGGCAGTGTATGTGCAAAAGCTACGAGAATATTTTGCTGATCCAGTATCTCATGTAGGTAAATCTGCGGAAGAATGGTTTACCGAAGTTTTTCCTAAAGCGCCGGCAGCAGATTGTGCCACTGTTATTGCCTTAAGGAATTACTTTGAAACGTTCCCAACTGAAATTCAATATTATCTTATTGCTGGTGATGGAACGAGGAGAGCACAAATCCACATGCGCGGTAGCTTGGGCCAGTTTATGGATGTATCGGGGAAAAATGAAATAATAGAGGCTTTGTTTAGAGAGATAAGGAATGCTAAAACAACATTTCTTGGTATGCTTTCACAAATGGGGCACACTGAATATGCCGCTTTTGATGAAGCAGAAGCGCAGCGACGGTTCACCCAAGCGTCGACACCTAGGAGCTATTCGATCAACGTTGCCGCTTTTTGTAAAGCTTTTAGGGACTATTCTTCTGGCAATGAGGCTCAGCAGTTTGCCGCGATAGAAGATATGAATTCGATGACAAAAGATATTCCCTCATCTCAATTAATAAAATTATTGGCAAATGGAAATAATGAATGGGATCAATTCATTGATATACAACAGACATTACATAGAATTATAGAAACGGTTATTGAAATTAAACAACCTATAAATCCGGAAAGAGGGTTGGTATATCTACAGGCTGCTTGGGAGTTTGCCAAACGTGAGAAGGAAAAAGAACCTACCGTCCCCTCGAATAATAATTATCAAATATTAGATCAGCAATGTGAAGGTATTGAGCAGTCAGAGACTGCATGGCGTGAATGTATGATGGATTTCTTCGAAAAAACAGATCAACCTAAGCCTATAAACACGGAAGAAGTTGCTGGTGTTGTTGACTTGGCATTAAGCAATTTTGGTTGGATCCGTGAACGGTCTAGGGAAATGATTACTCTCTCTAAATGGTCTGAAGTAACAGAGAGTGTCGAACGGAATAACGAAAAAATACAGAAAATTTGTTTATTGTTACCACAATTTGAGCAAGCACAAACTTATTCGGAGCGTTTCGTTGTGGCAAGTAATATTACTGCTATTCAGGAGGAAATGCCTCAAGCTACTGTCGTGCAGAATATTTTAAGTAATCCCGCGCTTAGGAAACAAATTCGAGGAATAAGTACTGAAGAAATGAGACAGAGCGTAGAAAATGAAACAATCATACTGCAAAAGCAACAAAAACGATTGGAGGTATTATTTAATCAAGTGACAACTGTTTCACGACACTCTCCGCAAGAGAGGGAAGGGATGCTTGTAACCTTTAAACAGTTATTAACATCACTTAATAAAGATACGCTTGATAAGGCTCATCTGGTAAACCAAGTCCTTAAAGATTCATTAAAAGATGAAGCTTCGAAATATATGGAAACGAAGTCAGCCCTTTCTTGGATAATGCCTTTAGGGATGGCTGGTATTAGTTCAGATCAAATGCATATGTTAAATGCATTACGAGCTGTATGTATTATGAACCCACACATAACTCCATTACCTAATGATTTACAAGCAGCTCACTCAATAGCCTTAGCCACATGTCGCGAACATATCCTGCAGAGCGGGACGTTTGATGAACAAGAATTAGACAAAATTGTTTCTGAGCAAAGTAAAGTTGTTCCTATGTCTACTGGTGTTGGTCAAGCAAGAGCACCTCTTCCACAGGATAAAAATAAAGTTGCGCTAGATGCTGTGAATGAACAATTGGAAGCGCCAGAAATTGACGATGCAGAAAAAATATTAAAAACAATAGCAAGGTATAGAGACCAGTTGAAAAAGGTAGAAGCTGCTAAACAAGAGGCAATGCAAACCACGATAAAAAAACTACTGGCGACGTCTTATGCTGAACAGAAAGGAGTTCTGCATATGGCCATTCACTTTACCGAAAATGTAGATAAAGAAATGCCTCCAGATATAAAAGAGGCCCTTCGAGAAACAGCCAAGGCAATTCAGGAGAAAATTCATCGTCAAGAAATGCTAGCTCGCATAAAAGGTAAAAAAGTAAAAGATGCGGTTAAAGAGATCATTCAATACGGTATTCCTCAAAGTAACTTTACGAATGCCCAATTGGATGGGTACAAGAAGGAATGTAATAAGGTATTAAAGAAAGTTAACAATCCTACAGAAGAAGACGATGCCCTCATTGAATTTGTCAAAAAGAGGCTCGCAAACCGTTGGAATCCAGAGGAAGCACAAAAGCCGCAAAGTGAGAAAAAGTCGCTAGCGGAAAGAAGCAAACAACAATCGCAAGCTCCTGCCCAATCATCGAGTTCGCAAGCAGAACTGGAACAAGCTGCCTCTGTTGCTAAATCGACTGCTTCGTCGAAGAAGAAAAAAGGAAAGAAGAAATAAAAGGTTCTTTTGCGGGTTGTGTCGCGTTAAGGAAGTGGTTGGCTAATTTGAGTTATGATGCCCGCCCTTTCAACAGAGGTGGCCCCGGAATTTAAGACTATCGGTTAAGTTAAGAACCTGCTCTGATGGGCGAATAAATTGCCCGACAAAGGAGCAGTGATGAGAAGGCCAAGAAGGAATGACCGCATCCACGCTAAAATATTTGTCTAGATTGCAATGCGCCATGCCAGCCGTGCTGCCACTTTGGCGGTTTGATTATCTCGATCGATTGTTGGATTTAGTTCGGCAAGTTCGGCAAGTTTTAGTTTTCCGGTTTTTTTCACTGCATCGATCAAGGTTTCCACGATCGACAGTTCTATTCCTCTTATTGCGGGAGCCGAGACACCGGGAGCGACTGCCGCGGGTAGTACATCGAGACATACCGTTAAGTAAAGCCAATCGACTTTGACAGCAAACGACGTGAGTGTATCCAGCAGTTCTTTTTTATTTTCACTAATACATTCTTCATCGGTACGCCACACCACACCTAATTTCTGCGCACGTTGAAAAAGTCCTTGTGTGTTAGATGGCCGCGCAATGCCGTAAACGAGGTAATGAAAAGGATGGTTATCAGCGTTGCACAGTTCCGCGATTTGCCGAAATGGTGTGCCTGAATTGGGACGCAGACCGGCACGCAAATCGAAATGCGCATCGAGGTTAATGATGCCAATAGTGGGTCGGTGAGATTTCGTTTTCATATGTTGCGCAAGACCGAGGAAGCTGCCATAAGCCACTTCGTGTCCTCCACCTAGTACGATTGGAAATTGGCCCGCATCAAGGAGATCTGCCACGTGATCGCTTAGTTCATATTGGGTAGCTTCTAATTCATCGTCTATGCAAATCACATCACCTGCATCGTAAACAGGATTTGTCTGATGCCAAGCAAGATTAGCAAGAGCGCGGCGAATTGCGGCAGGCCCTTCTTTCGCGCCAGTCCGTCCTTGATTGCGCGCGACACCGGCATCGCCAGCGAAGCCTAGTAACGCGACGCCTGGCGTTGCTTGTCCATTCCACGTGGTTACACATTCGTGCCAACGGCGGCCTTGCGAGCCTTCCTCGGGATCAATCCGGCCTCCCCAAATTTTCATGTCGGGTGGTGTATACATAAGTAACTTATTTTACTTTCGTCGATATACTTCTTTGCCACCTCGAATCACTCGCTCGCATATCGGTCTTCCCATCCAATACGCGAGCTCGGGCAATGTGTCGACTGACCATACCACGAAATCCGCTTGGCGACCGATCTCTAACGTGCCGTGTCGTTCAGCAGCACCTAGTGCGCAAGCGGCATGATGAGTGACGCCAGCCAATGCTTCGTCAAAGGTCAAACGAAATAACGTGCATGCTTGATGCATCGCCAGCAATAGCGAACTGGTCGGCGCCGTGCCAGGATTACTGTCCGTAGCAATAGCGATGGAAATGCCATGTGAGCGTAGTTTGTCGATCGGCGGTACACGTGTCTCACGCATGAAATAAAACGCAGTGGGCAGCAATACCGCTACCGTACCCGCCATTGCCATTTGCGCACAATCTTCATCGTTTAGCCATTCGAGATGATCGGCAGAAAGGCCGTAATAACGAGCGACAAGCGCAGCGCCACCTTGATGGGAAAGTTGCTCGGCATGTGCCTTGATCGGTAACCCTCGTTGCGCCGCAGCTTCAAACAGTCGTTCGCATTGTGCTGCACTGAAAGCAATGTTTTCACAGAATGCATCTACTGCGTCTACTAACCCTTCATCCGCTAACGAAGGCAAGACTATGTCGATCAGGTAATCAATGTAGTCATCAGGTCGGTTAGCGAATTCCGGCGGGAGCGCATGTGCGCCAAGAAAAGTCGTGTAGATACTCACCGGGTAAATTTCCCCTAACCGGCGTGCCACGCGCAGCATTTTTCTTTCATTTGCCAGATCGAGTCCGTAGCCGGATTTGATTTCCATGGCAGTGACGCCTTCTGCCAGCAGCGGTATTAATCGTCCGGCCGCTTGCGTAAACAGTTCATCTTCACTGGCGGCGCGCGTTGCTCGAACTGTCGAGAGAATGCCGCCGCCTTCGCGAGCGATTGTTTCATAGCTAACACCGGCGAGGCGGCGGGCAAATTCATCTGCGCGATTGCCGCCGTAAATCAAATGCGTGTGGCAGTCGATTAACCCTGGTGTTACCCAGCGGCCTTGAAGATCGGTGCGTGGATAAGTGTGGAAAGCATTGGGTAATTGATTCGAGGCACCAAGCCAGACAATTCTGTTTTGTTCAACCACTAGCGAGGCATCACTCAACGTAACATTTGGCCTTCCTTCCGCACAAAGGCGGGCATTAGTCCAGAGATGCTGTGACATTTATTAACGAGGTCCGGGAGAGTTGAGCATAGGAAGGTTAAGCCCGACGTCATCAGCGGTTTCAGCGGCTTGAGCATACCCTGCATCCGCGTGCCGCATCACGCCTGTTGCGGGATCGTTGAACAGCACGCGCTCTACACGTTTTGCGGCTGCTTCCGTTCCGTCGCAAACAATCACCATGCCCGCATGTTGCGAGAAACCCATTCCTACACCGCCGCCATGATGCAGCGATACCCACGTTGCGCCACCTGCTGTATTGAGCATCGCATTCAACAGCGGCCAATCACTGACTGCATCCGATCCGTCTTTCATGGCTTCTGTTTCCCGATTCGGGCTGGCGACGGAACCGGTATCGAGATGATCGCGGCCAATAACAATTGGTGCTTTTAATTCGCCACTTTTCACCATCTCGTTGAATGCGAGGCCGACGCGATAACGGTCTTTGACGCCTAACCAGCAAATCCGCGCAGGAAGACCTTGGAACGCGATGCGTTCTTTTGCCATCGTTAACCAGTGGTGTAGGTGTGTGTCATTCGGGATTAACGATTTGACCTTAGCATCGGTCTTGTAAATATCTTCAGGGTCTCCAGATAGCGCTACCCAGCGGAACGGACCTTTGCCTTCACAGAACAACGGACGGATATAAGCAGGTACAAATCCGGGAAAATCAAATGCATTTACCACGCCTTTTTCTTTGGCCATCTGCCGAATGTTGTTGCCATAGTCGAATGTCGCTGCGCCACGTTGTTGCAGTTTCAACATTGCTTGTACTTGTACTGTCATTGATTGTTTTGCTGGTTCGACAATGGATTGTGGGTCGGATTGTTGTCGTTCGCGCCATTGTTCAATTGTCCACGATTGCGGTAAATAACCATTTATCGGATCGTGGGCGGATGTTTGGTCGGTAACGACATCCGGCGTAATTTCTCGTGCGGCTAATTCGGTGAAAACATCTGCTGCGTTGCCAAGCAATCCTACCGATATCGGTTTTCCATTACGTTTGGCATCTTCTATCATCGCCAGCGCATCGTCCAAGTGATGCGCTTTTTTATCGATATAGCGCGTCTTCAAGCGTAAGTCGATCCGCGTTTCATCGCACTCGACGGCTATCATTGAAAAGCCCGCCATTGTCGCTGCTAGCGGTTGCGCGCCGCCCATTCCGCCGAGGCCGCCGGTCAAAATCCAGCGTCCTTGCGGCTGACCATTAAAATGCTGATTAGCGACGGCGTAAAAAGTTTCATAGGTACCTTGCACGATGCCTTGGCTGCCGATGTAGATCCAGCTGCCGGCAGTCATCTGGCCAAACATCATCAAACCTTTTCGATCCAATTCATGGAAGTGATCCCATGTAGCCCAGTGCGGCACTAAATTGGAGTTGGCAATCAGCACGCGTGGCGCGTCGGGATGCGTTTTAAATATTCCGACGGGTTTTCCAGATTGAATCAGCAAGGTTTCGTCGTCATTCAATTCCTTTAAGGCAATCAGAATTCGATCGAAACATTCCCAGTTACGAGCGGCGCGTCCAATGCCACCGTACACCACCAATGATTCGGGATGTTCGGCGACTTCCGCATCAAGATTATTTTGAATCATGCGGTACGCTGCTTCCGTCAACCAGCTCTTGCAGACTATTTTAGAACCGCGCGGGGCGCGAATAACACGCGATGGATCGAATCGAGCATCGGTCATATTAAGCCTCCAGGCAGGCGTCTATAAAACGCACCTTCTATCAACAATAAGCGGTCAATCGCCGTTTCTACGTCAAAGCATACCAACTCAGCTATAGCGCGGCCACTCAGTTCGCACTTATGAAATGTAATGAGGCCAAAATCTTGCAAACTTGAGAGATTGATCACTACTGCATTCGCAACAACTCCTAAAAAAAGCCATGTTAATAGCTACTTATTAAATTGTACTTAAAGCTGGCATAGCTGGTGCTTATAGAAGGATGTCATAAAGTGCCTGCTAGGAATTTCCAGACATTGGCCGGCGCCTTGCTACTCTCGAGGGTTATTACATGGGATGGGCAGCTCCACTTATTAAACCAATTAAATCCGGCTCGGCGAGTTCTTACCCGGTTAAGGGAGTCAAGCAGGACGACGATTTCCATATTTATTGGCGACCGCTGATTGGGGCAATGGTGGTCACGAATCTCATCTTGGCGTATGGATTTGAAGACGGTCATTTCGTGACAAAGTTCTCGCTGGTATTCATGGCATTGCTGATTTATTTGGTAATCGGCTTATACCGTAGGCAGGTTGTGATCGAGCAGTTAAATGTAGAGTTAGTGGAAAGCCGCGATAGCTTGGAGCGTAAAAACGCCGAGTTATTCGCCATGTTGCAGGCATTGAAAGAATCCGAAGTGCAATTAGTCCAGAGCGAAAAAATGTCGTCGCTAGGGGAAATGGTTGCCGGTGTGGCGCATGAAATCAATACGCCGCTAGCTTATGTAAAAGAAAATATCGAAATGGTTGATCGACATATCGAGGCATTTCAAAAGAATGCCAAATTCAACGGCGAGTTAGCCAGCCTGTTGAAAGATAGTGTCCACGGCCTGAATCAGATTTCACATCTCGCCATGAATCTTAACAATTTAAGCAGAGTGGATCGCGATGAACGTATTCACGCCGATCTGCACGAGGGAATTACCAACGCCATCGCGATTGCACAGAGTCTGGTAAAAAATCGCGCCGAAGTGTTTACGAGTTTCGGCGATATTCCAAATATTTTTTGTTCACCGCCGCATATCAGTCAAGTGATCTTGAATTTGATATCAAATGCTGTACAGGCAATGGGTGATAGAAATGGCTCTATCAACATAAGCACAGCTCGGCATAACAATCAGATGGTACGACTAGAAATCATAGACAACGGCTGCGGTATTCCGTTAGAAATTCAGGACAAAATTTTTCATCCGTTCTTTACTACCAAGGAAATTGGGAAGGGAACCGGATTGGGATTATCAATTGTTCGTAAAATTATCGACGCTCACAATGGTGCAATCTCAGTCACCTCGCTAGGCGGTGAGGGCACACGATTCACGATACTACTGCCTATCGACGCACGATCCATGCGCGAATGATCTAAAAATCAGGAAGGTGATATAGATGAGTGAAATCACAACGATATACAAGCCCTTAACTTCTCTCCCATGCATTCTATTTCTTGACGACGAAGAGCGGATTTTAAGGACGCTACGATATTTATTTCAGTCGAAATACGAAGTAATTACCACCAGCGATCCCATGGTCGCAATAACGCATATGCGGCAACGGCACATTCATGTCGTAGTAAGCGACCAAGCCATGCCGACAATGACCGGCATTGAATTTTTACGCAAAGCCAAGGAAGTTTCTCCTACTACCACGCGCATATTGTTAACCGGTTATCCAGACCTTAATGCCTTGATGGATTCAATAAATGAGGGAGAGGTATTCCGTTTTATCAACAAACCTTGGAATAGGGAAGAGATTCAACGAGTACTCGCCGAAGCAGTGATCATCGGAGAGAAGCTTGCAAACGGTTTAATAGTGCCGTCGGCCAATATCGTACCAGGTCAGAAGTTGAGCCAGATGATTCTAACGGTGTCAAAATTTAAGCGGTTATATACTGAAGTGGCAGGTCTGGAGAAAGACATTTGCAGCGTATTACACGCAAGTACGCTGGAAAAAGCCGAAGCAATCCTTAGATTAGAAAAAATAACGGTGGTTGTCGTAGAACTCGAACCAGGTAACGAAGAAATTCTCGTGTTCTTAAAGTCACTGAAAAAAAGTCGCCCGGGAATCGTTACGATAATTTTTACGCCGAATACAGACACTGACGCTGTAATGAGTCTGGTTGACCAAGCCCATCCATTCCGATTCCTCACGATGCCTGCATCCACAGCAGTGCTTAAATCAAGCATTGACGCAGCACTACAGTATTCCGAATCGCTGCACCCGCACTGAAAATAAACAATCTGATATATAAACGTGATCTCAGGGAGAGCTGGAGAGAAGCCTCTACGACTTCTGTTGCCTGTGTCAGAGCGAATGAAGGTCGATTCTGATAAGGCCTCTCCAAAGAGCAGGAATTTTCAAACGTATACGCTTCGCTCTAAAAATTACAGCATATGTGAGAAACAATCCAAGGGTTTAGTACGATAATTAAGAAGGGCTGACGCTAAATGGCGTCGTTATCGCGTAAGCTTCACTGGAAGTTTCGCCGACTTAAAAAAATAGCCGGCCGACGGGCAGTGTTGCGTCAAACGCTTAACAGTGTAATTCGCTCTACACATCAATAAAGATTTAATTTGGAGAAAGACAATGAAACTTAAAGTAGGTGATCCAGCTCCTGATTTCAGCGGCAAAACGACGGATGGCACGGAAGTAAAGCTATCCGATTTTCACGGCAAAAAATTGGTTATGTATTTTTACCCAATGGATGATACGCCTGGTTGTACCAAACAAGCTTGCTCGTTGCGTGATCATAATGCGGACATCAAAGCCAAAGGTGCGGCGATTTTGGGCGTGTCGACGCAAGACGAAGACTCTCATCAAAAATTCACCACCAAGTACGATCTCAATTTTCCATTGCTAGCGGATAAGGGCGGGGCGGTTGCCCAGGCTTACGGTGCAATGGGAGGTGGAATTCTGGGATTTGCGAAATCACTGGCAGGAGTCGCGGACCGCGTTACATTTATCATCGATGAAAATGGCAAGATCGCACATGTGATCGATAAGCCAAATACCGCTAACCATGCGGAAGAGGTGCTTGCGTTGTTGTAGTAAACGTTTCGTCTCAATGGACTTTTTCCGTGAGACGAAATTGATTTATATAGGGAGCGTAATTTTGAAAACCGATACTTAATAATCCGGGCAATGCTTGTAACTGGTAAGGTAAGGCGCGGCGCAAATATGGCTTCCTACATATTGCGCCGCTAAATGCAATGAAAGACATTTCATCTTTTCATTTTTGGTGCATTACTTAGCTCCGCAATTTCCTTTTCTGTCTTGAGTGTGATTCCATCAAGTAATTTTATAGGCCCCTCCGCCCTCGAGATGCGATCCTTTAATGCAGGAAAGGATCTTTCTAGTCTCGCCGCAGGCATAATAAGAATGTTCTTTTTAGTAAGACCTTCTTTTGTTTTTTCAGTGATCTCAACAAAGATCCGCTGCTTATCATCTGCTACCGCAAAAGCAACCGTTGAGGCTTTTCTCTTAACGGGGATATAAAATTCCTCGTCGTCTAGTAAAGGTTTATGGCTATCCGCGCCACGACTCTCAATGCACTTCATATCGTTCTCCGTCAAGCCAAAAGGATAAGACGCTTGACCCTCAGGTATAGATGGCGCGTGAGGTACTACCTCCACCCGCTTGGCCGTCGGCACGCCAGCGTTAATCGAACCTTTGGATAAGTCTCGTTTGTGCCCTGCCTCACGTGGCGCCCCGCCAAAAGGTAACGTTTTTCCTTGGCGGCGCGATTCGTTTAGATGTGAGAACTCGGTCCATAAACCGGAAAGCGCTGTGAATCGATCATCATTGGATAGTTGTTTCAATTCCGGCAGGTTCTGTTTCACTTGTTCATATTGCGAACGTAAATGCCCGGCAGAATTTATAAGTGCGGGAGCTGAAGGCAACGAATTAATTTCTTGATCCAACCGCTCGACTAATTTAGCTAGGGATTTATCAAAAACGGGTTGAATAACCGCGTTCCATTGCTCACGAATAGCGTCAATCGATGAATCTTGTCCCTCGGACCATCCTTCCAAAGAAGGGTGCTCGCGTTGTAGATAAGAATGCGCCGCTTCGTCTTCCGAAATAACCCCGTCGTGTCCTTCTTCGGCGCCTTTTGTTTCTTTCTTTGCATGGGCGTACGCCTCTTCTAATTTTGATATTCGCCATTTGTCTTGTTCTTCAGCATTGCCTAAACAGCCTGCATTCTGTTCCTGTAAGGTCTTCACTTTTTGATAGCGCTGAACGCCAGTAGTTTGTAATGCTGCTCTTATTTGATTGACCATTCCCTTTGATTGAGTACGGCTTGTTTTTACGAAACTACCCATACGTTCTTGGTTCTGCAATTTTTGATAGAGTTCTTCATATTCCGTGTATTCTTTCGTGCCTTCTAAAGTGCTTTTGAAGTAATTATCAAGCTCTTCTTCCGAGTCGTCGGCTTTGAGTGCTCCTCCCCACTCCTCAGATTCTATTCCCTCTCCCGATATGTCGACCTGCATTATGTCTGAGGCCGGTTCATCGATTTTTGGTTCATCTAACTGAATTTTGTGCGATGCAATCTTACTAAATATCGCCAATGCCTGTTTCTGCTTAGGTTCCTGTAGCCAAACGTCTAGTTGTTCCAGTTTTTGCGCTTCTAGTGATATTTTTTCTTCTTCGATCAGATTCAAATTAAAACCAGGCAAATCGTGGGGGGAGTCATGCAAGATCGGAATTTTCTGCTCTGCCTCCTTCTCATCTGCGAGCCACGTGCCCACTCTGCCACCTGGTTGCTCCTTGTTCCGATGAGACTTCTGCAATTCGTCGTACTCTTCTTTCTGCTCTTTCGCCCGCTCTTTCGCTAACTTTAGGCCGTCGATTTTATTGTCGACGCGAGTTTGCAGGGCGCTAAGAAGATGAAGAAAATTTTACGCTCAGGTGCGTCGTCTCGACGGGGGGTTAGATCTTCCTCTGGGTCGTTCTGTATCCAGCCGATTTTTCGTCCGGCCTGTTCCAGTTGTTTAAGTAATCTTCCCTCTTGAGTAAGGACATTTTCTTCACGTAACCGCGCAAGAGCCTCGACACTTGCTTTTGCGTCAGCGATTCGACGAGCTACTTCGGCGGAGTCTGATTCGGTGGGAAGAGAAGCCGACTCCACATCGAATTTGTCCACTAACTCTTGCTTATTGCTGCTGGTCGCAAGTGCTAATACGGATAGTTTATGTAGTTGTAGCATTTGCGAGTCGTATTTCTCCGAAGGAGATGGATTCCCTCCTAAAATCCGAAGTATCGATCGAGAGGTCTCTTGCCATGCTGATTCCCACGGTTGTTTAGTATTTTCGGTTGTTTTGGCTAGTGAGCGGTTTTGCATGTCATCATCAGTAGAATCCACCTGCGCCTCCATCTGTTGAAAGTGTTTCAAATCATTTGAAAGTAAGAAGCCATATGAGCTTTCATAAGGAGATGTTATGTACGACATGATTGGAATTTTGCAGGATGGGACCGACAGAATTGCTAGTGAAGCTTTGCAGCTATTTCCATGAGTAAGTCAATTTATTTGTGGTAGGTATTACGGCACCGAGTTTAGTGTGCAATAGGCAGAAGGAACGAGATAGGGAGAGATTCGGGAAAAAGCCCTTAATTTTTTCACCGAAATTTCTACTACCACCAATCGGGGATGAAAAGGTGCGGGTGTTGTTGTCGTGCACCACTTATTGGAAATAACCAAATGATGCTGCATTCATCGTGGATGGGAGCCGCACTTTTTCCCTTGTATTGCAAGGCGACACTCGCGGGCATGGCCCGCGCTTGAAATCTATTACCGAACAACACGTAATTGTCCCGCCGTTTCACTCGAATTAAGGCTTATTGGAACGGGCAACCCATTGCTCTTAAGTGAACGTTGCGCAGCTTCCAACACCCTCACAACGCGTAATCCATCCCATCCATCGCTCAACGGCGCTTTACGTTGTTGAACTGACTCGATGAAGTGTTGACATTCCAGTTGAAGCGGTTCGCTGAACTTCATATGTGGAATAGTGATGTCGCCGAATCGTATCGTGATGTATTCCGCAAAGCTGTTGTAGTCCTGTGAGTGCGTGGCGCCTTTATCGTAGATGCGCAATTTTTCCGTCCCTTCGCCGTCGTCGAATACAGCCATTTTTTTGCTGCCTACGATGGTGATCTTGCGAATCTTATGCGGATCCAGCCAGCTCACGTGGATGTGCGCCATTCGGCGGCCTTTAAAGTTAAGACTGATGAAGGCGACGTCTTCGATGCCGTCTTGCAGATAACATTGGCCGCGTGCCGCAACATCGATCGGGTCTTCTCCTAATAAATAAAGAATGGACGAGATATCATGCGGCGCGAAATTCCATAGTGCATTTTCGTCGCCACGCACGGTGCCCAGACTCACGCGCTGGTTATAAATGTAATAGATATCCCCTAACTCTCCGGCTTTGATCATGTCTCTGAGCCGGTTGATAACTGGGTGGTATTCCAGTAGATGGCCAACCATTAAAATTCGTTTGTTTTTCTCCGCGAGCTGAATCAAGTCTTCGGCTTCGGTCGACGTAAGCACGAATGGTTTTTCGACATACACATCTTTTCCTGCGAGTAACGCCGCCCTGCACAACTCATAATGTGTCGGCGCGGTAGTTGAGATCACCATCGCATCAAGTTCCGCATCCTGCAAGAGACGGGACACGTCCATTGTGGTGATCGTTCCGGGGAAGGACGATTGCATTTGATGCAGTCGTGCTTCATTTAAATCGCATATGTACTTGAGAGAACAATGTTGATTTTGAAAATAGTTACGGGCAAGATTTTTGCCCCAACCGCCAACGCCTACTACAGCAATATTAATCATTACGTCACCTGTTCGTTACGTTTCTGAAATCGGTTTTAAACAACTTACGTGCCTGATGTAAATGCGCTCATCCGCAACCGCTCTCTCGTTTACGTGAGAGAGGAGGGGGCAAGTGCATAACGTCATGAGGTAAAGTATCCGTGGAGGTGTTGTCGTTTCCTTCTAGGAAATGAATCAGCGCATCGAGGACATGTTCGGCCGCGTCGCCGTGGCCGAATGAGGCTGTGGCAGCGTCCGAAAAATTGTGGTCACGCGGCTTTGGCAAAGCTTGCCATCGCGTCATGGCGGCGCGGATTTTCCGACGGTCGGTCCCGGTTAAAATATTGCCTCCACCTTGGACTGTCTCAATCCATTCGGTTTCTTCCCGCAAAGTAATGCAGGGACAGCCAAGAAAAAAGGCCTCTTTTTGCAAACCGCCTGAGTCGGTCAGCGCCATTTCGGCGTGATCGAGCAGCCAAAGCATATCGAGGTAACCGACTGGTTCGATTAAGCGTAAATGCGGTTGCGGTTGCCAATCGGAGAGCTCGTCATGGATACGTTGCGACGTGCGCGGATGAATGGGAAATATTAACGGTAAATCTGGGCTGGCGATTTCATTGAAAATAGAAAGCAGTGTTTTCAAGTTATTTAAATCGTCAGTATTTTCCGCGCGGTGAACGGTAACGATGGCGTATCGGTGTGGCTTCAATGCTAGCCGTTCCCCGATTTGTGAGCGTTGTTTAGCCAATTCCCGGTAGAACAGCACTGCGTCGTACATGATGTCGCCGGTGAAAACTGATCGCGGGCTAAGCGCTTCCATCTTCAGATTTTTCATTGCGGTTGGTGTCGGCGCTAGTAGCAGGTCACATACATGGTCAGCAACGATACGATTTATTTCCTCCGGCATGTGGCGATTAAAACTGCGCAAGCCGGCTTCGAGATGTGCCACAGGAATGTTGAGCTTGGCGCTAGCCAGCGCGCCAGCCACTGTTGAGTTGGTGTCGCCGTATACGACGACAATATCAGGAACCGCTTCAAGCAAAACACGTTCAGTCATGCTAAGCATCAAGCCGGTTTGCCGGCCATGTGGTCCCGAGCCAACACCCAGACCGTAATCGGCTTGCGGTAACTCCAGCTCAGAGAAGAAGACATCTGACATCTGTGGATCATAGTGCTGACCGGTGTGCACAATCACGTGCTTGATGAGCGACGGGCTGGACTGCGTGCGTTTTTTAATCGCGCGCACGAGCGGTGCTATCTTGATGAATTGCGGCCGAGCGCCGACGATGCTGAGGATTTTCATCCCTTAGCCGTGCTTGAGCGATAGAAGTCAATAATAGCCTTCACAACTTGGTGCTTTTGCACGTCGGTCAATTCTGGATAAATAGGTAGCGCAAGCGTTTGGTGTGCTGCCTGTGTCGACTTGGCGCAATCCGACGGCTGGTATCCCAAATAAGAAAAACATTGCTGGTTATGGAGCGGTACAGGATAATAAATCTCAGTGCTGATCTGCACAGATGACAAATATTGTTTCAGCTCGTCCCGTCGTTGCACGCGAATAACATACTGGTTGTAAACATGGCGATGCCCTGGCATTAGTTTTGGCGTAGACAAATTTGCTCCAAGCCCGGCGCGTGCGAATGCTTCATCGTAAAAATGGGCATTTGTTTGTCGTTGTTCGGTCCATCCGTCGAGGTGCTTGAATTTGGTTAAGACGACTGCTGCTTGCAATTCATCGAGACGGAAATTTCCGCCTATCATCGCGTGGTGATATTTTGGTTTGGCACCATGGGCGCGCAGTATTCTCAACCGATCGGCGAGCTGGGGATCATTAGTCGTGCACATGCCACCGTCACCGAACCCGCCTAGATTTTTACTGGGGAAAAAAGAGAAGCAACCAATGCTGCCCATTTCTCCTGCGCGTTTACCGCCGATGTACTCGGCACCGATCGCCTGCGCCGCATCTTCGATCACGGCAAGTCTGTATATCTTGGCGATTTCCATTAATGGCTTCATGTCGGCCATTTGTCCGAACAGGTGAACCGGTATCATCGCTTTGATGACACCACGAGTTCTACGATTGATAAGTCGGCCGTTATCCCATTTGGCGACTTCGCGTAATAGTTCTTCTACCTTAGATGGTGCAATATTATAGGTTTGGGAATCGATATCGCAGAACAATGGACGAGCGCCGACGCGAGCAATCGCGCCTGCCGTAGCAAAGAAAGTGTATGGGCTGGTAATAACTTCATCACCAGGGCCAATATCCAAGGCCATCAACGCAGCTAGTAGCGCATCGGTTCCGGATGAAACACCGATTCCGAATCGGCAATGAGAATATTCGGCGATACATTTTTCCAAATCTGCCACATAACGACCCAGAATAAATTGCTGGCTATCACAGACGGTATGCACCGCATCCATGATGTCTTTTTCTATCGAGACATACTGTGCTTTGAGGTCTAGAAACGGCACCACGGGCGTATCGAAACACTCAACTTGCTGAGCTGCAATCATGAATCTTCGTCCTTTCTTCAGATGATGTTTGTAGTGGGGAAACGTACAGCCCGGTACGGGTATATCGTTGCTGACAAGCGGGGCAAGTTGCAGTGCTCACTTTGTTATCCATGGAAATAAATTGTAGTTTTATGCCGCAACTGCAAACCCATCCATGGAGTTTCGCTGGATTGCCATATACCAAGGCGTAATTAGGAACGTCTCGAGTCACTACGGCGCCCGCACCTATGAAGCAAAAAGCCCCTAATGTAGTACCGCAAATGATTGTTGCATTCGCGCCAATACTGGCGCCTTTTTTAACAAGTGTTTCGCGGTATTGGTCTTTTCTTGGAATGTGTGAGCGCGGATTAATGATGTTGGTGAAGACCACCGAGGGTCCGCAGAACACGTCATCCTCGAGAATGACACCGCTATAAACGGAAACGTTATTTTGTATCTTGACGTTATTCCCAATTCTGCAGCCTGGAGAGATCACGACGTTTTGCCCAATATTGCAGCGCTCGCCGATGACGCTGTCTTGCATGACATGGCTGAAATGCCATACCTTGGTTCCACTGCCAATGACGCATGGATTGTCTATGCAACTCGTTTCGTGTGCGTAGTAAGGTAATTCTTGATTCACTGTTACCTCTAATAATGAATAATAAAGATTCGTTTTTTGGAGATCCCTTCTTCCGCACGCGAGAGAAGGGTGGGGATGAAGGGGAGGGCTAGGATAAAAAATCGAAAGTTATTACCCGCAATTATTTTATTCGTAGCATGGTGCTTAACAATGTCCTTATCAGCATCCTTACCCCAACCCCTCTCCCGCGTGTGGGAGAGGGGCTCTTATCGGATTAGTCTTGGCACCAAGATCCACACGCCGGGTACGGGAATCGGGTCGATAATCAGGCTGACGCAAGAATTGATCCCCGTAATCATTTAGAAAAGTATCAACTGCTCGTATCACTTCATTATTGTTTAATGTCGTGTGAGTGAATTGCGCCGTGTTCAACACAAAAAAATCAGGGTGTTCGGAATCTATCTTGGGAACAAGCTGCGAATAGCCGAGTACTTGCAATGGTTGTACTTTCACGGCGCGATGAATATGTGTGGATTCGATATCTTTTTCATCGAAATCCGGGAACATTAGGCGAAATCCTTGCATGAACAGATTGCGCAACTCTTCATCTGTTGTTTGCAGAAGAGCACTGCGAGAATCGACGTACTTTGGCAAGTAAGTAATATGCAGCCCAGCGGTTTCTTCACTGGATACAAGATTACTCATGCCGATAATCCCAGTGAAAGGAATTTGCTGATCGGCAATATTGACTACGTAATATGGAACAAGTGGCTTGCGGGTGAGAAGAATCATGCAGATGACGCCCAGGTATTCCACATCGCTTCCGCGGTTATCCATATTAATTAAACCCGGTGCTGCAACTTGGCGAAGTACATTTACCGGACTAGTGAAAATAACTCGATCGAATGATTCCTTATTATTATTGCCGTATTCGACCAACATACCGCCATTACTCTTTGAGCTAATTCGATTGACGGTAACGTTAGTACGAATTTCACTTTCTGAATGTTGAAGAAAATATTGCAATCGATCGAACACTGCTTTGTAGCCGCCGCTTACATAGCCAAGTTGTTCCTTGCTGGCTGATCCATGACGAGCGGAAAACATGCGCTTTATGTAGGACCAAATGAATACCGCCGATACGCGTTGGTAATTTTCCCCAAGCTTGGCGAGTAACAATGGTTTCCAAATTTTTTCGTAAGTGGCCTCGCCACTTAATTTGCGTAACCAATCGCTAACGGCAACTTGTTCTAGTCGACGCCAGTTATTGATCCTGGAGCAATAGATAATAGTTAATGCGAGCCGGATTTTTCCGAGCAGACTAACCGGTGGAAAGCGCAAAAACTCAGCACTACTACTCATCGAATGAAATTGTTTATCGACGTAAAAGCCGGTTAATGTTCTTGTCCATCGCAATTGGTCGGCAAGGCCGAGGTCCTGGATAAATTGAATCAGATGCTGATCGCTAGGCAGGATGACGTGATAAAACCGGTCCCAATAGAATCGACCGTAATTAGCGTAAGTGGCGAGGCCGCCTACTTGTTTCTCGCGTTCGAGTACGGTGACGGTGTGTCCTAAACGGGTCAGGCGGAAAGCCAATGCCAGACCCGTGAGGCCGCCGCCGATAACGCCGATTTTCATGCAACTTCCTTGAATGCGGTGACTCGACGTTGCCAATCAATTGTGCGCAATAGTCCTTCTTCGAGACTTACTTTCGCAGAAACGCCAAGTATTCGTTGGCAGTGACTGACGTCTGGCACGCGCCGGCGAACGTCGTCATAACGCTTACCGGTGAACGACTCATAAGGAATAAATTTAATATTTGCTTCACCTTGCGCCCCGCTAAGGAGATGAACCATTTTTGCTAGGTCGAGAATGGTGATTTCATGTGTACTGCCGATATTGAAGATCTCGCCATTGGCGGCCGGCTGCATCATTGCGGCGTAGATTCCTTCCACTGTGTCGGTTACATACGTAAAGCTGCGCGTCTGTAAACCATCGCCGTGGACTGGGATAGGCTGTGCCCTCAGTGCCGCTTCAATGAAAACTGATTGTGGTCCGCTCCACCAACTCAAGTGCTGCCTAGGCCCGTACGATCCGAAGAACCGTAGCAGCGTCACTGGAATTCCATAGCTATCTTGGTAAGCAAACGCAAGATGTTCATCGAACAGTTTTGATACCGCATAAGACCAACGTGCTACTTTTGAGGAGCCAATGACAGAATCGTCATCTTCATTAAACGGCAGCTTGGGATTCTGACCATACACATCTGATGTTGATGCCAGAACACATTTGCAACGTGAGGATACGGCGAATTGTAGAATCTGGTCAGTGCCTTGGTAGTTAATGCGCAAGGTATCGATCGCTTTGCCATAACGTGGAATCTTGAATGCCGCGAGATGCGCGATACAATCGAAGGGCTGATCTTTCAGATCAAGAAAGCTCGATGCTTGAGTGACATCCCGTTGCAAAAATCGAAATCGCGGTTCGTGCAGTTGATGCTCGATATTAGCGAGTGAGCCCATGCTTAAATTATCCATTCCTACTACACGATGGCCAGCGGCAAGGACTCGATCAAGCAAATGAGAGCCGAGAAATCCGGCAACGCCAGTAATCAAAATGTTTTGTACCGGCTTAGTTGTTTTAGAAGACGTGTGTTTATTCATACGATTTACCTAATTTGATGTAATGCATTTGTCCACGAAAGACACGAAATATGTCATTTAAGATAATTACCCTTCACGTACTAATAACACTCCTTTCCATATAAAACATTCTTATACGACTTATGCAAAACCGCCCCAGCGGCGTTGCTCTTCCTTGTCGTACAATTGGCACTGCCTGCGTCGTAGCGTCTTGCTGAGACAGTTTTTCATAAGTCGTATTTTTTCGTGCCTTTCGTGTTTTTCGTGGACCAGCGCTTTTATCTAGCATGCTCTTCTCTTCTAGATTCACTATGACTTCGGTAAATTGTGCTCGCGAGATGAAAAATTTCCTCGAAGTAGTTTTTGTTTTGCAGGGCTAGTACGCCAAGGCCAACAAGCTGAATGCCTAACACGAGCGAAGAAATACCGATGATGAATGTATGCGGAGATCCAGCGTAGGCAGCGCTAACCGCTGCCGATGCACGTTCGAAAAAAAGCTGATATTGGGTCAATTCGGAGAAATGCTCGGCGAAATGAATGACCATCCAGGTATTCACATATGCAGCAAATGCCAGCATCGCCAAACCTGGCAGGACAAAAAACATCACTGGACGGAAAACGAAACCAGACAGAATGATGGATGCGGTGTGACGCCATAACTTCATGCTCGACCTGCGCTCTGGCTCCGCATTTTGCAAACCCCAATCCAAGTGGGCGGGAATTTCTACTATACGAGCACCGAGCAACCGAGCTTTGTAGATAATTTCCGGCATCACATCCATGCCTTTTGAACGCAAATCCAGTGAGCGCAGAAAGCGTCCGTCATAAACTCGCATCATGCTCGTCAACGTAGAGAAGTGGCCGTTGGTAGTCATTGCCAAGAAGCGGTTAGCGCAGACGCTAAGCGTTTTTCGCAACCAGGGGACATTAGAAATTTTTCCACCCTCCATATAGGGTGAAGCAAGTACGATCTTTGCTCGGCTCGTAGTGATCGTGTCCAATAGTCGTTGAATGTGATCGGGGCTGTAACTGAGATCGGCATCAAGTGTGACGATGTATTCGCCGCGGCAATGCCGGAAAGCAAACTTGAATGCTTGCCCCAATCCAAAATTAGTAATGTGATGGTAGACGCGAACATTGTGATTGCGGCGCGCAAAGGCCTCTGCAAGATCGCCGGTTCTATCAACGCTGCCGTCATTGATAAGTACAATTTCCCATCGGTAAACCGATTCAAGCGATCTCATGTAACGGCACAATCTAGCTAGATTTTCTTCAATAAGCGCTGCTTCGTTATAAGCAGGAACTACTAGCGACACGAGAGGCCTCCCACGATCTCTAGCAGACGCATCGAATTTTAAATAGGGGACTGATCTTTCTTTCGTGCTGGTGCCAAACTTTGTAATGCTCATGATCTCTTCGAATCGAGTGTATCTCGATGTATGTCTAAAAATTGTTTTAAAAAGTCAGTCGTCTAAAAAAGCATAACGTGTGCCAAAAAGCATTGACTGAAATGCGTTAAAAGTGCGATTCATTAAGCTGTGTATGCAAATTATTTCTGTCGTTACAAATTCACTATAGGCGCTGCAAAAATCATTGCGTCTGCTATACCTCGTTTAGGGCTATCTAGAAAAAATATTTCCTGATTTTTAAAAACGGATTACCAATCCGTCGTGTTAGTCGGACGACCAGGCTGTTTTTTTGGTTTAAAAAAAGAATTCATTTTCGAAAACATAGTGCGTCGACGATTCGTCAATACACCACGAAAATTGAATGATGATCATCAGATTGATCGTCGGTAAAAAGTTATACAGGACGGTAACATTTACAGCATGACATACCGTCTCAGCATGCAATGAGCACAATCAGGAGGTTGCAATTATTTGCCGCGCAACATTGAGGTTATTAGCAAGAATAATGGGAACAAATTAGGAATAAGTGAACAGCGAAAAATAGCAGTTGAGATTTGCGTAAAAGCTTAGCTTTTAGCGTAGGGATATTTCTTGTGTCGACTCTATTGGTTTGCGCTCCTTCGTTATGAAGCGCTGATTTCACTCGCCCTTAAGAAACAACTAACGATTTTTTACCAGCACTGCGGGAGGTGCCGTCATGGAAAGTTCTGCTGCTAATTTACGCCACAGGCAAGTATTTGCCGATTGGTCACGAAAGCTATTCAACGTACTACAATTTATTTTTTTAATTCTCGCCATGCTGCTGTGTTCGAAGGCGGCGACCGCGCAGACAATATTCACATCTCAAACACCGGTGGTCGATAACATTTCCGACGGCGTACCTTATGAATTAGGTGTGCGATTTCAGAGTGCGAAGGCAGGTCAAATCACTGCCCTGCGTTATTGGAAAGCGGCAAGTGACACCGGCACGCACGTTGGAACTCTATGGTCATCGAGCGGCACAGTACTTGCTCGTGTGACGTTTTCTGGAGAGACCGCATCTGGCTGGCAGCAACAAGCGTTGCCAACGCCGGTGAACATACAGGCAAATACTACGTATGTGGCTTCCGTTACGGTCAATAGCTATTTTGCTATTACGCGTAATGGGCTAACGACATCGATTATCAACGGCGATTTACGTACTGTTGCTGATGGCACTAATGGTGTTTATGCAGGCCCAGGTGTTTTTCCAGCCAACTCGTATCAGAGCAGTAATTATTTTCGCGACGTGGTGTTTGTAGCCAGTACGACTCCACCACCCGCCAATGGTGAAACCGTGTTTACCAATCAAGTGCCTGTTGTTCCCAGTACCTCTGACGGCGTGAGCTACGAGCTGGGCATGAAATTTCGTGCAAGCAAGGCCGGGCAAATCACCGCGATTCGTCATTGGAAAGCGAGTGGTGAAACGGGTAGCCATGTGGGACGTATCTGGTCGGCGACGGGTACGTTACTGGCAAGCATAACTTTTCAAGGAGAAACTGCGTCTGGCTGGCAAACGCAAAATTTTGTGACACCGTTGCAGATTCAAGCGAATACGACATACATTGTGTCGGTAAATATCACCAGCAACTATCCATTTACTAACGGGGGCCTTGCGACTTCCGTTGTCGAAGGCGATTTAAGTTCAGTTGCAGATGGGGCAAACGGTGTATATGGAACGTCTGGGAATTTCCCGGCAAACTCATATCAGAACAGCAATTATTTCCGCGACATCGTATTTGTTCCTAGCACAACACCGCCGCCACCAACGAATACAGAAACGATATTTACCACTCAAGTTCCCGCTGTACCGAATGCTACCGACGGCGTACCTTACGAGTTGGGCATGAAATTCCGTGCCTCGCAAAGTGGCCAAATATTGGCTATTCGTCATTGGAAGGCAAGTAGTGATACTGGCACCCATATCGGCCGCGTCTGGTCTGCTAGCGGCGCATTACTGGCGAGTGTTACTTTCCAGGGTGAGACAGCATCCGGGTGGCAAACGCAAAATCTCACCACGCCATTGCAAATTGCGGCGAACACTATCTATGTTGTGTCAGTGAATGTCGCCAACAATTTCCCGATCACAGGAGGCGGGCTTGCCAATGCGGTGGTAACCGGTAGCTTGAGTTCGGTTGCTGATGGTGTGAATGGTGTGTTTGGAACCTCGGGAAATTTTCCGACTAGTTCTTATCAAAACAGCAATTATTTTCGCGATATTGTTTTCCAACCGGGCGGCGTATCGCCTCCGCCTGTTGGAGACAATCCGATCGTTACGGAAAACCAGAGAGTTGGTACGACGCAGTGGCAGCTTACCAATCCGGTGACGCCGTCCAATCCGGAAATCGAAGGATATGCTAGCGCAACCAGTGTTAACGCCGGAAGCTCCATTGCGTTCAAGATAAGCTTGGCAAACGCTGGACAGTACTCTATGGATATCTATCGTCTCGGTTATTACAACGGATCAGGTGGACGCTTGGTACAAAGTATTGGTGCGCTGAGCGGTATCAAGCAAGCAGCTTGTTTGGTTACCGATGCGACTACGCATCTGATCGAGTGCAAGTGGTCGACTTCTTACACATTAGGAACCGGTGGCGACTGGATGTCTGGCTTGTATGTCGCCAAGCTTACTCATAGCGTATCAGGTAAACAGACCTATATTTGGTTCGTAGTTCGCAACGATAGCAGTGGTTCACAGTTGCTATTCCAAAGCTCGTTTACTACGTTCCAAGCATATAACGAGTTCGGTAGTACGGAGCGACGTAGCCTCTATACATTCAACAGTACAAACGGCCAAGCGGCGCAGAAAGTCTCATTCGACCGGCCTTTCGCGCAAGTTACTATTGACCCTGGGTTGTATAACAATCCATTGTTTTACGAGTACAACATGATCCGTTGGCTTGAATCACAAGGTTACGATGTGACTTACGTTACCAATTTGGATGTTCATCAAAACGCCAGCCTGCTGCGGCAACATAAAGCGTTTTTATCGGTGGGACACGATGAATACTGGTCCAAGGAAATGCGTGATGGTGTCGAGCAGGCTCGAGATGCCGGTATTAATCTCGGTTTCTTCTCCGCTAATACCGCTTATTGGCGGGTGCGATTCGAGCCATCAAGTTCGGGGCAGGCCAATCGGGTTATGGCTTGTTATAAGTATCCTGAGATATTGCCCGATCCAGTCGCACCGACGTATCGTTGGCGAGATGCGCCAAATAATCGTCCTGAGAACGCGCTGCTTGGCGTGATGTATATCGGAGACGACGATTTTTATAAGTATGGCGGTTACGATTTTGTCGTCACCAATGCGTCGGATTCGTATTACAACAATACCGGGCTCACTAACGGTAGCGCTCTGACCAAGTTAGTGGGATTCGAGTGGGATGCTGTTGTGAATAACGGTTTTACGCCGACGGGATTAGTGGTCCTATCAAGATCCACGGTAATGCCTAAAACCATCGCCCCCGGTCAACCGAATACCACAACACAAATTTCCAATTCCACGCGTTATACCGCACAAAGCGGTGCGAAAGTGTTCGCAACTGGGAGCATTCAATGGTCATGGGGGCTCGACAGCTACGGCGTGACAGATACACCCCGCGCCGATCCTAGAGCACAGCAATTTACGGTAAACGTTTTGGCAAGCCTTGGTGCAAGGCCGGCTACACCAAGTTCGGGGATTATTGTTCCGTAATCGGTATCAATGTTTCTATCTTCCTCTCTTGTCCTCAGCTAATTTTTTGAGGATAAGAGGGACCGCCTGCCAATGGTCAGTCACGTTAATTGTTTGCTTAATATGTGATTGTCATTCTGAACGTGGGGAAGAATCTGCTGTTCGCAGCAGTTAAAATTAGCGCTATGTATATTGCAAGCAAAAAGCAGATTCTTCGCTACGCTCAGAATGACAATCAACCTAATATATATCCAACGTGACACACCTAAGCGTGATATCCATAAAATTTGATATCAATACGGTAAATAGGAAATCGGATGTCGAACGCCGATGAAAGTGAGTTAGGTAATTCTTCTATGTTGGGTCAAATTAACGGCGAAGGCCATACGGCATTTTCCGTGTCTTCCCGGAAAGTTACTGCGTTTCGTCTATATCTATTTGCTGCGGTAGCAATTTCTGTTTACCTCGTTGTACATTTGCTCACATTGGCACGTTCGCCGTTACCTTGGTTCGATGATACATTTTTCGCCAGTGTGACCGAGTCGCTGCAAACCAATGGCGATCTAAGGTTACTGATTAGTCCGCTGTGGTTCGATAAGCCGGTTTATATTTATGGGCCTGTATATTTTTTTATAACTGGCACCTTCACGGCATTATTCGGCTTTGATATTTTCCAGTTTCGCTTACCAGCACTGCTGTTTTCATTTGGCATTGTCGTGGTTGCATTTTTGCTGCTTCGCCAACAAAAAGTATCGCCTCGCATTGCGGCGGTTGCATGCGCGCTACTTGCGTTGGATCCCACTTTTTATCGAGGTATGCATACCGGTCGAATGGATAGCACAGCGCTATTTTTCATACTGCTCGGTTTGTTATTTCTATTCAAGAGTCAATCAGTTATTGAGAAAAGGAGTTTTTTGTACGTCGCGATGTCTGGATTAAGTGCCGGTGTTTCTCTACTTACCACGCCGCGCCCAGCGTATTTGGTCGGGCTAGTTGGCGGCGTTCTTTTTATGTGGTTTCTCAAACGACCAAGCAGGGAATACTTTCTCAAAGCGGGAGCCTGGGCCGCTTTTTGTTTTTCTCCGTGGTTAGCTTGGTTCTTCCATGCGTTCGGCAACATTCCTGCGCTTTTGAATTACTACGCAACATTGCCTGGTGGAACCTATGTCGGAGGCTTTCATGTTCGTCTCGAACATTACCCACTCTTGGCAGCCATTATTATTTTGATGATCGGACAATTAAGGGCCGGACTAAAATTTGCTTCCACTGAACTACTGCTTTTTTCGATCGGGGGAATAGTTGGCTATTACCTTCTCGTTCATGATGAAGGCGGTGCTTACGCTTTTTTCATGGTGCCATTGGCGTATTTGGCCATCGGTTGTCTTGCCAGACAGTGGGAATGGAATAGACAGCAATGGTTGCCGGCGGCGATTGTTGGCGGGCTTTTGCTGGTTAATGGATTGACGTATCTGTCGAGAAATACATTTATATGGCTGGAGTGGGAAGCGCGAGATGCGCAGAACGCGGAAGAAGCGGTTGCAGCACTGATTCCACGCGGATCGACAGTTATTGGTGACGATAAATATTACTTCGCGGTAAAGAAAAATGGATCGGATTTTCAATATTTGTGGCGTGGAGGTAGTTTGTCGGAACGGATTGCCTATCATAAAAATGTCTATCATCCTGATTTTCTCATCACTGTAAATAATGGTGAGTCGGAAACTGTAAAAACTTATAGAGAAAAATTGAATTTAGTGAAGGTAGGAGCGATCGAGACGCCGACGCCAGGCATAGCCGCGCAGTGGATTGCGAGCGTTGCGAGGAGGTTCGGTTATCTTCCCGATAAAGGCTACGGCGGGACAGTATGGAAACGTCAAAAGAAGATGTAGGCGAAAGCTACTCTTCGTTAGTCGCATTAATTTTCTAAGAGGAAGTAAGGTCGTTTTAGTCATGATTTTTCAATTGTCATTCTGGGCGTAGCGCAGAGTGACAGTGGCAGCATTGTGCATAAAAACCTTACTCGGTCTTAACAAATCTAACGTGACAGACCAGTAATAACGGTTTGAACAGCAGTCTAATGATTCATGACGGATAAGTAATACATGGCAATAAGTTCTAGCATCGACGTAATACCAGATTCCTCGCGACGATTGACAAGCAATGTGTGGTTTCGATTTGCTTGCCTGTTAAGTGCCTTGATGTTGCTGATGTTATTTGGCGTGTTAGGGCTTGGTCACGGCGGCCCGGCGTCCACCACGTTGGATGCGCGAATTTTGTACTTGGCGGGGCTGCATTGGCGGGATGGATTAAGTGCCTATCAACATGCGGCATTAATTCCGGTTGCTTCCGATCTTAAGGCGGCTGCCGCTGCCTACGATTTCGCCTATCCGCCTCATATCGCACCACTCTGTCTTTTCCTGTCTGCATTTTCTTGGCATGACGCTAAGCTTTTCATGATCTATTTAAATGTCGCTGCCACGCTGTGCCTTGGGCTTGTCGCCGCAGGCGTGCTAAATGATGACCGCATGGAACCGTGGGCAGCGAAAAATGGCCGCACAAAAGGATTGGTTGCCGCACTTGTGATTGGTAACTTTTCCACGGCTTATGTGGTTTGGGCGGGACAAACCACGCTAATAGTTGCGGCCGCGTTACTCGCCGGTTGGTGCTATATGCGGCGAGGAATGGTAGTAATGGGCGGCATTTTAATTGGGATCGCCACCATTAAGCCGCAACTAATGCTTGGCGTGTTGTTTTGGTTACTGCTGGAGCGACGCTGGAAAATAGTTGTAATTGCGGCAGCTACTGCATTAGCGATGGCAATTGTTCCGATTCTGATTAGTGGTCCAGTTGGGTTACTACGCGACTGGTATTCAGCTGTTAGTCACTATACCAATGCTAGCTACAATTTTCTTGGCTCAAGAATGGTCTTTGGTGTGCCGAGTTTACTGCAAGCAATTGATCTGCCGATTCCTCACATCGGGCCCGTACTAATGTTTATTTCGGTAATGGCATTATGGTATTTCCGACACAGAATTCTTGACGCGGACATTCTGGCATTACTATTGGGTATCACTTTGCTTTTTGGATATGCGCATGGCTATGACCTGGTAGTGCTCGCACCTATGGTTCCAGCATTTTGGCGACATTTGGAAGGGCGACCTCAACTATCTGCTGTGGCGTTAGGTTTATTTTTAATCATCACCTTACCTAATAGCATCCTGGAACCATTTGGCATTTCACTGCTAGTCCATGGGCGTGTGCTTGCGCTGCTCGTTTGTGTGGTTTGGCTTTGCTTGATGAGTATTAAAAGAACGGCACGGACGCGCCGTGACAATATGAATGATAAGGCCTCTATCGGCGCTATAAACCGCGCATCTATTTCGCAACGCGTGGATGTTGCTAATTGAATTCTTTATACCCGCTTTCAATATTTTGGCAATTTGTCAGCTTTGCCGGTGTGGGTGCCGTAGCGACGGGAGTTCATTACCTAATTCTGATTTCGCTCGTACAGGCAAGTGGCGTAAATCCCACATTGGCTTCAGCAATTGGTGCACTCGCGGGTGCATTTGTCAGCTATACACTTAATTATCGATATACCTTCCGTAGCACCGCGAGCCATGCGGTTTCGTTAGCCAAATTTTTTATCATCGCCGGTGTTGGGCTTCTATTAAATTCGTTGGTTATGTGGATTGGTACTAGTGGTTTTCATATGCATTACTTATTGAGCCAAATTATTGCGACAGGTTTAGTTTTGATTTGGAATTTCGCCGGTAACCGGTTTTGGACGTTTCGCGAATGCGCGAATGAAGGTGAAGCAACTCGAATGAAAGCGAAACAATAAGTGAAGCAACAAAGGAATTGTAATGAGACAGCAAATTGGCAAAGAACAGATTTCCCCGGAATTCATTAGCCTTGAGAAAAAAGCGACTGACATTGACCGTCGGCAGCCTACCATTGGCGAAGAAAAAATTTCCGTCGTCGTGCCTGTTTACAATGAGCAGGAAGTGCTGCCGGAATTTCAAAAGCGATTATCGGCGGTGCTCAGAAATACCGGACTGCAATATGAAGTGATTTATGTGAACGACGGCAGTAGCGACGCCACGTTGTCGGTACTTCAAGAATTAAAAAAAACTGACGGTCGTATAGGCGTTGTCGATTTGAGTCGGAATTTTGGCAAGGAAATTGCATTGACGGCCGGACTGGATCACGCCGATGGAGACGCAGTAGTAGTGATCGATGCCGACCTCCAGGACCCGCCTGAATTAATTCCCGACCTTATTACCGGATGGCGAGAAGGTTATGAAGTCGTCTACGCTACCCGCACGGTTCGCGAAGGCGAAAGTTTCATCAAAAAGGCAACAGCGCGGATGTTTTATCAGTTGATCCAGCGAATTTGCCGTTTCAAAGTCCCTGAGGACACCGGTGATTTTCGGCTATTGAGTCGCCGCGCAGTGGAAGCAGTCAAGCAGTTGCGTGAACAGCATCGTTTCATGAAAGGACTATTTGCTTGGGTGGGATTTCGCCAGAAAGCTGTTCTCTATCGGCGAGCACCACGATTTGCCGGTAGGACAAAATGGAATTATTGGCGCTTGTGGAATCTTGCGTTGGAAGGTGTTACATCGTTTACGATTGTTCCTTTGCAACTAGCAACTTATCTTGGTTTGGCGGTGGCGGTAGGTGCCTTTGTTTATGGCGCCGTCATTATCATCAAAACGGCGCTATACGGTAACCCTGTGCCTGGTTATCCGTCACTGATGGTAGTAATCCTGTTTTTGGGAGGCGTTCAATTGGTGGCCGTCGGGATTATTGGCGAATATTTAGGCCGCATGTTTGATGAAACGAAACACAGGCCTCTTTACTTGGTAAATGTGTTTAGACCGGCGACATCGGGGCGAATTGGCCGTAGAATCATCGCTAGAAAATCTGTCGAAGCAGCGAATTCTCCTGATGCTGGAGACGAGGCGGATCTTTCTTCTGCGCGGCAGTCTTTTTAAGGTTTGTCAGACATTATTAAAATAGGGCTTACGCAAAACCGTCCCAGCAAGGGCGACGACGCAGGCAGTACAAATTAGTACGACAAGGAGGAGCAACGCCGCCGGGGCGGTTTTGCGTAAGCCCTATAAAATAAATTTCAAGGAAATTGCGTGATACCCACCATTGATTCAACGGCATCACCTACAAATACAAATTCTGAAGATATTAAAGAAGATGTTGTAAAAGCGTTATCCGCGATTAACAGTGCTGAGCCTACGCCTGCGCTTGATACGGATAGGCCGGTTGCTCATGCTCCCATCAATACGCGCAATTTGGCGCTGACTATCCTTGCTACTCTCGCCGTTATATTCGCACTGGACTGGGCTGAACCATTTTTAGTCTCCTTGCTGCTCGGAATTCTCATTTCCTACACGCTTAACCCGCTTGTCGTATCGTTAGAACGCATTAAGATTCCACGGGTGATAGGTACCACTATCGTGATGGTAGGTGCGTTAAGTGGCCTGGTGTTGGGCGCATACGCCTTACGCGGACAAGTCCATACCATTATTGAGCAATTGCCTAAAGCAGCGAACAAAGTTTCGACCGGACTGCTTAGCATGGGAAAGACTAATTTTATTAATATGCAGAAAATGCAAACTGCCGCAGCCGAAATCGAGAAAGCGACAAATCGCGCAGCTGGCGTTGCGCCGGCTGCAAAACCGGCTGATACGCACATCGTTATCGATCAGCCGGCATTTAAGATTCGAGATTTTTTATGGCAAGGCTCCATGGGGGCGCTGGGTTTTATGGGGCGCGCAGCCATGGTGTTTTTCCTGGTTTTCTTTCTTCTCATAACGGGTGACACATTCAAACGAAAATTTGTCCGGATCACCGGGCCCTCCCTGACTAAGAAGAAAATTACTGTAAATATTCTTGATGATATCAATGATTCCATCCAGCGTTATATGTTCATGCTATTGGTGACCAATGGACTGATATTCTTACTTAACTGGCTGGCGTTCTATTGGATTGGTTTGGAAAATGCCGGTGCATGGGCTGCAGCGTCTGGCGTATTGCATATTATTCCTTACTTCGGTCCGCTTCTGACGATCGTCGCTACTGGAATGGCCGCCTTCATGCAATTCAATTCATTATCGATGGCACTGTTGGTTTGCGGCGCATCGCTTCTTATAGCGACTGTTGTAGGAACAATCGTCACAACATGGATGACCGGAAAAATTGCCAAGATGAATGCCGCAGCTGTATTTATTTCATTGCTGTTTTGGGCATGGCTTTGGGGCGCTTGGGGCTTACTGCTGGGTATTCCGATTGTGGTGATTATCAAGGTCGTTTCGGAACATGTCGATGAAATGCATGCGTTGGGGGAATTGTTGGGAGAATAGAAACAAAAATGCGCCGTAGACAATTTATATGCCAAAAAATTTTTTTAAACATGGCAATTTCATGCAACATCGTCCATTCTTTAATTAGAAGTATTACGCATAGATCTAGTGGTCAGTCACGTCGGATTTGCACGGTGTGTGACCGTCATTCTGAGCGAAAGCGAAGAATCTGCTGTTTACAGTGATCAAAATTAACGCTGTGCATAACGCAGACAAAAAGCAGATTCTTCGTTGCACTCAGAATGACAATGGAAAAAAGGTACGTAACAATCCAATGTGATTGACCACAAGTTTCCTCTCCCCATTTTAGGTTTAAGGTATTTCACATGCCTTCCGTTTCTAACATCGTGGTGGTTGGTGCATCCGCAGGTGGAGTAGCGAGCTTGCAGGCCCTAACAGCCGGTCTGCCTAGCGATTTTCATGCGGCAGTATTCATCGTCCTCCATATATCTCCCGAGTATGTCAGTCACCTGCCGCAGATCCTTTCTAATAAAGGACCGTTGCCTGCCGTTCATCCGAAAAATGGAGATCCCATTCGGCCAGGGCATATTTATGTGGCGCCGCCGGATCATCACTTGCTGCTGGAGGGCGAGTGTATAGGCGTTAGAAAAGGGCCAAAGGAGAATCGCTTTCGACCCTCCGTCGATGCGCTATTTCGGTCCGCCGCATATACCTATAAATCAAGCGTTATCGGCGTGGTGCTTTCAGGCGCTCTGGATGACGGCACGTCAGGGTTGTGGACGATCAAACGATTGGGCGGCATATCGGTTGTTCAAGATCCAGAGGACGCGACTTTCGATTCGATGCCACTGAGTGCGCTCAACCAAGTCGAGATTGATTATTCCTTGCCAGCATCCGACATCGGTCCTTTATTAGGACAGCTCATAAAAATTCCCGCGCATAAACAGATAGAAATTTCTGCTGAAGAGAAAACGCGATTGGAAACTGAAATTGGGATCGCAGGAAACGGGCATGCATTTGAAAGTGAAATTATGAAAATCGGGACCTTGACGCCGTTTACATGTCCGGAATGCCACGGCACGCTGATGGAATTTAAGGAAGGAAATCTGTATCGATATCGATGCCATACCGGGCACGGCTATACGGCACATGCGCTCCTTAATGAGGTCAGCGGCATGGTGGAAGACGGATTTTGGAGCGTGATTCGCGCATTGCAAGAGGCAGTCATGCTGCTCAAAGAAATGGGAAAAAAATACGCTGATATTGGCCAGACGGATACCGCTGAACAATTTTTTGAGAAAGCAAGCGACGCAGAACAGCGGGCACTGATACTTGAGAAAATGACGTTTAACACCTCTAATATCAATGTCCATTCATTACAGGTTTAACTGGGGTTAAACATAGCACCTCAATGCCGCGCGCTTGTATGCCCGGACAAGCGTTATAGCGAGTCGTCAATGCAGCGCGTAATGCATCGTTTGGGTCCGATACCCACGTTCTTCCGAATATATAAATAACACGGTTTGCGTTACCGAACGGCAGCGCAGCTGCGACGTCGTCGGCACCGCTTCGCTTAACTACCGTTTTTCCGCTTGGGTAATTTCTAAAGTGCCTTTGCGGCCAATGGAACTTCGCTAATGTTGCCATCTCATCGGACGTGACAAGAATTTCCTCCTCGATCGGTACGTTTGCATCTAACCACTCGCCGATACCGTAAATATCTTCACGCCCGTGGCCGGGATTAGCCAAATGCAGTGTGCTCGCACTTACCATGATGATAATCAATACCGCTGCCGCGCCGACGCGGATGCGATCATTCATGGTGTTTGGAAAGCCGGCGACAACGAACGCCAATAAAGCAGGACAACACGCCATGGCATAACGTGGATTATTGCCAACATCAAAGAGCATACTTGCAAAAAACGGGCCGAGTATAACTGTCCCGCAGATAATGATGAGCGGAAGCCAATGCGTTTTTGGTAGGCAGCGAAGTGCAGCAAAACTGGTAACTGACAGCGCAACGAATCCAGCGAGCGCGAGCGGCAGATAAGTCAGTGCTGCTCGTGGACCTTCGGCATGAAGTTCGGCCGAACTTGGCAGTAACGTGTAACCGCTGATCAACGACCAAATCAACCCTGGTAACGCCACTATTCCCATTTGATAACTACCACCGGCATGAGGCGTTGCTAAATATTTCGCGGCTAACACCGGTCCAGCCATCATGGCTAACGTTACTGCCATAGCCACTGCCCAAAATCGCCAGCGGTTCGATGCAAGAATTAACAATGCAAGAAATTCCGCCGCTATAAAAAATATGCTGTAGTAGTGAGTCGCTAATAATCCGGCATTTATCAATACGAACGTAATACCTAGGTGTTGTGATTTATTTGTTACGAATCGTATTAACAAAAATGTATTGGCAGCGGCAAGCAGGCCCAGCAACGTATACATTCTGGCTTCTTGCGCATGTTGTAAGAGATAGGGCGAAAGTGCGGCTAGCCAAGCGGCCCAGCGAGCGGCAGTTTTGTCCTTGATCACCCAGGCTATCGCGCCGATTAATGGAATGGTTAGCAAAGAAAAAATGGCACTTGGCAATCTGAGCATTTCAGGTGACGTGCCGACGATGGCTGTCCATGCTTTCAACATAAGGAAATAGAACGGCAAGTGGTTGTCGCTCAATACCACGCGCATCATTTGCGGCAGTGGTAATTCAATCCAGCTAGCGGTAAAGGTTTCATCAAACCAAAGTGCCGCACTATCCAATCGCCACAAGCGCAATATCATTCCTACTATCATTGCGGCCAAAATCACGTAATCAAATCTGATTGTTTCGTGGATTTTGTTTTGCGCTTTGCCGATAACATTTATAGCTGGCGAATATGTGGAAAAATTTACTGAAGCTGAACGTATATTTTTCATCGTCCGTGGTGAATAGCATTAGGTTGATAGTACAGCTTAGATGAAATGCTTAAGGCTCGCGATTTATGTGTTCGTTGAAAAGCACATTAAAGTTTTTCTCTTATACTCAAAGCCAGACCTTGCAAATATTTGGATATCGCAAAAACATTTATATCGCAACGTAAACCTTGATAAGCAACGGCATGGCTTAATTTTTGCTCAACCTGGGAAGTTAGACTGATAAGAGAGTTGAAAAATGAAAGATACAACACAGAAGCGCGTCCTTGTGACCGGCGGCGCAGGGTTTCTTGGCTCACATCTTTGTGAGCGGCTGCTAAAGGAAGGAAGTGAAGTTTTATGCATAGATAATTTCTACACTGGCACTAAACGGAATATTCAGCACATGATGGGAAATCCGTTTTTCGAAGTGATGCGGCATGACATTACTTTTCCCGTTTACGTTGAGGTAGACGAGATATTCAATCTTGCTTGTCCAGCTTCACCGATTCATTATCAAAATGATCCGGTTCAAACAACGAAGGTGAATGTGCATGGTTCCATCAATCTTCTTGGTTTGGCTAAGCGGGTAGGCGCACGGATTTTGCAGGCATCTACCTCTGAAGTGTATGGCGATCCAACAGTGCATCCACAACCGGAGACGTACAACGGCTGCGTGGCGCCAACGGGGCCACGTGCTTGTTATGACGAAGGTAAGCGTTGTGCAGAAACGCTCTTCTTCGATTATTACCGCCAACATCAACTTGATATCAAGGTGGCGCGCATTTTTAATACCTATGGCCCTCGCATGCATCCTAACGATGGTCGTGTCGTATCTAACTTTATCGTGCAGGCCTTGCTCAACGAGCCAATCACGTTGTACGGGAATGGCTCACAAACACGATCGTTCTGTTACGTAGATGACTTGATCGATGGTTTGTTGAAATTAATGAGCTCACCCGATGGATTTACGGGGCCGGTGAATCTGGGGAATTCCTCGGAATTCACTATATTGGAATTAGCGGAACAAATCGTGGAACTGACGGGTTCCACGTCAACGCTGGTATTCAAGCCATTGCCAATACATGATCCGCAGCGGCGGCAACCAGATCTCACGCTGGCGAATAAACAATTGGGATATGTGCCGAAAGTCTCTTTGGAGGAAGGGCTGCGTAAAACGATTACCTATTTCGATGAATTGCTCAGCGGTGACGATGATTACGTTCATAAGGTATCAATGCCACCGGAAGGTAAGGTTGCGAGAGTTGCATGGCGATAACTATGAGCGTTCAAAAGCAACGCCGACCGAACGCCTTAAGTGAACTGCTGTGAATTGCAAAAGAAGTGGACCATCGGCTTTTACCGATCACTAAACCCGCGTTAATTGCCGATTGTTTTTCTTATGAAGCCTGTTGATAAATATTCCTTCGTCCGTTTTTTGAAATTGTTTGATTTAGGGGCGATGGTGGTGGCATTTATTTTTGCCGCCGCTATTCCCTATGTGGATTTCAGATCGCTGTCGTTTAGCGAATTCCTCGCGATGAAGGTCAAGGTCCAGAACGTTCTTTTATTTTCGGCATTTCTATTGCTATGGCACGTGGCTTTTTCTATTGCGGGTGCCTACACCAGAGACCGTCTTGATAAGGAAGGATGGACCGAAGTTTTTTTTCTTCTGCGGGTGACGTTATATAGCGCGATGGCAATTTGGCTGGTGACTATATTCGTCAATATTGAATTAATGACCAAAGAGTGGCTAGTCGCATTTTGGTTGATGGCGTGCGGAATTAGTCTGATTGGTCGCATCGGCTTGCTTGGTTTTTTACGTTGGCGACGACGTTCAATTATTGGCCGTAGTCATTTAGTTATCGTTGGCACTAATGCGCGAGCAGTTAGCTTGGCGAAAAAAATTTCCGGTGATCCAGGGTATGGTTATCACTTGGTTGGTTTTGTGGACGAGCATTGGCCTGGCGAAGAGAAATTTCGAGAAAACGGTTATTCCGTAGTGAGCGATTTCAAGGGATTTCAAGATTATCTCAAAGATCACGTAGTTGATGAGGTCATTATCGGCACACCGATAAAGTCTCTCTATGACAGTTCTTACCGCATCGTCGAGCAATGCGAGCAGCAGGGAATTACGGTGAGAGTTTTGTCCGATTTGTTTACCCCGACGCTGGGGCGATCGGAGGTTGAGCGCTTTGAAGAGCAGACCGTATTGACGGTGAATACCGGTGAAATGCGAGGGCCAGGAATACAAGTCAAACATGTATTGGATTTTTGCATTTCATTAGCATTGCTGATCATGTTATTGCCTTTTCTTTTGTTGATTGCCGTTGCGATCAAAATTGATTCCGCTGGTCCGGTACTTTTTGTACAGGAGCGCGTTGGTCTAAATAAACGTCGTTTTAAGTTATATAAATTCCGCACCATGGTGTCAGACGCTGAAAAACGTTTGTCGGAGCTGGAACACTTTAATGAAGTAAGCGGGCCAGTATTTAAGATTAAGCGTGACCCACGCATTACTCGTATCGGGGAAATTTTGCGAAAAAGTAGCCTTGATGAATTTCCTCAGCTATTAAATATTCTGAGCGGTGATATGAGTTTGGTGGGGCCACGGCCTCTACCAGTTCGTGACTATCGCGGCTTTACCGAAGATTGGCACCGGCGCCGTTTCAGTGTGCGTCCTGGTATTACCTGCCTATGGCAAGTATGCGGACGTAATTCAATTCCATTTGAGCGATGGATGGAATTAGATATGCAATATATCGATCAATGGTCGCTGATGTTGGATTTTAAAATTTTGTTGAAAACCATACCGGCAGTTTTGAAGGGTTCGGGTGCGTCTTGAGCCAATGCTTGAAAGCAACCGGGCTTCCTAAACGCCTACGCTGCATAAACACATTAAGGGGAGTGCGATGAAAGGAACAGAACTTGGTCCAGTGACATGGCCAATTGAAACAGTTCAACCCAGTAGTAGAGGGGGAACATTAAGAGACATTCTGAATATCATATTTCGGCATCGGCGTATTGTGTCGACGTTCTTTATCGGTACTGTCATTACCGTCTTAATTGCGGTGTTGTTTTTTACTAAGCAGACCTACGTTGCCACAGCGCAATTGGTCGTTTCACCCGGACGTGAACATATTTCTGATATGTGGACAGCTGCCGGTGGTCGATTACAACCGCAGCTCGCTTTTAATGAAGAAGAGCAGCTTGGCCGGACGACGGAGATGTTGATGGGACGTTTTCTGGCAGAACGAGTAGTAAAGGCGATTGGGCCAACGATCTTGTATGACGATTTGACGAATGATCGCACCATATTGTTTGGCCTATTCAAAGCGCCTTCTGCCACGGAAAAGGCGATTACCCGCTTCCTTAAAAATGTAACGGCGGTGCCAGTGGGCAGATCAGGGTTAGTCAACTTAAGTTTTCGGCACGAAAGTGCTTTCATGGCCGCAAAGGTTGTCAATGTGCTGGGAGATTTGTACGTCAAGCGACATTTAGAAGTGCAGAAGAATCAGCTTTCCGATGCGGCTATAGAAGAGCAGTTCGAAGTACTGAAGAAAAAGCTGCGTGATTCAGAAGATAAATTATATGCCTTCAAGCAGCGCTATGGCATTACGGCAACCGCGAAGGATGAGCAGGATCTCTCGAGTCGGCAAGTATTGACCTACCGCAACGGGCTTAACGAAACACGTAAACAGCAAAGCGAGGTAGGCAGCAGGCTATCGGCATTGCGCGGTCAGCTTAATCAAACGTCACGTAATCCAACAGCAGCTTCGGCGGTGCAGCAAAAGTTAATTAACCTCGAATTACAAGAGAGTGAATTATCGCAACGAGTGACCCCCGCACATCCTACCTTACGCAGTTTGCGTCATGAGATCGCAGCGGTGCGAAAGCAACTTGGCAGTATTGAAGGGAGCAAGCCATACGGTACGGTAGCAACTAGCCAAGGTGGTTTGTTTGGGGAATTGCAACAAGAAATGTTGCATAACGAGGCTGAACAAAAGGCACTGGCGGCGCGTGCGCAATCCGAAGAAAGCATGCTGGAGGAGAATCAGCGCCGCCTTAAGGTGTTGGAAGAAATTAGTGTTGAATTTAATCACCTTCAGCAACAGGCGCAGTTGGATGATCAGAATTATCGGCTATTCATGACTAAGATGGAGGAATCGCGCATTTCCAGCGCAATGGATGCTAAGAACATCGCGAGCGTCCGTGTCATTGAACCGGCTGAGCCACCACCAGCGCCAGCGAACGCCAAAAAATTATTAAAAATCGCGATGGGGCTTATTTTCGGTGGCGTAGGCGGCGTGGCTCTGGCATTTCTGTTGCATTTTGTCCATGGCCGGCTGGATACGATTGAAGATGTAGAGCGTTCGTTGGAATTACCAGTATTAGCGTCAATTCCGCAACTTAATTGGAAAAGCTCACCGTCGGCTAGCAGTACATAAATACATTCTCCAGCAATTGGTCTTATTGAAGATTGGAGAGGCCGATCGGGTAACAAGGAACGAATATGGATAAAAGTCGTAATACGATGAAGCTAAACCGTACTCAGGAAATAGACGAAGCTGAAAAAACCGTACAACCATCCTCACCGGAACAAAGTAAGCAGAGGCGCGAATCGCTTATAGAAGCTGCGATGGACTTTGCGCTTCGCGAAGTTTCTCATTTGGAAGAGACACGCGAACCGACGGTGAATCGGCAACGCCAATCACAAGTAGATGTAGAGATGAAAGCGGAGGTTCATCCTGCACTTGATCCGGTCCACAAATCACCTGCTCATACATATATCAGGCCCAATGAGAAGGAAATGCCCATGGTTGGTATTTCGCTCAAGGCGGAAGCCAGCATATCAGCCTGTGATGCACCGGAGGATTACGAAAAATTAAGAGCTCATTTTTATACACGCTATCCGGGAGATGCGATGAAAGTCATTCTCTTTATTGGCGTTAGTTCTGGTAGTGGAATATCGACCGCAGCAGCGAATTTCGCCGCTACTGTTGCGCAAGATGCGGATTCCAAGGTGCTATTGATAGATGCTAATTTTCGATCAGGAAAGCATCAATCAGATGACGACGCATGGAACGAAACTGGAGAACCAACTAGCCTTAGCAAGCTGCTCGCCGAGCCTTCACCGGTGTGGCCCGCGCCGGGGCCGTCCAATCTCTATGTGTTGCCGCGTGGTGTTTCTAGCACGATGCCCTTATCGCTTTTTCAATCGGAGAATTATGACCGGTTGTTAGATAGAGTGCGGCAACACTTTCGTTATGTAATCGTGGATGGCCCAGCATTGCAAGGGCATCCTGAAGCGCTGGTGCTTAGCCGGAAAGCGGATGGCGTCATCCTGGTTATTGAATCGGAAGCGACACGTAAGCGCACAGCATTGTGGGCCAAGGAACAAATTGAAGCAGCTGGGGGGGCGGTACTTGGTGCAGTATTGAATAAGCGGAAATATTACATTCCGGATTGGTTGTATAAATATATTTAGGCCATCGGGTGGAATATTAAGTGCAAAAAATATTGACCGACTGGTCTGTCATGGTGAGTTCGTTAAGCACCTTTTCTCCATTGTCATTCTGAGTGCAACGAAGAATCTGTTTTTTTGGTTGCGTTATGTAAGGTGTCGATGTTTAGAGCGGATTCTCTGCAACCAGAATGCCAGTCACACAATGTGCAACATTCAGGGTGACTGGCAACTATGAGAACGCAGATCAATGGCGGTAGGCGAAAAAATTATGAAAAATGATGACAGCGTTTCCATTTTTGGCGTGCGCATTACTAACTTCTCCACAGGGGAAGCGATTGATTTGATGCAACAGATGCTGATCGATAATTCCGATAAATACAGCATTTACATTGCTAACGCGCATACGCTTAACCTCGCGGGTGATGACAAGAATTACCAGGCACTGCTAAATCGGGCGAGTAGAGTGTTTGCCGATGGCACCGGTGCACGGTGGGCGGCGCGCGTGCGTGGGGTGCGCCTTAAGGAAAACTTAGTCGGTACTGATCTTATCCCAAACCTGTTTGAAGCGACGGCGGGTAAAGGGTATCGATTTTATCTACTTGGCGGCACACCGGAAAATGTAAACCGTGCCGCGAACACTTGCCGTCGTCTGTACCCAGGCTGGGAGCTGGTTGGATTTCAACACGGTTACCTAAACGAGGAAGAGACGGCACAAGCAATTGATGAAATCAACGCGCTGCGACCGAACATATTATTGGTCGCAATGGGAAATCCATACCAGGAGCAATGGATAGACAAAAATCGCGCGCGTCTAACCATTCCACTTTGCATCGGCATCGGAGGGCTTGTGAATTATTGGGCCGGTGCTATGAAACGAGCACCTATGTGGGTACGGAAGCAAGGGTTTGAATGGGCGAAAATTCTTTTGCAGCAACCACATAAGTGGCGGCGGTACCTTTTAGGGAATCCGAAATTCTTAGTACGCATTGTTCTCGAACTTTCGCGGGATAAGCGTCTTGCGCTATCCCAAGTGCCGATGGCTGACTCCAAGGCGGATTAAGGCCGACATATCGCTATGACCTCAATGCTGCGCTGGAAAATAAAAAAACTTGCTCGCACTGGAATGGCAACGGGTTCATGGTTAAGTGGGCGGGCGCCGGCGATCAATGCTAATCGCCAACGCCAAAAGGTGAGGGTACTTACGTATCATCGTTTTGGAAAAATAACGCGAGATCCGTTTTGCATCGAACCGGACGATTTCGAAAAACAGATGCGTTATCTTGCTGAACAAGGCTTGATTGTTTCTCTTGCAGACTTGCAGGGCTTTATCGCCGGTAAGACTGTGTTGCCACCCGGCGCAGTGGTGGTCACTGTCGACGACGGATTTCGTAGTTTATATACCACTGCGCTTCCCATTCTAAAAAACTACGGCATCCCCGCAACGGCATTTGTTAGTCCCGGACTTATTCATGCGACGAAAGGTGCGCCGCCGATGCGTCATCCAGCGTCAGAGGAAGAATACTTAAGCTGGGATGAGTTAGCGAAATTAAGTGAAGATGACATCACCATAGCCTCTCATGGCTGGAGTCACCAATCACTTGGACGAATGTCGATTGATGAAGCGGAGGATGAAGCAGCCCGCTCTCGGGAAGCACTGGAATCTCATTTGGGGACTACCGTCAGTGCGTTTGCTTATCCGTTTGGAACTGTTGCCGACTTCAATGTTGCAACTGCGAGCATATTAGCGGAGACGGGATATCGCTGTGCATTTACCTCGCAGCATGGTGCTATATCGCCAGGAATGGATTCGTATTGTTTGCCGCGAGTGAAAGTAGAAAGTGGAGAGCGGCTTTGGCAATTTCAGCTATTGTTGCGTGGCGGATTGGATGGTTGGTCGTTAATCGACAGAACGCTATGGCGGCTTCAAGCGGCGGGACGATGACGTAGTACGACGGCGTCATAAATTAATTCTCTGCCTGTTTGGTGAAGGGGGGTAATAGGTCTTCACACCGAATTTGTTAAGAGAAACTAAGTTTTGTTACAGGCCAAAACTTTCCACTGTCATTCTGAGCGCAGCGAAGAATCTGCTTTTTGCTAGCAAAATCTACTCACAAATCCTCCGCGACAGACCAATAGTTTGAATTTATACAGTTGCGCAATATTGTTCGATTATCAATCTATATATAAATATGCGTCATTCATTTCACGATGTAACTGACTTATCAATCCATCAATATGCCGGCAGATAGACAACTGTACCACCGAGATAACTCATCGTTCTCCACGGCTGGGTTACTTACGCTGATAGTCGGTTGTTTGGCGGGTGGATCATTAGTTGTCATAGCTGATGCCGATTTACGATGGTTAATTGTTATTTCTTTGGTAGCTGTATTCATCTGCCTGATATTAGCGGTTCCTAGTCGTGAGAAATTTGCGTGGATGTCATTAGTTCTGAGCCTACAACTATTAGACCCCGCAGTGCGTCTTTTCTACGGCGGTCCACGCCGTGATGGATTGATGTTCACACTCGCATTTCTGATCGGACTATGCGTGCTTTTTATGTATGCGGTATCCGGTAAATTTTCACGTAATTATCCATTCCAATGGGGCGGGGCGCTTAAGTGGCCGATAGTCCTGCTTTTTGCTACCTCAGCCGCATCGCTTTTGCATAGTCACGAAAAATTTATTGGCGTTGGTACGATGCTTGTTCAGGTTGAATTGTATGTGCTTTATCTTATTGCGCTTAACTGCGTGCGATCGGAAGAGGATCTGCGTACCACGTTGAAGTGGTTGTTTGTTACCTTAGGAATTCAATCAATTATTTATTACGTCGAATGCATTTACGGTATTTATTATATTTCGCCTTTAGGCCAAATAATTACCGCGCAAGAGAGCGAGTTGAAACGCCCCGGCGGTACCATTTCTCACAATCCATTCGGCTTCGCGAATTTCATCCTACTTATTATGCTGATTCTGATTGCGGAGTTTTTGCCAGCTCGTGCTCATGGCGCGGCGCCGCGCTGGTACAAAGGTATATTGATTGGAATGGGTGTTATCGCGTTGATTCTTACCCTGAGCCGATCGGCATGGATCTCGTTTTTGGTTGGTGGTGCGTGGCTGGTGATTATTGCTTATCGTCGGCGCATTCTTGCCTATCAGAAAATTCTTTATATCGCGATAGTAGCCGGAGTAGCGGCGTTTGTCGCGGCGCCGTTGATTGTTCTCAGGCTTCAAAGTTCGCCGTTGCAGCGCTCTTATGACGAACGCTTTGCACTTATGCAAATGGCGATAAATGTCATTATTCACAATCCCATTTTTGGGGTCGGCCCCGGTGCTTATGAAGTGAGTTATAAAAATTATCTGACAGCGGATTTAGCCGATAAATGGCTGTGGACTGTTCATAATCATTATCTCTTGCGAACAGCTGAGACCGGAATTCCCGGCGGCCTTGCGTGGATACTATTGATCGTCATGGGAATAGTGCAAGCGCTTCGTCTCAGCAAATCGAGACGCCTTCCGATAAGAACGTTGGCGATTGGTTGCGGGGCAGGCATCGTTGCCGTTGCGCAACAGATGTATTGGGATATGTGGACGCATGTCGTGGCGCAAGAATTGTTTTGGTTTCTACTTGGATTAATGGGCGCAGCAGAAGTTATTGATCGAAGAGCACGACAGGCAGAAATGCTAGCCACGCAGCGAGTGCAGGCTGCCGACATTAGCAGTGGTCGATGAGAAGGAAAATCTTGAATCATAGTATTACTCTTAGGGCTTACACAAAACCGCCTCAGCAAGGCGCGACGACGCAGACAGTACGGATTTGTACGGCGAAGGAGGCGCAACGCCGCTGGGACGGTTTTGCGTAAGTCCTAACTCTGTAAACGTATTTAAACCGGAGCAATAAATGCTTACGTTGGTTCAAAAAACACCTATTCAGCAAAGCGCGCCTAATCTACGGGAAAAGAGAATTTTGCTGGTGCATTTGGATTCGTTATTTCCAAAAGTAATGGCAAGCCAAGAACGGGTTTACCGAATGGCCGAGCGCTTATCGCGGGATCATATTGTTGATGTGGCGACCACGGTGCGCGATGAATTGGAACTCGAAGAGTCACGCAAGCATCTCCATGGTGTTTGTAACACTTTTTATCCGATCATTCCGATCAACCCAATGCGCAATCAGATAAAAAGGAAAATAAGGCGTATCGAATACTATTTATATAATCGCCTTCGTCAGTATCCTCATCATTACTTCTATGGCGGCCATCCGAAAATAATGGCGCAGTTGGCAAACATTGTGAAGCGTAATCACTACGATGTGGTGCAAGCGGAGTATTGGTATATGGGTAAACTTTTCGAATTTATTGATGCAGATATTTATAAGACTATCGATACACACGATGTATTGTTTGATAAAAAGCGGCAGGAGATATTCCATCAGTACAATGATAATCCGCCAGTATCGAAACGACAGGAGCTAGCCAAGTATCGTGAGTTGGAACTCAAATATCTCAAGCTGGCCGATTTGATTATTTCGATCTCCATGGCGGACAAGCAGACATTCGATAACCTGCACTTGGGAAACGACAATCTATTGGTGCCGATTGGCCAAGATGTCGAACACTTTAAAAATGGCGCATTGCTTAATCCGCAGGAAAACGTTGTGTTGTTCTACGGTAGTATGGGTGGGCAAGAAAACATTGATGCGTTTTTTAGGCTTTGGCGCGGCATCTTTCCTCGCATTAAACAGATGGTACCGGACGCAAAATTATTAGTTCTCGGTGCAAATCCGCCGCAATCGATAAAGAGTCTGCATAACGGACAAGAGGTAATCGTGACGGGATTCGTCGATGATGTACGCGGTTATTTATCCCGAGCAAAGGTGGCCGTTATTCCACTCAATGTCGCTGCGGGTTTCAGGGGGCGTTCGGTTGATGTGATGGCAATGGAGGTACCGGTAGTGGGTACTCATCGAGCGCTGGATTGTGTACAAATAAAAAACGGCGTGCACGGTTATATAGCGGATAGCGATGCGGAGATGGCTCATCATGCGGCACAGCTTTTGATGAACGATACCTTACGGCTGCAAATGGGACGTGAGTGTCGCGAGTTTGTGATGGATAAATATTCGCTGGATGCGACGATTGGGAAGTTGTCGGATTACTATCTAGCGCTTGCGTAGCAGAAAATATTCTCGGCATGGTCACGAACTTATTTGCAGCACCGCTCTGTTATGTTCCGCCAGCGTAGTCTATTGGCTTAGCCTCGAAATTCCATAATTCGTACATGCCGAAAGAAGGAAAATGCCTATTTAACTAATTTTTCAATAATGAATTGTTTTGTTAGCGTCCTTTCTTACTGATTGTTGATTGACTTGCTGATTGTTCATTTACTTCACACGATTCAATTTCTATTTGTTTCCCTTTTTCTTTAGATCCAAGATTCTTCAATTTAAAGGTTTGGCCTTCAATAAGCTTCGCAGTGTTATTCGGAGGAATAACTATCTCCACAACTTTAACAGGGCCGCCACCACAGACTAGCGCAAAATACACTTTAGTGTTGTCTAATGACTTAGTCAAAAGTTTAGCTTTGTGTTCCTGAGTTCCTTTAGGGGGTTTAAAACTTTCTTGTGTGTGAAAAGAAAACGTTTTTGCATTACACATGCTAGCAACATAAAAGCCGATGTGATTCTCTAATTCGTATGCTCTGTCGCCATTTTTATAAGGGGGTAACTCTTTAGTTTCACTTAATCTATCTATGTGCCTTGCAACGATCTGCGTTAAAGGAGAAATAGCCGGTAAAGTGGACACCTGTTCCGCAGGTGTGTGGAGGGATTTTTCTAATGTCATATTATTCAGCTCGAACGCAATGCTTTGCAAAGCATCCGGTATTTTCTCCAACTGCTGCGCATACCATTGTTCACGCGCTTTCGTTTTTATATCAACGTCTTCTCCTGACTGCCAAGGTATTCCTTCCTGAGAGATCGATCGATCTGGGAGCTCTCGAATATCGGCTAACTTCTGTTCGAGCAATGCTTCAATTTTTTTAACTTCCTCCAAAAAGGGGCGGGGGAGATCTAATCGGTCAAGTTGCTGAACTTTGTTTTTCAACGCGCCCGTGGTGCTTAGTAATCGATTACATTCTTTGAAAATCGGAAATTGTTCATCTGCCATGTTAACCGCCACCCGGCAAGACGCAATTTGCGATTCGCTGAGCGCCAAAAATTGCGATGCTTTATTATCCGCCTGTTTGTCCAAAGCTCGGTCTAGGCTGATCTTCGTCATCTCCGATTCAATATTTCCCAATAGCATCTGCATTCGCTCTAAGATGGGCTTTACACTTTCTTTGGATCTATTAAGTGAAATTAATTTATTAAGAGCGCTATGGCGCTCTAGCAGCTGAAAATTAAGGGTTAGTTGCGGCAAATTTTCTTTTAACTTTTGTACCTGTTGCTGCTGCCATTGTGTACGTTCCTCAATTTTTGGATCAGTGGGCCGCCACGGTACACCTATTTCTCCGGTTGCCTTGGTCGGCAATTCGCGTATGGCTTTTATTTTTTCATGCGCTTGTTTTAAAAATGCATCTAGTACATCACTTACATTGGAGCGGGAACCTTGTTCTTCCTCTCCTTTTTTTAAACTATCTACTTTCGATGTGGCACCTTCAAGCTGCTTAAGAAAAAGCGTGAGTTTATTTTCTAGTCTTTCTCTTTCAATCAATTCCGAATAATCCACCGATGTATGTTGATTGCTTGTCGTTACAACATAACGTGCTTTAGCGAGACATTTGTTCAATAGGGCAAGAGCCTCTGCATCGGAACGGCCTTCGCGTATTGTGTTCAGTAATACTAGTGCGCGCTTAAAATATTTAATCCGTTTTTTAGCCATTGAGGCGGACCAAGGAAACCCTTTGTGGTTGTCGTCATAACGAGCAACTAAACCATCTCCTTTTTTATTAGCGCGCGCGTCCGCATCTGACCAGCCTCGGTCCTCCATTGCCTTGATCAGCCGATCTCTCCCCTGCATTTCCTTGATTATTTCGGGCGGTATGATTTGACCGGTTTTACTATCAGGAGGAATTGCATACACGTCCAAATAGCCTCTGCCGACCGCAACGCTACCCTCCGGCTGATATCCTTCGAGCAAATCGATAAACACTGGATAAAATGGTCCATCGTTTTGAAGAGAATTGAGCTTCAGCGCATGAAAAACAGAGAACATAAGACAATCAATAGGAGCACTTTGTGTTCCCGCTGGGTAGATAGCGATATTGGTATTTGATACTCCCCGATGCGCAAGTCCTAATTTAGCGGCCTGTGCTATTTCCAGAGATTTTTCAGTGCTTTCAATGCCCAAAATAGCGGTTATAGGACCACCATATTGATTTTTTTGTGTCCACATTTCCACAGCCACAAAATGCGCCTCGGTTTTATGAAAGCTGGTCATAAGAATTGCTTGCTCGTATTGCGTATTTTCATCGTCTAATGCATCTGGATTAGCATGCAATTCCAGTATGCGTTCTGCAAATTCATCAGGACACACATAACGTTTTAAATGTAGAGAGGATTGAAGTTTTTGGGACTTTTCCCCCTTTCCGTAAACTACGCTTTCCCCTTCGACATCAAATGCGGAACTCTCGTTCTCAGTCGCGATCACAATATCAAGAAGAACCGCGTCCCTCATCCCGGTTTTAATGTTAGTAGCCCGTTTATTTTCTAGATCATCTTCTAAGATTCTGATATGCCCCTCTACGGCGTGTATCCACTCGTCGAGTGTCGCGCTATGAGAGAAGAATTTCAGTTCAACTTCCGATAGCTGAGCCGCCATATAACTTTCCCAGTCGCTCCGCTGGGAAGACAAATCGTCCGGAATATTATATTGGTCGGGGAAGAACATCATGATGGATAATCCTTGTTTTTTGGGTTATTGGCGACAATAGATAATAACCAATTGACTAGGGATACGGTAAAAAAATTCGCGGACTTTCGCCTCTGGGAGAAACGTTTAGCACCGCGTCATTTGCAAGATAATACCGTTGCCTAATTCCAGCCACAACTCGAGCGATGTTAATTGATCGGCATTGCAATCCTATTATTAGCCGCTGTAAAACCATTGCTTTTAGCAACCGGCTTTATCGGACCAAGTTCGATAAATGGCAATGGCATTGTCATCCCGACGTTTTCTTGCTCTTCAAACCAAGACGGGAACGCCAGTCGTAGAATGTACCTTCCGTACACCTTCGCTACAGCAAAACGCAGCATTGCTTTTACCGCTTGCTGCTTGGCGTGCCAACCGGTCTCGCCATTCCATTTCCAATTGCGCTGACAATTTTTCCCTTCGCATCGTCCACTCCATTTCTCACGTCGGCGACCGTGCTTCCTCTGCGTAGCGGCTTCGTCCAATCCCTCAAACAAGCGCTTTTGCAATTTGCGTCATTTCATCTTGAAACAACTGACGTCGCGCGGTAGACCAAGCAAGTGCTTCGCTAAAAGCTGTGTCGGTATCAGTGCGCTCCCAGGCGTCGCTTAGTTTCTGTGCGAATTCTCTAGGTTCGTTAGCTGTCATTACAGTGGCTGGCGGCTTCGCTATACCACGCATCGCCTTTTGTGTTGCTACGATAAATGATCCGGAGCCGATCGCGTCTAGCGTCTTAATCTGTATTCCGCCGCCGCTCAAAGTAGGAATCGCGACGACTCTGGCTTGTTGCATGAAAGCAATCGCGTCGGGAACAAAGCCGGTGCATTTCACATTGCGCAAGCTCGGCACCAAGTTGTCAGCGCCTTTTCCTGCAATCTGGATAGAGATTTCGGTAGGCAGATACGGAAGAACTTTATCGATGAACCATTGCAGCCCTTCTTTATTGGCTTGCCACGCCCAATTGCCGATAAGGCCGATATCAAATTGCTTGCTGCTGCTTGGCCCCTCCACTACGCTGGAAGTTGCTGGTAGGGGAACTACACGAACTTTTGCTTGCGTGGCCGTCCTAAAATAATTTGCATCGCTTTCTGTTAACGCCCAAATCTCCATGGCGCGTTGCGTCAGTCTGGATTCCATTTCCTGGATTCTGCGTGCTTCCCGCCGGTAAATCGTCCGGCCGAAAGCACTTTCATCGACCCGGGATAATTCCGCATACATTTCGTGTTCCACATTGTGTGCAACAAAAGCGAGGTTGGTATCGCTTGGTACCAGACGATCGATCCACGCCATTTGCGGATGATCGATGATGACGGCATTGTAGCGGGTGGCGGAGAGTAAACGTTTGACGTGATGGACGTACGTGCGGGAATAGTATTTTGCCGCGGTGTACGGTAACTGCTTCAGCATGCTCATGGTGAGCCAGAGCAATGGATAAAACTTCGCTTGTCGCGATTCTATATAGCGAACGCCGGCAATCGTCGTGTCCGGCGGTAACGGGGAAAAATCGCCGGTACGTAGATAGCCGACCGTATGTACATTGAAGCCGGCGTGGCGCAGGCCATCAATAATGGATTGCGAAGCGACTTCGCTGCCCATTTGTTTTTTGTGCGGTAATACCGTGGTGAGGAAGAGTACGTTCATGAGAGTGACTGCGTTGCAATCTACTTTCCCGGTCTGCCATTGCTTGGCTAGCCAATTGATCAAGTAGAGCGACATCCTGTTGATGAGTTAAACGATACCGTTCGCCATCCGCCAAAATAGCGGATTGATGACCGGTGAGATTGTGTTGCGTGAGTTGAACGCCGAAGTCCGGTGGAATTTCGTCTTGCTTAGACGCGCTACCAAAATGCATCTCGCAAAGTGTATCGGCGCAGGTAGTGCAATTGGTACGGCAAGAAGTAGCAATGCCTTCAGACTCATTTTGATAGTAGCTGTCTCGCTGGCGATAGTTGAATATGCGGTTAAGTACGAAATTGCCTACTGCAGTTTTATAGTGGGATGACTCCCAATACCATTTCATTTGCGTGCGCGTGTCGCCAGCCACCGGCACGGGCTCCGTAGAAATACTGTTATAACCGCTAAAATCCCACAGCGGAAATGCCGGTTCCGTTGGATGACGCGCACTGTCTTCCGCCAATATTTTCACCAGCATTTCTTTCCAGCGCTCGAATTCCGGCCACAAACCCGCAGCGCGTAACGCTTCCCATTGCCGAGCATGGCAAGGTGAAATGAATAGGCGCAGATCAATATGGTCGCGGCGGGCGATTTCAATTAACCGTTGTAAGTAAGGAAATTGCGACTCGCCATTGGGACCTAACAGCGCGAATTTGTGCGACGGAGGAGGGAAGTGCAATAGAGAGACCGCAACGCCGTCGTTACGAAAAAAAAGCGCGTAATGGCCGCCAAATTCGTCTAATGCTTTTTCGAATACTTTTGGATTCTCTTGGCCATCGGGAAGAATGGGAGAGAAACAGTTTGTGCAGTTACCGTCTAAGGTTGTTTTGACGGCATGTAGTGTAGAAAGAGAAAAATACGTTTTGGCACGGTGCAGCGTGGCGTCGACGCTCATGTCTTGGTGATCGACGGACAACAATTGTTCATCAAAATCGGCTTGGTTCAACTTATAGTAATTAAACGCTAATAGATCGAGACCAATTACGACGCGTTTTAATTGTCGAGTGTTATTGGCATGTTCGAAGTATTTCAACGTCTCATACATATTCGCGCCCACCAAGCCAGCATTGTAGCGATCCTCGATATTTCCGCCCCACGCCGGATGGCTCATCGTGATTCCGCGTTGCACTCTCGATGTACCTAGAGCAAGAATGGTTGGATGCCGCTTGCTGATCACGCTAGCTTTGTAGAGGCGCTCGTGTGTCTCGGTTTCCGGTTTAAGCCGATTGACGGTCGTAATCATAAAATTTTCATTCAGTCCATAAGGATCGATGACATAACAGATGGCGCCAGCTAAAACGATTAGCGTCAACGCTATAGAAAGTAGTTGCGCGACGTATACTGCTGGGCGAGCCACGTGACGGTACCGGTTAAAACTGGAAGTAGAGGAACTCGCTCACTTTATTGAGTTCCAGTACACCTATGGTTAAAAGAATTGCCGTGAGACTTGCCCACGGTAATGTAGGGCTCCAGCGTAGCACGGGCGGTGACAATGGAGATTCGATGCGGTCGGATGTAGGTTGGTAGCTTGCTGTTATCTGTTGCGTGTTGGGGAATAACCAGACTATTGCTAACAATGCTGAAATCCAAAGAAATGCCGATAGTGCTTCTTGAGGAATATTTGGTATCAAGCCTTGGAACGTAGCCCCATGACTAGCAAGCCATGTGCCGACCACATTGCCAGCCCAAGATTCCGGCAATGAAAATCCATTTAATCCCAACATCGATTTCACTAGATAGGTAGCTGAACCTACATTGGATGCGCGAAAGAACACCCACGCAATCACAACTGCAAAAAATGTTAATAGATGGCTTGCTAGTCGAGCCATTGCCCGAGATTGATTAACGGTTTTTCGTTTAATGAATTTCTCGAATACTGGTGTTTTTTTTAGTGCTTGCCATCCGTGATTAGTCGCCAGATAGAAACCGTGAAGACCTCCCCATATAAGAAACGTCCATCCCCCTCCATGCCATAAACCGCCTAACAGCATGGTCAATACCAAATTCATATAACGGTGTGCCGAACCGTGACGATTACCGCCTAAAGGAATATATAAATAGTCGCGTAGAAATCGAGATAGCGTCATGTGCCACCGACGCCAGAATTCGATAATGTTTACTGCCTTACACGGAGAATTAAAGTTAAGCGGTAATTTAACGTTGAACATTTTCGATAGACCGATCGCCATATCGGAATATCCCGAGAAGTCAAAATATAGTTGCAAGGTATATGCCAATGCACCGACCCACGATTCGAAAAACAATATTGGCGCGCCACTGCTAGCGGCATCAAATACAGGCGTGGCATAAACGGCAACGCCATCAGCGAAAAATGTTTTTTTTACCAATCCAATTGTAAAAATAGTTAATCCAACGGCAATATTTTGCCAATTGAGGCGATAAGTACAAGATGACGTGAACTGCGGCATCATTTGCCCATGATGAATTATCGGGCCGGCGACCAGATGCGGAAAATAACTGACGAAAAGGCAGTAATGAATGAAGCGATATTCCCTGGCTTTTCCGCTCCAGGTGTCAACGAGAAAGGCTATTTGCGTAAAGGTAAAAAAGGAAATGCCAATTGGGAGGATGATGTTTTGAATATGGAGGTCAACTCCGCTAAGAGTGCTTAAATTTCGGATAAAAAAATTCGTGTATTTATAGTAGCCGAGCAGTGCTAGGTTAATTGCAACAGCGGCAATCAAAATCGATTTGTCGTGCGTGCGTGCAAGAGCGCGCCCGGCGGTGTAATTAAAAATAATGGAAGTGAGTAGTAGCGGAAGAAACGAGAGGCTCCACCAGCCATAAAAAAAAGTGACGCCGCTGCCAGCCAGAAGGCCGCTAGCGTATTGTTTATCCGGCCAAGAAAAATATAACCACTGAAGACGACGGGAAGAAAACAGAATATAAAAGAATAAGAATTAAATAGCATCGCGCTATTTAAGAGGCACTAACCGGCTGACAAGGAATTGTCTCCGTAGCGAGCTGGGCATATTCGCGTTCGAACTCCAATGCTTGACGCTGAGCAGAGAATCTTTCCATGATAACTTGACGTGCTTTAATTGCCATTTTCCAACTTTGCTCAGGTTCTACCGCAGCACGCCCCAGTACCGACGCAAGTGCATCTGCATTACGAATGGGCGTTAACCTACCTGTAGAGTCATCCTGTATTAACTCTTGAATCCCCGGTATTGCAGTTCCGATTACTGGCACGCCAGCAGCAAAGGCTTCCATAATCACACGTGGTATTCCTTCGGAATGAGACGGAAGTACTAGAACATCGGCCCACTGCAAATGAGGAATGATCTGAGAGACAGAGCCCGTGAAGTAAATTTTCGAACCAATGCCAAGTGCCAGCGCATAAGATTCCAACTCCTGTCGTTGCGGCCCATCGCCGACTAGCCGTAATTCAACAGGACAATAAAAATGAGCACGTGCCATCGCTTCTAAGAGTTCAAAAGCGCCTTTGGGGCGGCACAGACGGCCGGCAAAAAGAATGCGAAACGTATCGGTCAGACGTCTACGTTTTCGGCTCGAAAAACAGCGATCGAATGCGCTGATATCGACTGCGTTTAAGATGAGATGCAATTGCCCACGCGCAAAGCCTCGGCGATGAAAATCTTCCAATAGTGGAGCGCTCAGCGGATAAATGCGATCGAAGCGGCGGAGAAAAAAACGTGAAACCGCTTCATAAAATCGAATCCGAATGCCTTCATCGGCACTCCAGCCATGTGGTGTTGCCACCAAGCGTATAGGTAGGCCGCGAGCTGCGAAATAGCCCATTACATCGGACTTAAAACCGTGGGTGTGGAGAATGTTGATCTTCTGATTAATCAACACACGGCGCAGTGCTAATATGGCTTTTGGGTTTATTTTTCCCGGGATAGGCAAGTGCGATACTTGAAAACCGCGCTGTTCCATAAAGTCATGAAACAGAGCTGACCCTTCCTTCGTTCCCATTGTAATGATTAGCGGTGAAAAAATATTCTTATCGAGATGTTGCACTTGCGTCGCCGTCCATCTTTCGGCGCCATAAATGCCAGTTGTTGAGTGGAGGTGAGCGACCCTAATAAGAGCGACACTCTGTTTAGTCATTTTAGGAAATTCGTAAAGATTCGATTTCATTTGATCCGTTGTGTATCAATGTTGTGAAGCGGGATCAATATGATCGCATTGTTAAAGTATGGTACAGGTCGTCAATATTTCAAGAGACTTCCGTGAGAAGTGATATGAAATACGCTCTTATGTCTCTCTGCTAACAGGCGTGCTTTTTGCTATAACGAATCCTTTACATGCGGCAATCGCCGGAGTTGGGATTCTTATGACTAGTAATAATTTCCCTAGAGATAAAAATAAGGATATTGATGGAGGAAATCACTCGCAACTACGTGCCGCAAAAAATACTGTGCTATTGGTGATGCTACGAATTACCGGCCCGCTTTTTGGCGTAATTCTTGTGCTGGCGTTGTCGCGTTTTTTGGGAAGCGAAGGTCTTGGGCGTTATACATTGGCTTATACGTTCTTATTCGTCTGCGGTTCGATAGCGCCGTTGGGATTGAATGGGGTTATTACCCGGGAAGGCGCTCGTGATTATCATGCTCTGGAAAAAATACTGGCGAATGCGCTCTCGATTGTTACCATTATTTCTATTGCCTTAACCGCGGGCACGCTATTGCTTACCGGGCTGTTGAAGTATGACGCAGACACGCATACCGCAATCATTATTCTCAGTTTGGCGATTATTCCTGCCAGCTTAGGCACGTTGCTTGACGGTGCTAGCATGGCGTTGCAACGAGCAGGACAAATCGCTATAGCGACTGCTGTCGAGTATGTGCTGAAAGTTGGAGGGGGAATTATTTTACTCGTATTGGGCTATGGATTGAACGCGGTGTTGCTATTGATTGTTATAAGCCGCACGGCTGCTTGTGTCGTACAGGTAGTCTTGCTAAGAAGAGCGAAGGTCATGGTTGGATGGGGATGGGACAGAAGTACACTGCGATTCCTAATTCATTTGGCGCCGGCTTTCCTTGGTATTTCGATATTCGCGACATTATATTGGCGCATCGATGTTTTAATGCTTTCTCAAATGCAGCCGGTCAAAGATGTGGGTTACTACGGCGCAGCCTATCGTATTCTAGAATTGGCGATGGTCTTACCGCAGAGCTTGTGCGCATCGCTTTATCCGCAAATCGCAACCGCAGTGCAAGGAGATTTAAGAACATTGCGGATCATTGGCAACACTGCATTACGCTACTTGATTGCTTTAAGCTTGCCTACTGCGGTATGTGCTTCGTTGTTAGCGAAGCCGGGGCTATTGATACTCTACGGCCCGGGATTTGATGCCGCCGCTACAACGTTGAGCGTGCTGATTTTTACATTAATCCCTTATGGCGTTGTTCGGTACCATTCCTATTTGCTTGTCGGCGCCAATAGGCAGCGAGTGGATTTCATATTGAACGTCGTCATGTCGGTGGTAAACGTGCTATTGAATTTGGTTCTGATTCCTCATTATTCGCATCTCGGCACGGCATTGGCGACATTGATTGCCATCTGTGTTTATGCAATATTGCAATATTGGTATCTGCACCGATTTTTGCCTGGGCATGGGGCAACCATTTCACTACAGCCATCCGTGGTGATTGTGACTGCGTTAACCGGCGCATGCGTGTGGTTTTTGCGAGATAAGGAACTGATGTTAACTATTGCTGTGGGCGCGGGGGTGTATTTGATTGGGTTGTTAGTCGCCGGATTTTTTACGCGAGCCGAACTTAGTTTGTTTAAGCTCGACAAGATATTGGCGAAATGGGGGATATTACGGACTTGAGCATAAATAGGACTTACACAAAACGTTGCTTCTCCTTGCCGTACAATTTCGTATGGTCTGCGTCATCGCGTCTTGCTGGGATGTTTTTGCATAAGTCCTACATAATTAACCTCTATGGACACTCCTCTTCCGACATCGGCCCTGACTGTGCCAATTGATTACCATGCCCTAGTTTTTTAATATTGCAAGCTTTAAAACTTTTACGTCCCCAGTTAACCAATTTTGTACATTGCACGCACTGAAAAATATTGTTTTCTGGCGTTTGAAATCCGCTAATGCGGCGATCGTTAGGCAGATCGATCAGCGCTCGCGGGCTTGTTTCGTCAGCACTGAATATGTTGTTTGTCGATGTGATCTTTGCGTTGATGGTGGGGTTGCTCATGCCGGTAACTATGCCGCTATCGCGCGGGTCTTGGCATGTATTGTGGGAAAATAGAATGGTGCTGCTTTCAGGGAGCGTTTTCCCTGCATCAATCGAAAAGCAATGATCGGATTGGTAGACATGATTGTTGCGCACAATGGCATTGTATGGTTCGGCGCCGACTGTTTGAAGAAGAATGGCGATACTGGTGTGCCAGGCGGGAATATCTCCTTTATTCATTCGATAAAGATAGTTATTTTCCACCACCGTATTAATAGCGCCTTCTTCAAGATCGATCCCAGACGATCGGCCCGTCAAGCCGCCGCCAATATCGTGAACGATATTGCGTCTGATTCTACCGTTTTGATTGCCGGCAACGCGGATTGCGCAACCTTTATCGTTAAATCCAGGGAGGCAATTCTTTTTGCAGCGTTCAAAAAACGGCTGCGTCTGAATTTCGTATACTTCGTTGCCTTCAACCAGTCCGCGTGGCGAGGAATCCTGCGACCAGCGAATGCCTTCTTGTCCGCAATGATGAATGCGATTATTGATGAAGCGATACCCGGCGGGAACGACGCCGCCTTCGGTTTGATCAATACAACGATCCATAACCCAGCCGATATCAAGGCCTTCATAGTCAATACCGCGGTCTATCGTGGTTGTGGTAATACCGCTATCGCGAAAGCGGCGAATAATGAAATTACCGCCTTTGGGGTTCTTGCGAAATGTGACGTAGCTGGCGCGAACGAGATTTAATTGGATTGCAACGTAAACATAAGGAATCTTGAAATACTTCGCGTCAGCCGGATTCGAGTCGTCGGACAGATGAGCACAAACCCGGCCGTCACTGTAGCGCATTTGGCCGGCGGGGAGCGAAGTATCGCAAGTTTGATTTGATTGAATGAGATCCAAGCGTTCTTCGCCGTTGCCACGGTCATACCAAGCGGTGAAAGGAAATTTTTTCTCGGTCCCGCATGTTCCACCTTCGCATAAATAGATACCGTTCCCGATTGCGCGCCAAGCGCTGTTTTTAATATTTAGCGTCCCCTCCATGACAAAATCTTCGAGGGGGTAGTTTTGAATGGTGATGTGTTTTTCGGGTGTGCCAATGCATTTTGGCTGCCAAGACCACCCCTCGTTGTATACGCCTTTACCAGCGCGAATTTCGATAGTATCACCAGGGTTTACATCCTTACATTCTGCGGCTTTTTTTAACGAATTCCAGGGGCCGTTCTCTCCGCAATGTTTGGTTAGGCCGTTGCCATTAACGGGGCACGAATTGTCTACATAGAAGGTTGTCGCATTAGTGCCAGTAATGCTAAGTAGCAGACTGACAAGAAAGGCCAAGCGTTGCATAACTATTACCTTTAAAAAAAGATTGACGGTCTTTTAAACAATAGGTAACAAGTGGCTAACTTGCAGCGTGCAAAAAAAGGTTTTTGACATAGACTTTATTCATGGGCTGTTTTTTTAATACGGGAGAAGCCTGTCACTCGGAAGTTCCGTAAATCATGTGGAGCGTCGTGATGAATTATTTGTTTGATTATGCCTTGCTGCCGAAGCAGAAGGTATTGCTAAAAGATATCAACGCATCCGCTGGGCGGTTAGCCAAGAAGCTTGAGTCGTTGAATGGTGATAAATCCGGGCTTTCCGAATATTGCCAAAGAGTGTTATCGGATAAAAAAGAGGTTTTAACGGCTTATCTGCAAATATATACCTACGTTCTGTCATGGGCTCTTCATGGCTCGAATTTACCTTATTCAAAGCTTACGATTCTTGAATACGGCGGAGGCATGGGATTTATATCGATGCTAGCAAAGGAATTGGGCGTTGGAAATGTTGTGTATAACGATATATTTGAAGAATCCCGTCAAGGTGCTCAACGGTTAGGCGCCCTTGTCGGTTGCGTGGCCGATCATTACGTATGCGGTGATACTGATGATGTCATCGAATATTCTCGAAAGCATGATATTCAGTATGATGGAATCGCATCCTTTGATGTCATAGAGCACATCTACGACATCGAATCGTTTCTTGAAAAGTTAGCGTCCTTTCCCGGCAGCCGACTAAAAGTAGTGATGACTTCCGCCGCCAACATGTATTACAAACGCTATACGAAAGACGTTATGCAATTCCAGCGTCAATGTGAACTGCTCGGCCAGCAGCCGAGTTATGGACACTATGATCGTGACACGCTTCGTCCATATTTGGATATTAGAAAAGAATTGATCACGGAGTTTTCAAAAGATCTTTCCGCTGACGAGATCGACAAATTGGCGGTAGCAACGAGAGGCTTGAGGCAGGATGACATCCTCAATGCGGTCAACGCGTATCTTAAAACCGGTCAACTGCCAAAAGTACCGCGACACCCGACGAATACCTGCGATCCTTACACCGGCAATTGGCAAGAACATTTAATGGACCCGTCCGAATTGGTTACCGTGATGCGGCGTGCCGGATTTGAGGCGGATTGGTTTAGCGGATATTACAGTGGCCGTTACGGCAATATCGTTAAACAGTTTCTTGCAAGAGGTGCCAATGCGGTTATCGGCGTCATGAATCAGCGGGCCATTCGGTTCGCCAAGTTCTACACGCTTTATGGCGTTAGGCAAGGTGAGATGAGCGTCGCCGCTTGAAGCGTTCTTAGATTATTCTAAACTGCTTAGCCAAACCTACAATTGCTTCATATGAAGAAAAGAAGGCGCACTTGAGGCACATTCAATTTTTAACTTATCGTCGCCCTCCCAGCTTCCCATTGAATGGGAAGGGGAGGGCACGCGCCGCAACTTTACTGAATGATACGCAAATTAGTCGGTGGCGCTAACGTAGTATTGCCATACTCATAAGCGCCAATATCAGGAGCGGCTCCAGACCACGGCAAATGTACGCCAGCGTTGGAAGCGTACGTCAGTGGGGCGTCAACCGTAATTGACGACGTGGTCATGCTCACAATTGTGCGTTGGCCAACACCTTGGATTTGAATGCTATCGCCGATCCAGAAATAAATCTCCGGATCTTGATTGACGTTTATAACGCTTGTATTCGATCCTGACTGCGACGTCCGCATGAAGAAAGTACCTTTGTCGATAAGCGCGGAATTGTTGGCGGTTAGGTGATAGTCATGATTCGTCGCATCAACAAAATTTACCGAACCCGTTGACGAATGGGCGCCAAGAGATAGCCCACTAAGCGCGCCTTGTATTCTGTTGTAATCCGCATTCACCGTCGCGCCACTGCTGTTGCTGATTGCCGTGTTGGCATTAAAGATATTGTTGTAGTAGTACATCGGCCCCGATGACGAGTCAGTGACGAGGATCCCTGTTCCTACGTTAGTAAATATCGAATTCCAAACATGGACGTTCTTGGACCGGTCGTAATTGACCATGCTTCCCCAACTGTAGTTTCCCCAGCTGATCACGTTCTCATAAGTGGCCGGACCTGCAAGGCTCGTTGAGAGAGGGAAATTGGTATTTGTATTGTCGTGAGAAATCACGCGACGGAAAATAATGTGTTTGGTTCCAACTGTATCGGGTGGCGCCGACCCTACATCGAATCCATCGTATTGTCCGTATGCTTCCGAATCTTCTATCAGCGCGTAGTTTACGTCCTGAAATATCAGTCCGTCGCAGTTACAGCCGCCGCCGCCGTTATCGTGAAATTTCGAGCGTGAAATGCGGACGTGATTGGCGGGGGAAAAGACTTGAAAACCGCTATTGCTATTGCTATATACCTCCGAATCCGTCATTGTGAAATAAGCGCCTTGAACCATTCCTCCGGTGCCGTTTTGGTAAATCTTGACGTTTTCGAAAACCACGTTTTGGCCGGTATTGCCGTCCGCGCCGTAAATGGCGACACCGTAGTCGCCGTAGTTACGTGTAGTTCCGGTGAAGTTCAATCCTTTTACTTTGATGTAGTTTACGTCTCGGACGTAGGCATAGCTATTACGGTCCGGTATATAAAATGCGCCGGTCCATTCTACGATGCTGCTTGGTTTTACCGTGACAGTACCATCGCCAAAAGCGGCATAGGTAATGTATCCGCTGGTGGCGTTCCCACTCCATTGCGGCCACAGTTTTTCGGAGTAGGTGCCGGCGTGAATCAATACCGTGTCACCGGCTCGTAGTGTTTGAGTTGCCTTCGCAAGCGTCCGCCATGGAGCGCCATCCGAGGTGCCGGCGTTTGAATCGCTGCCATTCGAACCGTTGACGTAATAAGTCGCTGCCACTGCGTCAACGGCTTGTACGCTTAAGCCAAGCAACGTGATGGCAAAGGCTAAAGGCGTAAGGCGATTACGCATTTTTCCCCTGACTCGAGAACGGTTGAATGCCGGTTGTAAAGAATGTGTTTCAGTGATGGGCGTGGTTGATGTTTGCATATCGTTTCTCTTTCCCTGAATGAGGTTGGCAATGCCGTTTCTGTTCGACGACGGCGGCTGATGTTCGAATATTGATAAACCGAAGCAATGTCGTTTTGTCATTGCGCGCCTCCTATCACCGTGCCCATGTCGGACTGAATTTCAGAAACGCTAAGCGCGCGGTTATAGATACGCACTTCATCGATCAATCCTTGGAAATACTCGCCCCAGATTGCATTGCCACCAATACGCAATGGACTGGTTGACGATTGAATCGCACCGGTTTGCGAACGGCTCGCCACTTGCACGCCATTGACATAAAGGCGTTGGGTATTACCGTCGTAAGTGGCGGTGAGGTGAGTCCAGGCATTGACCGGTATTTGCGTGCTGCCGTAGAGCGTGTCCTCAGCGCTCGTGAATACGCCATTGGCCGGCTGATTTTTGTCGGAGTTGGCATAGAGGTAGTAGCTAACACCGCTGCCACGCTCTTTCATGACGATATCTCGCCAGCCGCTCATCGTGGCCGTGGGATAAACCCACGCTTCGATGGTCATGCCGGCGGAAAGATCGAGCGAAGCTGAGTCGTTGATATTTACTCGGCTATTGGTGCCGTTGAAAGACAAGGCTTTGCCAAAACGGCCGTTGACCCAGGTGGCGCCGGAAACCGTGCCGGTGTTGCTGTGGCCTGAACGATCCGATGCGGTTGTTCCCGCACCTTCATCAAAGGAGTAGGCGGCAACTAAGCCGGGTTTAGTTGAAGGTGTGGGAGTTGGTGGTGGTGTAGAAGCCAAACCTATCGCCGTGCTCATGTCGGACTGAATTTCCGAGACGCTGAGCGCGCGGTTATAGATTCGCACCTCATCGATCAATCCTTGGAAATACTCGCCCCAGATTGCATTACCACCAATACGCAATGGACTAGTTGACGATTGAATCGCACCGGTTTGCGAACGGCTCGCCACTTGCACGCCATTGACATAAAGCCGCTGTGTGCCGCCGTCGTAAGTGGCGGTTAGATGAGTCCAGGCATTGACCGGTATTTGCGTACCGGCATAGAGCGTGTTTTCGGCGCTTGTGAATATGCCATTGGCCGGTTGGTTTTTGTCAGAGTTGGCATAGAGGTAGTAGCTAGCACCGCCGGAACGCTCCTTGGTGACGATATCTCGCCAACCGCTCATCGTCGCCGTAGGATAAACCCATGCTTCGATAGTCATGCCAGCGGAGAGGTCGAGCGACGATGAATCGCTAACATTCACTCTGCTATTGGTACCGTTGAAAGACAAGGCCTTGCCGAAACGGCCATTGACCCACGTGGCGCCGGAAATGGAACCGGTATTACTTTTGCCTGAACGATCCGATGCTGTTGTGCCTGTACCTTCATCGAAGGAGTACGCAGCAACCAGTCCTTGCCGTAGAGTCGTTGTCGAGCCTGTTGTGACCGTGATAGTTTTGGTTTGGGTGGTGCTGCCAGCGGCATTCGATGTTTTCAAAGTGACCGCGTAAGAACCGGCATTTGCAAAGGTATGTGACGGATTCTGCGCAGTGCTGGTACCACCATCGCCAAATGTCCATGCATAAGCGGTGATTGATCCGATAGAGGTGCTGGTGAAATTAACGGTCAGCGGCGCAGGTCCTGTTGCAACATTGGCTACAAAACTTGCCACCGGTGCTGTTGATCCTGTGGGCGGCGTGGAAGAGGAAACAGTAATCAGATTCGTCTTCGTCTGCGTGTTGCTGCCGCTTGGTCCGGTTACCGTTAACGCGACGGTGTATGCACCTGGGGTGGCATAGGAGTGTGTCGGATTCGCTGTAGTGCTATTACTGCCATCGCCGAAATTCCATCGATATCCGCTGATCGTACCGGTGGATGTGCTGGTAAATACAACCGACAACGGCGCAGCTCCAGTAGTTTTACTCGCCGTGAAATTTGCCGTCGGTGCGTTGGCGGCGGCAGGGACAAAAAAGCTTGTTTCGTTTGAGAAACCGCTTTGAGTACGGGCGGCGTCGTAGGCGGTGACAGCAAAATAATATGTCTTGCCTTCGACCAGCCCTGTTACCGTGGAACGGGTATTTTTACCAGCATCGACCTTCGATGAGTAACTCCCAGTTGATGTGCCGTAATGGACTGTATAACCGGCGACCTGCGGACTGATAGTAGAGTCCCATCCAAGTGTTACTTGCGCTGCGAACGCTTGATTGATGAAAAGAAGTAGCAGGAAAACAAGAATGGTTTTTGCTTTCCAAAACGCGTGTAAGGCGCTCCTAAAAACTGCATAGTCTGAACATGTGAATGTCGATGCCATGGTGCCTCCCATGAAAATGTTGGGTAATGCCAACAACCTACCGGTCCATGCATGAACCTAACTGCGCTTCACTGAAGCTGATTCGCAGAGACCATCGGTGTCGACTTTATATGTCTCATTTGTCTGAAATGAGCTCTTGTTGTCGAAGGAAATGATCGGATAGATCTGTTTAACTCCTATCAAAATCGAGGCAAAAGAATCCCTTCTCGTTCTTAAAGAACGATTGCGGAGTAATAGTGCTCTGTAGGAGTTGGTGACCTAAACAGGAAAAAACGGAACGCAATCTAGCCGCGTGCGGTTCTTAAACGCGCACTACAGTAGATGTTCGATGGCTGGGTAGACGGAAGCGGAGAGACGCGCTAACTGGTTAGCAGGTGCAAGTAGGTGAACTTCATAAAAAATCATAGGCAAACGTCGATAAGACGCTTGATGAGTTCACATCCCCCCTATAACACTTCTCGAATCTGGCAATCCCGCCATCATGTAGGCTTTGCGCCTACAGATCCGTGACTTTACGCCCCCAGCTCACGCTAGGTTTGCCCTTTTCAGATTACGTGTCTTCCTTACAGCATGGATCGTGCCAAATGCTGAAATTCACTCTCAGGAGTACATGAATTTTTGAAAAAAAACGTAGTCATTACGTGCGTAAAAAAAGACAAAATTATATATAACCAAATATTTAGACATATGAGCATGTGATGTTTAAAAACGCATGCTGACAACTGTGTGTCACGCTGAATATTTAATGCATCATCTAAATATCAAGTGCTGAAGTGACGTGTTGCGTCATCATCGGACGACGTGAGGCAGCAGTTTCCTAAATGCGTTCGTGATCATCTGACTCCGTGTAATAGTGGATATTTATAAAATGAGTTTTACTGACATTTGAATTGCGGTGATATTAATTGGCATGAAACGCGCTCTCGATTGACGTTCATGAACGCTAAAAAATTTAAGACTATTTATTATGCGGCCATCGTTCTCAGCATTATTTTTGGCGTATCAGGTCAGTTGCTAATGAAGGGTGTGGCTTTGCAAACAATCGGCGACGCGGCTATTTGGTCCGCATTATTGCAGTTGTTTGCAGCGCTCTTCGTTTACTCCGTCGGCGTGCTTTGCTGGATTTTTTCGTTGCGTAACATTCGTTTGAGTGTTGCCTATTCTTTGAGCAGTTTGAATTATGTCGGGATACTCCTTGGTTCATATTATTTATTCGGGGAGCACATTAGCGTTGCTCGTATGGCAGGCGTGATCTTTATTTTTATCGGCGTTATTCTTGTTGTTTTAAAACCTAGCAGATAAGAAGGCGTGCGATTTTAAAAAGCATGCGTTTGTACAGAGACGTGGTGGATTAGTCAGTCGGTAAATTTTTCTCTCTTAAAGTAAGTGTTTTGTAAAAATTGCGCACTTTTCTTCATTTCTATGCTTTCTACCCGTGAATTTCCTTGGCATGAAAAATGCGTAGGAGGTACTACGCATATCATGGACGTATGTGATGATGTTAGAACCTCCCAGGCGGGAGAGCTTTGCGGTGACAAGGAAATTTGCCATGCGGCACGGTCTTCATTCCGCGATGCTCGTTGTAGTTGGACGGTTATATCTCTCAGCCCAATGGGCATGCTTACTGTTACTTCTCCATAACGTACGTGAATACGCCATTAAGATTAACCGGCAATTTTTTTCCTCGCATGCACACTTATTGATGATCACAAACCTGGTGCAACTGCCGGTAAATACGTTGCCTCAGCCAGACGAAACTACCTGCGGGCCGACGTGTCTACATGCTGTATATCGTTATTGGGCTGACAACGATTCATTGGAAGCAGTCATCGCGCGCGCGCATCGACTCGAACAGGGCGGTACCTTTGCTGTTTTTCTAGCCTGTGACGCATTGCGTAAAGGTTACCTCGCTACCATTTATACCTATAACGTTACGGTGTTTGATCCCACGTGGTTTACGCGGTCTGGTGTAAACATCGCTAAACGTTTACAGCTGCAACGTGAAGTCAAAATGGATTATCGCTTGCAGCATGTCACTGAGGGATATTTAGAATTTTTAAGTCTTGGCGGACAACTGAGATTCGTCGATTTGTCTCGCCAGCTTATTCGCGGCATCCTGCGTCGGCGATTGCCGATTCTTACCGGGCTTAGCTCGACCTTTTTATATCGTACTGCTCGTGAGTATGGTCCTGACGATATTGCCGATGATGTACGCGGCCTGCCTGCAGGCCACTTCGTTATCCTCGCCGGCTATGATCGTAAGCACCGGACGGTGTTGGTAGTCGATCCTTATCAGCCTAACCCGTATGGCCCCGCGCACGAATACTGGATCAGCATGGACCGCGTGATTGCCGCGATCCTGCTGGGTATTGTTACGCATGATGCCAATTTGCTAGTCGTTTACCCGCCACATGGCACCATACAGGAAGATCCATGAACGCGTTATTAGTCGTCAATCATTTACACCAATGGCCTTTCGTTATACCAGGGGTGACAGCAGTTCCTGTTCGCAGTTACCTAACTGATCCAACATACGCTGGGAATCATTCTTTTAAAGTATTTAATCTATGCAAATCTGATCGCTATCAAGGACGCGGTTATTACGTATCTTTATTGGCGGAAGCGCGGGGACATCAACCATTACCTGACGTGAAAACAGTTGAAGAGTTGCAATCGAAAAGCTATCGGCAATATCTAGACTTGCAGATTGACGAACTTATTCAACAGTCCTTTCAAAACGTATCGTCGAATATTTTTGAGCTTGACGTATACTTCGGCCGCGATCCCACGGGACGCCATGAGGCCCTTGCTAAAAAATTATTTGGCGTAGCGCATGTACCTTTATTAAGCGCAGTGTTCACGCAAACTGAGAAGCGTTGGCGGCTTGCAGATATTCGTGCATTAAGCGCAGGCGAAATTCCATCCCAGCATCGATTGTTTGTAATGCAAACAGTTACCGAATATTGCACCGGATCTAAGGGGAGGGCGCGGGAAACAATCTCGCGCCCTCCTTCTATTGCGATTCTTCATGATGCCGACGAGCCGGAACGACCATCTAATCCAGAAGCTTTACGCAAATTTCGAGAGGCAGCGGAATTGCTTGGAATGCGGGCAGAAATGATTACTCGATCCGATGAAGATAGGTTGGCTGAATTCGATGCACTATTTATTCGCGATACTACCAACGTTAATCATTACACATACCAGCTTTCACGCCGCGCTGCGAATGAAGGATTAATTGTCATCGACGACCCGGACTCTATTTTAAAGTGCACTAATAAAGTGTACTTGAACGAACTGTTGACTCGGCATCGCGTTCCGACACCGAAGACACTGATTGTTCATCGGGAAAATATTGATCAAATAGTGCCGACGTTGGGTTTGCCTTGCATTTTAAAAAAGCCGGATGGGGCATTTTCTCTTGGTGTTACCAAGGTGGAATCCGAACAACAGCTATCCGCAAAAGTAAATCAGCTGCTAGAAACATCGGAATTGATCATTGCGCAAGAATTTCTACCTACTACTTTTGATTGGCGCGTCACGATTCTTGATGGCCGTCCATTATTTGTCTGTAAATATTTCATGGCGCCGGGACATTGGCAAATTATTAAGCACGAGCAGGCATCAAAGATAGAAGGGGTGACATCTACATTTTCTATCGGCGAAGTGCCTGATCAAGTAATAAAGACCGCAGTACGAGCGGCGAATCTGATTGGCAATGGTTTATATGGTGTCGATTTAAAACAAGTCGGTGAACAATGTTATGTCATAGAAATTAATGACAATCCTAATATCGATGCCGGTAATGAAGACGCCGTCTTAAACGGAGCTCTTTATAGGGAAGTAATGGGTGTATTTTTTAAACGCATTCGAGAACGGAGAAAAGGAGTTTCTGCCTAATATGAATACCAGCGCACTTAATATCGATGTGTCACCGGCTACAAATATTGCGCCTTTATCCGCGTTTCAAGGATGTGGGCTCGAGATCGAATATATGATTGTGGATCGTACTACCGGCGCGGTACGGCCTATCGCCGATCAATTGCTTTGCAGTGGATTGTCTAATACAAGTGATGCTGGCAGCAAAAGAGAATCGTTGGCATGGTCCAATGAATTAGTTTCCCATGTTATCGAATTGAAAAACACGCGACCTATAGCGAATTTGCGTCGCTTGCGAGAAGGGTTTCAAAACGAAGTGCGCGCGATGAATCGTCGCCTTGAATCATTCAATGCTTGTTTAATGCCCACCGGCATGCACCCTTCGATGAACGCGCAGTTAGAAACTTGTTTGTGGACTAAGAGCGATCGCCAAATCTACGATTCATATCAGCGCATTTTTGATTGCAAAACACCAGGCTGGGCTAATCTGCAAAGCCTGCATATCAATTTGCCGTTTGCGGATGATAAGGAATTTGCACGATTGCACGCGGCAATAAGATTAATGCTCCCGATTCTTCCGGCATTAGCGGCCAGTTCCCCAATCCTGAACGGCGCAAGTACTGGTTTCATGGATTACCGGCTAGAGGCTTATCGTAATAACGCCAGAATTATTCCTTCCATTACCGGTCACGTTATTCCCGAAACGGTGAGCAGCCGTGTTGAATACGAAACGATGATACTTGCACCAATGTATCGTGAAATCTCGCCGTTTGACCCGGATGCAATATTGCAGCATGAATGGCTGAATTCACGTGGAGCTATCGCGCGTTTTGACCGCAATGCGATTGAGATTCGCTTAATAGATGTGCAGGAATGCCCTTATGTGGATGTGGCGATAGCCGCGTTAACGGCCGATTTGGTCAAGGCATTGTATGATCAGCATCTTGCACCCTTTACTACGCAGCAATTTATGGAAACCAAGGCACTAGAACATATATTGCTGGCGTGTATTCAGGATGCCGAATTGGCCGTAATCGACAATCCGGCATATTTAGCTTTGCTCGGTTATCCGGCGTCGTCATGCACGGCAGGTGAACTCTGGCGTCACATTGGTGGATATCTACTAAAAATGCCTGGCTCTCATAGTGAGTTGTGGACCGATCCTCTGTCCATGATCCTTAGGCATGGACCACTTGCGCGTCGAATCGTGCGAGCAGTCGGGTGGGGTTGCTCGCCTGAACGGTTACGCGCCGTCTATCGCCAGCTTAGTGAATGTCTGCAACAAGGTGGTATGTTTATTTGAGGATGTGTTGTTCTTCTGTGAATTGGCAATAATTTTTAGGCGTCGCAAAAAGTAAGCTTTTCCTTTTACCCAAAATACTAATTAGAATCCGTTCCTCTCGTTGTTATTCACCAGGGTATTTGTATGAGGAAATGCGAGTTTTGCCAAACTGATAATGAACTAAGGGCGAATTTCTGCGGGAATTGTGGTTGCCCTCTTCATCTGCGAGTTTGTTCTAGTTGCGAGACCGTTAACGGCAAAGACGCAGAGACTTGCTCGAAGTGCGGTGTGCGGCTGTTTTTTTCGGAAGAGTCTGTACCGCTTGAGACTACCGCAGCTGCGGAAGCCGCAACTGAAAGTATGGGGGCGCTGCTGCAAGAGCTCGAAGACGAAGTTCGCAAGCAATTAGTCGATGAATCGCGTGTAGAGTTAGAAGACACAAAAGTTGATCCCTTATTTTTCGAACCGGTAGTCATGAAGGAGAAAGTGGTAAATAAGGGTTCGATTGAGACGTATCCGATGGATTGCGATGCGACGGATGCGGCGCCGAAGATCGTTGTTCCACAAACGCGATGGTCGCTGAGACAGGATGCCAAACAGATACCGGAGAGATCCGAAACTTGTTTCATCACGGAATCCACCTATCCGATCGCTACAGTCAATGGAGAAGGACGGCACGACAAGGCCTTGACCAGCTGGCGACGAATCGGCGCATGGGTAGGTTTGTTTAGTGGTATTAGCGCTATTACTGCTGTTTGGTATCTAAATGCATATGCAGTGCGAACGACACCGAATCAAGTCGCTACCTTTTCAACTGCTAGCCAGCCGATCACAGCTAAACCGGTTATTAAAACGGAGGGCGCGCAATCGAATGTTCCCGTAACGCAAGAAAAGTCTCTTACTGCAGTGCCTGAAAAAGAAAAAATATTGCCCTCCGTTGCGCCAGAAAAAAATGAGGCGCCTTTGACTACCGAAGCCACGCCGAGTGCTTCGGCACCTCGTCCAGCCGCGCCGGCGAGTAAGCTGATTATTGCAGTGAGTCCGTGGGGGAAAGTGTATGTGGATGGAAAGCACAGGGGCGTATCACCGCCGCTAACAGAGCTGATGCTTTCACCTGGCGAGCATCAAGTGGAAATACGTAATACCGATCTCCCTCCTTATCAGGCGCAAATTCGAGTGCATCGTGACCATCCATTTAGAATTAAGCATAAATTCGAATAATGGTCAGTCACGTTAGATTTGTTAAGCACAATCTTTTTCATTGTCATTCTGAGTGCAATGAAGAATCTGCTTTTTGCTTATGTTATGCACGATGTTAATTTTAACCGTCGTACACAGCAGATTCTTCCCCCCGCTTTCGTAAGGGCTAACGGCGCGCTCAGAATGACAGTGACACGCCGTGCAAATGTTTTATGTCTTTTAAGGACATAGTTTAATGTTAGTATTTTGTTCACGATTCATTTGCTTTGCGTTGTAGTCTTTGTAAGTATTTGTCGCCTGCAATTACTAATGCTGAATATAGTGGGCGGAATGGTACCGATATGGCTTTTGCCTCGTGAATCCATTTGTTGATAAGGGAGTTATGAATCGGTTTTGGCGAAAAATTATGGCGAGTCTTGGCGTATGCGCGTTGCTCTTCGCGCAACTCGCCGTGGCTGCCTACGCTTGTCCGACATCTGGCAGCGGGGTGTCTGCAATAGCCAAAATCGCCTCAAATGACGAAGTGAAGCCATGTCATAACATGGATCCGGTACGCGCAAATTTATGTAAACAGCATTGCGAACAAACGTCTCAGTCCGTCGACACGAATCTGCATACGACAATCGATGCGCCGCTGTTACCCCTCCTTACAACTATTATCTCTCCCGCCATCCATCTTCCCGTCCGAGCCACTTGGCGGGGCGAGTCATTGGCCCGTAGTATCGATCCTCCGCTGTCCATTCGAAACTGCCGTTTCCTCATTTGATTTTTCAGATCACTTAGCACGTTATCGTCGCGCTGATGCGCGGACGGTGTTTGTCCTTTGTCATCTGGAGATATCATGTCATCACCATTCCTTGCGCCTTGCTGTGGGCGTACCCGGGTTCGCGGGTTTCTTGATCAAATCGCTTTAGTCCTTGCGGGCATTCTGTCGTTTGCGATCACCGCCACTGCGGCAGAAGCCCCGCTAACTCTTTCCGATGCGCAGCATCGCGCTATTGAACGTTCGCGCCAGTTGATGGCAGACGATGCCGCCGCAATGGCCTCGCGAGACATGGCCGTTGCAGCTGGGCAGCTGCCTGATCCCGTGCTGAAACTTGGTATCGACAACCTGCCGATTGATGGGGCGGACCGTTTCAGTGTTACCAGCGACTTCATGACCATGCGCCGCGTCGGGATCATGCAAGAACTCACTCGTTCAGAAAAACGCCAATTACGCGCACAGCGATTCGAGCGCGAAGCGGAAAAATCGCTCGCACAAAAGACCGCAACCCTCACTGAAATCCAACGTGATACCGCGCTTGCTTGGCTGGATCGTTATTACGCCGAAGCGCAGATTGACGTTATTGCTGAACAGATCAAGGAAGCCAACGCCGAAATTATCGCGGCCGAAGGCGCTTATCGTGCCGGGCGCGGTAGCCAGGCCGATATCTTTGCTGCCAGGAGCGCTCGGATTGCACTGGACGACCGGACAAGCGAATTCAGCCGCCGTGTTCGTACCGCGAAGATTGGCTTGGCACGCTGGGTGGGAGATATTGGCGATCGACCTCTAGCGGGCAAGCCTGCAATTGATTCCATCCAACTCGATACCGGCGCCGCGCTCGGCATCCACCTCGGCCATCATCCCGCGATTGCGCTGCTGTCGAAACAGGAAGAGGTCGCGTTGACCGAAGTACGGCTTGCAGAAGCCAACAAGAAATCCGACTGGAACGTCGAGCTGATGTATAGCCAGCGGGGGCCAGCTTTTTCAAACATGGTATCGGTTGGGGTTTCCATTCCTTTGCCGTGGGACCAAAAGAACCGGCAAGACAGGGAAGTGGCTGCGAAGCGTGCAATGGTTGAGGCGGTGAGGGCTGAGCGCGACGAGATGCTGCGTGCCCATGTAGCCGAAGTGCGGAAGATGATTGACGAGTGGGAAAACGGCCGTGAACGTCTGGTGCGCTATGAGCGGGAATTACTATCCCTTGCTAAGGAGCGAACGACAGCGGCCGTCGCTAGCTATCGTGGCGGCAAGACGAACCTCAACGACGTATTACTGGCCCGCCGCAATGAAATTGATATGCGCTTGCAAGCCTTGCAATTGGAAGCGGAGACCGCGCGGCTGTGGGCACAACTCAACTTTATTTTTCCCGAGTACCACGATGCAAATGATGTGAATCATTCGACACTGTCGACCGATTTTCCAATAAAGAAAAACAAATAATGAAAACGAAAGCTCTCGTCCTGACACTGATCGTAGTAGGTCTTGTCGGTGCCTATGGTCTCTACCATGCGGGTATGAATCGTGGCATGCAAATGGCCGCGCGTCCATCGAGCGGCACGATGACTTCATCGGGTACCGCGCCATCCATTGAGAAGACGGATTCAACCGGTGGTAAGAAACCACTCTATTGGCACGATCCAATGTTCCCGCAACAAAAGTTCGATAAGCCCGGCAAGTCTCCCTTTATGGACATGCAGTTGGTGCCGGTTTATGCGGACGGAGAGGGGGATGGCAGCAATGTCACCATTAGCCCGCGGGTGCAACAGAATCTTGGCGTGCGCACGGTCGAAGCCATCAAGGGAACGCTAGCGCCGGCGGTCGAGGCAGTTGGTAACGTTGCCTACAACGAGCGCAATATAGCGGTTGTTCAAGCGCGTGCGAACGGTTTCGTCGAGAAGCTTTATGTGCGGGCACCACTCGATCCGGTCAAGAAAGGCCAGATGCTTGCAGAACTGTACGTACCCGACTGGGTGGCCGCGCAAGAAGAATACCTATCCGTTAAACGCATGGCGGGAACAGGCTTCGAGGATTTGCGGGAAGGGGCCCGTCAGCGCATGCGAATTGCCGGTATGACTGACGAGCAGATCCGTCGCGTCGAGGCCAGCGGCAAGGTGCAGTCGCGAATTACGATTACCGCTCCCGTCAGTGGTGTTGTTGCGGAACTTGGTGCACGTGAAGGCATGACAGTGATGGCTGGCGCGCTGCTATTTCGTATCAACGGACTCCAGACAATCTGGGTTAATGCGGAAGTGCCCGAAGGTCTTGCTGCTCAAGTGCGTCTAGGCAATACGGTTGAAGCGCGTACGCCGGCACTGCCTGGAATCGTTTTCAAGGGAAAAGTCAGCGCGATCCTACCCGAGGTGAATCCTGCCACGCGTACGTTGAAGGCACGGGTTGAAGTGGCGAACCCTGAAGGCCAACTCGTACCGGGCATGTTCGCCACCGTCAATTTCCCCCACAATGCGCGGAAGGATATCGTGCTGATACCTAGCGAAGCGATCATCCAAACGGGACAACGTAGTGTTGTCATCGTTGCGCAAGGCGAGGGGAAATTTGTGCCGGTCGATGTCGAGACGGGTATCGAGACAAATGGCCAGACCGAGATTCGCAAGGGACTCGAAGCTGGCCAGAAAATTGTCGTCTCAGGTCAATTCCTGCTGGATTCGGAAGCAAGTCTTAAAGGTGTGACGACGAGAATGAGCGACGGCGCTGCACCCGAACGTGGAATGGCGGGCAGCGTCACGCATCATGGTGAAGGCAAGGTCGAGGCGATTGGCAAGGACGAAATCACCCTTTCGCATGGACCAATTCCGTCGCTGCAATGGGGACCGATGACGATGGGTTTCAAGACGCATGCTAGCGGGCTTCCGAAAAATATTTCCGTTGGCGATAACGTCTCTTTCGACATTCGCCAAATCAAGAATGGCAAATTTGAAATTGTCGCTATTGCACGGGCACCGAAATCGATGGAGGAAGAGACGAAGAATAAGACAAACGGCAATAACGAAGGGATGCGCAAATGATCGCCCAACTTATTCGCGCATCAATCGCTAATCGATTTCTCGTTCTATTGGCTACTGTAATGCTCACCGGTTGGGGAATTTGGGCATTGTCGAAAACCCCGCTGGATGCGATACCCGATCTCTCCGATGTGCAGGTAATTATCCGCACGACCTATCCCGGCCAGGCGCCGCAGATCGTCGAGAATCAGATCACTTATCCACTGACAACAACCATGCTGTCAGTGCCAGGTGCGAAGACAGTGCGCGGCTATTCGTTCTTCGGCGATTCGTTTGTCTACATTCTGTTCGAGGATGGTACCGATCCGTATTGGGCACGGTCACGAGTGCTCGAATATCTGAATCAGGTGCAATCACGTCTGCCGTCTCAGGCGAAAGCTTCGCTAGGACCGGACGCAACCGGCGTCGGTTGGATATACGAGTACGCGTTAATCGACCGGACCGGAAAGATGGATTTGTCGCAGCTGCGCGCATTGCAGGATTGGTTCCTCAAATACGAATTGAAAACAGTGCCCAATGTTTCGGAAGTTGCGGCGATCGGCGGCATGGTGCGCCAATACCAGATCGTGCTTTTCCCGGACAAGCTGCGCGCTTATAACATACCGCATCGTAAAGTGATCGAGGCGGTACAAAAGGCGAATCAGGAAACCGGCGGCTCGGTGTTAGAACTGGGTGAAGCTGAATACATGGTGCGTGCTTCCGGCTACCTGGAATCGCTCGACGACTTCCGCAAAATTCCACTGACGACTACCGATGGCGGCATCCCTGTGCGATTGGGCGATGTGGCGCGTATCCAAGTGGGACCGGAGATGCGCCGTGGCATTGCTGATCTCAATGGCGAAGGTGAAGTTGCTGGCGGCGTAATCGTCATGCGTTCAGGGAAGAATGCGCTACAAACCATTGAGGCGGTCAAAGCGAAGTTGGAAACACTGAAATCGAGTTTGCCACCGGGCGTCGAAATCGTACCCACCTATGATCGATCGAATCTTATCAACCGCGCGATCAAGAATCTGCAGGAAAAACTGATCGAGGAATTCATTGTTGTTGCCATCGTCTGCGTGGTGTTTTTGTTTCATCTACGCTCTGCATTCGTCGCCATTGTTTCGCTGCCGCTGGGCATTCTCGCCGCGTTTATCATCATGTATTACCAGGGCGTCAACGCGAACATCATGTCGTTGGGTGGCATTGCGATTGCCGTGGGTGCAATGGTCGATGCAGCAGTCGTGATGATCGAGAACGCCCACAAGCACATAGAGGCCTGGCGTCATGCGCACCCTGACAAAGAACTGACCGGTGAAGTGCATTGGCGCGTCATTGGTGATGCCGCCGCCGAAGTCGGTCCGGCGCTTTTCTTCTCGCTATTGATCATCGTGTTGTCGTTCGTTCCAGTATTTACCCTAGAAGCGCAGGAAGGGCGGCTTTTCTCGCCATTGGCGTTCACCAAGACTTATGCAATGGCAGCAGCAGCGGGCTTGGCGGTGACGCTCATTCCGGTGCTCATGGGTTATTTCATTCGCGGTCGAATCCCCGATGAACAGAAGAATCCACTGAATCGCTTTCTGATCGCGCTCTATCGCCCGCTGCTGGATTGGGTGCTGAAGTTTCCGAAGATAACCTTGGTTGCCGCGGTGATTCTCGCGGTGATCACGATTTGGCCAATGACCCAGCTAGGCGGCGAATTTATGCCGCCATTGGATGAAGGCGATCTACTCTATATGCCGTCAGCACTGCCCGGTATTTCGGCTGGAAAGGTTGCGGAATTATTGCAACAGACGGACCGATTGATCAAGACAGTACCGGAAGTCAAAAGCGTATTCGGCAAGGCCGGCCGTGCCGAGACTGCTACCGATCCGGCGCCGCTGGAAATGTTTGAAACGACCGTTCAATTCAAGCCACGTGACGAATGGCGACCTGGTATGACGACAGATAAGCTTATTGAAGAGATGGATCGCATCGTCAAAGTACCTGGGCTTACCAATATATGGGTACCGCCGATCCGTAACCGGATTGATATGCTGGCGACCGGCATTAAGAGTCCGGTCGGGGTAAAGGTTGCGGGAATGGATTTAAAGGAGATCGATCGCATCACCGCCGAAATAGAACGAGCCATAAAACCAGTGCCGGGTGTTACATCTGCATTGGCCGAACGGCTTACCGGCGGTCGTTACATCGATATCAAAATCGACCGTGACGCGGCTGCACGCTATGGTCTCAATGTCGCGGATGTACAGAGTGTCGTGTCCGCTGCGATCGGTGGCGATAATATCGGTGAGACTGTCGAAGGCCTGCAGCGCTTTCCGATTAATGTTCGTTACCCACGCGAAGTGCGCGATTCAGTGGAAAAGTTGCGTGATGTCTCTGTACTCACTGATCGCGGCGCCCAGCTTCGATTAGGCGATGTCGCGGCGATTAGGATCAGCGATGGCCCACCGATGTTAAAGAGCGAGAATTCTCGGTTATCGGGATGGGTCTATGTGGACATTCATGGCCGTGATTTAAAGTCTGTCGTGCAAGACATGCAGCAAGCTGTGGCAAAGGGAGTGAAGTTGCCGGCTGGCTACTCGATTTCCTGGTCCGGGCAATTCGAGTTCCTCGAACGTGCGACGGCAAAGTTAAAAGTTGTAGTGCCGGCGACGTTACTGATTATCTTTGTGCTGTTGTATCTCACCTTTCGCCGTTTCGATGAGGCATGCCTGATTATGGCTACGTTGCCATTCGCATTGGCGGGTGGTGTTTGGCTGCTTTGGATATTGGGACACAACGTTTCCGTTGCAAGCGGTGTCGGCTTCATTGCGTTGGCCGGAGTAGCGGCGGAATTTGGCGTGATCATGCTGCTCTATCTCAAACATGCTTGGGACGCTCGTCTCGCCGAGGGAAAAACAAGCGATGCCGATTTGTTGGATGCAATTCGCGAAGGCGCTGTATTGCGAGTGCGGCCGAAAGCTATGACGGTAGGGGTGATTATCGCCGGTCTCGTGCCGATCATGGTTGATACGGGGACCGGCTCGGAGGTTATGCAACGCATTGCGGCACCGATGGTAGGCGGTATGGTAACTGCACCGCTTCTGTCGATGTTTGTTGTTCCTGCGGTTTATTTATTGTTGCGGCGGCAACATCGGAGGCGGGTAATAAAAGTACATCTCGGTGAAGCTGAGATCAGTCAAAAGACAAGTACGTGATGGATTCAAGCGTCATTAATGATCGTTTAAACCGTATTTGTTGGGATTTAAGTAAGGTGGTTGCGCCAAACGATAAGAGCATAAAAATTGGTATCTTTCATAAAATGCTACTAATATGATTTTAAAATCCGTTTATGAAGGGATTATATGCGCCGCATCGTCCTTACTCCATTTCCAGAGCGTCCTCGGGCGACTTCGCTTGAATCATTGGGTACTTTTATTCGCGCGCAGCGTACGGCGTCCGGCTTAAAGTTACGGGACGCGGCGTTGCTTTGCGGCGTTTCGAAAGACGTTTTGACCCGCGTTGAGAATGGGGCTGGCCCAGTAGGTTCGGATAATTTATTGCAAATTCTCGATACCCTTGGCCTTACCCTACTGGTGGTTCCCAAAAATCAGGCCTCTCAAGCCGAGCACGCAGTTGCTGCCGCAAGGGATATTTCAGAGTGACCGAGTTACATGCGCTGCGGGCTTATTCGGGCAATACCTTAGTCGGCGTTTTGACCTACGACTCGATAGAAGACCAATTCGGTTTTGAATACGACGATAACTGGCGCAAAAATCCACGGGCGTTCCCTCTCTCACCTCATCTTCCTCTTCAAAAACTCTCGAACCAATCTATGGGTTCCGGAGCGATTAAACGTTTTCTCGAAAACCTGTTGCCCGAAGGCAAGGCACGTGAAATCGCGGCGACCACTTATCAAATTTCTAAAGCGAATCTTTATGCCTTGCTATGTCATTTAGGCCGAGAGACGACAGGGGCGATATCGCTATTACCTGAAGCAACGGAACCACAACAGCAACCGATCACTAAGCGAAAGATCCCGCTGGAAGAATTGCATCAGCGTATCCAGGAACGGAAGCAGTATTCTTTCTCGGTCTGGGATGGGAGGGTCCCGGCATCAATTGCGGGATATCAAGATAAATTGCCCTTATTTGTTGAGGGAGAGGCATTGGCGGACGGACTTTGTTTAATGGATGGCCAGCTGGCTTCTACGCACATCCTAAAGCCGGAGCCTGGCGAGGGCCGGCTTAAATGTCTTGTCGCCAATGAGCACTTTTGTATGAAGCTGGCGGCGGCCGTGAAGCTGCCCGTGGCCGCGGTTTCTATTCTGCGCACGCCGTTAGTGTTGTTAGCTGTGGAGCGATTCGACCGCGTGCGGACAACGGAAAGCGTGCGCAAGGTTCACATCATCGATGGTTGCCAAGCGTTAGATTTACCCGTGACGCATAAATACGAACGTAACTTAGGTAGCGGTCCTGAGGTGTCTCATATTCGTGACGGCGTCAGTTTTGAAAAACTTTTTGCGTTGGCACGCAATTCGGCCAATAAAGCATTTACTGAGTGGCATCTTATGCGATGGGCGCTGTTTCAGTATCTGATAGGGAACGGCGATGGCCATGGAAAAAACGTGTCTTTTTTCTGTCACGCAAACGGACTTGATCTTGCACCGTTCTACGACCTTGTCTCGATCGTTCCTTACACTGACGCCGACTATGAGCCCCCAATGGGCATCGGTGATGAATTTTCACTTCGCGAATTATCTTCTTCAGCATGGACGGAATTTGCGCGTCTATGCGGTATTGATCGCAGATTGCTGGCAAGCGAGATGAAGGAATTTTCGAAACTGGCTTCAAGAGAAGCTTCAAAGCTGGCGACAGATATTGTTTACGTCGATGATGAGCGCCCCATCGTTGCCAGCATCGCTTCCTTCGTCGCCAAGCAAGGCGAACGATTGTCTGCTGCTGCGGTGGATGTACTAAAAGGCGCGAAATAAAGCACGGTTTCACGCATTGCTCTGCCTACATAGAGCGACGCGCTAGTGGTAGGATAATCGGTGAGTTTCCAAATACCCTGATACGAGGTATATGAATGCCGCCTGAGGAAGAGATGGAAGAAAGCAAGCTGAACGGCGCAATTCAGGAAGTTGAAGATCGCCTACAAAAGTTGCTTGAAATTCAGGAAGCATTGCGCCAAAGCGAAGCACGTTTCCGTGATTTGATAGAACTATCGGTGGACTGGTATTGGGAGCAGGACGAAGTATTCCGATACACGATGATGGCCGGCGGAATTTTAAAAAAAATCGGTTTTAAACAAAACGAATTCATCGGCAAGAAGCGCTGGGAACAGCCTGGAATTGTCGTAGCGGAAGGCCATTGGGAGACTCACAAAGCGGTGTTAGCGGCGCATGAGCCTTTTTATAATTTTGCTTACCAGTGGGTTGATGAATCCGGCAAGCTGGTTCACGTTATTTCAAGCGGTCTGCCAATATTCGATAACCAAGGAAATTTCAAAGGATATCGTGGCATTGGGCGCGATGTAACCGAGCAGTTTCTATCTGAAGAGCGCATTCGTTATCTTGCTTACCATGATGGGCTTACTGGATTGCCCAATCGAGTACGGTTCAGCGAAATTTTGAACCATAGCCTCCATCTGGCATCCCGCCATAACAAAAAGCTGGCTGTGCTTTTTATAGATCTGGATCGGTTTAAAAATATCAACGACACACTCGGCCATGAAGCGGGTGATATCTTGTTACAAGAAGCGGGAAAAAAACTCAAGGATTGCCTTCGCAAGAACGACACTGTTGCTCGGCTGGGAGGCGATGAGTTTGTGGTGTTGATTGAAGAAGTGGTTGATACAAATCACGTCATTACCGTTGCCCAAAAAGTCCTTGCCGCCATGATTAAACCATTTAAATTAGTAGGGCAAGAACTCCGAGTTACGGCAAGCGTCGGCGTCAGTATGTTCCCGGAGGATGGAGTGGACGAACAAACGCTGATGAAAAACGCGGACATCGCATTGTATCGAGCGAAGGAGGAGGGCAAGAATAATTACCAGCTCTACTCCGAGAAGATGAATGCGTTCTCTTTTCAACGGCTGGCATTAGAGACCAGCTTGCGGCGCGCGTTGGAGCGAGATGAGTTTCTGCTGCATTACCAGGCCAAGCTCGATCTTCGTACCGGTAAGGTAACGGGCATGGAAGCCTTATTGCGTTGGCAGCATCCTGATCTCGGCATGATTTCACCTGCGCAGTTTATTCCGATTGCAGAAGAAACCGGCTTGATCGTGCCGATTGGTAAATGGGTTCTCGCTACTGCTTGCCTGCAAAACAAAGCATGGCAAGATGAAGGGCTGCCGGCGTTGCGTGTGGCCGTGAATTTATCGGCGAGACAGTTCTTTGATGATAGTTTGGTGCAGGATATTTCACAGATACTCACGGAAACACGAATGTCCGCCGGGTGTCTGGAACTGGAAATCACCGAGAGCATGGTCATGCGTGATCCGGAGAGGGCAGTGCGGTTGTTGTGCGAGCTGAAGGCAATGGGTATCCGCCTTGCTATCGATGATTTCGGTGTGGGTTATTCTTCTCTGGCTACTCTCAAGCGATTCCCGATTGATACCATTAAAGTGGATCGTTCTTTTATTCGTGATATTCCCGGGGACGCGGAAGATAAAGCATTAACGGAAGCAATTATTGCCATGGGAAAAACACTGAGCCTAACGGTGATAGCCGAGGGCGTTGAGACGCAGCAGCAGTATGATTTCTTGCGTGAAAAATCTTGCGACGAGTTTCAAGGGTATTACTTCAGTAAACCAATCGATAAAGACAAATTTGCGGAGTTGTTTCGAGAACATACGAAAGAGTCGAAGTCATAAAAATTCCTATTCGAAATCGGCTCTAGCGTGACTGATCATTAGTTCAAACAGACCTTAACGTCAAAGCAGCAATTCAGTTTTAAAGCCAATTCGAACCGCTCCCCAATGTTGCCCGTTTATAAAAATCGGCATCGACAAATCATTGAGTACTTCACCGGTATCTCGCAAGTACGTTTGGAACAACGACGATTTTTGGTTGCGAGCTAATTTAAGGCCGACAGGATCGTTGAAAATGCGCTTGTGACGGCTTTTTAATACATCTACTTCCGGTTTGCCGGTAGGCGGATTAGAAAAACTGAGGTTATGCGCAGGGGCGTAGCCATTTTTATCTACGCTCAGGGAATAAACTACGCCAGGCAGTACCTTGATGCACTCATCATAAATACGAGTTAACTCGGCCTCGCACTGGCTATCGTAACTTGTGTTATATCGCTTCGGATTGGAATTCGGGATCTCGCGATAATTGGAATCGAAGATATTGACGTTTTGATCTGCAAGCGTTTGCATAACCTTTGCCACTTGGTCCCGAAACGCTTTTGCTTGATCATGTAAAACATCGAATTTACCGTCTCCAGTCCGGAATTCTGCCAATACGCCCTGAACCTCTTCAGTCGATTCTCGCAAATCCTTAGCATAGTGTTCCGATTCGCCCACTTGCTTAGCCAGCTCTACACTGGAGTCCCGTACTTCGCCGGCTTGAGCGCTGATGGCTTCATTGTTTTCTTGTAAGCGATGAATGGCCCCGGTGATCGATTCCAATTGCTCAGTTGTCCGTAGATAGTCTTTAACCATCGTGCCCACGTCAGTGGTAACGGTTTCAATCGCGCCTTTCGCGCCGCCGACGTTGGTTACAATAGTTCTAGTTTTTTCCGACGTATCTTCTACCAACTCAATCATCGAGTGGGTATTTTGGCCGATAACGTCGGTTGCTTCTCTGACCCGCTCGGCTAGTTTTCTCACTTCATCCGCCACCACGGCAAAGCCGCGTCCTGCTTCGCCCGCTCGGGCTGCTTCGATAGCTGCGTTCAACGCTAATAAATTCGTTTGATCGGAAATATCATTGATGAGCTGAACAATGCCATTGATTTTGGTAGAAGACTGATGCAGCGCTTCGACGGTGTGGGAGAAGTGTTCAATATGCTGGTTAACCGATTGCATCGTGTGGGATACCACTTGCATTTGTTCCTGTGAGCGCTGCGCGACTCCCAAGTTATTACGAGTAGAAGAGGCGATCGAGTCGGCATTCTTTGCTACTTCCGCGACCGAGTGGCTTACTTGTGTCGAAGCGGAAAAAATGTTCTCTGCCAATGTTACTTGGTGCTTTGTGGCGGCACTGGTATTTTGAATAACCTTGTTCATCTTAGCTGCATCTACGGCGATACGAATGCTACTTCGTCGAGCGTTATCGACTACTTCTTTTACCTGGGAAAAAAAACGGGACAGGCTTGCGGATATGGCATCGGCGACGGTCGATCCACCTGTGGTTAATTTAACCGATAAATCCGCAGTGCCACTTGATACTGCCTCGATATCTTTCCCAAGAGCATCTAACGTATTTCCGCCATTTTTCCAGCGGTTGGCTAAAAAAGCGACGGTCAAAGTAACAACGGCAACACACACCGCTGCAGTGATCGACTTCGCTGCGGTACCTGTCAATGCCAATATGATTGCGAATTGCGAAACAGCAAGGGCCAACCACTTTCCCATGTTTTTCTCCCTACAGTGGGGATGTGACGATTTTTAAAGCTACATACTTTTTCTTTTAAAAGACCATCCATCGTAAAAAGTATGCTGCTGAAAATATTTGCTAACAATTGGGCGAATAATTTATAGCAACTTGTGTAAGTATCTGATGTAAGAAATAAGCGTTAAAAATTCTACCGAACAATAAATCCAGTCGCTTCGCCAATGCGATTATCGATTCTTTGCCGAACGTTGTCAGTAAAAAATGAATTATGGCTCGTTCTGAGTACGAAGGAGAAATAATTATGCGACAAGCGCTTTTCGCCCTCTAAAGTTTTTTCCACTCCGGTCGTTATAAAGTCAGGGGAAATTCTTTGCCCGGTTACTCGTGTGTAGATGAAATGCATGTTGATTCCACGGCATTTTTCGCCGTGCCATACCAGAGGGAGAATAAATTGACCTTAGCTTGGAATGGCTTCTGATGAGCGCTGACAACGGTATCAATAGCGGGTTGTTGCGAGACTTCGAGTTTAGCGCACAAGACTTCGAGCGGGTCCGAAAGCTGATTTACGATCGAGCAGGCATTTCGCTAAGCTCAGCCAAACAAGAGATGGTCTACAACCGCCTAGCTCGTCGACTTCGCGCTACCGGGCATAAAAGTTTCCGCGATTATCTTGCCATGTTGGAGCAAGGTAATGGTCCCGAGTGGGAAGCATTTACCAATTCACTGACAACCAATCTGACGTCATTTTTTCGGGAGTACCACCACTTCCCGATTTTAGCGGAGCTTGCGGAGAAGCGAAAATCGGCCGGCGGCATCATGCTGTGGTCTGCTGCTTGCTCTACCGGCGAAGAGCCATATTCGATGGCTATGACAATGGTGGATTTGTTCGGCACCTTCACGCCACCAGTGAAAATTCTCGCGACCGATCTGGATACCAACGTTCTGGCTACGGCAAAAAGCGGCATTTACCCGATGGAAAAGCTCTCAAAATTATCTCCTGAGAAGCTTAAAAAATTTTTCGTCCGCGGGACCGGTGCGGAGGAGGGGGCGGCGCGCGTTCGGGACGAGCTAAGAAGTATTGTTACTTTCCGGCAGATCAATTTACAGGATAAAACGTGGCCTATACGCGGACCATTCGATGCCATTTTCTGCCGCAATGTAATGATTTATTTTGATCGGCCGACGCAACGCAACGTATTGGAAAAGTTTGCGCCCTTGTTACGATCGGACGGCTTGCTGTTTACCGGGCATTCTGAGAATTTTTTCTTTGCAGCCGATCTGTTCCACCTACGAGGCAATACGGTTTACGAGCCGGTGAATCGGTGAAAATTCCTGAAACAGAGAAAATTATTGTTCTGGGGGCGTCTACCGGCGGTCCGGATGCAATCAAAGTATTTTTGAAGCAAATGCCGCTGAATTGCCCAGGCATTCTTATCACCCAACATATGCCGGAAAATTACACGCATTCGTTCGCGCAACGGCTCAATGCCGTATGCCAAATTACTGTGCAGGAAGCGCAACATAATGAACGCGTGTTGCCTGGGCATGCTTACATTGCACCTGGTCACTCCCACCTGCTACTGGCGCGCGATGGAAATCGCTATCTGACGACGCTCTGCACTGATCCGCCGTTGAATCGCCATCGTCCCGCTGTGGATGTTCTGTTTCGTTCCGCCGCTAATTGCGCGGGCAAGAATGCCATTGGCGTGATTTTAACTGGGATGGGTAGTGACGGTAGGCAGGGCATGTTGGAAATGAAAGGAGCCGGCGCTTATAACTTCGCGCAGGATGAAGCGTCTTGCGTCGTATTTGGCATGCCGAGGGAAGCCATCGCTGCCGGTGCCGTGGACGAGATCCTGGCTTTACAAGACATTCCTAGGCGACTGATTGCATATCTTGCGGCACAAACTAGTCGTCATGGACGGAAAAATGGATAGGGCTACTCCCTGTCTTTCATTTTCTGTTCTATTTTGCGAGATATTTTACTTTTTAATAGGCGTGAAACAGCAAACTGAGCCGCTTTTTACCTTCTGATTAGATCAATCGCGGGAGGGCTGTCTCCGATAACATAGGATAAGTCGAAATCGGCTAATTTCGATTAGAAGGCGCAATCGAGTTTGGATACGTGAGACGTAAAGGGCAACAGATTTAGAAAATATTGCCGATATCGATATCGATGCCGAGATAAATTGATTGTGGGGGATTTAAAAGGAAATGCGCAGCCATATGAAAATTCGGGCACTATTAAACGTCAATTTTCTCATCCTTGGGATATTGGCTGCAGCAGCCGGCGCGTTGGGAGTTCATTTGATCGGGACTATAAACAGCTGGCTTCTAGGAACTATGATCATTGGCGGTATTTTCGGGGTGACGCTTATTCTCACGACAATCATTGCCCGGCGGATTATGCGGCCAATTGAAGAATTGCATCGTGTAGTTCTGATTATGCGTAAGGAAGGGGATTTATCTCTCCGTGCACCGGTATATCGCGAAGACGAAATCGGTATGGTGTCGACGGCGTTCAACTCATTGATCGTCAGCTTCCAAGGCATCATGGGCCAAATAATTTACAACGCTACCGAGGTATCAAAAGCGGCGTCGTATTTAAATGCAGAGTCCAAGCAAGTTGCTAGTAGTAGTGAGAAGCAACGGGACGCCGCGATGGCCACTGCCAGCGCTGTAGAAGAACTCAGCGTAGGCATCAGCCAGGTGGCGAGCGGTACTGCGGAAACAGCTGCCATCGCCAGCACGGCTAATGAGTTGTCAACGCAAGGAACGAAGGTTGCACAAGAAGCATCGGCGGAAATCACTCGCATTGCGGAAGCGGTAACGGAATCAGCTCGAGTTGTTTCAGCTTTGTCCGAACGGTCAAAGGCAGTAACCAGCATCGTTAACTTCATTACCGGCATTGCCGATCAAACCAATTTGCTTGCTTTGAATGCTGCTATTGAAGCTGCTCGCGCAGGAGAACAAGGCCGCGGATTCGCCGTGGTAGCTGATGAAATTCGCAAGCTTGCAGAAAGAACGAGCACCGCGACATCGGAAATTTCCGAAATGATCACGGCAATTCAAAATGAAACTCATAGCGCGCTGTCCAGTATTGATGCCGGTAGCTCGAAAGCGCAGCATGGCGCTTCACTTGCTCGTAGAGCGGCTGAGTCTCTGGAGCAGATCAATCGCGGCGCTAGAGATACGATGGAGAAGATTAGCAACATAGCTTCGGCGACCAACGAACAAAGTGCCGCTAGCGAGGAAATTAGCCGGCAACTCGAACGTATTACTCATATGACGGAAGCTAATAACGAATCAGCAGTCAGGGCACTAAGCGCCGCGAATCGCGTTGAAAATATGGCTGGTAACTTGAAAGAAGTCGGCAGGGTATTTCGCATAGGCGAGGCTGCCGAGAGTGCGTTCGCGCTTCACGCCAAAATGCCGACTATCGTGCAGAAAGCTGCCGCTGATGTGGCCCGGGTACTGGAAACTGCGGTTAAGTCCGGCAGAATTTCTCTGCAGGATTTATTCGATCGGGACTACAAACCAATACCAAATACCAATCCCCAAAAACATAAGACACGATTTGACGATTTAACCGATCAATTGCTTCCGTCGCTACAGGAGCCGTTGCTAGATCAAAATGTGGCCATTGTTTATGCCGGCGCAGTGGACGACCACGGATATTTTCCGACGCATAACAAACGTTTTTCCCAGCCGTTGACGGGAGATCCGAAGATCGATATTGCAAATAATAGAACGAAGCGGATTTTTGAGGATGTTGTTGGTAAACGTTGCGGCAGTCATGAAAACCCTTATTTGTTGCAGACGTACAGGCGGGATACCGGGGAAATCATGCACGATATATCCGCGCCTATTTACGTGAACGGACGGCATTGGGGTGGCTTCCGAATTGGTTATCGTACCGAATAAGAAGTACTTAATAATTGTCTCAATTTTGAAAAACGGATCCGACCATGTCTGAATTATTACAAAATATTGATGGGCGCACGAAACTAGCGGGAACTAATAAGCTTGAAGTATTGCTTTTCACGTTAGGTATCGATCAGCGCACGGGGCGGCGAGAGACCTTTGGCATTAATGTATTCAAAGTCCGAGAGGTGATGCGTACGCCTGACATCACTTGTGCACCGGAAATGCCGGCGTCTGTTGAAGGTATGGTCAGTTTGCGGGGACTATTAGTACCCGTGGTGGATTTGGGTAAGTATGCTGGAATCAATGCGGCTAAAAAGCCGGAAATCATGATCGTGACGGAATATAACCGTCACACCCAGGGATTTTTGGTAGAAGCAGTTGATACGATTCTCAGGCTGGACTGGTCAACCGTTAAAGTGCCGCCGGGCATGCTTACCGCTCAGACAAGTGGACTGGTAACAGCGGTAACCGAATTAGCGGACAAGCGATTGGTAATGATGATGGACGTGGAGAAAGTGCTCTCTGAAACGAGTGGCTACGACGAGGATGACTCAGTCTTTAGTTCCATGAAGCCGGTGACTGAGGGGCAGACGATATTTTTCGCCGACGATTCTTTAGTTGCTCGCAAACAAATTGCACGTACCTTAGACAGCATGCGTTTAAAACATATCAGCACCGTGAATGGCCGCGAAGCATGGGTCGAGTTGCAGCGTCTTGCGGAAAATGCTGAAGCTGGCGGCAGAAAGTTATCTGAGTCTATCCAGCTTGTGCTTACCGATGTGGAAATGCCGGAAATGGATGGTTATATGTTGACTCGCCACATCAAGAGTGATGCTCGTTTTGCGGGTATACCGGTAGTCATGCATTCTTCTCTATCGGGTATGTCCAATCAGCAGCTAGGGAAATCGGTTGGTGTGGACGAATACGTCGCCAAGTTTGAACCCAAGATACTGTCAGAGACGCTACGCCGGTTGATAAAGTAGCTTATAAAAAATCTAAATAGCATCTAGATAAACGCAGATTGGCAGGATTGATAATCTCTTATTCGATTTATCCTGCGAAGCCGCGCTTATCTATCTATATGCCATTTATTTTTCAGTCGTTGCATAGTTGATCAAGTAGTTTCTTTTTCGGGCCTGTTTTTCCGGCACGAGAAGGGACATTGCATAGACCGCAGAGGAAGTGCTCGTATAAATCTTGACTGTGTACGACAAAATGGCCGCTGCATTTTTTGCAATCCGTCGTGCGCAAGACTCCACCGTCAAAATAACGAATAAGAATCCAGGCCCGAGTAAGGCTGAGTACCTGTTCCAGCTTGAAGGCATGGATATGTTCTAGATACAAACGATAAGCCCGTACGAGGACTTCAATACGGTCATGTTCGCTTTGTTTGCTCAGATAACGGTAAATGCCAATAAATAACGAGGCATGTATATTCGGTTGCCATGTTAGAAACCAGTCAGTTGAGAACGGCAACATGCCCTTGGGAGGTGATTTGCCTTGTACTTCTTTGTAAAGGCGTAGCAACCGTTCCCGGCTCAAATTGGTCTCTGACTCCAGCACTTGCAAGCGTGCACCAAGCTTGATCAAGTGCGTGGAAAGTTCAATCTGTCTAGCGTCGCCGGTTACCGTACGGCCGCGGATCATAAGGTTTCCTCTGCACGGCTGCCCATAAGAATCGCTGCGTGAACGTTACCTAGCCCGTGTTCTTTAGTGTGGCTAGTAATCAAATCCCAAATGACTTGATCGTCAAATCGAAAACGACACAAGAGAAGGTTGGATGTCGCTATTTTAAGAAGTTGGCCGGTGGACAATGCAGCCACCATATCGGCTATTTCTGAACTGATGCCTAGACGGTAAATAGCTTCTGCCTTGTCTTCGCGAATCATTTCTTTTGCTAGCATTAGATATGCCAAATTTAGTTCGCGGATCTCATCAAGCAATTTTTCGAGTTTCATATCGCTCCCTCCTCATTAGCTCGTAATTTACCGCCGTACTCTTTAAGGCGGTAAATCCGAAAATGCCGCGTTTGGTGCGGCCCGCACTCCCTCGCCTCTGGTCCTGATTTGCTAAAAATTAAAGAACACAGATGCGACTCTCCTGGCTATCTCTGTTGCAAGGTCAGTGCCAGAATTGAGAAGTACGGCATATTTTTTTTAAAGAGCTGAAGTAAAAGAAAAATAATTTTATTTTGCTTTTGTGTTTAAGAGAGAGGATTTGCAAAGCTGCGAAAATTGGAACTTGGTAGATTGCAATAATGCAAGATTTATGGCTCTTTTCTGGCTTTTGAAATTGTGGTTAAACCCAATTAAGGTTTTTAATAAGTTCTTGGAAAATTTCTTGCTTGTGATTCTGTTCAGAGCCTAAGCGCAAAATTCTCTACCTCCCTCTTTATATATATTGTGGTTTCTACGCTTTCTTCATCTTGATTATTGCTCGCTACACCTTGTTAGATAAATTTATACTTAAATTTTTTAACAACTGTCGTCTGATTAAGCAGCAGGGCATCCTTACAAGAAGGGGCATCTCGAAACTGTTTTAAGAGCGCAAATCCTCATAATAAATCTAAAGACCTCGCTAGAAATTCCGATAGTTTTGTAGCATATGCAGCATCAAAGTGGTACATTCCAATCATATTTATGTGGATAGCTTTGTTCGTGAATTAGAACAGCAGCATAGAGCTGTAATGTAAGCATATTTGTTAAGTAGATCTTAGGGGGCGCGTTACAACAGTTCGAGACTCTTAAGTCTGCTTTTTTTGCCAAACTTAATTCTTTTGAAGACTAAAGAAACATATGGCATTACCTGTCCTTGTTGTTGATGATTCGCCAATGGCGCGGAAGATGTTAATTAAGGCCCTGCCGCCAGGTTGGGATATTGAAATATCTCAAGCAGGAAACGGCATCGAAGCCCTCGAGCAATACCGAGCGGGCAAGGCCGCCGTGATGTTTCTTGATCTAACCATGCCGGATATGGATGGTTACGAAGTCCTGGCCCAGTTACGGAAGGAAGACCTTAATACCTTCGTGATTGTGGTTTCTGCCGATATTCAGCCTGAGGCGCAGGAACGAGTGCGGAAATTAGGAGCGATTGCATTCGTGAAAAAGCCGGTTAGCGCTGACAAGCTCGTGCCCATTCTCAAGGAGTTCGGCATATATGAGTAATCTGCAACTCACGGACGATCAGCGCGAAGCGTTGCAGGAGGTAACTAATATAGGCATGGGGCAAGCGGGCGCGGCGCTCGCGGCCTTACTCGATACTTTTGTTACGCTCTCAGTTCCGCGCATTCAACTGGTTCAAGTTGCCGAATTAGGTAAGTCGCTGCGTGCAATGGTTCGCGACGCTCAGGATGTGACTGCCGTTCGACAGTCCTTTCAATCCGATATTAGCGGCGAAGCGATCGTTATATACGGGCCGGAAGGTTGCAAAGAATTATGGGATTTGATGGGGTACGAACCGTCAGACGAGCCGCCAGGTACATCAACCGAGCGTGAATTACTATTTGACGTTGCCAATGTGCTAGTCGGTGCCTGCGTGTGTAGTGTGTTTGAGTTGCTCGGGCGAAGCTTAAGTTTTTCCCGTCCGACTTTAATCGGCGAAAAGGTTCCGCTCGATTATTTACTACAGCAGGAAACGTTGCCGTGGGGTATGGCACTCCTCGTGGAAGTCAATTTTTCGTTGGAAAATCGCCAATTCACTGCTCACTTAGTAACGTTAATGGCTGAGGATTCTATTGAGCAAATGAAGGCGGCTCTTGATCACTTCGTGGCGAATTTGTGAGCACACAGGTAGAAAACCGATTTTCTGAGTTTATTGTTGATCGCGTCGGTTTCGGTATATTTGCCGTTACACGCGATATGCAGCTTGTACTGTGGAATCGTTTCATGCAGCAGCACAGTGGAAAAAAAGCTGAAGAAATAATCGGTAAAAATTTATTCGATTGTTTTCCCGAACTTCCCCGCAAGTGGCTGCAGAAGAAATTTGAAGGCGTTTTTCTTCTTAAAAATTTCTCTTTTATATCTTGGGAGCAGCGTCCTTACCTGTTCCAATTCAAACATGATCGGCCAGTAACCGGCGGCGTCGACTGGATGCAGCAGAACTGTACCTTCATGCCAATGATCAATGCGGCTAACGAAGTTGAAATGGTTTGCGTGACCATAGCCGATGTCACCGATATAAGCATCATCCAACGGCAACTGCAAAGTGCGTTAGTGGCGTTAGGGGAGAGTGCTAATCGAGATGGCTTGACCGGCATCTATAACCGTCGCCATTTGGAAGAGCGGCTAGCACAAGAGTTTTCCCGCTGTAAGCGTTACGGAGGTGGATTTTCTCTGTTGATGTTTGACCTCGATCACTTTAAGCGGGTGAACGATCAATATGGACATCTCGGAGGAGATGCTGTGCTGCGCGCAGCCGCTGCTCGAGTCACTAATGTTATACGTACTGCGGATATATTTGGCCGCTATGGCGGCGAAGAATTTGCGTTGATTTTACCGGAAACCGATCTTGCGGCTGCGACGATTGTGGGCGAGAAGGTTCGCAAAGCCATTGGCGAAACGCCTATAGAATTTGACGGGCAAAAATTAACCGCGACCACTAGTGTGGGAATTACAACAATGCGGAGCGATTTGCCTGCCTATGAAGCGCTTATTCATGAAGCAGACACCGCCTTATATCGTGCAAAGGGCCTTGGCCGCAATTGTGTTGTTGTTGCTGGCTCCGATATAGAGCCTCTTAAAATTTCTTAAAAATCCCGTTTCACTTACCGCAGCTCCCACTGAAACATTCTCTGCCTGCAGTTCTCATGTCGACGCCTCGTCAACAACTTATTCTGCAATTAGCCGCCGCAATAACGGTATTTTCTTTCGCTTGGCCTTACTACAGCATCGTCGATCGTGCCGTTGATTGGAGAATTCTAGCGCTAGCTATTGGCGCTACTAGCTTAGCGGTCGCGTCGGCCGCACGTCAGCCATGGTGGTGGTTGCTTATCCATGCCACCTTCGCGCCCGCGGCATGGCTTCTGTCTCTATGGCAGATTAACCCTAAGTGGTTTCTATTCGCCCTTATCCTCATGCTTCTCATTTTTAGAGGGACGCTTACCCGGCAGGCGCCTTTATATTTAACCAATCGCACCACCGCTAGAGCATTGGCAGAATTGATCCCGGAAAATATTTCAGGTTATCGAGTGGCAGACGTTGGCGCCGGGCTAGGAAGCTTTTTACACCCGCTTGCTAGATTGCGGCCTAACGCTATATTTACTGGTTTGGAGAATTCTCCACTCACGTGGTTTCTAGGCCGCTGCAGATTGGCGTTTGTTACCAATTGTGTTCTGCGTTGGAAGGATCTTTGGACGGAAGATTTGTCTCGTTACGATTTGGTGTATGCCTTTCTTTCCCCAGTCATGATGGATTCCTTAGGGCATAAAATTGCTGCTGAGCTAGGTCGAAACGCGGTGTTTGTGTCCAATTCTTTTCCTGTGCCCGATGCGACGCCATGGCAGATAATCGATGTGGAAGATCGGCGGCGCACCCGGTTATATTGCTATCGTCAGCAAGATTTGCAAACTTGGTCTGAGAACCCCAGCCTGTTCGCATCAAATCCGCTCTAACCGTCAAACAAGCGGATAAATCCTGTCTTGATCCACGGTTCATCTATTCCCCTCCTTGGTAATCTTTTAACGTCGGTTTAGATCCCTGCCGAGATCTATTTATTGATGTGTCCTTAGGGCAAATCGATAGAGCAGGCCAAGTATTCGGCGTTCTTTGTAAAGTAATTTTATTTTGAGCCGACATTTTGAAGATGTGAATGACTTGGGTGCTTAATAAACCACTAAGGACTTAAAGGAAGAAGAAAGCATGCTCTTCGTTATCGGAATGATAATAGTATGTGGTTCAGTGTTCGGTGGATATGCTTTATCAGGAGCACATTTAGGCGCACTGTTTCAACCGCTGGAATTACTTATGATTGGAGGAGGGGCGGCTGGCGCATTTGTCATCAGCAATACGATGAAGGTAGTGAAAGCTACCCTTCAAGCGATACCAAGCATATTCAAAGGCGGGAAATATAACCGAGCGATGTATATGGAATTGATGGCGCTGCTTTACGAATTGCTCGGCAAGATTCGCAAGGAAGGTCTTATGTCGATTGAAAAGGATGTCGACACGCCTAATGACAGTCCGGTGTTCGGCAAGTATCCCAAAATTCTTAGCGACCACCATCTAGTCGAATTTATCACTGACTATCTGCGCATCATGGTGAGCGGCAATTTGAACGCCTTCGAAATCGAGAATTTGATGGACCACGAAATAGAAACCCATCATTACGAAGCGGAAATCCCGGGCCACGCGATTGCGCGTTTGGGTGATGGATTGCCGGCCTTCGGTATTGTTGCCGCGGTAATGGGCGTGGTGCATACCATGGAATCGGTGGGAGTGCCGCCGGCTGAGCTTGGGCAAATGATCGCGCATGCACTGGTAGGAACATTTTTAGGAATTTTGCTCGCTTACGGTTTTGTCGGGCCGGTTGCCACTCTACTAGAGCAGCGAGCCACGGAAGAGACGAAAATGTTTCAGACGGTCAAGGTTACTTTACTAGCGAGCTTGAATGGGTATGCGCCAGCGCTTTCAGTCGAGTTCGGACGAAAGGTATTGTATTCGACCGAACGGCCCACTTTCAGCGAGTTGGAAGAGCACGTCAAACAAAGCCGCACAAAATAAGCAAAGAAATATATGGCCGAAAACGAAAAACAGCCGATACACATTAAACGCATCAAGCGCGTAAAGGGTGGTCATCACGGCGGCGCGTGGAAAATTGCTTATGCCGACTTTGTGACGGCGATGATGGCATTTTTTCTATTAATGTGGTTACTTGGTTCTACGGCTAAAGGTGATTTAGCTGGGATCTCGGATTATTTCAAAACGCCGCTTAAAGTAGCGCTCCAAGGAGGTTCGGGAAGTGGCGACAGTTCGAGTGTTATCAAAGGTGGCGGACAGGCGCTGACCCGATCTGAAGGGCAGGTATTAAAGGGTGAGCGAGCCGGTGCCCGCAAGGTGATCGATATCAAGGCGGCTGAGGCGGAACGGGCCAGGCGCGAAATAGAAGGCCTTAAAGCTTTGAAGGAAAAGGTCGAGAAGCTTATTGAAGAGACACCGAACTTGAAACTCTTTAATAAGCAATTGTTGTTGGATATTACGAGTGAAGGATTGCGGATTCAAATTGTCGATGAGCAGAACCGGGCGATGTTTGATATTGGCAGTGCCCGATTGAAAGATTACGCACGGGAAATTCTGCACGAGCTGGCGCCGGCGTTGAATAGCGTGGACAACAAGATTGGTTTGTCCGGGCATACTGACTCAGTGGCGTATGCGTCGGGAGATAAAGGTTACAGCAATTGGGAGTTATCGGCCGATCGTGCGAATGCATCGCGGCGGGAACTTGTGATGGGGGGATTAGAAGAAAGAAAACTGTTGCGTGTAGTCGGGCTTGCATCCGCGGTAATGCTGGATAAGGATGATCCATCAAACGCGATAAACCGGCGCATTAGCATCGTAGTGATGAACAAGGCAACGGAAGAGAGAATTGTGAGAGATGGGGGAGGGCTTGAGAAGTTGAATGCATCGCAAGTGACGACAGATGCAATAACAAACGGTGTGAAAAAATAATGAAGATACAAGGGAGATTGCAATGGGCTACGATGATAACCGGCTTATAAACCTGGTCGATGAAACGACCAAACTTGCCGGTTCCAATAAGATGGAACTGCTTCTTTTTAATTTAGGAGGCAATGAAATCTACGGCATCAATGTGTTCAAAGTCCGAGAGGTGTGTGAAACACCGGCCATCACCCGTACACCCAATATGCCGCGCGGAGTGGAGGGCATCACATCACTGCGTGGTAGCGTTATCCCAGTTATCAACATGGGTAAAATCCTCAACGAAAAACCAGCTAGCGTCAGCAAGCTCATCATCACCGAATTCAGCGGCCATACATTAGGTTTTCTCGTCCAAGACGTAGACCGCATCATCCGTGTCAGTTGGGAAAAAGTGAAGTCCCCTCAGTCCATGCTTGCAGGTCCGCCGAGTACCAACATGATCACGGCGATTACCGAGCTTCCTGACGGGAAACTTATCTCTATACTCGATGTTGAGCAAATTCTGCACGATGCTATTGGCGACGACCCGATGCCGGCGTTACAGCCAATAGAGAGCGATGAGCCTCTTACCGTCTTTTTCGCAGACGATTCCGTTTTTGCACGTAAGAAGATTATCAGCGTGCTGGAAGGTTTGGCATTGCGATATCAGCAAGCGGTGAACGGCCAAGACGCGTGGGATAAATTGCAAGTGCTAGCCACTCGTGCCGATCATGAACGCTCTCAATTGAACAAACAAATTAATGTCATCTTGGTCGATGCTGAAATGCCTGAGATGGATGGTTACGTGCTCACCCGGAAAATCAAAGAAGATCGCCGTTTCGACGGTGTACCGGTGGTGATGCATTCATCGCTGTCGTCGGTTGCCAATCGAAACATGGGCGAGCAAGTCGGCGTGGATTCTTATGTTGCCAAATTCGATGCGATCCAATTGGCCACAACTCTTCGTAGCATGTTGAAAGTCTGAGGGGAAAAAAATGAGTGCAGATCTCAAATTTCTGGTGGTGGACGATTTCTCGACCATGCGTCGTATCGTACGCAACTTATTGAAAGAGATTGGCTACACCAATGTCGATGAGGCAGAGGACGGCGCAGCCGCATTAGGTAAGCTGAAGAGCGCCAAGTTCGACTTTGTGGTGAGCGACATTAATATGCCTAACATGAATGGCCTGGAATTTCTGCGCCAGGTCCGCGCCGACGAGCAGTTTAAAGATTTGCCAGTCCTTTTAGTGACAGCGGAGGCCAAGCGCGAGGACATCATTAATGCAGCGCAGTGCGGTGCGAGCGGTTATATCGTCAAGCCATTTACAAAAGCCACGCTTGAGGAAAAGCTCGTAAAAATTATCGAAAAAATGAAACAATAATGGGGACGAGCCATGACTGCACCCGTGTCTAACGAAGAAGATCTCGATGCATTGTTCGAGCGCGTCGCCTCCGAGCGCGTACCTACAGTACAAGCGGCTGCTCCTGCTTCCGTACAGGCAGCTAAGACAGTTGAAAAGGACACAAATGCTGTCGTTGCTCAGACGGGTGACGGTTCTCCTCCTGATATTTTCGATCGCATCGGCAAACTGACGCGCAATTTGCACGACGCGTTGATCGAGCTAGGCTATGACAAGGCTGTGCAGAGTGCGGTCAGTACGCTACCAGATACTCGCGACCGTCTTGCCTATATTGCAAATTTGACCGGCCAAGCTGCGGAGCGCACTTTAGGTGCAATCGAAACAGCCAAGCCTGTACAGGAACAAATGCAGAAGCAGGCAACCGAGCTGTCGGCAAAATGGGATCGCTTGTTAGCCGGCAATATGTCTTTAGATGAGTTTAAATCTTTAGCGCTGCACACCAATCGATTTCTGCATGCAATACCGGGGCACACTGAACACACGAACAATCAATTGCTGGAAATAATGATGGCGCAAGATTTTCATGATTTGACGGGACAAGTTATTAAGAAAATCGTTGATCTTGCTCAGCGCCTTGAGGGCCAGCTTTTGCAGCTTCTTTTAGAAACCTCCGCTACTCAGCAAGGGGGGCAACCAGTCGACGTTAATATGAACTTGAACGGGCCGGTAATCAGTGCAGATGGCCGCACCGATGTAGTGACTAGCCAAGAGCAGGTAGACGATTTACTAGGGAGCCTGGGCTTTTAGCCTGGCCAAAACCATGACAACTTCATCCGAAAACGAAGAACTGCTGCGTGACTTCTTGACCGAAGCGAGCGATATGCTAGACGACGTCGAGGTGCAGCTAGTCGACTTGGAAAAACGCCCCAATGATGGGGAACTGTTGAATGCCGTATTTCGGGGTTTCCATACCATTAAAGGTGGCGCCGGTTTTCTCGACGCAACTAATCTAGTCGAGCTTTGTCACCGGGGAGAAAATTTACTCGATGCGTTGCGCCACCACAAAGTCGTCCTTACGCCGGAAATAATGGATGTGATTCTGGCTGCCACTACGGATGTAAGACGTATGTTTCAAGCAATGGCGAATGGATCGCCATTGGAGAGCGCGGCTCCTGCATTGATGAAAGCTCTGGAAGATGCTTTGCACGGAGAATTAATAAGCGCGCCCGTTCTTGTCGTGGAAAAGCCAAAAGAAAAAAAAGTGGAAGAGGCCTTGGAGATGCCTGTTACGGTTGGTGACGTTGATTGGAACGCCCTTTATGCAGTAGCGACCGGTAAAGCAGTTCCGATGCCTGCACCAGTTGCAGCGGTTTCCATCGAGAACGTTCCAGTCGTTTCATCGGTATCTAACCAGCCTGCGGCGGCACCGAAATCAACCGCTGGAGCAGGCGGCGGTGGCGATCGGATGGCGACCGGTCCCGTTGCTAAAGAAGCATCATTGCGTATCGACGTCAGCCGTTTTGATCAGATTTTGAATCTTGCGGGAGAAGTTGGTCTTACTAAAAACCGCTTGCTTTGCCTGCGTCAGGATGTTGTACATGGGCGTGCCAACGTGGGCATGCTGAAGACGCTAGATCAAGTAATGGGTCACCTTGATACCTTGGTAAGCGATCTGCAAAACGCGGTCATGAAGGCGCGCATGCAACCCGTGGGCCGAGTATTCCAAAAATATATTCGCATGGCGCGCGATTTGGCTCGTCAATTAGGCAAAGATGTAGAACTGCAACTGAGTGGCGAAGAGACCGAACTTGATAAAACCTTGTTGGATGAACTCAACGATCCTCTAGTCCACTTGATCCGCAACGCAGTGGATCATGGCGTGGAGTCGCCAGCCGAGCGTATAGCTGCCGGTAAGTCGCCTAAAGGATTAGTCACTCTTTCCGCACACCAGGCCGGGGATAGCATTGTTATTGAAGTCAGCGACGATGGTAAAGGTATTCGCCCCGAAGCCATCCGGCAAAAAGCAGTGGAGAAGGGAATTATCGGTGCCTCCGAAGCCAATCTGCTCAGTGAGCGGGAAAGCTACGACATCATATTTCTTCCCGGTTTTTCCACCAAGACTGAAATTTCGGATGTGTCTGGCCGTGGCGTAGGAATGGATGTTGTAAAAACTAACATTCAACGTTTGTCCGGTCGCATCGAGATTACTTCAGAACAAGGGCGTGGCAGCCGTTTCACCATTGTCCTTCCATTAACTCTCGCTATCTTGCCGGTGTTGGTGGTGCAGCTCGCAGCGCAGCCGTTTGCGCTACCGCTCGCAGCGGTGCGCGAGGTAATCAATCTTAAACAACGTGACATTCAGCAAATTTCCGGCAAGCCCAGCATGGTCATTCGTGGAGAGGTACTGCCGGTATTCCGGCTTGCTGATTTGCTTGGCTGGTCTTCCGACTCGATGGGTGGCGTGGGGGTGGTGACCGAGATGGCCGGTATGAATTTTGTTCTTACGGTCGATAGTTTTGTCGGGCGCGACGACGTTGTCATAAAACCATTGGATGCGTTCAAACCCAAAGGAGTCGCTGGCGCCACACTTTCCCGTGAAGGGATACTGGTCCTAGTACTCGACTTGCGCGAGCTCATGGAGTCGATGAATTTTTCGACGGAAAGCGGACCGATCGGCCGAGTTTCGGCAAGAGGACGAGAATAATAAGTAGCACTTAGTTATATCGCCGTCTACGCCTTCACGTAGACGGTTTGAAATCCCTTCCTTTACAAATTTCCTGGCGCATCTTCGTATGTCGACATGAAATCCGCACTAGGTCTAAATAGCGCCTAAAAACCTCTCCTAATTTAAGCCTCGTAACCCTGGCTGGCTCGCAATAATGGAATAGCCGTAAACCAATTATTAGCCAAGCCATGTCTGACGACAGCGATCTCGAAAAAACTGAATCACCCTCAGAGCGGCGCCTGGAGAAGGCGCACGAAGAGGGTCAGGTCGTTCGTTCGAAAGAGCTTTCCACTTTTCTTCTGATGTTCGCCGCTGCAGGTGCGTTTTCGTGGACAGGTGGTCAGTTAGTGCAAGGCATGAGTCACGTATTGCATAGCGGTCTTGATATTCCCAGAGCTGATGCTTTCAATACCGGTGCGTTAGGGCATCGATTGTATACCTTGTCATACGATGCGCTGATGGTGGTGATGCCAGTGTTGCTCGTGTTACTGATAGTCAGTGTGGCTGCGCCGATCGTTTTAGGTGGCTGGTTGTTCTCTGTTAAGGGATTTGCTCCTAAGTTCGGGCGATTAGACCCAATGAGCGGCTTAAAACGGGTTATATCCCTGCATGGTTTAGGCGAGCTTGTTAAGGCAATCGCCAAATCCGTAGTGCTTGGAATTATTGCCGGATGGGTACTTTGGAATAAGCGCGTGGAGCTGTTATCCCTGACCCAAATAAACATCATGGATGCATTGGCGAATCTCGGACACTTATTGTCGGTGATATTTTTCTCGTTGACAGGTGGCTTGGCGCTAATCGCCGCTGCCGATGTTCCCTTCCAGCTTTGGCATCACTATACCGGTCTCAAAATGACTAAGCAGGAAGTGCGTGACGAAGCACGGGAGATGGACGGCGATCCGCAAATGAAAGCCCGCATTCGTAGCCAACAGCGTGAAATGGCGCGCCGGCGGATGATGGCGCAGGTACCGAAGGCGGACGTAATCGTCACTAACCCAACCCATTACGCCGTAGCGCTTTCCTATAAGGAATCGATGCAAGCGCCGCGAGTGATCGCGAAGGGAAGTGCACTGATGGCGCAACGTATTCGTGAGATTGGCAAGGCAAATAATATCCCCATTCTGGAAGCACCACCGCTGGCGCGCGCGCTACACCACCATACCGAATTAGGTGATGAAATTCCCGCTACGCTTTATAGCGCCGTAGCATTAGTGATGGCGTATGTGTTCCAGCTGCGAACCCACCGTGCGCAGGGTGGAGATATGCCTATGCTGCCCGAGGTACTGCCGGTACCAGCCGAGCTTGATCCGGGAGCAGATGCATGAATGCAATAATTCAACGCGCTTCCTGGTTCAACACTCGCCTGCTCACTGATTTGTCGGGGCCGCTACTCATCATCCTTATTTTGGCGATGATGATATTGCCATTGCCGCCGCTGCTGCTCGATCTATTTTTCACTTTCAATATCGCCTTGTCGATGATGGTTCTGCTAGTGAGCCTAAATATTGTCAAGCCGCTTGAATTCGCTGTGTTCCCGACTGCGCTGTTGGTAACGACGTTGCTGCGTTTATCGCTGAACGTTGCATCAACGCGTGTCGTATTGATCAATGGTCACACCGGACCGGATGCAGCGGGTAAGGTAATCGAGGCCTTCGGACACTTTCTTGTCGGTGGAAACTTCGCTGTGGGGCTAGTGGTATTCGCCATACTCGTGGTGATTAATTTCGTTGTGATTACCAAGGGCGCTGGCCGGATCGCTGAAGTTAGCGCACGTTTCACATTGGACGCCATGCCGGGCAAGCAAATGGCGATCGACGCTGATTTGAATGCTGGCCTCATCGGCGAAGATGAAGCGCGGCGGCGGCGGACGGAAATTGCGGATGAAGCGGATTTCTTCGGTTCCATGGACGGTGCGAGCAAGTTTGTTCGCGGTGATGCGGTCGCCGGGATTTTGGTTCTGTTCATCAACATTATAGGTGGCATGATTGTTGGTATATGGCAGCACGATTTATCGCTTGAAACCGCTTCCAAGAATTATATATTGCTCGCAATCGGTGACGGCTTAGTCGCGCAAATTCCAGCGCTGATTATCTCAACTGCAGCCGGTATCGTGGTCAGCCGTGTGGGTAGTAGTGAGAATATTGGTAGTCAATTGGTTACCCAGATATTCCAGAATAAAAATGCGCTTACCATTACCGGTGGAATACTGGTATTGCTTGGCATTATTCCCGGCATGCCGCATTTTGCTTTCTTGTCCCTGGCTGCTGCAATGATCGGCATTTCATACTTTAGGCGTATGGCGGAAACAAAGCAGGCGGAGGTTGTTAAGCCAGCGTTCCAACCCGCACCTGCTCAAACAGAAGCGAGCTGGGACGACGTTGCACCCGTTGATGTACTTGGCTTGGAAGTCGGCTATCGTTTGGTGCCGTTAGTGGATTCATCGCAAGATGGCGAGTTGCTTAAACGCATCAAATCATTACGTCGTAAATTTGCGCAGGAGATTGGCTTCCTACCGCCTGCCGTACATATTCGCGACAACCTTGAATTGCGTCCAAACGCTTATCGCATCACTTTAAAAGGCGTCACTATCGGTCACGGCGAGGCTTACAACGGTATGTATCTCGCTATTAATCCGGGCAATGTCAGTGGTCCTCTTCAAGGGACGCACACGAAAGATCCAACCTTTGGATTGCCAGCAGTGTGGACCGATTCGGCACAACGCGAATACGCGATGACACTTGGTTATACAGTGGTGGATGCAGGAACGGTGATCGCAACACACCTCAATCATGTCGTGCAAACAAATGCAGCAGAATTGCTTGGACGCCAGGAAACACAGTCATTGCTGGATATGCTTACGAAGACCTCTCCAAAATTGGTGGAAGAGGTAACACCTAAATTATTACCGATAGGATCAGTGCAAAAAGTACTGCAAAACCTGCTGAGTGAACAGGTACCTATTCGCGATATTCGTACGATTTTGGAAACGCTTGGCGACCATGCCGCTCGCATTCACGACCCAGTTGATTTGACGTCGTTGGTACGCATGGCGCTTGGTCGCGCGATCATCCAGCAGATCTATCAAAACGAACCCGAGCTTTCGCTGATTAGTCTCGATGCCGGACTTGAACAATTATTGATGCAAGCAGCTGGCATGAATAGCGATTCACCAGGTCTTGAACCAGGTCTTGCCAATACGATACTCATGGAAACCGCCAGGGCTGTGGAACATCAAGAAGCGATGGGCTTGCCGGCAGTATTGCTTACGCCCGATCGATTGCGTGTGATGCTTTCTCGCTTCTTGCGCCGGGCAATTCCACAACTCAGAGTGATCGCAGTCAGTGAAGTGCCGGACAACCGCACGATCAGAGTCAATGTAATTGTTGGAGGTAGAGGATGAACATAAGAAAATTTGTTGCCGCCACTTCGCGTGACGCGCTTCGCCAAGTGCGCGAAGCATTGGGGGGTGATGCAGTGATTCTCGCTAATCGACCTGTCGACGGTGGTGTCGAAATTCTTGCTGCTGCTCCCGATGATGTGGCGACGTTGACTACGCGGGTGCAGCCAAAGGCGCAAGACTTTACTCCTCCACCAACTGTCGATCCTGTGTTTTCCGAGCGTGCGGCAAATACCATGAAAATGATTGCCGATGCGCAAGTGGCAAGAGCTAGAAAACGTTTATTGCCTGTCGAAAAAACTGAAACTCCTGAGCCTGCAGTACCAGCACCAACTGCAGCGATGATTGCCAATCTTGCATCCGCCAATTCCAACGCTAATCTCGCGGAAGAAATTCGTTCCATGCGTGATTTTATCGAAGAACATCTGGCTAATTTTTCGTTGGGTGAAAGCGTGCGTAGGCAACCAACGCGGACGAAGATAATGCAGGACATGCATATTGCAGGTTTTAGTCCGGCGTTATCTCGCCGCTTGCAGCAAAATCTTCCAGACGATTTTTCTACGCAGCAAGCGCGCGATTGGGTGTGCAGCGTGCTGGAAAAGAATCTTATTTGCGCGAGTGCCGAGGAAGATCTGATCGAGCACGGCGGTGTATATGCACTCGTCGGTCCTACCGGTGTCGGCAAAACAACGACTACCGCAAAGCTCGCTGCCCGCTTCGCTGTGAAGTATGGCGCCGATAAACTAGCCTTGATTACGACCGACGGGTATCGCATCGGTGCTCAAGATCAACTGCGCATCTACGGCAAAATTCTCGGTGTTCCCGTGCATACCATTCAAGATGAAGTTTCCCTAGCGAATGCTATTCAACATCTTAGCCAGCGGCGGTTAGTGCTGATCGATACGGCGGGCATGAGCCAACGTGACCAGCGCGTTGCCGAACAAATCGCGATGTTGCGTGGTGCCAGCGCAAAACGAATTTTGGTGTTGAATGCGACGGTGCAGGCAGAAACCTTGGAAGATGTCATTGCCGCTTATGGTGATAAATCCTTTAGCGGTTGCATCGTCAGCAAACTAGACGAAGCTGTGCGTTTTGGTGGCGTGCTCGACGTTATTATCCGCCATCGTCTACACATTCATTACGTTGCCAGTGGTCAGCGAGTACCAGAAGATTTGCATCGCCCTAATGCGCGCTATCTTGTGCATCGAGCGCTCAAGGAAATCACGCCTAACGCGGCCTTCGCGCTGCAAGAAGACGATTATCCATCTTGGGTTGGCGTCAATGGCAAGAACACACAAGGCTCAACTCGGGAAACAAATGCGGGAGATAAAAATCATGTTTGAAACGGATCAGGCAGCGGGATTGCGGCGATTATTTGCGCGTAATCCATTGCGCATTGTCGTGCTGGCCGGCGCGGGGGAGGAAAAAGCCGGTGTGACCGCGCACCTTGCCGCAGCGCTGGCGGAGCAGGGTGAGGGCGTGATGATCATGGATGGCAGTCATGGTGATGTCGGGACCGTTTTAGGGCTTCATTGTCGTTATGAACTGGGGCATGTCATTACCGGTGATAAACGACTTACTGAAGTGTTGCAGAAAAGCGTACATGGAATTCAATTGCTTCCCGCGGCGCGTGGTCTCGACCAATTGCATTGTTTAACTTCACAGCAAGGGCGGTGGCTGCGGCAAGAATTTTTCGATCTTAAAGCACCGGTGAATACATTGTTGATTAATGCACGCCCACAAGGCGCAGCCAAGGTGCTTGCCGCGTTCCAGGGCCGCGCGCGATTGTTGATGGTAGTTTCCGAGGCGGCTGCTTCTATTACCGCGACTTACGGCGAAATGAAATCGCTCAACATCGCGAATGGCGCATCTGAGTTCGACGTTTTAGTCGGCGCAGCGCGCGACGCAGAATGCGCCGCTGCAATCTACGGCAACATTGCGGAGGTTGCGAAGCGCTTCCTTTCCGCGAAGCTGAACTTCCGAGGATTTATTCCGGGAGATGTTGCGTTTCATCGACTCTCCGGCGTAAAGCGGCCCGGATTAGCGAGGGAAAGAACGTCTACGTTAGCCCATACATTCCAGCGTATTGCCTACGAGATGAATCAGTGGTTTCCGCCCAGTGGCATCATCTCGGGCAATACAACGGAGGTCTTAAACCATGCTGCAGTCTGCTAAGAAAGCGCGTCCAACCATGTATACCGCTGGCTGCAAAATGACTACCGAACAGTGCCTGAAAGAATATGCATCGCTGGTAAAACGTATTGCCCATCACATGGTGGCTAAATTGCCCGCAAGTGTGGAGCTGGACGATATGGTTCAGGCGGGGCTAATCGGTCTGATGGATGCTTTCTCGCGTTTCGATGAATCTCAGGGAATCCAGTTCGAAGCCTATGCTTCCCAGCGTATTCGCGGTGCCATGCTCGACGAGCTGCGTCAAAACGACTGGTTGCCACGCAGCGTGCGTAAAGCGTTGCGCGATATCGAGTCATGTATCCATCGATTACAACAAAAATTGCAACGTGCTCCGACGGAGCGCGAGATCGCCGCTGAGCTGCAGATGTCGCTGCCGGAATATCAGAAAATGTTGCAAGAAGCAAAAGGTCATCAACTGCTTTATTACGATGAGCTTTCCGATTCCGAGGACGAAGCGTACTTGGAGCGGCATTTGCCTGACGACAAGGAAAATCCACCCGAGCGGTTGCATGACAAACGCTTTCGCGCGGCATTGGTGCACGCCATCGGAGAACTTCCTGAACGTGAGAAGCTGATGATGGGTTTGTACTACGAAGAGGAGTTGAATTTCCGCGAGATCGCTGCAGTGTTAGGGGTAAGCGAATCTCGGGTTTGCCAGATACATACTCAGGCGGTTGCACGGCTGCGAAGTCAATTGAAGAAGTGGTAGCGCGTTAGCGCTATCGAGCATGCTGAATGCTTAAAAAAATTGATATCGCCAGCGTTCTCGGCCTGGCTATTGCCTTAATCGGTATTGTCCTCGGACAAATTATCGAAGGAGGGCACCTGGGTTCATTGGTGCAGCTGACGGCGTTATTGACGGTGCTTGCGGGTACGGTCGGCGCAGTGATGTTGCAAACACAGCGCAAGGTTTTTATTCAAGCATTGCGCATGGCCCATTGGGCTTTTTTCCCTCCGCCTTCTAATCTTAACGAATCACTAGACCAGCTTATCGAGTGGGCGAACATTGCCCGTAAGGACGGTGTATTGGTGCTGGAAAGTAAACTGCCATCGATTACCGATTCATTTACTCGTAGCGGTTTGCAAATGCTCATTGATGGATTTGAGCCGGAAAAAATCCGCGAAGCGTTGGATTTGGAACTTTCTATTTACGATGAGCGACAGCGCAATGCTGCCAGGGTCTGGGAAGCAGCTGGTGGTTATTCACCGACAATCGGTATTCTCGGCGCAGTCCTCGGGTTGATTCACGTCATGGAAAACATGACCGAGCCGAGCAAATTAGGCGCAGGTATCGCCGTGGCCTTTGTTTCGACTATTTATGGTGTGGGCTTTGCCAATCTCGTGTTCTTACCAATATCAAATAAATTGAAAAGCGTTATTCGTCAGGAGATAGTCGTGCGAGAGATGATGCAGGACGGCTTGGTGGGTATCGCGAGTGGCGAGAATCCGCGTCTTATCGCCACGCGCTTGCAAAGCTATTTAGGTTAGGGAACAAGTACCGGAAGCGCACCGATGACCCCCACACACAAAACTAAAATGACACGCCGACGGCGACGTAACTTCGAAGAGCGCGAAAATCCCGATCGATGGTTAGTTTCTTATGCCGACTTTATCACGCTGCTGTTTGCTTCTTTTGTGGTCATGTATGCCGTCTCCTCCGTCAACGAAGGCCGTTATCGAGCAATGAGCGATTCTTTGAGTTATGCATTCGGCTATTTACACAAGGAGCGCGTTCCTACAATTCAGGAACGGCCTGCTGTGCGAGTTATACCAAGCATTATTCCGCCGACAGGCGCGCTTCCTAAAAAAGATCCAGATGCGGAGAAACAAAAGCAGGAAGTATTAAAAATGCAAGACCTCGCAGAACGCATTCTCAGGGTGCTTGCTCCGCTAGTAAAAGACGGCCAAGTCCACGTAACTCGTACTAGACGTGGTGTCTCGGTTGAAATTAACGCCTCGGTTCTTTTTGCACCGGCGCACGCAACGATACAACCGGAATCAACCACTGGTTTGAAAGCAATCGCAACGGTGTTGGCAGGTGTTGATGAGCTGATTCAAGTGGAAGGGCATACCGACGATATCCCAATATCCACGCCGCAGTTCCCATCGAACTGGGAATTATCCTCAGCGCGTGCGGGTTCCGTGGTGCGTTTTTTCGTTGCTAATGGTGTCGCCTCTACACGTTTGACTGCTGCTGGATATGCCGACAATCGACCCGTAACGGCTGATTCAACGCCCGATGGTCGTGCACGCAACCGACGAGTGACCTTGCTTCTTTTGCCGGTTACGCCTGCTTCTGAAGAACAATAGGCTTCTTTTGTAACTTAACGCGAGTTCGACGTAGCGAAACCTATTGCGCCCAATCTTGTGCAAGGTTCAATGATGGATGAGTTGGCCGCAGCGTATAGGCGATCAGTCCGCCACCAAGTGGGCCATGAAATTGATATGGCTGCGATGCCTGGAGTGTTCGATGTGGCACTGGCTTTTCAATATGTTGTGAACGGACTCGATGATGCCCCGCTTGCGCAATAGGATTTTGTCTCGCAGGGGCATCAACTTATTTTTCATGTTCTTTTTGATCCTCGTGACCAGTTGCCAGCCTTGCTGCCAGAGTTGATTGAACAAAGGCTGGGAGATGTAGCCCTTATCGCCGAATAGTTGGCCGGTTAATCCCCAGCCCTTTTGAGGTGCCTTCTTTTCTTTCCGACCACGTTTTTTCTTTTGTTTCGTAAGAAGCTGCTGCGTCGAGACATGGGGCTGCTTGGGATCGTAGGGTGTTTTTGGTTTCGGCTTTTTAGGGCCGTGCGAATGTTTCTTGTATTTTTTTAGATTGACCGCCATCGCAATGTCACGCAGCCGGCCAGCGAATTCCGCGACAGAATATTTGACGAGGAAACGCCAGTCCTTTGCGGTCGTCAGCAATAACAGGGAAAGGAATGTTTTGGCGATTTCGTGCCCGATATAGTAAGTGGAAATTGTCTCCGAAACGGGTTCCTGGTGAACGCCGTCGAGCGCCGATAATGCCAAGGAAAACACGTCATAGGCGACCAATGCCAGGCAAAATCCCAATAGCGCCGCACGCGCATAGGTCAGGGTATTAATTTCCGATTCGGGATGGGCCTCAAGATGTTGGAAGGCGGTTTCCAGACGCCATCGCCTGCGATACAGAGCAGCCAACGTCACCGCATCGACAGCTTCCGACACGTCGGTAATCAGATCGATGTGTTTATCGCCCTCTCATGTCGACTCAACCAATTCAACCCGAATACGGCGATAGCGACGCCCTACTATTTCTCTGCACTGCTCACTCACTTTCTGACCATCCTCGTTGATCGTCGGCGCCGTCCAATCCGTCAATTCTTGATAACGCGAGTTCGACATAGCGAAACCTATTGAGGCCAACCTTGTCCGAGGTTCA
>JAZKCF010000004.1:0-24652 GCA_040388195.1 Pseudomonadota bacterium
ATAAGGACAACAATACCGTCCCTCCATTCCCTTCGCTTATGTCGAACTCGCGTTGGTTACTATTCCATCTCTACCGAATCAGGTCGAATGGGACAAATTTAAAGCAGCTCGCCGCGATATGACGAGCCGTCTTCCCCGCATGCAACCTGCAGTGCGTTATGGCGTTATACAAAAGGCTCATGCTGCTTAGGGGGAAGCACAGCGTCCAGATGAATTTTGTACGCTGCGTGATTGTCATTCTGAGTGCAACGAAGAATCTACTTAGTTATGCAAGATGTTAATTTTAACCGCGGTAAACAGCAGACTCTTCGCTGACACTCAGAATGACAATGGAAAAATTGAGGCAATCGTAGTCTGGGGCCCCGTTAGTGCTAGTGGTCAGTCATGCTAGATTTTGCGGGTATAAATTGCGTCTTTTGCCGCTCGCCTTCGTTGCTCGTCATTGCCATAGTGTTAACCTAAGTTTTGGATAAGTCATCGCTGGGCTGCGCCGTATGTCCGTTTGAAAAATTTATGCATGCGCAAATTGTTAAAACGGCCACAGTGAATGCGTGGAATCGAAGGAGCATCGCGACGTATTCCACCAGCAACACCGCGCGAAGCGCAACGAAATCGTTTGGGATTTTGTTCGCTTCGCGGCCTACCCTGGTGGAATGCGCCGCGTTGCCCCTTCAATTCCATCCTACAATTGGTTTGCGCATTAGTGTTATTGCCTTAGCAAGCAAGGAGCGCAACGACGCGGGAACCGCATTTGGGAGCAAAGACACCGTACATTCATATCAAATCCACTCTAATGGGTGACGCAGCCTGGATATGTGATTATCGATTGGCAATGCCAGGTCTTTAATATCTTCAGCGTCTTTTACCTCTACTGGTACTCGATTGATTTACTAGCTCGTTGCGTTGCTTACTTTGTTGACGTTTCTCCACCGCAATTAAGGTTGCCTTCTGAATAGTAATCTTAGTGCTTGGCGACCCCCCTTGAATATGGCCATTAGCACCGACTTGTGAATTCTGTAAATCGAGTGCTCTACCTTTCTCCTCATATACTTCGATTGGAACTACCGCAAATAATTTTCCCTCTTGGCTTACCGGGAGTTTAGGGGCGCTGCTTGTACCATTCAATTGGACAAGGTAAGCCTCGCCATTACCGAGCTTATATCTCGGCGATCCGAGCCTATCGCCTTCCTCCATCCAGCGAATAGTATTTTCACTGCCAAGGTTATCGACGATAACCTTATCAACGGCAGACAAGCTTTCTATGCTGGTATAAACGACACTATTTTGTTTTTGTGTTTTAGCAAGTAATTGATCTGTCGTTTTCTCCAGTAAGCTCCTTACATCAGCAATTTCTATACTCTCTACGTTTTTTTCCAATTCACCTTTCAATTCTTCTAATTGTTCGAGGACGGCCCGTCTTTCATTCACATTATTTACATTGTCGTCCAATATAATTGTTTTTAACTTGGCGATTTGCTCAGCTAAAAGCTTCTGCTCGCTCTTCAATTCTTGAATCTTCTGCTGAGCCAGCTCACCATTTGTTTCACCTTCTACTATTGAACTCCAAGCTTCGACAGCAGCATTGGAATAAATCCAAATATCAATCCTTGCCGCAGTGTTTAATATTTCTAAATTGATTTCATTCGCGAGCGATGTGGCTTCGCTGGCTTCGCTGGTTTCGCTGGTTTCGCTGGTTTCGCTGGTTTCGCTGGTTTCGCCGGTTACCCTAGATACGCTGGATTCGCTGGTTTCCCTAGACTCGCTGGTTTCGCTAGATTCGCTGAGTTGGCTGGATTCGCGCAAACTTTCCTCGTCGCTTCCTTCAGCATGTTCAAGGTCTTTTCTCTCCTCCGGATTGTAGACAATTCTCTTCCCCATGCTAACTAAACCATCTACACTTCCCTCGATAACACCGCGAGCGATATTAAACGGTATTAGCACTGTCGCCGAGCCAACAGTCATGGAATATTCAAGGACTTTTGAAGGCCGCCCAATAAACATATTTAAAAGTATCTCTGCTGATGTATCGTTCTTATCCGCGCGGTCTCTAAGAAGATACTCTGTGAAATGGTTCTGAAAATTTTCTCCGGCAAGTGATCGCTTTAAATTTTTCAATGAAGCTACTAGATCCGTAGGCTCATTTCTAGAATGCAAAGTTGGCAAATTAACCGCACAAAAAACGAGAACTGCGGCAGCTTGCCGGCAAAACAATGCTAACTTGCTTGGCTGCTCTCCCATCAGATGTTCAGTCAATGCCAATACAGCGCCAAACGCAGCGAACCCCATGGCGTTAGCAAGCATTTGCTGACGACTAAACCGCAAATTTCCCGGGATCTGTGACGAAAATGATCCGTGTCCACCGTAGTTTTCCCACCCCTCTTTGAGTTCGTGCTTGGCTCCGTAAAGTCCGTTCGCTCTTATCGGTGAACCATCAAGGTTTCGCGAAATATTTCCGTCGATATCTCTTCTATTTTTCATCTGGAACAGAGGTACGCCACCTATTTTCATATCTCGATTAGCATATCCCGCCCCAATAAACATTCCACCGACACCATCCGCAAGACTCATGGGAACATTAAAAGTAACCGACACTGCTTCGGCACCCGCGAAGCAAAGCGAGGCATAAAGATTGAAAAGTTGCGAGTCACCCAGATTGCCCACTTGCTGCTTTCGTTCAATGTGCTCTCTCGCTTCATTGAACGCGCCAACTAAAGCAACAACGCGAGAATCTACCAATCTTGCAGGATCTACTACTTTGTAAAAGCCATCGCCATCAGGAAGACAATAATTTCCTTCAGGAATCAATTCCGATTCGGAACTGGTTTGCTCCTGTTGCAGAAGTGGGGTGTGTTCGGTCGCATCCTCAATCGCACGAAGACCATGAGTAGTCGGACGTTGTTGCAAGCTGCCGTCGGATTTAACGATGGCTGAATACTCTTGCTCAGTTAAAGGTTCATAATTTTGCGTGTCTACAACTATGTATCGATTTTTTTCAAATGGGTGTGGATGAAGAGGTTCACCTTTTTCAGCCAATTTTCCGCTGGCAAGATAATGTGATTTTCCATCGGCAGGGAAAAGTGACTCCGGGTAGTAATAGTTCGGATTTTTTGGATCCGTTGAGACAGGAGTTCCCGCGTCAATGGTAGTTCCATCGTCATATTCGAACTCATTGGAGCCATTGCTTATGTTCAGGCGTGCATTGACGAAGGTTAGAGTTCCGCTATTTTCATTTCTTCCCGACACAATTAAAGGGGTGCCTACTGGAAACCGTTTTCCTTCATGGTCAACTTGATTTCCGTCGGCACGATGATAAAGATAGTTATAAGGCAGTATCTCCGCAGGATCGCGCGGTTCTAGAGTGCCGAAGAATCCCTTTATACCTTCGGCTCCGATATTGAACATGACATATTCGGCAATACCAGTGGGAATACCTACCAGCGCCTGCGTCATAATTTTCTTTATGATCGGATTATCACCGCTGTAGTAGTCCAGCCACTTCTGAAAAATCGGATTTTCTTCAATCCATTCTGTGGCTAAATCCCCTATCACGCCATATGTGCCGCCTAGCCCAACTCCATCTGCCAATGAGTCTCCGACAGTTTGCATCACACTTTCTGCCCAAGTCTGTTTGTCTGCCGGTAGTAGATCTTTGAACTCAAGGAACGGTTTATAGACCTTAACAAGCTGGTTGCTAGTATCCACATCCGTCAAGTCCGCATCAGGCAATCCGGTCAACGAGTTATTCATGGCAGTCGACTTCCTTGTATTAAGGTCATTATCAACTTGAGAAATAAGATAACGATAATCGAGAAATGAGACGAGAGATGGCTTGATTAGAAAGATAAACCTAGTTCTTACTGGGGGTTTTAATGTAATGGACTGTTGACTCAATTCATCCTCTAAAATTCAACATGACTGTCCAGTAGCTGAGTGGGAAATGATTACTGTTTATTGGGACCCGTTTGACGTCAGCGGCTACCCTTACCGGCTCAAAGCGAAGGCCAATGGAAAGTGGGTATCGGCTGAGATGAATTACGGCAGTGGTGACCAGTATATGCTGCGTGCCCGTGCCGATCGAATCGCAGACTGGGAAAGATTTATGCTCCCTGTAAGCGCTAGAGCCTGTTATGAACTATATCGCGCGATATAGTTCATAACAGGCTCTAGGCCATTCCCATGCTAATGTCCAAGTAAGCAGCTACATCTGCATACTGCGGATTACACACCGCAATACGTGAGTAGGAACGGCTATGAGGACGGCATTGTATATAGTCGTACCTACTTCACTTCAAAACTGAGATTATTACAAGAGAGCCGATTTTACCGCTCATTCTTGTACGCCACACAAGCCGCATGTTTGAATTGCCTTCACTGCACACCTGGTTGCACCTGAATACCGAAATTCCAAGAGATAGAAAAATCATGAAGAAACTACGCATTCTTTGTTTGCACGGATATCGCGGCAGCGCTACGGTTCTGCGAGATCAAATGAAAATGTTAACCAGCGGATTGGATCACTTGGCGGAGTTTATGCATGTCGATGCGCCATCTCTGGCGAAGGGAGGCTTCAGTTGGTGGCGTGCAGTGAGAGACGAGAATTCGGCGGACAAAGGAGATCCTAGTGTGGCTCGATATGAGGGCTGGTCAAACACGTATGAATGGGCAGTCTCCTTTTTTAAAAGAGAAGGACCTTTCGACGGCGTTTTCGGTTTCAGTCAAGGAGGAGCCTTGACTGCTTTACTCGTTGGGTTACGTTCCCCCGACGGAAAAACGACTGAACGCAAACCGCTCGCTTTCAACTTCGCCATAATGGTTGGCGCTTTCCTTGCCAAAGATCCTAATCTCGCGAGTCTGTACGAATCTGAAGCGAACTACGATCTACCTTCGATTCATATCATAGGTCTTTCCGATTCCATTGTGCCGAGCGAGTATTCCCGCATGGTTGCGTCGAAATTCAAAAACCCTCTTGTGCTTGAACATAATGGAGGACACGTTATTGCCGCCACGGCGGAGATACGTAAACAGTTTTCTTCTTTTCTGGAAGCAAGAATGCATCAGTTAGCGATTGACAATTTCGACGCCGAGGCCGGCGATGCTTATTTTTAGAGGAGGCACTTATGTTTCTCCTATTGCGCTCATATTCCAGCTTAAAGAGAGGAGGCACGCCCTGTCGACTTTTCTTTCACCAGCGCCTGCTCAAATCGTATCGGCCTTGCCGATCTGTCAGTTCGGATTGATTGAATGGAATTATTCGTTTCATTTATTTGCTGGTCTTATCAGTCTGAACAAGCGACTGGATAAATTTTGTTGTATTTCTTTTCCTCACTGATCACAGTGCAGCCAATCTTGCTGGCAATGGAGATAATCGCCCTCCATTGCGATTTGTACTCGCGTTGGCATTCCTATGTCACAGAACCGTTGGTTCACGAAAATCAGGAAGATGCTTCGGTAATTCCATTCTTTTATTACTGGCAACCATTGGCAACGGACGGTTGCCAAATTAAAAATACGACTGTGTAATTTAAGGCAATCGCAGTGTGAGGATTCGGTAGGTGGTAACTAATACCATCCCAGCCACAATAAGCCTAATACTAGGCCATTAATTACGTTTCAATAGGATTACAGACCAATAATAGGCCATTAAATTGACAACCGGAATAGCCAGTCTATAATTAGGCTATAAAGCGTCATAACTTTTATTAATAGCTTATTATTAACCTATGAACTTAACCAATATCGAGATCGCCGAAAATCTCGCGGCTGCCCTTAAAGCGTGGCGAGTATCGCCAGCTGGAGCCGGTATGACACAGGAAGAGCTTGCTCATAAAAGCGGGATTGGGTTGACGCCCCTTAAGCGATTCGAAAAAACCGGGGCCATAACCTTACGTAACCTCATCGCAATCTTGAGAGCAATGGATCTCCTCGAAGGTTTGGTGACACTTGTTCCGGACGCCGATAACCCCAGCCCACTAGACGTATTGATGGAAGAACAAAAAAAAGCGAAGCAGCGTCGGAAGCGCGCTCCACGCTCGAAAAAGGATAAGTAATGGAGGCAGTGAAGGCAGTACAAGTGAATATTTGGGGGCAATTTGTTGGCGCCGTCGCACCTTTAAAAAACAAACCTGGTTTTTACGAGTTCAGCTACGCGCCTGGATTTGAAAAAGGCAAACTCGAATTGTCACCGATTCATATGAAGATGAAATCGAAGCGACGCTTCAGTTTCCCTGCTCTATCTCAAGAAACCTTCTATGGACTTCCTGGCATGCTTGCCGATGCCTTACCAGATAAATTTGGTAACGCACTCATCGAAGAATATATGTCTCGCCGCGGCATTATTCAAAAGGATGTAACGACTTTACAAAGATTGTTATATGTCGGTCGTCGAAGCATGGGCGCTTTAGAATTTGAGCCAGCAGAGAATAACGTTAGAACACAGACAACAGGCTTACCGTTAGATATGGCGCATCTTGTTGAAGATGCACGTCGCGCGCTAAAGGGTGAGTTTTCAAAGGTTGCGCAAGACATTATCGATATTGGCAGTTCGGCTGGGGGAGCGAGAGCAAAAGCCGTGATTGGCTGGAACCCCAGTACAAATCAAGTGGTCTCCGGACAATTCGCAGTACCGGAAGGATTTGAACACTGGCTTTTAAAGTTTGACGTTGGTACAGACGGCGTACTCGGAACAACAGCTGGTTTCGGGCGGATCGAATATGCCCACTATCTAATGGCTATCGAGGCAGGTATAGAAATGAGCGTGTGTCGTCTGCTCGAGGAAAACGGTAGAGCACACTTCATGACAAAGCGGTTTGATCGAATTGGCAATGAGAAGTTACATCTCCAATCGCTTTGCGGATTGATGCATCTCGATTTCAATATGCCGTATGTGCACAGCTATGATCAATACATGCGCACTATCTTGGCACTTAATCTCGGCGCTGATGCCTTAGAGCAAGCATGGTTGCGGTGTGCATTCAACATTGCCATCGTGAACTGTGACGATCACACCAAAAATTTTGGTTTCATTATGAATGAGTCAGGACAATGGAAACTTGCTCCGGCTTACGACAATTGTTTTTCGCACAATCCTGCCGAGGGAAAGTGGACACGAATGCATCAGATGCAACTCAATGGAAAAAAATGGGATATCACCGCAGAAGATCTATTAGACCTCGCAAAGATTTACGACATTCGCCGGCCTCGTGAACGCTTGCAGAAAATAATTGACGTCGTGTCTCATTGGCCTGCATTCGGGAAAAATGCGGGAGTGCCAAAAGAAGAAATCAGGAAAATTGCAGCGTTCCAACCTGATTGGGTATTTTCTGCTTAGAACGCATTTCAAGTTACTCTGAAGTCTAGAGCGGATTTCACCTCAGACAAGAATTTTTTGATCTCTTAGCTCCTCAAGCACCTAAATCTTTTTTATTCTTATCAAAAAATTACGTCTGCGGCTTTAGCAAATCACTCGGTGAAAATGAAAACTCTTTTTGCCACTCAAGATACTGCTCGATCGGCAACGGCTTACTGAAATAGTAACCTTGCACCTCGTCGCAACCGAGAGACATTAATAGTGTCATCTGAGCCGCCGTCTCGACACCTTCGGCGACGACTCGTAGCTTTAATGAATGCGCGAGCGAGATCACTGTAAAAACGATGCTTCGATCATTGGCACTAGTAGTGATGTTTTTAATGAATAGCCGGTCTATTTTTAGAACATTTATCGGTAGGCTGCCGAGCTGGCTCAATGATGAATATCCCGTACCAAAATCGTCAATGGCAATACCGATACCCATTTCTCTAATCGCGCTCAGCTTGGGAATATTAACGTCGGCATTTTTCATCATCAGGCTTTCGGTAATTTCCAAATCCAAGGGAGGCTGTTGACCATTAAATTTTTCGAGCAGAACCTTTATATCGTCGACGAATTTTTTATTATCCAACTGAATTTGGGAAACGTTCACGGCAATGCGCGGTACTGGCAGACCCGCTTCCTGCCAATGGCTTTGCTCATGCATCGATTGTTGAATCACCCATTTTCCAACGTCGTTAATCATTCCAATCCTTTCAAGAATTGGAATAAACGCAAGTGGTGGAATAACGCCTTTTTCTCGGCTATTCCAACGAATTAATGCTTCGACACCGGTTACGCGACCGCTCTTAAGATCGACCTTAGGCTGATAGCATAAGAAAAATTCATTGCGCTCTAGTGCATAGCGAAGCGACGCTTCCATAGCCAATTGTTCGGCGATATAAACATTCATGTCTGCCGTATAAAATTGGAAATTATTCCGTCCGCTTTCCTTGACTTGATACATCGCCGCGTCAGCGTTCTTCAAAAGCGTTTCGGCGTCCTGGCCATCGTCGGGGAAAAAACTCACGCCAATACTACATGTGACGCTAAATTCCTTGCCCTTTAACATGACAGGTTCGGCCACGGCATTAACCACCCTGTCCAGTACGGTTTTAATCGGCGTATAGGATGCCGCTAACTCGGTTGGGCGCTCTGTAAGAGTACATATAGGTGATGCGTTTTCCGAATCCGGCAAGATAAGCACAAACTCGTCGCCACTCAACCGCGCAACTGTGTCGCTTTGGCGGACCGCTTGCCTCAGCCGCTGCGACACAATCAACAACAACTCGTCGCCTGCGCTGTGGCCAAGTGAATCATTGATAAATTTGAAACGATCCAAGTCAATAAAAACAACCCCTACTGAATAGTCAGCCCGCCGCGCCATGACTACCGATTGGCAAAGGCGATCGAACAATAAATTACGGTTTGGCAGTCCTGTTAACGCATCATAATTACCCTGCCGTTTTAGTTCTTCCTGATAATTTTTTGCTTCAGTAATGTCGTTCATGACGCAGACGATGTGGGTAACCTCACCCTTCTCGTCGCGTACCGGCGCGATATGTAGATCGTTCCAAAATATCGTTCCATCCTTACGAAAATTACGTAGCGTCAGCCTACCCTCACGCCGCTCTTGCAGCAGCTCGCGGGTGTCGGCAATTCCTTGTTGAGTTCTGTCTTGACCGAATAGAAAATCAATGGTCTTCCCTAATGCATCTTCGACCTTGTAGCCTGTGATCCGCACAAAAGCAGGATTAACATATTCGATAGGGTTACCGATACGCGAGCAGTCGAGAATAACAATGGCATTGAGGCATGATTCCACTGCGCGATTGCGTAAACGCAATGCAGACTCTGCCTCCCGGCGAACGGTGATTTCTTGTTGCAATAATAAATTTTGCGCAGCAAGCTGCAATTGCATTTCATGCAGAAAAAGATGGGACTTAACTCGGGCCAGTAGCTCCTCGGTTTGGAAGGGCTTGGTGATGTAGTCGACACCGCCGGCATCAAATCCAGCAACTTTATCGGTTGTCTCTCCTAAGGCCGTCATGAAGATAACCGGAATATCTTTCACGGTGTCATCCGCCTTCAAACGCCGGCATGTTTCAAAGCCGTCTATCTCAGGCATCATCACATCTAGCAGTATGAGCGCCGGCTTGACCAGCTTAACCCGCTGAATTCCCACCAGACCGTTTTGAGCAACAGCGACCTCAAAACCATGATCTTCAAGATAATCAACAACAACCGCCAAATTGGCAGGAGTATCATCGATTATCAGGATAGTATGTCGGCGCGATTCAGGCGCTAAAGTTACGCTCATTCGGATTCTCTCCCGTCAATGCGTTGGGCAATTCACCCTCCAGCTCAGCGATCAACATAAATTGTACAGAGTCACACTGCATTCAGGTTTTCTCCTTCTGATCGACTTCAATTCCCTTTATTTTAACGCTCGTCGACCGCTTAAGTATTTTTCTGCTTTGCATGTAGAGTAGATACACTTTGTTACGATCGGCTTGTAAATATAGGACTTACGCAAAGCTGCCCCAGCATGGGTTGAGCAGGGCAACGACGCCGACAGTACGCATTTGTACGGCAAGTTGCCCTATCAATTTTCGCAAGCTTAAGACCGAAAGCCATCATTTCGGGAATGGCGTGCAATCTACCTGGGATATCGATATCGATTGCCCGGGTAATATGCGCGTTCCCAAAATATTTGGCCGTGCCTTTAATGTGTACGGAAGCGATAGTTAACTCCAGCGTCGTCTGTTTATTAAAAATGGCGTTATTTTCCCGTGATGCCTTTAGTTACTAAATCGAGAATAGCTTCTGATTGATAACCGTCAGCTAGCCTGCGCAACTTATCTGCAAATGGGCGATATTTCTCATCGAGACCGGCCAAGTAGTCAGCCCGCTTTCGCGTTTCCCTTATTGCACCGCGTAGGGCTAGCTGATAAAGCGTCTGCATTTCTTCCTGAGGTGGAATCACGAGCGGCTCAGCAACCTCGCTTTCGCCATAAAATTTTTCTGTTTCCGTTTGCTCATACGTCCACGTCAATTGCAGCAAAACGCCAATTTGTTTTAAAAACTCGGCAAAATTGATTGGCTTTGAAAGAAAAATATTCGCCCCGGTAAACAAACTTTTCTCCCGGTCAACATCAGATGCGCTGGCGGAGGTGGCAATAATCGGTACCGCTTTAAATTCCGGCAATTCACGTAACAGGCGAATGACTTCTAAACCGCTCAATATCGGCATAACGTTGTCTGTCAAAATGAGGTCCGGCATGTGCGCTTTGGCAAAGGTAAGTCCCTGCTCCCCGTTCTCCGCTTCAAAAACATCAAATTCGAGCGAACTTAATAGCTTAATCAGCACTGCACGATTCGCTGAGAAATCATCGATGATGAGGATCTTCTTGCAAGGCCCCTGATAACCGTTAATAGTTCGCTCGGATGCGATCCTCTGGCTAGTCGAAGAAACTACCGGAAGATGTAATTCAAACCAAAAAAGACTGCCGCGGCCTGGCTCACTTTCGACGTGAATGTCGTTTCCCATCAAACGAATCAGATCACGGCTAATAGACAACCCAAGACCAGTACCGCCAATCCTATGCTGCATTTCACCTACCTGCTCGAAAGGTTCGAATATGGCCGCCAAGCTCTCCTTGACGATGCCAATTCCACTATCCTTCACCTCAAACCGCAACCGCACTTTCTCCTTGTCAGTGCTTATATCACGCACTCGTAAACTGACCTCTCCTCGGTCGGTAAACTTAGTTGCATTACCCAGCAAATTTAGCAGCACTTGGCGCAGCCGTTTTTCATCAACCTCGACGGAAAGTGGCAGTGTTGGAGAAGCATCAAAATTAAACATAAGACTTTTTTCTTCAGCCTTGACCCGAATCATTTCACTGATAACACGGAGAAACGAGGTTAACTGAACAGCGACTGGATAGAGTTCAAATTTACCTGTTTCAATTTTGGCTAAATCTAAAGTGTCATTAATAAGCGTCAGCAGATGTTCACCGCTGCGCTCAATGATGTGAAGGCCGAACAATTGCCGTTCAGAAAGATTTTTATGTCGCTTAAGGATTTGCGCGTAACCAAGTATGCCATTAAGCGGGGTGCGCAACTCGTGACTCATAGTGGCCAAGAAGGTACTTTTAGCCCGATTGGCAGATTCAGCACGCTCTTTTTCGATAAGCAATTCAGCGGTTTTCTGGCTTAATAAAGCGGTTCTTTGTTTGATCAACGCTTCGAGGCCGGCTTGATATGCGGCCAGATCTTCGTCAAGCGCGGTACGTTCGAAAGCCGGTACTAATAAATCGACATATTGCACAGTTCCGGCCAGTCGGCTGGTTGTGCCGATCAAGCCTGCCACGGCGATAACCCGCAAGCGCTTGCCGCGGCTAAGAACAGGTAATACACAAATAAAATGATCTGGATCGAATTCCACGTCTTTTCCCATTTCGACCAATGGCGGAAAATTCTCAAGATCGCAAGATATGTTGATAGACTCTGCGCGATCGTCGGCATAGGTATGGACATCGTGTACGGTGATGATGTCAGGGCTGTTATTCGGATTATCCCATTTAGCAATACACCGCCATGTCACATAAGGCACCAGCAGTTTCATCAGCGCCTGAATGCTTTCCGCGTTCGCGGTAACGAGATGCCTGCCAATTTCGTAAGTAGTGGTTAAATCTTTCTCTGCAATCACGTCATGCGCACTGTTGTTCATTCCCGGTGAAGAGGAAGACAGATGCAGTCCGCAAGACTCACGAGAAACAAAGGTACTGCTGATTAAATATCGCCCACCAAACTGCTCGCCGCTTTGCAGTTGCTCCAATACTACTGTCAGCGCTTTTTCAGACATTTGCCCAAGATTCTGATCAACGCTAGCGAGCGGCGGGATACAGGTACGTGCTACATAGGTGTTGTCGTAACCAACCACAGCGATGTCGGCGGGTATATGCATTCCCCCTTCCTCAAAACAGTGAATCGCTCCCACTGCGTTACGATCTGTTCCCGCAAAGACCGCCGTCACCGGTAACCGCTGCGCCACAATCTTCTGCGCAGCGAGCGAACCGCCTGCTTGACCGTAATCTGAGGTATCCAATACATATTCGGGACGATAGGGAATGTTGTGCTCGGCCAGTGCTTGACGATATCCCGCCAACCGGCGACCGATATCGTACTCACTCAAAAAACCGATGTAGGCGATATGCTGATGTCCCGCACGAATGAGTTCTCCTACCGCGCGCGCTGTGCTTCCCTCATTATCACTCTCTACTAAGCCTATCTTCGGATGAGCGAAATCATGGGCGATCGAAACAATAGGTTTGCCGCTAGCGACCAGTCGCGATATGTAATCAGGACTAACGGCATTCACAACGATGATCCAACCATCGATATGAGACCAAGAGATAGGTAAGTCGAACTGCCCTAAGCTGGCAGTTCGAATCATTATGATGCGCACATTACGTGCATTCGCGCGTTGATAGAGTTGGGCGGTGATTTCGCCAAGGTATTCACCACCAAAAAAAGGCACCAACACACCAAGCGTGATAGGTCGTGGCATTAACGATTCCCCTTTAACTCACCAGCGCCTCCGCCTGGGAATGAACTCATAGGTAAATTCAAAGTGCCAATGACATCTGTGCATCACGCGAAAATCCTCTATGCGATGGAGAGTCGAAAGTCAGTATAACGCCATATACGCGCTATCGAGCCGTCAAATTAGAAGGCTCAAGACCTCTATTTCCCAACTTTGATAGGAATTGATGCGGCGCATGAGATACGTCTTGGCGTTTCAACATATGAAAAATAAACGTAGTGCGAAAATTCGGAAGGCGTGTGGAGATTTTCCTATTGCTTTCGCGATGCACGCTCTTTTGCAAAGACCACGCTAACCGCTGCGGCCTTCGGGCATTTGATTAGTTGTAGGACTTACGCAAACCATCCCAGCGACATTGCTCCTCCTTGTCGTACTAATTTGCACTGCCTGCGTCGTCACCCTTGCAGGGCGCGTTTGCGCTTGCATGCGCAAACCGTTTCGCAGCTCGCAGCATGCAGCTCGAAACCTCTGCTCAACCCTTACTGGGACGGTTTTACGTAAGTCCTAAGTTAGTAAACTTCGTTATACAGGCTTCCTTATTGCATCAGCGTTTTTCCACTCGCCTCACAAAATAGATGCGCTTTGGTGTAATCGGTTTCTAAAAATATCGTATTGCCGAGAACGAAATCGCGTCGCTCACGAAAAACATTTACCACATTGATCTCGCCGAATTTAGTCGTCACCTGCGTTGCTGCGCCGGTCGGCTCGATAACTGTGATCATGCATTTCAATCCTTGTTCGTTATCAGCGAGGCGTAAGTGTTCCGGCCGAATCCCATAAATGACTCGCTGACCATCGGAACCCAATGCGGAGAGCGGCGCGGGCAAGGTGATACCCGTTTCGAATTCAACTCGCTTAACCCCTTGCGAAATGCGCAGCGTGCCGGGAATAAAATTCATTGCAGGCGATCCAATGAAACTGGCGATGAACATGTTGGCCGGGTGATCGTAAATATCGAGAGGACGGCCGCACTGTTCGACGATTCCATCCCGCATGACCACAAGTTGGTCTGCCATCGTCATAGCTTCTATCTGATCATGCGTAACAAATATTGATGTGGTCTTGAGACGCTGATGGAGTTCCTTAATCTCAGTACGCATTTGCACGCGAAGTTTCGCATCCAAATTCGACAATGGTTCGTCAAAAAGAAACGCGCGCGGATCGCGCACAATAGCGCGCCCCATCGCGACGCGCTGCTGTTGCCCCCCGGAAAGCTCGCGCGGATAACGATTAAGCAACGGGGCCAGTGAAAGAATTTCTGCCGCTTTATTCACACGTTCCCGAATACCACTTTGCTCGACCTTAGCGAGCTTCAGACTAAAAGCCATATTGTCAAAAACGGTCATATGGGGATAAAGCGCATAGTTCTGAAACACCATGGCAATATCACGATCTTTCGGGGAAACATCATTGACTAGCGTGCCACCGATATGAATTTCGCCAGCGGTAATTTCTTCCAACCCAGCAATCATTCGCAGCAAGGTCGATTTACCGCAGCCAGATGGCCCTACCAGGACTGCGAACGCGCCGTCCTCGATTTCAATATCCACGCCGCGGATAATGTGATTGGAGCCGAAATATTTTTCCACCCCTTTTATTTGTACGGCCGCCATGCTATTCCTTAATTAGTCTTCGTGAGCTTGATGCCCCTGAAGAATTAGCCAGGCTTCTCGGTGGAACATGCAGTTTCATCCCATCACTGAATGTAACGATTTTGGATGTGCTTCCAAAATTGTATGCTGCATAAATATTTTTCCCATTCGGTTTACGGAATACTGCATAGAACGGTGTATTCCCGGTGACCTCGAAGTTGGGACTACCCATATTGATGAGACTTTGAATCCAATAATAGGTGTGGCTACGCGTTTCACCATACTCGACCGCGCCACGATCCTCCCACCGCTCCATCGCCGCTTTCGCATCATAAAGCGCATAGTACTCAAGCAGAATATCCTGCCAAAAATCACGAGAAGCACTATTCCCTCGTTTCAGGAACATTTCAAATTCGTTATCAGCCGCTTCGATGTTACGCTTTACAAAATCGCGATCAATACCCAGATAAAGAGAAGCAGCGGTTATCGGCAATAGATTAATTCCGTGAACCGCTCTCGGGTCTTCGCTGAACCATGTGGTGTGCGCGTACTTTCCTCCCCAGAGCAAGCTTGTTTCGACATTCCGATATTCAGGCGCGAATACCTGATGATGAAGATCGAACCAGTAGTGATTGATACCCTGTATTTCAGTGGTATATAAAAAAATACCCGTGTCCCGAAGCGCCTTATTACCTGTCGCCTCACCCCACAAAATCAAACTGGCCCAAGCGTGAATGGCTTCGGATGATGATTCCTGATTATTACCCTCCGCAGCAGAAGCAGTGCCGGAAGCCCACGAGTGTCCCTCGTAAGGGTCAAAATTTCGTAGAAAGGGAAACATCTCGTGGTCGCGTTTAGTAGTTGCTATATCCGCAACGAGTAGATCAATCATGCCACCCCATTTATCCTTAGCTGCCCAAGCGGGATCGCGTAATGCGATTTGCGCGGCTGCATTAATCCAGTAACCGTAGTGAAAATGATGATCGTTGATTTCCGCCGCGCTACCGTATTCGTCTGGATAACCAATCAAGGTGCCAATAGATTTATCATAATAAAAATACTTTTTATTTTTGCCAGTCGATTGAAGCCAAGACTCCACTCTCGTTTTCATCAGTTTCAGTAACGCATCGCGTTTTGCGATATCACCTTGCTGTTCGGCAATGGATAAAAGTTGCGCCACACGCCCTAGCCCCTTGCCCTGCCAATATGTGCTGCCGCTGCCAACATCCACCAACGCTTCCGATTGTTGAAAATCGTCGTTGAGATATTGCATGAGCTTCGCCGCCTGCGTGGCATCGGAAAGCTTTGGCCAAAAAGGCAAGATGCCCGAATAGGTATAACGAGTTTTAAACTCATTGCCACTAATCAGTTTTAGCTTTCCTCGGATGGTGTCGTATTCGTAAGGTAACGTTTTAGTCAGGAGGGAATTTTTATACCATTGGTGCGGATAGAGTCCAAGCAGCGTGCCGTTGTCTGGCCCTTCTTTGATATCAGTAGTCACACGAAATGTCGTTGTGACTTGGCTCGCGGCTTCATCGTACTGCCAACTAACTTGCGTATTGCGAATGAAGGCATAGGCAAATCGGGTAAAGTCTTCAATCGTTTTGGCCTCATCATCAGGCAACGCAGCAATCGAAAAGTAATGCGCCTTGTCCGGAAGATGAAGCTTAACAATTCTTTTTGACGTTTCTTCCCAGCTCGCCTCCGTGGGAGCAAATATCGCATATGGCGTATCAAATATTTTAATGCCGAGAACTCTTTTATCAGGCGAACGATAATAAATTTGCATGCTCGCCGCTGCACGAATTTGCACGTCGCCTCGGCTCACTTCGTAGTAACTGAATGGGCTGCCATGCGCAATCGTCGCTTTCAACGCATCGGTCCCGTCGCCCATGATGATATCAACCGCCCAATCTGAAACTTTGTCGGCTCGGGCGTCTTGCATAGAAAAAGCGAGTGGAGAAATAATTAATGCTCTTCGATGGGGATAAATTATTTCTATGTCATCGCGGGCACTTCCAAGCGTCACTTTTTCCGGAACGTTTAGCTGAAACCCCTCCGCTGTCGCTTTATATGAAAGAGGATGCGCAAACAAAGGCTCCGACCACTGTGTAAATACTAAAGATGAATACCATTTATTAGTGGGTATTGGCGCAGGAAGATTTTTTGTCGTGAAAATCGTCTCCGGCGGCTTCGTCTCGCTACCGGCTTTCAAAACGGTACTGTAACTGCCGAGACCTACGGGAACATCATTGGCAGCCTCGGCGATTACGCCAAAGGTGAGAAACACAATGACGAGAGTGTTGCAGATAGCCGTGATCATCCTGCCCCTTTCTTGAAAATTCAAGTCGACTTACTTCTCATGCACTTCGTGAATGCAACGTACGACCGCAAGGGATTTATTTTTGTCGATACTGCTCTATCATTTCCAGAATTGCCTCCGATTGAAACTCTTCCGCTAATTGACGTAACCTTTCGACGAAGGGAATGTAGCGCGCATCCAGCTTCGCCAAGTGATCGGCTTGCCGCCGAATCTCTCGCATGTTGCCGCGCATCGCCAATTGATGCAGCGCATTGATCTCTTCTACCGGTGGAACCACGAATAATTCAGGCTCCGCTTCTGTTATCTGCGCGGTGTCGTATAACCAAGTTAATTGCAGCAGCGTACCAATCTCTTTCAGCAGATTGTTCATATTGATCGGCTTGGCCAAAAATGCGTTCGCCCCTTCCGCTAAACTCTTTTCTTGATCCACATTAAAGGCGCTGGCGGATACCGCGATGATCGATACCGTTTTGAATGCCGGCAGTTCGCGCAACCGGTTCGTCGCCTCTCGACCATTCATCACCGGCATCACATTGTCCATTAGAATTAAGTTCGGCTGCTGTGCCTGCGCCACGGCGATTCCTTCCAGACCGTTCTCCGCTTCAACCATCTCAAAATCCAGTGAACTCAGAAAATCCATCACCACCGCGCGGTTGGTCACTACATCATCAACAACCAATACTTTTTTCCGCGCGCCTTCATAACCGATGATGCGCCGCTCCTGCAGTTCCACCGCGAACTTCGCTTCGGCAACCGGCAAGCGTAATTCAAACCAGAAGCAGCTGCCTTTACCTAACTCACTATCCACATGGATATCGCTGCCCATCAATTGGATTAATTCTCGGCTGATAGCAAGGCCAAGACCGGTACCGCCCAGCCGTTGTTGGGTGTCGCCGGTTTGCTCGAAGGGTTCGAAAATTCTTTCTAACGCCGAGGCGCTGATACCAACCCCGGTGTCCCGAACTTCGAAGCGTAACCGTGCTTCATCCCCGGTGCTGTCAATCACCCGAACCCCCAGGCTGACTTGCCCTTGGCTGGTAAACTTCGTTGCATTGCCTAATAAATTCAGCAGCACTTCGCGCAGCCGTTTCTCATCCGCCAATACCGCTATCGGCAAGTCCGGCGCGACGTCGTGATGGAACAATAAGCTTTTCTGTTCGACCTTGATGCGAATGATGTCGGCGATGACCCGTAAAAACGGCGGTAAATTAATCGGTGCTGGATACAGTTCGAATTTGCCCGCTTCGATCTTCGCGAGATCCAGAATATCGTTGATCAGCGTTAGCAGATGTTCACCACTACGCTCGATTGTGTTCAGTCCATTGCGCTGCCGATCACCCATGCTTTTATCGCGTTTCAGGATTTGCGCGTAACCTAAAATGCCATTCAATGGCGTGCGCAGTTCATGGCTCATACTCGCTAAAAATGAACTCTTCGCTTTGTTGGCTGCTTCCGCTCGCTCTTTGGATTCCATCAATTCCGCTGTTCGCTGTCTAACGAGCTCTTCTAAGCCGGCTTGATACGCGGCAAGATCTTCATCGAGCGCAATACGCTCAAAAGCGGGAGCAAATAAATCAATGTATTGCATGACCTCCATAAGCCGACCAATCGACGAACTCGAACCGCATACCGCTATCAAACGCAACGGCTTACTGCCACGGAGAACAGGCAGCACACAGATAAAATGTTGAACATCGAACCCAGTCGCTTTTCCCATTGCATCTAAAGGTGGAAAATCTTTCACATTGCAACGGATTCCCTGGGCGTCGCTCCGTGCATCGCTGTAGTTATACGTTTCTTGTATCGTTAACGTCTCCGGCTCATTCGCCAAATCATCCCATTTAGCGAGACATCGCCAATCGATATAGGGACTCAACAACTCCATTAGAGGCCGGATGCTCTCAGCATTTGCATTAACGAGATGTCTGCCAATCTCATAGATCGACGTGGAATCGCCATCCGATGCCACTTCTGGCGTCACACCTTCGTTAGCAACAGCATTTACTACGGGCAATCCGCACGACTGACGGACAATCAATACATTACTCACCAGCTCTGTACCACCGCGGCGTCGTCCTTCTTCGAGTTGCTCCAGCAGTATAGCCAGCGCCCGGTCAGCCACTTGGCCAAGGTTTTGATCAATGCTGGCGAGCGGGGGGTTGCAGTTCTGCGCCATGGATGTGTTGTCATAGCCGACAACGGCAATATCCTCTGGTACACGCAAGCCAGATTCTTGAAAACAGTGAATCGCACCTGCCGCGTTGCGGTCCGTCCCTGCAAATACTGCCGTTACCGGAAGCCCTTGCGTCACAATTTCCCGCGCCGTGAGCGAAGCGCCCGCTCGTCCGTAGTCCTTTGTGTCAAAAACAAACGCAGGACGATAAGGAATATCGTGCTCAACCAATGCGCGACGATAACCGTCTAGCCGGCGACCAATATCGTATTCGGTCAGATAACCCATATACGCGATGTTCCGGTGACCCGCTCTAATCATTTCGCCGACCGCATGTGCGGTGCTGCCTTCATTATCGCTTTCGATTGAAACGATCTGTGGATGGTTAAAATCATGCGCGATCGACACCATTGGCTTGCCCATCGCGACCAATAGGGATAGATATTCAGGCGTGATTGCGTTCTGCACAATCACCCATGCATCCGCATGCGCTACTGCTACCGGGAGGTTAAACTTCTCTACATCGCCAGTACGAATGCAAATGATGCGTACCCCTCGCGCTTGCGCGCTGTGACAGAGTTGCGCCATGACTTCGCCTAGGTATTCACCACCAAAAAACGGTGAGAGAATTCCAATCGTTACCTGCCGCAATGTGTCCCCCTCTTTTATTTTTTAACGCAATCCTTCTACCCATTCATAGAAAATTTGCGCTAATTCTTGATAGTCGTTTGTCCGTTCGTATACTTGTTAACTTCGTTGAGCAAAAGCGCACTACTTCATCTGAAATGCTGCTTGTAATAAGGTTCTCAAACTGGTTTCTATGCAAAATTATTGAGGATTGTCTAAGTGCTGCTCAACCATTTTCAGAATTGCCTCCGATTGAAACCCTTCCGCTAATTGACGTAACTTTTCAACGAAGGGAATGTAACGCGCATCCAGCTTCGCCAAGTGATCGGCTTGCCGCCGAATCTCCCGCATGTTGCCGCGCATCGCCAATTGATGCAGCGTATTGATCTCTTCTGCCGGTGGCACCACGAATAATCCAGGCTCCGCTTCTGTTATCTGCGAGGTGTCGTCCGCGGCGTCGTATAACCAAGTCAATTGCAGTAGTCCACCGATCTCTTTCAGCAGATGATTCATATTGAGCGGCTTGGCCAAAAATGCGTTCGCCCCTTCCGCTAAACTCTTTTCTTGATCGACATTGAAGGCGCTGGCCGATACCGCAATGATCGCTACCGTTTTGAATGCCGGCAGTTCGCGCAGCCGGTTCGTCGCCTCGCGACCATTCATCACCGGCATCACATTGTCCATTAGAATTAAGTCCGGCTGCTGTGCCTGCGCCACGGCGATTCCTTCCAGACCGTTCTCCGCTTCAACCATCTCAAAATCCAGTGAACTCAGAAAATCCATCACCACCGCGCGGTTGGTCACTACATCATCAACAACCAATACTTTTTTCCGCGCGCCTTCATAACCGATGATGCGCCGCTCCTGCAGTTCCACCGCGAACTTCGCTTCGGCAACCGGCAAGCGTAATTCAAACCAGAAGCAGCTGCCTTTACCTAACTCACTATCCACATGGATATCGCTGCCCATCAATTGGATTAATTCTCGGCTGATAGCAAGGCCAAGACCGGTACCGCCCAGCCGTTGTTGGGTGTCGCCGGTTTGCTCGAAGGGTTCGAAAATTCTTTCTAACGCCGAGGCGCTGATACCAACCCCGGTGTCCCGAACTTCGAAGCGTAACCGTGCTTCATCCCCGGTGCTGTCAATCACCCGAACCCCCAGGCTGACTTGCCCTTGGCTGGTAAACTTCGTTGCATTGCCTAATAAATTCAGCAGCACTTCGCGCAGCCGTTTCTCATCCGCCAATACCGCTATCGGCAAGTCCGGCGCGACGTCGTGATGGAACAATAAGCTTTTCTGTTCGACCTTGATGCGAATGATGTCGGCGATGACCCGTAAAAACGGCGGTAAATTAATCGGTGCTGGATACAGTTCGAATTTGCCCGCTTCGATCTTCGCGAGATCCAGAATATCGTTGATCAGCGTTAGCAGATGTTCGCCACTTCGTTCGATCGTGTTCAGTCCATTGCGTTGCCGATCGCCCATGCTTTTATCGCGTTTCAAGATTTGCGCGTAGCCTAAAATGCCATTCAATGGCGTGCGCAGTTCATGACTCATGCTCGCTAAAAATGAACTCTTCGCTTTGTTCGCTGCTTCCGCACGTTCTTTGGCTTCCATTAGTTCTTCTGTTTTTTGATTCAGTTCGGCGGTTCGCTGTTTTACAAGCTCCTCAAGTCCTGCTTGGTAAGCCGCTAGTTCTTCGTCCAGCGCAGAACGTCCAAAGGCAGGTGCAAGCAGCTCAAAATAATTAAGGTAATTCATGATGCCAGCCTGCCGGCTAGAAGCTCGGCGACCGATCAAGCCTGACACCGCTATAACGCCCCAGCGTTTGCTATTAGTCACCACTGGAATAACGAAGATAAAACGTTTTGAGTCAAAGCTATCGGACTTATTCATCATGGCCAACGGCGGGAAATCTGCAAGATCGCAATCAATCTTCCGCTCATCCATGCTGTCATCAACGTAGTTATATAGATAACGTATGGTCAGTGAGTCGGGATGAGCGACGGGATCGCTCCATCGGCCGATACAAGCCCATTCGAGATAAGTCCCGAGCAACTTTAATAAAGACTGAATTCTTTCGAAGCTCGCGCTGATGCGATCATTAGTCACCTCATAGCTAATAGCCACCTGTGCTATTTGGCTGTCGTCCGTCATTGTGTCCTGGACATCGTGATGCGTTTCTGAAAGATCTATTGGCAGCGCTAATCCGCAAGACTGGCGTATAACAAATATATTATTGACTAACTCCCGTCCACCGCGCCGAGATCCTTGGTGGACTTGTTCCAATGTAACGGCGACGGCGCGCCCGGCTAGATCATCAATATTCTGATCGATGCTTGCTAATGGAGGAATGCAAGTACGAGCCAAAAATGTATTGTCGTATCCAATGACGGCAATATCCTCTGGCACGCGCACACCGGCCTCCTGAAAACAGGTGACCACTCCCAATGCGTTGTGATCTGTTCCAGTGAAAACAGCAGTTATCGGTAATCGTTTTGCTAATATTTCTTTCGCTACGCGCAAGCCGGCAACCTGGTTGTGGTCCTGCGTATCGAAAACATATTCAGGACGATACGGAAGCCCATGTTCGGCAAGCGCTTGTTGGTATCCAATTAACCTATGGCTAATGTCATAAGCGGTCAGATGACCAATATATGCGATGTTCCGATGACCTGCTTTAATCATCTCGCCAACAGCGTAAGCGACACTCTTCTCATTGTCGCTCTCCACTGATATAACTTGTGAATGGCCAAAATCGTGCGCAATAGATACGACAGGTTTGCCGGTATCGAGCAACCGTTCCAAATAATCAGGAGAAATTGCTTTGACCACGACAATCCATCCGTCAATGTGAGCCAAGGAAACTCCTAAATCAAATTGGCCCACGCTACCCGTGCGAACAATTATTACGCGAACGCCGTTCGCTTCGGCGCTACGATAGATCTGCGTAATTATTTTGCCGAGGTATTCGCCGCTTATAGACGGCGTCAATACACCAATGGTAATCGGTTGATGCATGTGAGATTTCCCATAATCATCCTTATTAGAACGGATTTCATATGAAATCCGCTCTAAGGAATTTGCGTGAAATAATTTCCCGATTTTCTCCACGTGTGGCGTTGCTTGCCGCTAGCGGAGAATAGCTTTACGGTAAGCACTTGCACGGGCAGATCATTACGCTGGCGGGGACGATAGTCCCCGCCTTCCTGGCTCACTCTTGCGGCAACTCCCGCCACACGATTTCAAATCAGGAAATTATTCATGCGCATCCCTAAGATTTACCTTTTTTGCAATTCATTACATCCGCATCTTTTGCGACGCCAGGCGTCCAGCGGATATTGGCGAACGACGCAACAAAACGTGACGTGGTATAGATGAGGAACGGTGTGTTCACATTACCAAAGTCGGCACCAGTGGCGGCAAAACAGGAAAGTGGAATTTTGAGGGTGGATTTTTGGCCGACGGGAAGGCTCTTGATCGTGTTGGTTGCGTCCACCAAACCAATACAAGGATACTTACAATCGACTCGCACGATAACGGCACTTTGCGGCGGCTCGTGAACAACAAGATCGAATACTAATGCGGCATCTGCATCTAAATAATCGAGGCGGTCCTCTGTTGATTTCGATTGCGCATAAAGCTGACCAGTGGTCGTCCAAGAAACTTTCTTCCCATCGCCAGGCGCATTAACCTCTCCTGGTTCGACCTTAATCACCCCTTGGCTAAGCGTTCCGTCGGCCGGTACTGGATCGTGCCAGTTGGTCGGGGAACCTAAATATAAGGCGAAGGGAGCAACGTTACCTTGCTTGTAAATACTAAGCTCGCCAACCGCATTGCCGTTTGACGCTGCTGGCGCGGTTGAGGGTGAGGAGACACGCTCGCCCGAATCTGCAGCATAACCACTTCCTGCCGATGCCAATAGCATTACTGCAACGGGAACATTAAAATATTTCACTAATGAATGAGCCATTTCGCCTCCATTTATGGGTTATAGGCACTTGCCTTGCGTTTGCTTCGGACCGTTTAGTCCTCTTAAGAACAAGCGGTAATACGAGTAATGCCAATCTACAAAACAATTTAGCAAAACACTTATGGTCAGTCACGGTGGATTTATTAGGCACACTGTGTGATTGTCATTCTGAGCGCAGCGAAGAATCTGCTTTTTGCCAACGCTTAAAGAGCATCGATGTTTAAACGTCGTAAACAGCAGATTCTTCGCTGCGCTCAGAATGACAACAAAAACATTGTGCATAAAAAACCTTACTTGGTCTTAACAAACCCAACGCGACTAACCACTTAGAACATCAAATAAAAAATCTTTAGGCATAACCACAGACAACACCGGCGAAGAGGCACGTCAACGATCGAACTGAAAAATCATGGCAGCGAATCGTGCCATGAACTTCGCGAATTCAACGTGCAGCCGCAAGGGGTTTATCATTTTCGGTGCTGCTCTATCATTTCCAGAATTGCCTCCGACTGAAACCCTTCCGCTAAATGACGTAACTTTTCGGCAAAGGGAATATAACGCTTATCCAGCTTCGCCAAGTGGTCGGCTTGCCGCCGAATTTCCCGCATGTTGCCGCGCATTGCCAATTGATGCAGCGTATTGATCTCCTCTACCGGCGGTACCACGAATGGTCCCGTCGCTGCTTCATTCACCGGCATCGTGTCGTCCGCTGCTTCGTATAACCAGGTCAATTGCAGCAGTCCACCGATCTCTTTTAGCAAATGATTCATATTGAGCGGCTTGGCTAAAAATGCGTTCGCCCCTTCCGCTAAACTTTTTTCTTGATCCAAGTCGAAGGCACTGGCTGATACGGCAATGATCGCTACCGTTTTGAATGCCGGTAGTTCGCGCAAACGGTTCGTCGCGTCGCGACCATTCATCACCGGCATCACATTGTCCATTAGAATTAAGTCCGGCTGCTGTGCCTGCGCCACGGCGATTCCTTCCAGACCGTTCTCCGCTTCAACC
>JAZKCF010000005.1:0-6574 GCA_040388195.1 Pseudomonadota bacterium
GCAGCAAGCATATGCCGAACTTCAGGTCTTGCGCGCTGCGGCTGCGTAACATCAGGTAAATAAGTAAGACATCCCAACCGCTAACGGACCGTATAACAGCAAGCCAAGTAGGGTGAGCACGTATTTTGTGCCCACGCGCATACCGTCAATCATAACCAACCTTCGCCATATTGGCACCACCACCCCAATCAGATGCATAAATGCCATCTCGCACATAACGATGAAATGTCGAATAACGCCAATCAGCCACACGTTTCGCGTATCCATGTTTAACCGGATTGAAATGAATGTAATCTACATGGCGAATAAAATCGTCGTCATCGCGAAGTTGATGTTCCCAGAAACGGCGTTGCCATAGCGTCGATTCTCGGTGTTTGCGTTTGGATTCGTTCATCAATTCGGTACGGTAATAATTCGCATGCCAAGCAAGTGATACGCGACGTTTGATCATCATCCAGCGAGTGGAAAAGTCGGCGTCGTTGTCAGGCAAGGTCCAGATACAGTGTAAATGGTCCGGCAACAATACCCAGGCATCGATGGCAAAAGGTCGTGTAAGGCGCACAGTTTCAATTGCATCGCGCAACGCATGGCGTACCAGTTCATCGCAGAGAATCTGTTGTCGACGGTAAGTCACCACGGTGAAAAAATACGTTGCGCCAGCAACCGATGTGCGGCGATACCGAGACATGATTTGGAATTATGGGATGAAATTAAAAAGGATAAATAATTTCGTACGACTATATAGAAAACGCGTGGGCACAAAGGGCGTGCCCACCCTACCTGGCTTGGTTCATATGAGTGCCACGATCGCGAGAATTATCGATATTACGCCCAAAACCAAACCAATCTCAGCTCCATAACGTCGCACAAAGTTTGGCTCATCAGTGAAGATTAGCGCGGCGGCGGGAAGCAGCCTATCTTTAGTAAACGCCAGGAAACCAAGTAGTAGGACTACCGAAAACCATGCCAGTGCAACTCGGGGCGAAGCGTCCTTAAAAGTCACCACCCCAAGCCAGGACGACGCCCACGGCACCAAGGAAAGAATGAAGAACGTCAAGAGAAAGGGCCAGTTCACAAACCACCAGTACCACGCGCGATTTGGCTGAACTACGGTCTGCACAGTGTTGATGGCGCCCGCAATCCAAACATCGGAATCCGCCCGAGCTTTAACGGTCGCCGTCGACCTGAATATCGGAGCAGCCGACCGTACCGAAATGGACTTACTCTCTTGTGAGAACTCGATCTCAAACTGAGTAACGCGCCCCCGCACCCGATCGTAAGATTTAAGTTCGTCGATTCCATCAAACTGAAGCTTCTCGTTCGGAAGCGTCAAGTGCAGCCTGGAACGAAGCGGCTTTTCAGGTTCAAAGAGCTCGTTCAGTCGCCCCCAGAGCAGTTCTAGCTCAGGTCCGGTCAAAGCGAACGCCGGAAGCTTCTGCTCTTTCTCAACTTCGCGCTTCACTGGTGCCCCTCACGTGCGACATAACGTCGAAATTGAGAAGCGCGCGCCCCGATGCTTGCCTGAAGAAGTAACATTATTGGCGCGTCCTTATCGAATGTAATGTTGGGCTGCTGCTAAAAAATCTCTCTTCAAACGAAGCTTGGCATATCTCTCTTGCTGCGGCGCACTGTAACCCGAGAGAACAACATAGCAGAACTCTCCCTCTTCACCGAATTTCCAAGCACCTTCCGTTGCATCATCCGATAAGCCTGCGTCCTTGGCAATAATTCGGGCCGCATAACTTGAAAGAACTAAAAGCAATTTTGGCTTATGTTTTTTGATCTGTGCAAGAAAAAACTCATGACAAACCGGAACTGCATTTGCCTCAATTAGTGTAAAGGCAGGAGATCCACACTTTACAATATCGGTATGGGCAATGCCTTTGGGTTGAAATAACTTTGGATACCAATCAGGTCCAAGTATTCCTTGTAATCGCATAAAGTGTGGAGCGCTCGGATTTGTGTCTTTCCAGGTAATAGGATTATTACCACCCGACACATGATCTTCCTCTTCTGTTTTCGGGTTTAGGGCTACGATCCATATCGGACTATTGGGGTCGCCTTCAACCGCAGTTGTTGGATCGAATGCAGGTAGCCCGTATTGATTTGGCATGGGGCATTTCAGGCAATTGGAGCAAGGCATATTCAAATCCTTTCGGTTTTAGCAGCCAAGTAGGGGGCACGTATTTTGTGCCCACGCGAATACCATCAATCATATTCAACCTTCGCCATATCAGCACCACACCCAATCGGGTGTATAAACGCCATCTTGCACATAACGATGAAATGTCGAATAACGGTGTTTGCGTTTGGATTCGTTCATCAACTCGACACGATAATAATGCGCATGACCAGCAAGTGATACGCGGCGATACCGAGACATGATTTGGAATTATTGGTGAAATTAAAAAGGATAAATAATTTTCGTGCGGCTATATAGAAAACGCGTGGGCACAAAGGGCGTGCCCACCCTACCTGGCTGAGATGCAGATCGTCACCTGATCGCGTCGCGATCACATCGTCGAGCAGTTGTTCTTTTTCATCGACGTGCTTGACGATGCGGTAGTGGTCGCCGGCTTGGGCTTTGAAGGTGTTGCGTTGACCGGGTTTGAGAGCTTGGGCAGTTTTACCGTTATGCAGGGTGAGCATGTCACCGGTATTTATTGTCATGTCTGTTATTTTTCCATTAACGTGAACAGCGGAATTACGTTATGAAATGCAGGTGACGCGCGTTACCGGTTAGTCGTGGTGGATTTGTTAGACACCATTTTTTCCATTGTCATTCTGAACGCCAGTGAAGAATCTGCTGTTTACGGCGGTCAAAATTAGCACTGTGCATAACGCAGACAAAAAGCAGATTCTTCGTTGCACTCAGAATGACAATGGAAAAAATGGTACCTAACAAATCCAATGTAACAAACCGCTACCAACGCTATGGTGCTTTATTTCGGAAAATCTTTCAGTTCTAAATCACCGTCCGCGTAATCGTTGAATCAATCAGCAACTGCGCGAACGTGCCTTGGTTGTAAACATCGTATGTATGACCGCTATGCGTCACCGTCCCCACCGACACACCCCACCCGCTAGCATTCACCCCATCGCCCGCATTGCCATCAATCACCAACTGATGCCGCTGCTCCGGATTCACGCCATTCGCACCACCCGCTGCAAGGCCGTAAGTCCCATCCACCCACCCATTCGCATTGTTGAAATTATTCATTCCGCTCATATCAATCACATCCTTCAAACTCAAGGTCAGCGTGTTGTTGCCGCTACCCGTGAGATCGATGCGTTCGACGGAAGTGATGCGTGAAAGTCCTCCCGGTCCGCCGGCACCCTGATTGGCAATCGCCGTCAGATCCAGCGAAATGCTGCTGCCGGATAAACTGAACGTATCGATCCCGCTACCACCATCTACACGAGATAGTTGCCCGGTGTTGCCGCCGGAACCGAAGTTAGCACTCAGCGCGGTGACATTGCTCGCATTGAGAGCTATCGTGTCATCTCCTGAGCCAGCATAAATCACGTCCGCACCGCCGCCTCCCGTGATGGTGTCGTCACCGGTATTGCCAACCATAGTTTCGGCGGATGTGGTGCCGGTTAAGGTGTCATTGCCGCTGGTGCCCAGTTGATCCACCACTGTTTGACCAAATGCACCAATAGTAGAGCCAAAGATCACATAGCTGCGCCCGGCTTTACTGACGGCGGCTGGGTCGCTCTGGTTTGCGCCGACGATCAGATCGGCGAGACCATCTCCATTGACATCGCCGGCACTGGCGACACTGACGCCGCTGGCGTCATCCGAACACTGGCCGTTGATGATAAAACCGCCGATACCGGAAGCAATCGCCGACAGGTCAATCGCCGTAGTCGTCGATTTGCCGAACACCACATAGCTGCGCCCGCTACCATCGCCGGCGGCGGGTGCCCCGACGATCAGATCGGCCAAGCCATCGCCATTGACATCACCGGCACTGGCGACACAGAAGCCGCTCCGGTTACCCCCACCCTGGCCGTTAATGACAAAGCCGCCGGTACCCCCGTCGATCCCCGATAGATCAATCGCGGTGGTCGTGGACTTGCCGAACACCACATAGCTGCGACCCGCGCCGTCGCCGGCAGCAGGGTCGCTGTCCTTTGCGCCGACGATTAAATCGGCTAAGCCATCGCCGTTAACATCCCCGGCGCTGGCGACACTGCGACCGCTGTAGTCATACTCACTCTGGCCGTTGATGACAAAGCCGCCGGTGCCCGCAGTGATTGCCGACAGGTTGATCGCCGTGGTCGTCGACTTGCCGAACACTACATAGCTGCGACCCGCGTTATCGCCGGCACCAGGGTTGCTATACATTGCGCCGATAATTAAATCAGCTAAGCCGTCGCCGTTAACGTCCCCGGCACCGGCGACGCTGTAACCACAGTAATCACCCCCAGCCTCGCCGTTAATGACAAAACCGCCGGTACCTCCGGCGATCCCCGATAGATCAATCGCGGTGGTCGTGGACTTGCCAAACACCACATAGCCGCGACCAGTGCCGCCGCTACGAGTCGATCCGACAATCAGATCGACCAGACCATCGCCATTGACATCCCCGGCACTGGCAACACCGACACCGCTGGCATCTGACGCACCCTGGCTATTGATGACAAAGCCACCGATACCTCCGGCAATCCCCGATAGATCAATCGCGGTAGCAGTGGATTTGCCGAACACCACATAGCTGCGGCTGACAGAATTGCCAGTGAATGTCCCAACAATTAGATCGGCCAAGCCGTCGCCATTGATATCGCCGGCAGTGGCGACACAGAAGCCACTAGAATCATAAGGACTCTCGCCATTCATGACAAAACCGCCGCCTGTACCCGCATCGATCGCTGACAAATCAATCGCAGTATTCGTAGACTTGCCGAACACCACATAGCTGCGACCAACAAAACGGCCGGCGGGTAGTTCGCTGCCTGATGCACCGACGATTAAATCGGCGAAGCCATCGCCGTTAACATCGCCGGCACTGGCGACGCTACCGCCGCTATAGTTACTCGCACCCTGGCCATTGATAACAAAGCCGCCGGTGCCTGCCGCAATATCGGAGAGGCCGACATAAGTAACCGTCACATTCTGTGTGATGGCATTGGCTACTAGTAATTGCGCGAGGCCCGTATCACTGTTGAAGACGGTATAGGTGGTACTGCCATTGGTCACCGTCCCCATATTGCTCCAGATAGTGCCAGTCACATTAGCGATATCGCCGGCGTTGCCGTCGATGATCACCTGATGCCGGCGTTCGCTTGCACCAAAGCTGTAAGTGCCATTGGTCCAGCCTAATCCCGCTTGCGTGCTGCTGTTGATGAGGTTCATGCCTGCCACGTCTTGTACATCTTTCAAATTCAGCGTCAGCGTGTTGTTACCGCTGCCGATGATGTCGATGCGTTCGATCGACGTAATGCGAGAAGTGCCGCGTCCTTGATTGGCGATAGCGGTCAGATCGAGCGTAATACCTGAACCGGACAAACTGAGCGTATCCACACCGCCGCCGCCATCTACCCGCGCTAATTGACTGGTGTTGCCACCAGCGCCGAAGCTAGCAGCAAGCGCGGTGATGTTGCTTGTATTGAGAATGATCGTGTCATTGCCGGCACCGCCATAAATCACATCGGCGCCACCGCCGGCAGTGATCGTGTCATTGCCTGCATTACCAACGATAGTCTCGGGGGATGTTGTGCCGGTTAACGTGTCATTGCCGCTGGTGCCTAGTTGATCCACCGCCGTTTGACTAAACGCGCCTGTTGTCGAACCGAAGATTACATAACTACGCCCGCCATAGCTGCCGGCAGCAGGATCGCTGTATTTCGCTCCGACAATCAAATCGGCAAGGCCGTCACCGTTCACATCGCCGGCGCTGGCAACACTGTCACCGCTAAAGTCACCCACGCACTGGCCGTTGATGACAAAGCCGCCAGTACCCCCCGCGATATCGGACAGATTGATGGCGGTCGTTCCCGTTTTGCCGAACACTACATAGCTACGCCCGGCATTGCTGCCGGCGGCAGGATCGCTGTATTTCGCTCCGATAATCAAATCGGCAAGGCCGTCGCCATTCACATCGCCGGCGCTGGCAACACTCCGGCCGCCATAGTCATCCACGCATTGGCCGTTGATGACAAAACCGCCGGTACCCGCCGTAATCGCGGACAGATCGATGGCGGTCGTTCCCGTTTGGCCGAACACCACATAGCTACGCCCGGCATTGCTGCCGGCGGCAGTAGTGCTTCTGTATGCCCCAACAATCAAGTCGGCAAGGCCGTCGCCATTCACATCCCCGGCGCTCGCAACACTGAAACCGCTCTGATTATTCACGCAATGGCCGTTGATGACGAAGCCGCCGGTGCCCGCCGCGATGGCGGACAGATCGATGGCGGTCGTTCCCGTTTGGCCGAACACCACATAGCTACGCCCGGCATCGATGAAGGCGGCAGCAGCAAATTTCGCTCCGACAATCAAGTCGGCCAGGCCGTCACCGTTCACATCGCCGGCGCTGGCAACACTGATGCCGCTATAGTCATTCGCGCATTG
>JAZKCF010000005.1:6674-64012 GCA_040388195.1 Pseudomonadota bacterium
CGTTCACATCGCCGGCGCTGGCAACACTGATGCCGCTATAGTCATTCGCGCATTGGCCATTGATGACGAAGCCGCCGGTACCCGCCGCGATGGCGGATAAATTAATGGCGGTCGTTCCCGTTTTGCCGAACACCACATAACTACGCCCGGCTCTGTTGCGAGCGGCAGGATCGCTTTCGCCAGCCCCGACAATCAAGTCGGCCAGGCCGTCACCGTTCACATCGCCGGCGCTGGCAACACTGATGCCGCTATAGTCATTCGCGCATTGTCCATTGATGACAAAGCCGCCGGTACCCGCCGTAATCGCGGAAAGATCGATGGCGGTCGTTCCCGTTTTGCCGAATACCACATAGCTACGCCCGGCATTGCTGCCAGCGGCAGCAGTGCTTTTGTATGCCCCGACAATCAAGTCGGCAACGCCGTCGCCATTCACATCTCCGGCGCTGGCAACGCTGACACCACTACGGTCATAATTGGTCTCACCGTTGATGACAAAGCCGCCGGTGCCCGCCGCAATCGCCGAAAGATTGATGGCGGTCGTTCCCGTTTGGCCGAACACCACATAGCTACGCCCGGCATTGGTGCGGGCTGCGGGATCGCCGAATTCCGCCCCGACAATCAAGTCGGCAAGGCCGTCGCCATTCACATCGCCGGCACTCGCAACACTGCACCCACTCCAGTCACTCAGGCACTGGCCATTGATAACAAAGCCGCCGGTACCGGCAGCGATGGTGGAGAGGTTGATAGGCGCCTGTACGTTTTGTGTAACGGCATTGGCTACTAATACTTGCGCGAGACCGGTGTTGCTGTTGTAAACGGTATAGGTGCCACCGTTGATCACCGTTCCCATGTTGGTCCAGTTGGTGCCATTGAGACTAGCGATATCGCCTGCATTGCCATCGATGATCAACTGATGCCGGCCTTCGCTGGCGCCGAACGTGTAGGTACCGTTGCTCCAACCCAGCGCCGCTTGCGTGCTGCTATTGATCAGATTCATGCCCGCCATGTCTTGCACATCGTTCAATCCGATTGCCAGGGTGTTGTCGCCGCTGCCAATGAGATCGATGCGTTCGATGGAGGTAATGCGAGATGCGCTGCCGCCTTGATTGGCGATAGCGGTCAGATCAAGCGTGATGCTGGAACCAGACAGACGCAAGGTATCCACTCCGGTACCACCATCCACCCGCGACAATTGACTGGTGTTGCCGCCGCTACCAAAGTTGGCGGCGAGCGCGCTGATGTTGCTGGCATTGAGAATAATCGTGTCATTGCCCGTGCCGCCGTAAATCACATCCGCTCCGCCACCACCGGTAATCGTGTCGTTACCTGCGTTGCCAACTAGTGTTTCGGCTGATGTGGTGCCGGTAATCGTGTCATTACCGGTGGTACCGAGTTGATCCACCGCCGTTTGACCAAACGCGCCTGTCGTCGAACCGAAGATCACATAACTGCGGCCAGCACTGCTGCCGGCAACAGGGTCGCTCTTGTATGCTCCGACAATCAAATCGGCCAGTCCATCGCCATTGACGTCGCCGGCACTGGCCACACTCGAGCCGCTGCCGTCACTCGCACCCTGGCCATTGATGACAAACCCCCCAGTACCACCAGCAATCGCCGACAGATCTATCGCCGTAGTCGTCGACTTGCCGAATACCACATAGCTGCGCCCGGCATCGGTGCCGGCAACAGGGTCGCTCTTGTCTGCTCCGACAATCAAATCGGCCAGACCATCGCCATTGACATCGCCGGCACTGGCAACGCTGATACCGCTCTGGTCACTCACCCCCTGGCCGTTGATGACAAAGCCGCCGGTGCCGGCCGCGATCGCCGACAGGTTGATCGCCGTAGTCGTCGACTTGCCGAACACCACATAGCTGCGCCCGGCACTGCTCCCGGCAGTAGGGTCGCTGTACCTCGCCCCGATAATCAGATCAGCCAGACCATCGCCATTGACATCGCCGGCACCGGCCACACTGGTGCCGCTATTGTCAATCGCACAATGGCCGTTGATGACAAAGCCGCCGGTACCGCCGGCGATCGTAGACAGATCTATCGCCGTGGCCGTCGACTTGCCAAACACCACATAGCTGCGCCCAGCACTGGCGCTGGTGAAAGTACTGCTGTACTTTGCCCCGACGATTAGATCGGCCAGACCATCGCCATTGACATCGCCGGCACCGGCCACACTGAAACCGCTCAAGTCATTCGTACACTGGCCGTTGATGACAAAGCCGTGTGTGCCAGTGCCGGCGTCAATCGCCGAGAGATCTATCGCCGTGCCCGTCGTCTTGCCGAATACCACGTAGCTGCGGCCAGCCATGCTGCCGGCGGCAGGGTCGCTCTTGTCTGCTCCGATAATCAGATCGACCAGACCATCGCCATTGACATCGCCGGCACTGGCGACACTTCTGCCGCTATAGTCAGTCGCACCCTGGCCGTTGATGACAAAGCCGCCGGTGCCGGCCGCGATCGCCGACAGGTCAATCGCTGTGCCCGTCGTCTTGCCGAACACAACATAGCTGCAGCCAGCCAAGTTGATGGCAGCAGGGTCGCTCTTGCTTGCCCCGACAATCAGATCGGCCAGACCATCGCCATTAACATCACCGGCACTAGCGACACTATTACCGCTCTGGTCATTCCCGCACTGACCGTTAATGACAAAGCCGCCGGTAGCGTTAGCGATCGCCGATAAGTCAATCGCCGTGCCCGTCGATTTGCCGAACACTACATAGCTGCGACCAGCATCAGTGCCGGCTGCAGGGTCGCTCTTGTTTGCCCCGACAATCAGGTCGGCCAGACCATCGCCATTGACATCGCCGGCACTGGCAACGCTGATGCCGCTATTGTCACTCACACCCTGGCCGTTGATGACAAAGCCGCCGGTACCGGTTGCGATATCAGAAAGGTTGATGGCACCAGGCGCAATTTGCGTGACCGCATTGGCTATCAGCACTTGCGCCGAACCGCTGTCGCTGTTGTAAACGGTATAGGTGGTGCCGCTGTTGGTCACCGTTCCCACATTGGTCCAGGTGATGCCGTTCAAATTAACGGTATCGCCCGCATCGCCGTCAATGATGAGCTGATGCCGGCTTTCGCTGGCGCCGAAAGTGTAGGTGCCGTTGACCCAACCCAGCCCTGCTTGCGTGCTGCTGTTGATCAGGTTCATGCCCACCATGTCTTGCACATCGCTAAATCCAATCGTCAGCGTGTTATTGCCACTGCCGGTGAGGTCAATGCGTTCGATGGCGGTAATACGTGAAGCAGTGCCGCCTTGATTGGCGATGGCGGTCAGATCAAGCGTAATACCGGAACCGGACAAACTCAGCGTATCGACACCGCTGCCGCCATCCACTCGTGACAGTTGAGCGGTGTTGCCGCCGCTACCAAAACTGGCAGCGAGCGCGCTGAGGTTGCTGGTATTGAGAACAATCGTGTCATTGCCCGCGCCGCCATAGATCAGATCCGCGCCGCCGGCGGCGGTAATCGTATCGTTGCCGGCATTACCAATGATCGTTTCAGCAGCACTGGTACCCGTCAGCGTGTCGTTACCGCTGGTACCGAGTTGATCCACCGTCGTTTGAATAAACGCGCCGCTCGTAGCCCCAAAGATCACATAACTGCGCCCGGCACCGCCACCGGCGGCAGGGTCACTGTAGCTTGCGCCGATGATCAGATCGGCCAAACCATCACCGTTGATATCCCCGGCGGCAGAAACACTCGCGCCGCTCGCATCTCCCGCACACTGACCATTGATGACAAAACCGCCGGTACCCGTGGCCACAGCGGAAAGATTGATGGCAGTGGTGCCGGTCTGGCCGAACACCACATAACTGCGCCCGGCATTACTTCCGGCGGCGGGGTCACCGTCCTTCGCGCCAACGATCAGATCGGCCAGACCATCGCCGTTAATATCCCCTGCGGCGGAAACACTTGTGCCGCTCACATCATCGGTACACTGGCCATCAATGACGAAGCCACCGGTACCCGCGGCGACAGCGGAAAGATTGATGGCGGTAGTTCCGGTCTTGCCAAAAACCACGTAACTCCGCCCGGCATTGCTGCCACTGGTCGGATCGCTATTCCCCGCGCCGACGATCAAATCAGCCAGGCCATCACCGTTAACATCACCGGCACTAGCAACACTCCCGCCGCTATTGTCGCTCGTACACTGGCCGTTGATAACAAAACCGCCAGTGCCCGCCGCGACAGCGGAAAGGTTAATGGCAGTGCCCGCACTCTTGCCGAACACCACATAGCTGCGTCCGGCATTGCTGCCGGCGGCAGGGTCGCCAAGGTATGCCCCGACGATCAGATCGGCCAGGCCATCGCCATTAACATCACCGGCACTAGCAACACTCCCGCCGCTATTGTCACCCGTACACTGGCCGTTGATAACAAAACCGCCCGTGCCCGCCGCCACAGCGGAAAGGTTGATGGCGGTACCCGTAGTTTTGCCGAACACCACATAGCTACGACCCGCATTGCTACCGGCAGCAGGATCGCTGTACTTTGCTCCGACAATCAGGTCAACCAGACCATCGCCATTGACATCGCCAGCACTGGCGACACTGCTGCCGCTCTTGTCACCCGTACACTGGCCGCTGATGACAAAACCACCCGTGCCCGCCGCAATGGCGGAAAGATCGATCGCAGTGGTGCCCGTTTTACCAAACACCACGTAACTGCGCCCGGCATCACTACCGGCGGCAGGATCGCTGGAATCGGCGCCAACAATCACATCCGCCAAGCCATCGCCATTGACATCGCCCGCGCCAGTAACACTCCAGCCACTATAATCGCTCGCGCACTGACCGTTAATGACGAAGCCGCCGGTACCTGCCGCGACGGCGGATAAGTCGATAGCGGTAGTAGCCGTCTTGCCAAACACCACATAACTGCGCCCAGCACTGGCACCGGCGGCAGGGTCGTCACCTCTAGCGCCGATAATGAGATCGCTCAGGCCATCGCCATTGACATCGCCCGCGCCAGCAACACTCCAGCCACTATAATCGCTCGCACATTGACCATTAATGACGAAGCCGCCGGTGCCCGCTACGATAGAGGACAAATTGACGACCGTATCAGGCGTCGAAAAATTCAAAGTAGTCGCATTGGTAATACCTGCATAAGCATTGCCCGCTGCATCCACCAACACGCCGGACGCCATCTGTACGTTGTAGTTTTCACTAGCGTAAAGATCGTTTGTTGGATTGATGGTTACCGTAGTGCCACTGATAGTGACTTGCGACGTATCGCCAACAGCAATTGTGCGCGTGTCGCCAGCGCCGTTGCTGATCACGATATTGCCGCTGCCTGCTGATACGTTTTCGCTGAACGTCAGCACGATGTTGCTGCCGACAGCGACTGCCGTGGCATCATCTGTAGGCGTGCTGGAGGAAAGCGTCGGCGCAGTGGTATCGACGAGATAGCTGCTGTTATCAGTAACCAAGGTATGCGTTAGCGTGGCCACGTTACCGCCCGCATCGGCCAATGTGCCGCTGTTGAGCGTTAAACTATTGGCCGCAATGCTGATGCCGTTCGCATCGGTTTGTGATGCAAGAATCGTGTAAGTAAACACCAGTGCAGTCGTGCCCGAACCTGATGCGTAGTCGGCCTGCACTGTCGTACCACCAATGTTCAATGCGAGTTGCGGTGTGCCGGTCACGGTCGTCGCATCGCTCATCGTGACGGTGACACTAACGACATCACCCGCATTGAGCATGTTGTTCTGAATACCAGTTGCCGAGGTGATCGCAACACTACTAACAGTCGGCGCGGTGGTATCGACTAGGAAGCTGCTGTTATCAGCAACCAGGGTATGCGTCAGTGTCGCGTTGTTGCCTGCGGCGTCAGTCAACGTGCCACTGTTGAGGGCAAGACTGTTTGCTGCAATGCTGATGCCGTTGGCGTCGGTCTGCGAGGCAAGAATCGTGTAAGTAAACACCAGTGCAGTCGTGCCGGAACCCGATGTGTAGTTGGCCTGCACTGTCGTACCACCAATGTTCAATGCGAGTTGCGGCGTACCGGTCACGGTCGTCGCTTCGCTCATCGTGACGGTGACACTCACGATATCACCCACATTCAGCGTACTGTTCTGAATACCGCTCGCCGAACTGATCGCAACACTACTAACTGTCGGCGCAGTGGTATCGACTAGGAAGTCGCTATTGTCGGACACCAATGTATGCGTCAGCGTCGCGTTGTTGCCGGCAGCATCAGTCAACGTGCCGCTGTTGAGTGCAAGACTGTTCGCTGCAATGCTGATACCGTTTGCATCGGTCTGTGACGCAAGAATCGTGTAATTGAATACCAGCGCCGTCGTGCCAGTACCCGATACGTAGTTTGCTTGTACCGTCGTCCCGCCAACGTTTAATGCAAGCTGCGGCGTGCCGGTCACCGTCGTCGCTTCGCTCATCGTCACCGTCACACTCACGACGTCACCTGCATTCAACGTGCTGTTCTGAATACCTGTGGCCGAACTGATTGCAACGCTACTAACCGACAATGCCGTCGTATCAACCAGAAAGCTACTGTTATCAGTTACGGCAGTATGCGTGAGCGTCGCTGCGTTGCCGGCGGCATCAGCTAGCGTACCGCTAAGGCTGTTCGCTGCAATGCTAATGCCGTTAGCGTCGGTCTGGCCTGACTGAATTGTGTAGGTAAATACCAATGCAGTCGTGCCGGTACCGGATGCATAGTCCGCTTGTACCGTCGTGCCGCCGATGTTCAATGCGAGTTGCGGCGCACCCGTCACCGTCGTTGCTTCGCTCATCGTCACGGTCACGCTCACCACGTCGCCAGCATTCAACGCGCTGTTCTGAATACCGGTCGCCGAACTGATCGCAACACTGCTAACCGTCGGCGCCGTGGTATCGACTAGGAAGCCGCTATTATCGGCCACGGCAGTATGCGTCAGCACCGCGTTGTTACTGGTGAAATCCGCTAGCGTCCCGCCATTGAGCGTGAGGCTGTTGGCCGCAATGCTGATGCCGTTGACGTCCGTTTGCCCTGATTGAATCGTGTAGGTAAATACCAATGCAGTCGTACCGGTACCGGATGCATAGCTTGCTTGCACCGTCGTGCCGCCAATATTTAATGCGAGTTGCGGCGTGCCAGTAACATCGGTCACCTCACTCATCGTCACGGTCACGCTTACCACATCGCCTACATTCAATGTGCTGTTCTGAAGGCCGGTCGCTGAATTGATGGCCACACCGCTAACCGTCGGCGCGGTGGTCGTGATGGTGAGATCGTTAGTCGAAGCCGCAGAGAGATTACCGGCCACATCCACCGTATAAACTTTGTAGGTACCGTGCGTTAATCCCGCCGCAGAAAGATTGGTATTGGTGGCCGCAGTGGTAATAGCAACTGAATTCCATACGTTATCCGCCGCGCCAGTAATGTCACTTAGCGTTGATACCGTGATGCTGGTATTCACCAGATACGCTGTACCCGCCTCCGTGCTTTGCACGACTGCTGTACCGGTATTGTTGATCGTCGCCGTGGTCACACTCGCGGTCGGCGCTATCGTGTCGGTGCTGTAAGCCTGACTGGATTGGGTCGCCACCGTGCTGTCGTTGCCTGCTAAATCCTGGGCCGCGCCGGCGGCTACATCTACCGTGAGTGTGCCAACACCGTTGGCTGGCGGACTCACGACTAAGGTGTACTCACTGCTACTGACTGCAGTGAAGGTGCCTTTAGTTCCTGCGTTCAATGTGATGTCGGTAGCATCGAACCCTGTTACCGAGTCGCTGAAGGTAAAGGTATATGTGATGTCGCCATTCGCGGTGCCCGTTATATCATCTGTGATCACAACACTCGGCGCGTGCGTATCGACAACGATATTGCGAGTGGCCGTAGCGGTACCACCACCGCTTAAGGAAGCCGTCGCGGTGATCGTCTCACCGCCCTCGCCCATCGCCGTGATATCGCCACTGATTAGCGTATAGCTCCACGTAGTGCCGCTAACCGTCGCAGTGCGTGTATTGCCGCCAATGCTTAAGTCGACCGTCGCTCCGGCAACTGTGGTGCCGGTGATTGTCGTCGTGCTAAGTTCGCCGCTGTTGATCACGCTGTCGGTCGCGACGTCGTCAATGCTCACTGACGGGCTAGTCCGTGACAGCAGATCTGAAACCACACCCGTTAATAGCGTTGCACCGGTGCCGCTGGTAGTACTGGCGGCGGTGTTGGCGCCGACGATTATGGCATCCAATGCTGTGGTGCTAAGAGTGGAAGTGCTGCCGGTAACCGTGAGCCCAGCGACTAGGTTGTCGATCGTGGTCTGCATGTTGCCACCATTGGCAGAATCGACACCGGACAACGCAGCCAGGATCGCACCGTATTTCTCAGCAGGCGTCAGATCATTCGGGGTATAGCTGGAATTAGCGCCACCCGTCGCATCCACAGTCGTAACAACGACGGTACCGGTGAGATCGGTCAAACCAAACGCAGCGGCAACTGCCGTATTGTTTTCGGCTACCGTCGTGGGCGTGATCGTTGCCGTGCTAGCGCCGCTAAATACTGCCCCCGCCTTTATTGCGGCGATCGTCGTCAAGGCATTGATGTTGAGCGTGACAGTCCCGGTGCGCGCGACGCCCACCGCCATCAGATCGGCGGATATATCGTGCGCAACGCCGGTGGCTTCATCGACGTAATCATTGGCGCTGCCGCCATTCTCCAGCTTGGCAATCACTGCCCCGGAATATTGGCCGACGTTAATGCTGAAGCTACCACTACTGCTGACAACGCCCGTTCCCAACAATGTCGTGCCATCGCTTTTATAGAGCTTTACGGTCAGGTCGTTACCCGCCACTACCGGTCCCGCAACAATCGAGCCAGACACGATGTTATCGGCGACAATCACAGCAGCAGCGCCGCCACCGCCTCCTCCACCGCCGCCACCCGCTAACACGGCAGCGCCTAGACCACCGCCAAGCAATTCGAGGCTTCCAATCGACGTGCCGGTATTTGCAGCAGCCGGCGCGTAGGTGATCTCGGTGCCGCTGGTACTAGCCAGTGCGGTGTGCAAAGCGCTGTCGCCTTGCGTCATACGCATCAACGCATCTTGAGTGCCATGTGCGTAGACCAACGTCGAACCATCACTGAGTGCCACGCCCTGCGTACTTTCTCCGCTCAGCAGATATTCGCCGGCATCGTGGGTCGGCAATGTCAAATCGCAAGCTCCTGCTTTGCATTCGCCGTAGTAATTTTCTAGCGTGACTTGCGTGCCGTCGGCGTAACCGAGATGTAGATCGTCGCCCGATCGTGTAGCAATCACATCGCCGAGGAGTTGTTCTTTTTCATCGACGTGTTTGACGATACGGTAGTGCTCGCCGGCTTGGGCTTTGAAGGTGTGGCGGTGACCGGGTTTGAGAGGTTGGGCAGTTTTACCGTTGCGCAGGGTGAGCGTGTCACCGGCGTTTATTATCATGGTCTATTTTTTTCCATTAACGTGAATTGGGGAACAACGTTAAGAAACACGGGTGACACCTGTTACCGATCAGTCGTGGTGAATTTGTTAGGCACAATTTTTCCCATTGTCATTCTGAACGCCAGTGAAGAATCTGCTGTTTACGGCGGCGCAAAATTAGCACTGTGCATAAAGCAGACAAAAAGCAGATTCTTCGTTGCACTCAGAATGACAATGGAAAAATGGTGCCTAACAAATCCAATGCAACAGACCACGACAAGCGCTATGGTGCTTTATTTTGGAAAAGTTTTCATAATTAAATAACCGTTCGCGTAATCGTCGAATCAATCAATAACTGCACAGCAGATCGGCGCCCGATCGAGTGGCGATCACATCGTCGAGTAGTTATTCTTTTTCGTCGACGTGTTTGACGATGCGGTAGTGATCGTTGGCTTTGATGGTGTTGCTTTGACCAGATTTGAGGGATTGTGCTGTGTTACCGTTGCGCAGGGCGAGCATCTCGCCGGTGTTTGTTGTCATGGTCTATTTTTTCCATTAACGTGAACCGCGGAACTGCGTTATGAATGCGAGTGACAAGTGCTACCAGGTAGTCATGATGAATTTGTTAGGCACAATCTCTCCATTGTCATTCTGAGTGCAACGAAGAATCTGCTTTTTGCCTACGGTATGCACAGTGCTAATTTTGATCGCCGTAAACAGCAGGTTCTTCACTGTCGTTCAGAATGACAGTCACACGTTGTGCAAATTCAACATGACTAACTACTATCAACGCTATGGTGCTTTATTTCAGGATTTTTTTCATGATTAAATAACAGTCCGGGTAATTAACGCGCCTTCAATTCCCCCTTCAATTGGTCTGCGCAATCACCGCTTGTTATCTAGAACTCACGTTACGTAGCGGCCTTTGACAACCCTACCGCTCATTCATCGCCCCACTAAAAGCCTTGAAAACCGGCTTAGCGAGGTACTGTAGTACGGATCGAGTATTAGTACGGATATCTACCGTCGCAGTCATGCCAGGTTTGAGTGACACATCAACCAGCTTTCGGTTAGCTTTCACTTTATTGGCATCAAGCCGCACATGCGCGCGGTAGTAAGTAAGCGCCTGGCCGTTGCTACTCTGATCAGTCAGCGTATCGGAACTAATGTAGCTCAACATGCCTTGCAAATTACCGTAGACCGAGTAATCGAATGCATCGAGCTTAATGGCGACCGGCAGGCCGGGTTTGAGTTGGCCGATGTCGACGGGATTAATTTTGACTTCGACGACCATGTCGCCATTGGTAGGTGATATCTGCATCAGCTCGTCGCCTGCACGCAGTACGCCACCGATGGTCGTGACCTTCATATATTTCACAATTCCCGCAACGGGAGCGGTAAGCGTGGTGTGACCGAGAATGTCATGTCGCTCTTCCAGCTTATAGCGGCTTGTCGAAAGATCTTCGGCCAGTTTGGTTGCTTCTTGCCGTGCGTCTTGCAGATATTTATTTTGAACCGCGTTGATCTTGCCTTGCAATTCGCCGACCTGCCTTCTCGCACGCATGACCTCAAGACGGCTGGTATCGCCGGTCTTGAATAGAGATTCGTTCATGCGCAATTCTTCCTGCGCCATGTTGAGTCCCTCTTTCAATGTTCCTGTCTCTTCCTGCAGGCCGCGCTTGCGTTGCGTATAAAGCGCTTGCTGGGCCGCAACGAACGCTGGAAATTCCTTGAATTTTTCTCCGAACTTTAATGGCTGGCCATTTGCTTCGGCTTGGGTGCGTACTAAGGCTGCGGCGAGTGCTGCATCTTTGGCGCGACTCTCTTCGTAGGCTGCATTGGAGCGATCTCTTTCGAGGACCGCGAGCGGTTGCCCCGCTACAACGCTTTGTCCTTCTTGGACCAGAATCTTTGACAGCACGCCACCGTCAGCAGACTGAATTATTTGCGTGCGCGAGCTTGGAATGATCTGCCCTTGCGCCCGCACGCTTTGATCAATCTTGAAAAATCCGGCCCAAAGCATGAAAGCGGCCAGTCCAACGAATAACAGCATCGTCATAGAGACAGGATTTGCCCCGTAGCGCATTGATCTGGCTTTCATGCGGCTTGCTCCTGTGAAAGTGGTCCGGTCTGTAGCTTCTGTAGGACTAATTCCTTGGGGCCGTCTAAAATAATTTGATGATTAGCGATTACGATCAAACGGTCCACTAGCACCAACATCTCAGCTTTATGAGTGACTAAAATCAGCGTGTCATCGGATTCGAGCGTTTGCTGCAGCGCCTGCGTGACGTACTGTTCGAGACTACGATCCATCGACGCCGTCGGTTCATCCAAAAGCCAGATATTTGGTTTGCGCAAAAAGGCTCGTGTGAGGTTGACAAGTTGACGTTGCCCGCCTGACAAGCCGCTACCACCCTCGAAAATATCTTGCCGCAAACCTTTCGGATGTTGCGTGATGACAGTCTGCAGCAAGCCGGTCAATTGGGCCGCTTGCAAAATGACGTCGTCACCTGGATCGAGCTGACCGAGAATCAGATTGTCACGCAACGTACCCGCGAATAGACGGCCATCTTGCTGCACATAACCAATGTGCTCTGCTAACACCGGTTTAGCGATGTGCGCCAGATCGACATCATCAAGCAGAATGCGTCCTTCCTGCGGTTTGTACATCCCACTCAACAAACGCAGCAACGTCGTTTTTCCGGCACCTACCGGGCCGAGCACACCGATCTTCTCGCCGGGTTTAATGAAGAGATTCGGCACCGCCAATGCTTTGTTGCCGCGATAGTGCATGGCGATGGATTCAAATCGGTATTGGCCACGGACGTTCTCCATCATGATCGGTTGTTCGTGGCTTTGATGATCGCTCTCCAGTGCCCACAGGCGATCCAATCCTTGCAGCGCCGCCTTGACGTGCGCCCACTGCATCAGTTGGTTTGGAATCAACGCAACGGGAGCAAGTACGCGCCCGGAGAGAATGGAAGCAGCGATCAGACTCCCCATGGTGAGGTCTCCCTTGCTTACCAGCAATGCGCCGGACGCCACCAGCAATACATAAGAAAATTGTTGGAAAGCGCCGGTTAAATGCTGTGAATGCTCGGTGATATTACGCATGTGTAATTCGCTTTCACGCGCGTCGTCCGTGGTTTTCATCCAGCGCGAAAGCATGCGCCAGCCGCCTTGTCCGGATTTGATGGTTTCGGCGCCTTCGACAGTTTCGACCAGCAGGCCAGTCTTTTGATTACTCGCCGCTGTGGCTTTGCTCGCAAATGCATCGACGCGTTTACGGTAATAAAGGCCGATTGCAATCGAAAGAACGAAAAATACCAAGGGGATTAACGCGAGCCAGCCAGCGACGAACGCAATAATCAGCGTGAAGACGAGTGCAAAAGGTGCATCGACCAGAAAGTTGGTAGTAGTGGAGGTAAAGAAACTGCGGACGGTTTCGTACCCGCGCATCTGCGCCGATAACCCGCCGACACTCTGCGGCAACTGATCCAATCGAATCGATAGAAAGCGCATGTAAACAGCGCGTGCTAAACGCTGATCAACTTGATCGACGAGGCGTTCGTAGAGACCGGCGCGAACATGTTTAGCGACCAAATCAAACAAGGTCGCAATGAATACGCCGAGCGTTAGAACCAGCAACGTTTGCGATGCGCTGGTCGGGATTACGCGGTCGTACACTTGCATGCTGTAAAAGGAAGCAGCCATCGCGACAACATTAATCATCAAGCCGCCGACAACAATTTCTCGAATAATTTTTCCATGAGAAAAGATTTCTTGGCGAATGAGATGGTAAATCGGGCTGGTGCTAGCGACAAATGGTTTGCTCAATTTGAGTGCGGCGATGACATAATCGCTCAGTACCTCATCGGCCTGTTCTTGCCACCGGTTCGCCTGCGCATCCCACCACTCGCTCACCCATTTATCCTGCCCGTTTTTACCTCGCAATATGCCCCACTCGCCTGCCCGGTCACAAAGCAACGCCGGTACAGCCGCGGCATCCGGTGCGCCAAGCCAACGTGGCGTGCCCACCTGCAAATGTTTGGCCACGGTTTTTAATTGCTCGCGTGGATTATTCGCCTGCATTGAGAAGGCGGCTTCGGCGGCTTCCTGTAGAGCAAGACGATCCACAGTCTCATGCTGCAACTGTGCCAGCCGGGCGAGGCAAGCAATTAAGTTTGTCGCGGGATTGATTGCAGGACTGATTGTAGAATCGGTTACAGGATTCAATGCGCACCTCCAATGACTGTTGCAACGCCGCCGGTATAAATTGCCAGACGCCAGGTGGTAACGACTTGCGCTGACTCGATGTCGGCGAGTTGCACTTCGGTTTGCGCTAATTCGCGCGCAGCATTCATTACATCCAGCCAGGATTTTCGGCCGGCAAGAAATTGGCGATCGTACGATTTGGCAACCTGCCCTGCCGCTTCCAGCGATGACTTGAGCGCATCCAAGCGACTTTCTGACGAGACCGCCAACGCATAATCGGCAAGCACTTGTTCACTCACCGTGCGGCTTTGCACTTCTACTTGCGCCAAGGCTGCTTGGTATTGCATCTTCGCGCTCGTGACATTGGAAAAAGTGGAAAGCCCCGCGCCAAAACGGCTAGTGAGTCCAACAAATACACGATTTTCCGGTGGGGCATTGGCAAAGGTCTCGTTACCGAATTGCCGTTCGGCACGCACATACACTTCCGGCGACAGGTCAGCGCGACGCTCGGCAATCACCGACTCCTGCACGCTGGCCTGCGCTTGTGCCTTTTGAATACTTGGATTTATCCCAAGCGCGAGACCAAGCAATGTTTGCGCGCCGCCATTCATCGGACGCGGCGCAGCAACAGAGGCGCTTAAGGCTGCATCATCTATCGGGTGCGCCACCAGCTGCGCTAAGCGAGCGAGTGCGATCTCCTTTTGAGCGCGAGCCAGTGAAATTTCCGCCGCCACCGCTTGCAGACGGCTCACAGCCAGAGTCAAATCACTTTCCGACGAAGCTCCTTGCTCGATGCGGCGTGTGACTTGATCACGCAAGCGCCCATGCGTTGCCAAATTTTTTTCATTCGCCTGTATTTTGAGATGAGCAGCCAACCATTCGCTATACGCTTGCACCACTCGTAAAGCGAGTTGCAAGCGGACTTCTTCCAGTGCAGTCTCGCTGACGACGACACCGGCTTCAGCCTTCTTCTTACCTGCCGTCAATCGTCCGCCTGTCCAGACCGGCTGCTGCAAGCGCAACACCGACACCGTGCCGCTGCCCTGATAAGCGATGTCCGAGGCATTGGTATGCGCCTTTTCGACGCTAACCGAGGGCGTGGGATAAAACTGCCACCCTGCCGCGTCAACATCCGCTTTCGCCGCCTGCTCCTGATTTTGCTGGGCTTGAATGGCGGGATGATCTTGCAACGCGGACGAAATAAGTCCCTCCAAAGTATCGGGAGACTTGGCGATGCATAAAGACGGCAGGAGAAAAAACAGGCATGTCAGGTACTGGATGCCCTGCTTCATAGAGAGTGTCCTGACGGGTAAAGGCCTGGCCATTGGTGATGCCGGCTGGCGTTACCTAGGAGCACTCTTGAGGAGGTGAAACTGTTTATAGCGTGAACAGTATCAAGCGTCATCTTCATATCAAGAAGTATTACGGCAACCAAAAATCCATGATTACCGTGTGGGCCAATGTTCTCGTCAGTGTTGGCAAGCATTGACCTGGCAGATCGTCCAGAGAAATTCGTTAAGTACAATTTTTCGATTGTCATTCTGAGCGTCACATCGTGTACAAAACTCGCGCTCACTTGCTTCAGGGTCAGTTGTTCAATCGCTTCATCGCCAGTATCGCATTATTTTTTTGATCTTTGCGATATTGCTTCCTAAAAACTTCGTACCTTATCTTTCAAGTCGCTTGTAGAGCGGATTTCATATGCATATACGGTGTTGCTGGGTTTGTTTGGTGTGCAGTACAAGGCAGTGTAGCAAGGAATTCGAGCAGCATGCTGCTCGCCTGCGGAACGGTCTGCGCGTGCAAGCGCAGATACGCCCTGCAAGGGACGAGCACCGTTTGGTCATTCGCATACAAGCGCCGAGCGGCCCTAGCGGGTATCCGCATTTGGGGACAACGACACCGTACATTCATATGAAATCCACTCTAAATAAATCGGCCTCTATAAAAAACAACACATTCTCTGATTCGCTTTGAAGAGAAAGCGTTTATGCCTAAAGATAAAGAAATGCCCAGTGCTAAAGAAAAATAACCGGCCACGTTAGGAATCGAGGGGATGAGGATAGCAAGCTCGTCAGTGGCTAGTAATAGCGAAAAAAATAAATTACTTATCCATCATAAAGGAACAAATCTGGGTGGCGGCAAAGCATCTCGGAAAAATAGATGAGGATAAAAACTTTGAACCAGCTCTTAATAAGCTGGCGCTTGATCAGGACCAGCCTAAGCGTCCACCTAATATCAACATTCGTGATGCTGTGCCTGAACACGCCCAAGTAATGGCGGACCTGCAAATCATCAATATGAGCAAGTGGGCAATGTCGGATAAAGCTCGTGAAGAGCTACTAGACGCTACAGCTCGCGCAAACCGTTTTCGTAAAGTACTTTCTGAAGGCGGCAACACGCATTATCGTGTTGCAGAGCTTCCAGACTTGGGGATGGTGGGATTTTGCATAAGTACATATCCCGACGCGGACTCGAGTGAAAAAGAAAAGGATGCCGAACTGCGAGGCATGCAAGTTAGCCGTCAACATCAACATAAAAATGTTGGTTCAGTATTAGAAAACGAAGTATGGAACGAGGCGCATCGGAGGGGGTCTGCATCTGTGATTTTGTGTACCCCAACTCACGACGGACGTAACCGTTAACTCGGCGGCGTCATTTTTTGCTAGCAGGGATTTATATCTTCGCTGGTGGAATTATTTTCTTACACTCTGAATTTTTAAAATGAATTAACGCCTTTTCCCTCGGCCAGATGGCTTATCTTTTTTAGGAAATGATTCTTTGTGTTGTATATTTGATGGCAAAATCTCGCTGGGCAAGCCGATTGCCTTTCGCAGTAGATCACATCGGTGTTGTTGACTTTGATTGGCAATGTTTTCCGAATCAATTCCAAATGACTCAAGCATAACTTGATAAAACAAAGCACGCCCCATCGGAGTTTTTAGTTGAGCAGATTTTTGTTGGTATTTGACAGATATCTCGTCGTCATTGGCCAATTGTGAAGCATTCTTTAAGCCAATTACTTCTGACAGTATTTCTCTGGAAGTAGAGTGTCGAATTGCAAGGATAACTAATTTGGCATCTTCATGAAACTGATGGTTCGGATCTTGTGCCGCGGTTAGTATGCTGGGAATCGCTCTAAGCATATCTGCTTTAAACTCACTTGCAATGTTTCTCCCTTCAACATCCGCGTCAGGAGACAATTTTGTTTTTCGCCACTCTCTAAATAATTTAATGGCATATAACATGGAATTGATTGAATCAGGAGATTGAATACCTGTTTCGTTATCTATAAACGAACCTAGTCGTTTAACATCAAGGGAGAAATACCGATTTGCATAGTCCACCAATCTTCCCATGGGCCCTTTCTCCTCCAATGCTTGGATTGATATTTCGCCATAAACCTCGGAACTAAGGCTGGACTTTTGTTTGCCAGTTGTAGTTGCATTCGCATGAGCTGAATATATTTCGACTGTCAATTGAAGCATCCAAGCTTCAAATTCATGATGTAGTTGCATAGGATATATTACGGGGTCCAATCTACCTGCAGATTCAGCTGCATTTACAGATCGATCAGTTATAAAAGCTTGCGATGCTTTACTTGGTGGTATTCGCTGTAAATTAGAAGGATCCATAAAATTCATATGTAGTGATTCAAGTAATTGTTTTTCGGATTCTTCGGCACCAACTGCGCTGGCGTGTTCTACATGCAATCCTTCATGGAGCAGTACTCCTTTTAATTGCTCTCGTGAAAGTTTAAAGGCAGGAGGAAAAACATTTATCTTTTTAGAAGCAGGATCAAAATGTGCGGTCGTAAGAGGTTCGTGAGGATCAGGAGACTCGTGAAATTCAACGGCAATTGTTTTCTCAATACCCAAGTTCTTCACTACACACTCCACTATAGTTGCTACGATTTTTTTATTTTTTTGACTAGGAGGAATATTTTGGTCTCCTAAATGAGATAGCACCGAATCTACTTGTTCAGTAAATCTTCGAGCTTGCTGCAATCGCAGTTTTTCAACAGCCTCATCTAAAACTCCAATAGCCTGAAGCTGCGACATTTGGGTATAGGGCTCTGGGCCTTTCATAAATTTATCGGAAAATCTTGCACCAAGGCCTCTCGCATATCCTAAAAGATAGCGTTCAGTGGTGGTCATCTTTGCTAGATCTGTTTCTACTACTGAATTTAGTACTGACCAATACTTTTGTCTTCCCATAGTTCTCGCTATATTAATTTCTTGTTCAATATCGTTTTCGTATTCTTCTTCGGAGTCGCTGTCTATTTTCTGGCTAGAGCTCGTTTCCTCCTCATTCCTTTGTGTCTCTGATTGCTGCCTTGCTGTTAGTTCTGAAGGTAATAAAGGCACATGACGGTCAGCTTGATAAAGATAGTGCAGCTTCTCCAAGAGAGAGGTTTTTGTAAAATTGTCATCCCAAAACCAATCCGATACTGCTTGCTCATCACTACCCTTTAAAAGGATGTTTCTTTCTTCTGCGTTTAATTCACTTAAATTAGTTGGAAGCATTTCAACCTCATACGAAAGACTTGATTTTAAAATTTCCACCTTCGTTGATCTATTTCTTAACGAAGTTCATAGCATTAAATTTATTTACGTTTGAACATCACTCCTTGCCCACAAGTGCATTCCGATTCGCCGACGGTAACCAGTATCTGGTGTAACATTAACCTTTACTCAAATCAGAATGCAAAGGATTATCCGCAAAATGTTGTTTCCACAATCGAGGCGTTAATTGTTCGACCAGCCGGTGCGGATGCGAACCTACTTGTTGCAGAACATCACAAGGTAAGTATACGGATTGATACCATGCAATCGACAGGTAACGATGAGACTTTGCACGATGCCGATATGTTTAGCGCTGAGTTCCGTCCAGAAAAAGAGCCAATTCTTTCTTCCCATCGGAATGGCTCTGAGACTGCGTTCGAGATGGTTGGTATCGATTGGCACGTCGGGATCGGTTAAATAGACTTCCAATGCAGCACGGCGTTGTTTTGCGTAAGCGAGCGCTTTGAGAAATGGATTTTTCGGTAACAGTCCATGGTTAGCGAAGCGTTCATCAATCCAGTCAAAGAATTCGTCAACAATGGGCTTCGCATGCTTTAAGCGGTAATCACGCTTGGCTTCATTGGTAATGATCTTGCTCGCGAATGCGCGATTCGATCTTGTAGAGTTTGCCGATCATATCCATTACCTGGTTCGCGCCTTCCGGTTCGACATCTTGCGCCTTGAAAAATCCTCGTCTCGTATGGCCCCAGCATTGGGCGCGAATAATCCCGGCTTTCTCTGCATAATGAGTATAAGCGCCGTAACCATCGGAAAGGAGCACCGATCCCTCTTTTCGGCTGAGTCCTAACGCCGCTTCGACGCATTCATAATTGCGATTCGGAAATAACGGAAAACAAACTTCGTCTAGTTCGCCATAGACCGGCCAGAAATACGCTTTCTGTAATTTACCCGGTCCGACGAGGCCCGCTTTGGTGAATGTTTCATCCATGACCAGCACGCGGGAGTTGCGGATAGAATCGAATTGCGCGAGATAGATCGGTTCCAGCATCGCGCAAGCTTGGCAACTAATCTGCGTGAGCCATGGTCGGCTCAGTTTAAAACCGGCATCGATCAGGCGTTGATGCTGCCGATAGAATGGTAAGTGATAAGCAAATTTATCCACTAACAGCCCAGCAATAAAACTGACATCAGCGCAGTTGCCGTCAATCACGCTGACTGGCGCGGGAGGGCTGGAAATAATGTGCGTATCGCGACGTTTAATTACAGGTCGCACATATTTCAGCACCACGTAACTGCCAGGACGTTGTGCTAAGCGGTAGCTTACCTTCTCGCCGATGACTGTATAGTCCTCTGGCAGTAAATTAGCTGTATCAGGATTGGGAAGTTCGATGGTTTCAACGGGCACTTTGGATTCATCGAAGAATAACGGTGAATCATCGGCATTATCCGTTTTATTGCTGATTCTTGTTTGCCGTTCATAACTATCAATACACTGTTTCTTCGGCGAAACAGTGACGTCCGGCAATGCGTCAAACGCGATGCCTAGCGTGCCTTGTACGCTGGATGATTCGATAATTCACTTCTCACTTTTTTGTCCGAAGAGCTGCCGTTGAAACCAAGCAACTTGATGACGTAGTACAACGACTTCCTGTTCTAGCTTTTGATGACTGCAAAGCAAATCCGCAATCTCAGGCGCCGTCATGATGCGAGCGCGGTGATAGGATTCGGTATCGGCAATGCATTGCGTAGACATGCCGTTATCATAGCGAATTACGGTATATTCGTGACAGCGTTTTGCGTAACAGATGATAAGCGATGATAGCGTTTATGAACACACTTTGGTTCAATGCCTTCCAATAACAGCTTTAACGCCGTCCAATCCATTTCCTTCGTCGTCACACCTTTCCAATTGCGGATAAGTCGTCCTTGTTCAAGACGTTTACTCCATACGCATAATCCGGTGCGGTCGAAGTACAAAATCTTCATTTGTGTACCCCGCCGATTAATAAAGGCAAACAGATGACCCGATAATGGATCTTGGTGTAATACGTTACGCGTTAACGCATATAAACCATCAAACGATAGCCGCATGTTCACCGGCTGCCCGTAAAGAAATACACGAACTTGGCCTTCGGGGAAAAACATTTATCGCCGCGTTATTTGTAAGACAACACCGCTGACTAATTCCAATCGCAGCTCTAGCGATGATAATTGCTCGGCATTGAGATTGTTTTTATTAACAGTAGAAGCATCATTGTTTTTAGCCACGGGCGTTATCGGGCCCAGCTCGATAAACGGTGGGGACATTTTTGCCTCAATCTCTTGAGGTGGCAATGCCTTCGCACCTTTCAAACCAAGACGGGAACGCCAGCCATAGAATGTACCTTCGGTAACACCTTCGCTACGGCAAAACGCTGCAATGCTTTTATCACTTGCAGCTAGTCTCGCCAATCGGTCCTGCCATTCTGTTTCTAACTGCGCCGTTAAATCTTCTCTTCGCATCCATCTCTCCATTCTAACGATGGAGGGATTCTGACAACAATTCATACGGTCGAACATGACGCCGCTGGGTTACCGGTTACCGACGGACCGCTGGAATTTTATAAACGCCGCAAGTATTTTCCTTATGGTAAAAAGGACGATCAGTATGGTGAGTGGTGTAAATATGGGACCGGATTTCATCGAAACAAGATTTCGAAAACCCAGCAACTTGCCCCTGTCCGTAGTAAATACGGTTATAGGTTTCATGTATAAGACATGGATGCAACCCAATACTTCAGTATTAGAGTTCCCAGTGGAGGCGGTAACCGACATTTTCTCAAGAATAAAAAACAAGGAACGTGAGTTAATAAAAGAAAGCGAGAAGATAGCGAGTTCTTCCAAAGACGAGGGGCTGTCGATACGAGCAGGTATTCTTGCGGCATTTGGATCGGCGTTAAAGCGAGATTGTAATTTTTATTTGGCAGAGACGCCGGACAACATAGAACACATTATGAAAACTTATAGAGGAAGTAAGGTAATTTACCAATACCCGAACGGCGATATGCTTATCTCCGAAAACGCAAAAAAATTCAGTAATAAAAAAGATATGCCGGTAGCTTTATTAAGAAAAAGTGTTGTGGATGCTCTTGAGAAAGAAAATGTAAAGTTAGAACCCGGAAAAGACATCATCATGCCTAGCCGGGGTCGGACACGTTAGTTGTGTAACTGAGTTTTTAAGGTTGGCGAAAGTTACAGCTTCTTCACCACATATAATCTGAAAACTTTGTAATATCGATTCCCACGATTAGATAGGATTCCAGTTTTGCAGGCTTCCAGAATTGCGACAAATGATCCTTTTACGCGACGTCGTTACCTGGGAAAATAAGTTGTCTTTGTCGTACAAACGACTTGACGAAGTTCCGGCATAATCTAAAAGAATGAAATAATATTGTCCCCACGATTTGGCTCCATTTGCGCCGACGGAGGAATTCTGCCAACAAGTTATGCGGGCGAATACAATGCCGCAGGGTAACGGTTACAGATAACCGAATATTGATGACGAGCAAATTACACAGTTGATTTGGGTGTTGGTTTTCAAAAGGCTCATCATCGGGAACGTGCCCTGACCGGTCAGACACAACTGTCCGCTATCGAGTAACCCGCTTTATGCATGAGCGAGGACAAAGATCTGCGCGATGCCAGTGCCCACATAATCGGGAGCAAGAACACTATTTCTTTCTAGGATGATGCGTAGCGCCGGCGCTTGAATCACGCAATTTTGCATCGCTTCTGTGCGCGTGTTGCGGATTTGACGATGTATTGTGCGAGTGCAAATGTTCTGCATTAATAGAAAATGCATGGTCGGGTTTCGCACCAATGAGTCTTTTCTGTTCGTTCTCTCGATCCAACGTTTGTAATACTTTTTGGGTCAGCATGACATATTTTGACTCATTAGGCTGAAGGTGGTGGTTTCGCTCGTAAATTGCCAACATACCTTCTCGTTTGTAGATTGGCCCTTTGAATAGGGAATCCCCTGCTTTTACTTGTTCTATTTCGTTAAGGGCGACGTTCAAACTTCCAAGCGCTATCTCGTCGTCCATGCTCAGAGAGGGCACCGTTGATTCAGCCGATCCTGTGATCGTTTTGTCCATCGTAGTTTGTTCAACGTCTGTTTTCTGCCTTTTTGATTTGTGAGGCAGCTCATTACCTGAGCTATCTGACGCTTCATGAAATTTAGCCTGCTTACTTGTAGACATCTCTGCAGTTTTTCGGGCTGCCTGTGTGGAGTTGAAAACCGTAAGCTGTCCATCGTTGTTTACGGTAATCGTAATCTCATCAGGAGGGATATTATTTTTCGCCTCTTGCAAATCTTGCCATGCCTGACGCATGGAATCTTTTTGATCACTCTTATTCATGAAATAAACGATCTGGGGGAGGGCATATTTCACATATTGTTCTGATCCCGTTACCTTGATCGTCAGTTCCATCGTTTCCCTGCTGGCTGTAACGATCTGCCCAGTTACTGTGTGTGGTCCAACTCCGCCGAACGGCGCTTCAAGGCCATCGGCTCTCAATATGTTTCCCGGACTCAAGGTAATGCTGGCCGCTTTCAAATACTTTCCCATATGGTGAACGCTACGCGTTTTTTGTCCTTGCAACCTCTTGAGTTCGCTTTCTGGCCCTTCGATAAGATCTTTTTCTTCGTGCTCAGGGTAACGCTTATCTGGTGTCGGCGTTACCCGAGATGAATAGAAGTATATTGGATGATTTATACGACGGAATGAATGCATCATTTCATGCCAAAGCAAGTCTGCAGCAGATAAGACGGCTCCACAACGGGATACAAGTGCGTAGGCTACATTCCAATGTACATGCACCTTGACGGGGTGTGATCTGATATTGGCGTCCGAACGATTAATAGCAAGCGTCTTGTTAATCCAAGTTCCAATTGGCTGCCCCGCGCCTTTCTTATATGGAGAAAATTCATTTTCTCGTGCGCCCTCACGAAGAGCATGAACCAAGTTGCAGACAAGCGCTCTCGTTTGGTCGTTGTGCCCAGCCAAATGCTTTATTGCCGTGTGAAAGTCAGCATTAATTTCAGATTCCACGCGCAATTCGCCATACCTATGGTAAGTCTTGGTTTTACTTACACTGTCTATCACCTCTTCGATGACTTCGATTCCTGTCTCGGTAAGCAACTGTTCCAATGTCGTATTAGTAGCTGGCGGCATCGGCGTTGGCGGAAATTTGCTTTCTGCGCTTTTCATAAAGGTTTCTAGAAGCGCGGCCATTACCTCTTTTTCCTGAGCATTAAGAACTCCATAAAAGAGCTTTTGCTCTTTTCTAAATGAATTGCTCAGGGCTTTACTCTGCTCCTCCCCTGCATCGGTCCGAAAATGCTTTCCAAAGGCCGCATACCAAGCATCTTCACTATCGTCGGCAATTTGCAATCTTTGATAAAGGTCCAACTGAGTTGGATTATTAGAAAAGTCTTGTGTGTTCATGCTTTGAACGTCCTCTCCAGCCATTGATAAAACGTTGGACGGGAAAACCAGACCGTGACATTATTAACCACCCCTTGCACGCCAAAGTGATCTGTATAAGCGGTAAGCAACGATTCACCGCTGCCATTGATAAATACAGTACCCCAACGAGCATTAATACCAATATGGAAATCCAAGGACGGTTTACCGGCGCACAATGCATCGTATGCAGCATGGAAATCTTTGGGATTAGTAGTCTCGAAACGCTCAACGTGATCGAAATCATTAAGATCGTTTGGAGAAACCGCAATGGGTGTAGTAGTGGAATCACTGAGATGGTAAATCAGGAGTCTTTGGACATCCTTGAGAACTAACGAAGGAATAGTTGCTTGTTTATCGCTATTCAGGATCTCTGGCGGAGGCATCTTGTTCACGGTCAAAGTCCCCTCTAAGTAACTTCCACGGACGTTTGCAAAAATATACAGCAAAAAAATTACCTTTAGAAGATATTCAGATAGTACATGTCAGTTCCACCATTATGATGATTCTGTGGATGGCTACGAGAAAGTCCGGTCTTCGAGATCTTAAGGAGGAATATTGAATGACTGCTCCTGGCCGCATGCTGAAGTTTATCCATGCTCCACAAGACCGTATTAGCATTCCTGACACTGACTGCATTGAACGGCCCCAGCCACTTGCCACCCACATGAGCATCGATTGGACAGATACCAAGCACGGCATCTGCCCGCAAACGGCGGGTAGGGATCAGAATGATTTACCAGTAACGTTTCTTTCACGCCGTATTGCACCGCTTAAAAATCCACCAGTTCGCGTAGGACGCCCTCCAGAAACTGAATCAAACCTTGCAACGAATGTGAGCAAGAAATTAGCGTTGGTTGCGAACCACTATACTGAAATTGGAGATCCCGTACCCATCCAAGGTATAGTGCCACCGCATTCAACTAAACGCATGGAACAATTTAATTTGGAGTCCAGTCCAATAGGTACTTCAATCGTCAAGCAAAAACAATGCCTCATCAAACCGGATTTACCAAGCACTGGCTAAAAGTGATTTGGCCCTTTCTGGCAGGCACTATTTTCCTAGTTGGATTAAGTGCATTCAGCATGGGCATTTTGTCAGCGACGCGCGCATATGTAGAGGGAGAAAGTCTCTGGTCCAAGGCCCAAAAGGAAGCTGTGTTCCGATTGAGTCGATATGCCGAAACGCGCGATGAAACCGATTTTCAGATTTTTTGGAAATCGGTGGCCGTGCCATTGGGAGATAGAAAAGCGCGGCAGGAGCTGGATAAACCTAATCCAGATTTCGATGTTGCCCGCCAAGGATTTCTGGAAGGACGCAATCATGCCGATGACATCGACGGGATGATTATGCTGTTCCGAAACTTTCGAAACATCAGCTTCATGCGTAAGCCTATTTCTATTTGGGCGGAGGGTGACACGCTCATAGCAGAACTAATGACGGAAGCAGATGCACTGCATGCGGCCGTTCGTTCCGGCGATCCGACCAGTCCCATCCTTGAGCGAATCATTCTGATCGATTCGCGCCTTACACCGTTGGAAGATGCGTTTTCCTACAGCCTTGGAGATGCATCGCGCAAGGTCCGAGATCTCTTGTTGTTCTCCATATGGGCAATTGCTTTGGTGCTTATGAGTTTCATCGCCTATATTTCGCATAGATTCTTTGCCAGAAAAGAACAAGTTGAAAAAACACTCAGCGCAATGATGGTGCGTGCCGCCGCCAATCATGAACGCCAGATAGCAGACGCGCGCATCCGAGATCAAGCCGCATTACTCGACAAAGCGCGTGACGCCATCATCGTGCGCGGAATGGATGATTGCATTCTGTACTGGAACAAAAGCGCTGAGCGTCTATACGGCTGGACAGCGGAAGAAGCACTTGGTGTAGCAATCAATAATTTACTTTATGACGATTGCGCTACCTTCAACGAAGCCACTAAGAAGGTATTGGAATTTGGTGAATGGAGCGGGGAAATCTACAAACGGCGGGAGGACGGCAGTACGCTGACGGTCGAAAGCCGTTGGACGCTGGTCAAGGATGAACATGGCACGCCGCAATCGATTCTCGCAATCGACACGGATATTTCCGCACGCAAAGCTGCCGAGCATGGAGTTTGGCAACTTGCCTTCTATGACCCGTTAACTGGCTTGCCTAATCGACTGCTCTTGCAGGATCGACTCCACTTGGCTTTGGCATCCTACTCGCACAGTCGTTGTTCAGGCGCGTTGCTGTTTATAGACCTTGATAATTTCAAAGCGTTAAACGACACCCTCGGCCATGAAAAAGGCGATCTGTTGCTGCAGCAAGTCGCTCAGCGTCTTGCTGCCTGCGTACGCGAAAGCGATACCGTGGCTCGCCTCGGCGGCGACGAATTTATCGTCATGCTGACCGATATGCATGAAAACCCCCAAGGGGTCGCCATGCAGGCCAAGAACGTGGCAGAAAAAATTCTTGATTCCTTGCGTCAGCCCTGCTTGATCGATGGCAGGGATCAGTACACCACGGCCAGTATTGGTATTACTTTGTTCCAAGATCGACACGATACGGTAAGCGATCTTCTAAAACGGGCAGACTTGGCCATGTACCAAGCGAAGGCGGCCGGACGCAACACGGTGCGCTTCTATAACCAACACATGCAGGCTGCGGTCAGTGCACGCGCCGTGCTGGAATCGGATTTACGTCGGGGTTTACAAGAAGACGAGTTCCTTCTTTATTACCAACCTCAAATAAATCAGGATGGCCTGATGATAGGAATGGAGGCACTGGTACGTTGGCGGCATCCAACTCGCGGCCTGGTATCACCGGCAAACTTTATTTCCGTTTCTGAGGAAACAGCGCTGATTCTACAGTTGGGCCAATGGGTCCTGGAAACCGCTTGCGAACAATTGGCAGCCTGGGCAGCACAGCCATCAATGGCTCACTTCAGTATCTCGGTGAATGTCAGTGCTCGGCAATTCCACGATGAGCATTTTCTCCAACAAATAATGACCACGCTCGAGCACAGCGGCGCCAACCCGAACAAGCTCAAGCTGGAACTCACCGAAAGTGTTCTCCTTAATGATGCAGAAGCAACCATCGTCAAAATGACGGCATTGAAAGCCAAAGGGATATGTTTCTCGCTGGATGATTTCGGCACAGGATATTCATCGCTGTCCTATCTGAAGCGCCTGCCGCTATATCAACTGAAGATCGATCAATCATTTGTTAGGGATGTGCTTACTGACTCTAACGATGCCGTGATCGCATGCACCATTGTCTCCCTCGCGCAAAGTCTCGGGCTAGAAGTACTCGCAGAAGGCGTGGAAACAAAGGAGCAGCGAGACTTTCTCGCACTTCATGATTGCCATATGTACCAAGGCTATTTTTTTAGTCACCCGCTACCGATTGATCTCTTGGAAAAATTTATGGCTGTTCACTAACGAATCAGCTATGCGCGATTGGAGTAAACGCATCCGAGAACGACTCACCGCTGCAGGCAAGCCACCAACTGCTTATTTGAAGGCACGATCAATAGCGATGTCTTTCATGCCTGGCTGACCAAAGATCTACTCCATAAAATCCCGCAAGGTGCGGTGATAGTCATGGACAATGCAACGTTTCACAAACGGCAGGATACGCAACAGCAAATACAGAAAGGCGGGTATTTCCTGGAATACTTGCCTGCTTATTCTCCCGATTTAAATCCCATCGAACGCAAATGGGCGCAAGCAAAAGCACGTCGTAAAAAATGTCGATGTGATGTCGATACCCTCTTTAAGCATTTAAGCACCATCTCCATTGATCCAATTTAGAACGCAACAGCTATATCTTGCCCAATTCGATTTCATCCGTTGTTCCCGCGTGCTGGTCAGACATGCACCAAAGCCGGTCCGGTGCGTATTAACTCAGGAATAATATAAATTAGGATACAAATTATCTACTTTTTCCTTTAATTTCACTCGTTCGCTCACTTCTGCCGGTCCTCTCTTTTTTTGCGGACAATGTGGTAATTGAAATATCTACCTTACCCCCGGGATTCTCGTCGCGTTGATTTTGGAGGTCTTGAACTTGCTCTGGTGTGAGGCTGTGCCGTGTGCCTGGTACAAGCAATACCCTTGGCCGCGATGCCCTGCCGTTTACATTCGCGCCAGCCGGTGCGAGTAGATAAAGATCATTATGGCCGTTGGAGTGAAGGAAATTATGATTGGTGTAGGTTGTAGCGTTTGCTGACGCGTTCGCTATCCATCGCGTTGCTGATGAGTCGTTAGTAATTTTTCCCAGCTGTTGGAGTGCATTATCGATGTGGGCCGTGTCCTCTGGATTAAACGTAACTCCCATAACGGCGTTGACCATCTGTTTAAAGGTGTTTCGTGGCCAATTTCTTCGGCTGGTCGACGCTTTGATTGGCGCCACAAAATTATTTGCACCGATGGCTGCTGAGATTGGTGGCGGCAATACCTCTCTCTCTATTTCGCTAAAAACGACAGGGTTATAACCGTTGACGATAGCAAGCCCATGTTCAATTTTTTTAATTCCTGTTTCCATCCATTTTTTTTCCTTTGTTGAAGTCGATGTTGATTGGGTTTCTTCAACATACTGCTTATATTGTTGCAATGCAGTCTGTACGATAGTTAAGCTCGCAATCCAGGGCCGTGCAATACTTTGTAATTCATTTACTATCTCTTGTCGACTCAGCTTGGTGCGTTGTAATTGTTCTTCCAACAAAGTTTTGTGCGGGCTGTCTGGGGTTATCTCTAATTGTTTTTGCAACACCCTTTCTTCTGAGGTAAATTGTTCGCGCGCGTCGCCGAGAGCAACAAGTTTTTGACGATCATATGGAAAATCCTTCGGTAACCATTCCTCCCCGTCTGAAGCTAAAACTAAATTTAATTTAGTAATCAATTTCTTTAAGAAAGCTTTATTAGAATTTTTATTGGCCGATGCCTTCTGATCTAATGTAGTAACAAGCGTTTTCCACTTCTCGCTGCTGTTTTGCAGGAGGCGGGTCCCATAACTGAGCTCATTTACTTCCAACGTTTGATTTGTTGGCGATGGATTTAATTGACGTCTTAATTGTCGTATTTTAGTTAGCGCTATTTGAGCATCGGTTTCCTCGTTCGGTGAATGGAGAGTGGCTTTAATACTATCTTCTGCTCTTATAAGTGATCGCTTTTCTAATGTGTATAGTTGCCGCATCAGGTCTTGTTTAATCTTTTGAAGGTCTTTTTTTAACGTATTTTTTAGCGAATTTGCCTCAGGTGTATCAGAGAGCACGTCGGCCATGCGCGTTAAATATCTTGTTTGCCGCGAAATTTTCTCAACTTCTTCCCACGTTGCTGAATCTCCTTTAGACGCAATACCATCAACGATGGTTATTCGGTCTTCTCTTTGTTTGTTGAATATTTTAATTACCTCTGCTGATGACTGCGCCATTGGCTGAATTTCCTGCGATTGTTCTGCTGTAGATGGCAAACCAGTCCTCTTACCACTTAATTCCTCCAGCGCAATTTCATCAATTAGATCAAGCTCAATGGGTTTTTTAGTTTTTTCGAAGTTATTCACTGCTGCGGTAGCAGAATATATTTGAACAGTAGCCCTGCGAACTTCCATCGCCTGTTCCGTCGACAACTTGTTTGTCTCTGAGATCGGAATGGCTCCACTATTGCTTAACCAAGCTAATTCCTCGGCTGCTATTTTGCGGAGACCGTCTTGTAACTTATCTATTTCACTCCTTTCAACAATCTTGCCGTCGACTACTTTGCGGTCCGTAAGTTCATGTCCTTGCTCAATCGGGCGCACTAGATCGTTTAATTCCGCATATGCCCGATGTTTTATTCGTTCTCTTGTTGCAATAAGTTTTTTCTCTATGGCATTTTCTTCTTCAGAAAGCGTGCTTGGTTCGCCATCTATTTCTATATTTTCGGGATTACTTATTTCTTCCTTGGAAGCGTTTTTTTGGGAATCATCTAGTTGAGTGTCTTTGTCCGTAATTTTTCTTTTATCTCTTGATACCTGAACCGCCATTAAGTGGTCCTGTGAATAGCGCGCAACTAATCTTTTGACGATTTCTTGTCGATGCGCTTCTGGATCTTCTAAATTTAATTGATGTGCTCGTATTGCTTTAAGTGATTCCTGGGCGTTTTCCAATTCCTTTTCTACATTTACCCTTTCTTTCTGCAAGCGATCTAATGCCTCTTTAGGGCTAAGAAGTTCGCCATCTTTATCGTCCCATTTTTTTTGAAATGCATTGAAATCCTGCTTTTTTATATTTATTAAACTCACTCCAAAATTTGCATAAAAGACCTTACCTTGGTCGTTTATATTAAGATTAAATATTTGTAGCTCCTGCAATTCTGCAGTAAGTGCCTTGGCGCGTTCGGTGTCTTCTGGTAATCCTTCAATCTTATTGGATTCCTCTTCATACTCTGTCTGGTAAAGATTCCATTCACGTTGGAATCGTATTTGCCGCTCTTCTAACCCACTTACAATAATTGGGCCATCGTCTCTGTATTTGGATACTAAATCGCGTGCCACTGTCGCTGTTACTTGGATTGTTATTTTTTCTTTCTCTTCTTGCTCTTCCCTACTCAACTCTTTTTGCCCAAATGGTTTTAAAGCGTCGCTCAAATGTTTTTTTAATTCCGCATTGAATTCTGTAGTTATTTGATCAACGATTTTTTTCGTTGCCTCATTTGTTAGGGCCTGTTGTTCTACTTGCCATGTGTCCCAATTTTTTACAAAGGTTGCGCTCTTAAATTCGGTGCCACTGGCACTCTCGCCTTTACTGTCCTCTAAATTCACGATGCGACTCCTCTAATTTTTAATTTGACGTGCTACTTCGTATGCGAGATACAGACAAACAAGTCATGAATTTAAGGGGGCATTTAAGGACCCGCAAATTCACGAATCGACCAAAAATGATCGACTGTTGAAAAAAAGCAAAAATCAAGCCATGTGTGAAGGCTGGGGGGCGGGGCGGATATGTTGCTGATTGTGCTATGAGTATTTATGTGTCGTTTGGTGATGGCGGGGGCGGGGGATAGCAGATATGGAAGATTGAAAATGGGGGGGCCTGCAGGGCTGCAATTTATCAATGCAGTTGCACTCAAAAATAAATTCTTTGGTGTGTGGGGCAGGACAGAGTTAAGCGAAGGTATTCGATAACCAAGCGGCGTTATTGCCAATACTCCGTTTCGTTATCGCTTACAAACCCGCAACGCGCTGATAGCGACTCGGCGACTGTCCCACATGGCGGCTGAAGGCAGTGCTGAAGGTGTTCGCTGAGCCATAGCCAACGCGTTCGGCTACTTCGGCGAGCGCCAAATCGTGATGGCGGAGCAAGTCCTTTGCAATGGTCATACGCCAAGCAAGGAGATATTCCATCGGAGATGGAAGCCGAGGTTTTGATTGCGCCAACCATCACCGTGTCTCACATGTCGGCTAAGGATCAGCAGGAACGCGCAATCCAAGCCGGCTATGAGGCCGCGCGCGTGGTCTTGCCACGGCTCCTGTTCCTGAACCGTCCCGAGTTTTCAACTAGCGCCAATAGTAAAGCCAATGGAGCGATGTAAACACCCAAGAAGAATTCACCGAAGTATTCGCCTGAAATTCGTGAAAGGCTGTTTGCATGGTTCTGTCGTGTTTTTCACAACGGTTATAAATAACAATATTCCCTCTGTACGGGACAAAAAAATGACATAGCCCTCTGACACCTCGAGAATCCACGATTTTCCTAGCAAGAAAAGAAGATGGAATCAGAGGGCAGAAGGCTGGAGGGGATATTAAACAAACACTTTGAATGGAACAAGGCGCGGATGGCATGTTTTGTTGGAATGCTGTTGGCGTTGATCAAAGTGAGGACGGTGAATCTGGTGGAGCTGGCGTGTGCGTTTGAAGCGCAATCAATGCTGGAGTCTCGCTACAAGCGGATCAAAAGGTTTTTCAGTGGGTTCACGATTGATTTTGCGGATATGGCGAGGTGGGTAGTCGATTTGTTCGAGTTGGATCAAGAGGCGGTCTATCTCAGCATGGATAGGACGAATTGGCGTTGGGGCAAAAGCGATATCAACATTTTGATGGTTTCGTTGGTCTATAAGGGAATTGCGCTACCGGTGTTGTGGTCCTTGTTGGACAAGCGGGGCAACAGCAATACAGCGGAGCGGATCGCTGTGATGACAAGATTCATGAAGCAATTCGGTAAAGAGCGGATTGCGGGGATTTTGGCAGATCGTGAGTTTGTCGGTGCCGAGTGGTTTGCCTGGTTGAAGAAAGAGCAAATCGCGTTTTGCATTCGGATCAAAAAGAACACGTTGACGACCAACAGCCGTGGCATCGAAGTCGATGTGGAAACGCTGTTTCGGGATTTGAGCGTAGGTGATCAACGCGTGTTACCGGACGCGCGTCGCTTGTGGCAACAGCAGGTGTATTTATCTGCATTGCGGCTAGCCGATGGGGAATTGCTCGTTGTGGCAACTGACGGCTTGATCAACGACCCGATTGGGCATTATGGGAAACGCTGGCAAATCGAAACTTTGTTTGGCTGCCTCAAATCGAAAGGATTCAATTTTGAAGACACGCATATCGTCAAGTTGGAGCGGATCGATAAGTTGCTGGCTTTGTTGACCGTTGCTTTTGCCTGGGCACATAAGGTCGGTGAATGGCCGCACGAGGAAAAAGCGATTTGCGTAAAAAAGCATGGCCGCAAAGCACAGAGTTGGTTTCGGTATGGATTGGATTACCTACGCGATGCCTTGCTCAACAAAAGAACTCGACCTCAAAAGGATTTTGATGCCATGCTTGCTTTATTGACTTGAGTTTCCCAACCAAAATTTTGTCCCGTACAGAGCAATATTCCATAAACACGGAAGCTTTTGTCATTTCACATTAGCAACTTACCGCAATAGACTTGAAGCCATTATTTTGCTCTGAGGAGTCCGTCATGCGCATCGTCGCAATCAACATTGGGAAGGCACTTATCTCCTCGGCTGCGGCAGCGAGTGCCCTTTCACCATGAGTACTCTACCGCATTCTGAGGATGCATTATTGCTGGAAGAAAGAAGCGATAAAAAGCTACTCACCTTCCCCGATCACAACGCATTGGTCCTATCAATTCGTGCCAAGGCGCTCATTTTTAATGATCCGCAATCACAGGCACTGCTAGAACAAGTCGAGCAAGTAGCACCGTCGGAAGCGACCGTGTTGATCATCGGCCAAACCGGGACCGGTAAAGAATTAATCGCGCGCCACATCCATGAACAAAGTCAGCGCAAAGGACCTTTTGTCGCCGTTAATTGCGGCGCGTTAAGCGAATCTCTGGTGGACGCGGAGTTGTTCGGGCACGAAAGCGGCGCGTTTACGGGCGCATCACAAGCTCGCGCCGGTTGGTTCGAAGCAGCCAATGGCGGAACATTGTTTCTGGATGAGATCGGTGATTTGCCACTATCAATGCAAGTAAAGCTCTTGCGCGTCTTGCAGGAACGGCAAGTTGTACGTCTTGGTTCTCGACGCCCAACACCGATTGATGTACGGCTGGTTGCCGCCACCAACGTCGACCTCACACGCGCAGTGGCCGCCGGACATTTTCGTATGGACCTGTATTACCGGCTTAACGTTGTCACGCTCAACTTGCCGCCGTTACACGAACGCCGAGGTGACATCGCCCCGCTCGCTCGTCACTTCATTGATGTGTACCGAGCCAGGTTGCAATTGCCGCCGATTACCATATCGCCATCCGCAAAGGAGGCACTGCTCAACTACACATGGCCGGGAAATATTCGCGAGTTGGAAAATGTTATTCATTACGCGTTGATTGTTTGCAAGGACAATACAATCACCGTCAACGATCTTAAATTGTCGACGCCGTTAGTATTGGCGCCGGAATCAAGGCATTCGACTTTAATTGCTGCTGACGCGAAAAATCCGGGAGAAACAATTCTTGAAGAATTAGCACAACAATTCACAGAACTGTTCGAGAAAAAACAAGCGGATCTTTATAACCAGGTGGAGGATGTTCTAGTAAGAACTGCGTTTGAGTATTGCGAGCAAAACCAAGTGCGCACTGCGCAATTACTTGGCATTTCACGCAACGTTTTGCGTGCGCAGCTTAAACGCTTTGGACTATTGGAAGATCGTTCCAGATCAATTGATCGGACGCTTTCGATGGAGAATTCTTTATAGCCGTATTGGCGCTGACTTTTATCGTTCAAATCACTAATGAGTGTAGAAGTTCAGATTTGATCTGCCAATTCAGCATCTTCAAAACGGTGATGGTGCGATCAGGTTGCAACTTCTACATGTAAGGCTTTGTGACAGCAATGTTGCATCATTGCCTTGTCACCGCGCCCTTCACAGTTCGCTACGAATTGTCTCAGATCTACATACTCGAGCTGAACACAATGAGAAGACCGCGCGAAAGGCGATTATGGAGACAGCGATCTGCGCCTCATCTCGAACGCCCATGGCTGCGCACGTCCTCGGGTTTCTGCGGCGCCTTCCCGGCGGCGGACTGTTTGGCGAGGCGCGCCCGCTCACTCAATTTTTCTATGTTAGGCAATAAGTCATTCTCTCTAATATTTCGCCAACCTACAATAGCATTGTGCATATCTAGTGCTTGCTGCACCGTAGGAGGGAAATTATCGTGAAGTTGATCGGTTAGGCTGACTAAACTAGCGCTCTGCATTTTGAGAGCCTTTCGCACGTGTTTTAATTCACGAGCCCATTCATCGTCCCTATCTGGTGGTGACATCGCGTTCGTGTTCACACGCCCTTTCGCTTGTTTAATCTGATGTTGTTCATCAGCGATAGCCTGCCTTAACCCATTTATCAGTTCATCGGTCCCTTTTCGATTCAGCTCGCGAATCATCCAATTTCCGTTTTTGAAGTGTGCGATTAAAGCGTTTTTTTTATCTTTGGTTTCCCCCAAGTAACAGAGAAAACTTGCAGCATGCTTAGCTGGACTGACCGGGGTAACCCGTATATTTCTCCGGCGATTCTGATCGAGGATATATTCTGCAATTTCTCCCCTTAGCTGAGCCAATTGATCTGTTGTAAGCAACGATGTAGAGGTCGTTTTTAAAACGTTATTTAAAAGAACGACACCTTTTTCGAGGCTGTCTTTAAAAGTGGGATCATTTTCCGCTTTTCGAGATTTTGAGCCGAGGTTGAAAAATTTTGAGATGGAACGTGAGCGAGAACCAAATTCCGGTGCTTTGAATTTTTTCTTGTCGCTTATCGTTGCGCCTGCTTGAGGAGTAGATTGCGATAGCGCACGCAAAGCCTGATCATCCGAAAGACGTCGCTCCTTGAGAAACTGCCGCATAATTTCTTGCGCATTGGCTTGTTGCCAGTTTAATTGTTTAGCTCTTAGGGCTGCTTCACGTGACGGTAAAGCACGTTCCGCAGCACGCGCCAAACGCGTATGCAATTCGTCTCGAGGCACCTCTCCACGTATTCTGTTGCCTACGTGTTTTAACTTCAGCGTCCCTCGTTGCAAATATTGCTTGTCCGTCCGAGTTATATATTCAGGGAACATAATTGCAACGTCCTCATCGTCTTCAGTCTCTGATACATTCTCTGATACAGATCGTCCGATGCTATATATTGTGGATCGTAATGTTTCACTCCGTATCGTTGGGTTCTTTATTTGTGCTTCTCGAAGCTCCTTATCCTTGGTTTTCAGTTGGTTCTCTAAATCTGCCCTATTCTTTTCGTCAGACTGAATTATTCTTTTTGTTAATTGCGCCTGTTCAAAAATTAATTTAATACGGCGATGCTCTGCTTCCAAGGATTGTTGAGAACGTTTCCACCGTGATGATGGTGGGCTCCCGCGATTCAGTTTTCGTAATTCGCTGAGTTTCACCTCAATCCTTTTTTTCTCTTCCTCCCAACGGCGAAGCTCAGTTTCAACGTTTTCTCTGGACAATATGTTCTGCGGCGTTTTTTTATCTAACTCTTGCCGCAACGCAAGGGCCTTTTTTTGGAATTCTTCATAATTAGATTCTTCATTTTTCATTGCCCCTGGTAGAAGATTTAGTGTGGACTCCAAGGGGGTGTTCACCACAAGCCCCCAAGACCAGGAGGAAAGTTGCGTGATCAAATATTCCTGTTGCAATTTCTGAAGCGAGTTGTCCTCCAACCCTGAAGTAACGCGGAAATTTGTCCACTTAGCGCCTTGCCTCTCTAGGAGCAAGGATAAATTGTCTGGAAATAACTTCTCTCGTCCCTTGTAATCACCAAACTCGTAGCTAAGTGTCTTATATTCCCCCAAAAGAGCCACTACCCTTAAATCATTAGACTCTAGATCATCATTTCCCAGCTGCTGCTCGTCACCACCGAGTAGCTGCTTTATATCCAGAACGCGGAGGCAGTTTTCCACTTCCTTCAATAGATGCTTTTGAAATTGCTGTTCACTCTGGAGGGCCTGACTGAAACCCTCAGACAAACCTTCTTGTTGCGATGCGTCGCTTACCACTCTTTCCCGATGCAATGCTTCTTGCTGAATTTCGAGAAGATGCGTGTACAAAGCACCGTTTATCCATAGATTGTCCAAATTTTCTGCCACCTCTAGCTTGAGCGCCATGAATTCCGCCTTTAATTTGCGCCGCTGATCTTTGTAATAAATAAGCTCGTTCAACACCTCCTCCACCTGGCCCTCTACTTCTTGTTTAATGTGCCGCCAACCATCATCTAGATTTAACCGTAATAACGCTTTTTCCTTCCGTCTTTTTTCTTCAGTCTCTGTGACATCCTTGAGAACCTTCTCTCCGTTTTCTGTCGTTTCATCGCCCTCCTCAGGACTATTTGCTTCCGCTTCTGCGGTTCTATTGTTTTCTGTAGGAACATATGCATTGATTTTCGAATGCTCTTGGATTATGCCCTCGAATATTTTGTCGAATTCTTCCTCGCCGGGAAACTCGCTTTCTTTTTTATGCGCCGCCTCATATTCATTAGCCTTTTTATACATGTCTTGCACATCCATATATCGCGGCACAAAATCCTCGGCCCATTGGCGAAGCGTGTTTTTTCCTGCTGCTATGTTTTCAAGCCAATCAGCCGAACTGAACTCTGATTTCAGCGCCTCCACTTCTTGCATCGTGAAAGGACTATCATCGGTTGACTGAGCATCGGCGACGGAAGCGACTGCCTTACCATGCAGATTTGCTGCTTGTGAACGGCTTGTATCAGGACGTTTTTCAATCACAAGCTTTTCCGCCAGCCCTGTTGTTTCCATTAATTGGTTGAACAACCTGTCGGCGTCTGTGGTGCTTGTCTTCGGATCTGCGAGTTGTTTGATTCTCTCTAGCATTTCATCGTCCACCGATGTGGCATGAGAGTCGACCGCTTGTGAGACAAAAAGCCTGACGTCCCCCCAGGTCATTGGTTCGCCAACCTTATTCGAAGCCATGTTGGTAACGATATCGATGTGGTGTTGACGTTGCGCTTCCGCAACGTCCATAGCTTCGGCAGCAGACGAAGTGCTCGCATCTGCTGTTTTACTTTTGTCTTTTCTCGCCATTTCGCAATTCTCCTACAAGTGACGGCATATTGCCGATCGTAACGAAGGCTCCCTTTTAGACTTATCGGCAATATTTTCCAAATGATGAGAATTAGCAGTCAGTCGAGACTTGATTTTTTCCCCTTCGATAACTCCCTGATTTCAGCCACTGTATGTACATAATTTCCAGTACCTCGCGTCATCTCCAAGAAACTTGGAACGGTTCATCGCGGCCTGACGACGATATAGCGCAAACGCATGCGGCCCTAACGGCCGACTTACAACAGGCAACCACCTTACCTGCTTCCACCGCACAGTTCACATGAGATCCTGTTGCATGTCATGCCATCGGCGGAGCCCTTCAAGCGCCTTATCGAGAGGCGCAAACGGCGTTTCATTTTTTGCGGTTTTCAGCGCCTTGACCAAATAGGAACGGGGCACCAGGCCACGGAGCGCGCAACACCGGTCCCTTTCTGACCTTAGTCGCTCCCGCGCGTCGTACCTATATCTTCGCCCTATCACCAATTGGACTTTCGGCCAATAGAAATCCAAATGCGGCAACCCTATGCTTGAAATAGGTCAAAAGCAGTGAAAATTTTTAACCGTATCGGGTGTCCGTGTGAGAGGCGCGCAAACAGTGAAAGCGTTTTCGTTAATAGGAGATGGTTCTAGACCAAACCACCGGATGCGTCCAACTACGAAATCTAGACTCAAGGATGAATTGCGCCATGAAGATGAACGCTAGCGTATTACTGATTTGCATTGCGGTCATTGCGCCGCTTGGCTGTGCGGTAAATGATCCGAAGACCGCCGACGTAACCACGGTGATCGAAGGCGTAGCCACAGTGATGTCTGTCGATGTCCCAAACAGGTTGGTCACTATCAGGAATGAAAACGGCGTAATGGAAACGCTTACTGTGCCAGATACCGTCAGGAACTTGCCTCAACTCAAGGAAGGCGACAGAGTGAAAATTAGCTACAAAGAGGCGCTTGCGGCCGCGATCAAAAAGCCTGGAGAAGGCGAAGTGACCGCCCAGTCCAAAGAGCGCATCGTAAGATCAGAGCCCGGCGCCAAGCCTGGCGGCGTAGCGGAGCGAGAGACCTCGGCGACGATTTTGGTGACAGGTGTCGATAGTGTGCATAACACGTTAACCTTCGTCGGCCCCCAGGGCAAAACACGCACGATCGCGGTGAAGAACCTGACGTTGCGAGATTATTTAAAACAGCTAAAGCCCGGGGATCGGGTTGACGTCGTTTATAGCGAAGGCATGGCAATAACAGTGGAACCGGCAGGTGGGGGATGAGGGAGTGGCGCCGACGTAATGGCCATGTATGTAATCGGCGGAAGGCGCTTTGCTTTTTCGCCCTTTACCGGAAACCATTTCAACAATTTGCCCACGCATAACGTTTTTCAAACCAAGAACGGGGGCACCCCAATAAAGTCTTATCGAAAATTCACGTTAAAAGTATTAAGGTCAATTCTTATTCTTAGGATTTATGCAAAACCGCCCCAGCAAGGCACGACGACGCAGACAGTACGGCGTTGTACGGCAAGGAGGAGCAACGGCCGTTGGGGCGGTTTTCCGTAAGGCCTAATTCTTCTTAAGCAGCGGGGCAGCCGATTTAACTTACGGGATGTTGATAACGATACTCTTGTGTTTTACCACCAAAGCCATAAGAAGCAGCTCGCACGTCCTCCACGTAAATGTAACTCTCTTCGTGTAAGTTACCGAGTATTTTACTAAAGCCCTCAAATGCCTCTTTTATGTAAAGCGCTTTTTCGTCTTTGGTGTTCGTTTCATCAGTTATTTTTATGTCGAAATAAACGCTATTTTTATTCTGCTTGCTTAGCAATTCTCCGCCGATGATCCAACTATCTTTGTCAATGTATTGAATCGTTATAGCGGTCACCGTACGTTTCTTTTTCAAAATACGTGTGTGATATCTAGCAGCAGTTCCGTTATCTTTGCGGTGGTTTCAGGGCTCTTCTCTCCGCTTACTTTTACATTCAGTATCGGCATTCGTTTCTCCTTTCGTTAGCCATACAACTATTAAGGCCTGCTCACCTTTTAGGGCCCCGCTTATCAGCATGTTTTCATAATAGCAGTACACACCCCTACACGTGCCTGCAGGCTTACTTCCCTGGAGGAATAACAAGCAAGAGCAAGCCAACCGCAATTGCACCCACGCCTACCCACAGCGGAACATTCACCGTTTCTTTCTCTTTAATTGAGAACTGAATCGGCCCGAGTTTTGCCTCATGCGTTGCCTTTGTATAGCTGAAGCTGCCATATATGAGGCCTAAAGCGCCTCCGATGATTAATATGGTCCCAATAAGTTTCGATGGTTTCATTTTGCTGTTCTCATTTCGTTAGCGTTCCTTGATCGAAGCGCCATCCGGCTACCGACATGCGGCATCGTAGGGGCAGCAATAATTGTTGACGTCTATTTCTTAACAGCAACCTCAGGACTCGCTTTAAGAAAATCAACCCCATCACTTAGAATATGCACCGCTTCATTCAACAACACGTCCTTGGCATTTTTCTGCGCCTTTTCAGCCGCCAACTCAACGACAAGATTGCGCTCGTTGCTTTGCAAACCATCGTCTTTCAATGAAATATTTTTCGCAGCGGCAACACTGCTCTTTGTGTTTTTCTTGTTGTCACTAGCTACATCAGAATCACTATTTTTCGTACGAGCTTGTAGCCGCGCTTCTCGCGCATCTCGTTCCTTGCGCCGCTCCGGCTCATTGAGTGAGATGAGATTCTTTTTTCGTTGCGCTTTAAATTCAGCAATGTCTTCCTGCAAATACTGGAAGTCTTTGTCTTTCGTTATGCGTGCTTGATGACGCGCTTCCAGGCGTGGCAGCAATTCTTTCAAATCACCTGCCGGAGTAAAGTCAGCGGCTTTGATTTGCGTCCATGGCAATGCGTTGTCGAAGCTGGTTTCGCCGAAAGTCTCTGAATCTAACAATGTTGGAAAGCTGATATCTGGCGTAACGCCACGCAGTTGTGTCGTGCTGCCATTGACGCGAAAAAACTGTGCGATGGTCATTTTTAGTTCGCCGAACTCTGATTTATCGTTATGAGCGATTTGATCTAGATTGACCAACGTCTGCACAGTACCTTTTCCAAAACTTGGTTCACCAATAATTAACCCGCGACCGTAGTCTTGTATCGCAGCGGCGAAAATCTCCGACGCCGATGCCGAAGCGCGATTGATTAATACGCCTAGTGGCCCATTCCAAGCGACACCAGCATTCTTGTCAATTTCCACTTTTATGTTTCCCTGCGAATCACGTTGCTGTACCACTGGCCCCTTGTCGATAAACAAGCCGGTTAGTTGTACCGCTTCATCCAGCGAGCCGCCGCCGTTATTTCGCAAATCAACCAACACACTGTCGACCTTGTCTTTTTTTAGCTCGCCCAACAGACGCGCCACATCACGGGAAGCGCTTTTAAAATCCTTTGTGCCTTTACGCCGCGCCTCTACATCCTGATAAAACGTGCTTAAAGAAATCACGCCAACACGACGAGTTACGGCACCAACTTTTACGGGAATGATGGTTTTCTTAGCGGCTTGTTCTTCGAGGCTGATTTTGTTGCGGGTCAGTGTAATAAATTTATGCTTTCCATCGGGACCAGCGCTGGCCGGCAGTATATCTAGGACCACTTGAGAATCTTTAGGGCCTCGGATCAGACCAACCGCGTCGTCGATACGCCAGCCAAGAATATCCGTCATAGCACCGCTGTCGCCCTGTCCTACAGCGACGATACGATCGCCGACACCAAGGTTCTTCGATAACCAGGCCGGGCCGCCGGGTACGAGTTCGCGAATGGTAATGTAGTCGTCCAGTTCTTGTAGGACTGCGCCTATTCCCTCAAGCGATAGCCGCATCGCGATATCGAAATTCTCTGACGCCTTCGGCCCTAAATAGTTAGTGTGCGGGTCGATGGACATCGCATAGGCATTCATGAAGGTTTGGAACGCATCTTCACTTTTATACTTGTAAACACGTGTCAGAAAATTGGTGTAGCGCTTTTCGAGCGTGTCGCGAATTGCTTTATCTTCTTTGCCGGCGAGCTTTAGCCGCAACCAGTCATTTTTGACACGCTTGCGCCACAAGTCACGAACTTCATCTTCAGATTTCGGCCATGGTTCTTTGTCTCGAATGTATTGATAGCTTTCTTGTTTATCGAAATCGAGAGGTTGCTTCAACGTTTCACGCGCGTAAGTCAGGCGCTCACTAACGCGTCGTTCGTATAGGTTGAAAATGGCGAATGGGATACTCAAATCTTTTCCGTAAATCGCATCGTCAAGCTTGGGGCGTCCACTGCTAAATTGGTCAATGTCTGCTTGCAGGAAAAATATTTTTTCCGGATCGAGTGATTTGAGATAGCGATCGAAAGTTTTCTCCGACATCAAATCGTCTATCGGCATTTTTTTATAGTGAAAACGAGTCAGAAACTGTGCGGTTATATTAGCCGCCTGCGCTTCTTGCTGTAATGGCGTTAGTGATGGTGGTTGCGAAAGCTCCAGCGTGGCGGCTTGGATCGCCGTGGTAAACGTTAGTAGTATCCACAACAGTTTTTTCTTCATGCGTATTTCCTAAAATTTATCAGTAAGTACAAATTAATGGCGTTAGCTTAGCTAAAAATGGGGTGGCAGTCCTACCTTAATTGCTAGCGGGTGCTTTTCGACCGGGACTGCTATTGGTAATAGCTCTGCCCTAATTCCTGTCGTTTTCATATAAACGAGCATGCGGGTTTCGAGGAACGGCCAAACGGGGAACGCATTACTAAGGTGTGGGACTATGATTCGCGCAGCTGAAATCCCTGCGTACGGGAATGACAGCGCTCTCGTCGCTTAAGGTAGGGTCATTGATGATTATTGGTTGTTTCCAGCTCTGAACGCCCCAACGCCTGGAAGAACTGCGCCCTACCTATTTACCGCTGCGACTGTACCCGTAAATAGGCAAGACTAGCATACTGAGGGTGAATAGCTCGCCAATGTCGGTAGATTGCCCGCAAAAAAGGGGCGTTGCTTTGATATCTGGGTGGGAGTTTGGATGCAATCTTCCCGCGTACCGAACAACCAGTTAAAGCTTGTACTCCATTATCACCGCGTCATTCAACCACGTCTGCAACCAGCCGGCCATCTGCACGGTAATGTCTTGCTCCCCTGCACTCTCGATGGCTGCTTCGCAGACCGCGGAAAAACAACGTCCTTGTTGCAAGCCTTGTAAAGCAGACGTTTCAAAACCGTTTATTGAGCGGAACTGGGGTTGTAGCTGTTTGCGCCATACTAGCCAATGGCTGGCACTTTCACTGTTGATGGCGTCAGGTGGTGTTTGCTCTTTGTCGAGTGCTAACCAGATCGCGGTAGTGTTGCAGTGCTGGCTTAATATTTGTACCGAGGGGTGTAGCGTAAATCCGATACTTTCCCATTGCTCCGGGGCGAGATGGCGCACATCGTTAGCACATAAAATTGTCGCGTCGTCGGCATCAAATGCCAGGCTTAACGCCCATTCAAATGCGGCGAGTTCGGCGACTATCGGATGGTCTTCTAAGTTTTTCGCTAAAAAGCCGGAAAACTGATGACCATACCAACGCAAATTTTGAAACGCCGACGGCTGGGTTTGGACGTAGCCGTCGCACATTTGCGCGAATAAATCGTCGCCTAAATACGAATATGTTTTGCTGAACACCTCTTCTAGGGCTTGGCGTAGGCGAATTCGATAAGCGTTGTAATAAATCGCTAAGCGCTCGTTTGCCGGTAAGCCAAATCGATCAGAGATAGCAGCGTGAATAACACTTGTTGACGGCTCGCCATCGTCCTGGGCTGGGCTGAATAGATAATCTTGAAAATGTTGTTGCAGATAATTCAAGGAATTCGGTTTCATACAAGCTCCGCTGCTTCCAAGGTTTCATGCGCTAGCGTGCGTGCGATGTTAAGTTCAGTGATGAGTTCCGGCAAAGGTGGAATATTGTCATCCCGTTCGATCATGCTGGCGACGTTGCCAAAGCGTTTAAGTGCATCGACATACAACGCCCAAACAGGATCGGCAATCGGGTGATCGTGGGTATCGATGATGTAGGTGCCGTGATTATGATGTCCAGCTAAGTGAATTTGCTGAACACGGTCAGTTGGAATGCCTTGCAGATATTGTTGTGGGTCGAAACCGTGATTGACGCTGCTAACGTAGATATTGTTCACATCTAGCAGGATCAAACTATCGGACTCTTGCGCGACGGCGGTGACAAATTCCCATTCAGACAAACTATCGCAGTTGAAGCTAACGTAACTCGACACGTTTTCTATCAAAATCGGACGTTCCAAATAATCCTGCACACGGCGGATATTTTTTGCTACTAACTGGATCGTTTCTTCAGTGTATGGCAGCGGCAATAAATCATGCGCATTGTAGCCATGCACCCCGGTCCAGCATAAATGATCGGAAATCCACAAAGGCTGCACCCGCTGCGCGAGTTTTTTTAATTCTTTTAAGTAGTCGCTGCTGGGGCCGTCAGGCGTGCCGATCGACATGGAAACGCCATGCATCACCATCGGGTAGTCTTGGCGGATTTGATCAAGCATGGCAAGCGGCTTGCCACCGGGCACCATGTAGTTTTCAGACAAAATCTCAAACCAATCGACAGCACAAGGTGCCGCTAGAATCTCGTTGTAATGCGAAGTACGTAAACCCAAGCCAAAGCCAGGAGATGCGATGGGCGGCGAGTTTGAGAGTGTGGGCATAAAGAAGAAAAAAGGAATTGAGGCGCTATAAATTGTAGGGTGTGCAAGGCACACCCTACGGGGCGGAGCTTTACAAGACGTCGAAATTACTTAGCGTCAACGACTTTGCCGCCTTTTTTCGCACATTCTTCTTTGCTTGCTTTTACAAAACCATGGCCCTTGCATGCGTTTTTACCTTTGCATGCGTTTTCAGCCGTTTTGCAATCGCTCGTACCTTTACAGCTATTGATCCCGGTGCAATGCACTGAGTCGGCAGCGACAGCAGCCTTATCAGCGGCAACAACTGCACCAGACAAAGCCATAGCAGCGACAGCAGCAGCAATCAAAGAACCAGTTTTAATAGTTTGTTTCATGGAATCTCCAAAATAAGTATGAAAAATAAAAAATACCAAGAAATGCCGCAACCTCAATTTTTCTGATGACGCCATTTCAATACAACAACACAAATAGTTGAGAATAAATTGTGCTGGCTTGGCGTCAGTCGCACACTAGCATTATTCCTTACAAATATTTCGAAAATTTTCATATTGTTGTATTTTTTACCCATAACAGCCGGTCTTTCTTCAATTCAAAACCCGACAGAAGCGCCGAACGAGTTTGTCGCTTTTTCCCGACAATGGGCTTTCAAGGAAGTTTTGTCAGGTTTTGCAAACTGAAATTGCTTCAGCAGCACAGCAGAATGTCCCCTTATACGAATGGGAAAACCAAGGTCGGAAGACAGAATTTTGGCTAGCATCACAGGATGATTTAAGATCGGTTATGGCAGCTGCCGTGCGAAACCTGAGGCTTGTCAACGCGAGGCCCGGCCCTAGATAATCCCATTGGCTTGTCTCGCGTGACCAACCGCGTTGCTAAGCGAAGTACCAAACATCCGGGAAGGCATCAGGTAGGAGGTATGAGTTCTTTTTTCGCTTTATTCCAAAAAATTGGAACACTCAATACAGGGGATAGCATCGATTGCATGCGATCGCAAATGCGCGTCTATCCTTACGACACCGAGAACGTAATTAGCAATGCTCGCATTGTTACCGGCCAAGCGACTCGATGGTATTGCGCAAGAGATAAAGCTGCCACTACGCCTCTTAGCCTTTCCATTAACGGTATTGAACTCATCTTTGCCGGCAACTGCCATCTCGCGAATCACAAGGCACTAGCGAAAACGCTTTCCCTCACTGAATCCGCAAGCGATGCCGAGATCATTTGTCACGCATATGTTTTCTATGGAAATCAATTTGCGGAACATTTGCTAGGTGATTTTTCCTTCGCGCTTTTCAATGCACAAAAAGCAGAGCTGCTATTAGTCCGCGACCATCTTGGAATCAAGCCGCTTTACTTCCATATCAATGACGAATTCTGCTTGGCTAGCGATTCTCTTGATGTCATTTTGGCGCATCCGCTCATTTCCACTAAGCTCGACGACAAGGTGGTGGCCGAGTGGTGCACCAATGGCGCTGTATTCAATCAGCGGGACACTTTTTTTGCATCGATCAAGAAAGTTCCTAGAGCGACTGTGTTGCGCATTTCTTCCGACGCCATTCAAGCAATCGAGTATTGGAACATCGACAACATCAAGCCGCTTGTGTACGCGAACGAGCAGGATTACGTCGAACAGTTGCAAACATTATTAGATACAGTAATTACTCGCGATATCGATACCACTTACCCAATCGGCGCTCATTCCAGCGGAGGCTTAGACTCGGCAGCCATCGCGGTTATGGCCGGCAGGGTTTGCAGAGAAAATGGCAAGGCATTTCACACCTATAACTGGTGCAAGCCGAACGCTGGAGATGAGATCGCTTGCCATGAATGGGACCATGCAAGGAAGATTTCTCAGATTGAAGAATTTATTCATCATGAAACCGGAATAGACGCTGCGTCGCTCAAACAAAGCTTGCTGCATCACGATTTGGCGATTGATGGCACCACACTCTTTAACTATGAATGGCCGGTATTACTTCAGGCGCGGCAGGACGGCATCAGGCAGATTTTTTCCGGATTTGGTGGTGATGAAGTTTTAACCTCACGTTTTTCTGATAAACATTTTGATGAGATACGCGCGGGCCGATTTGTGCATGCCTTCAAGCGTCTTTCTTTGGAATACGATCCGCAAAAAAAACTGCGTCCTCTGCGTCTTTCCATGAACTATGCGCGTTTGCTCTACAGAAGCCTGTTGCCACAGTCGATTCGTCGGCAGGCATGGGTTAAAGCAGAGCATATAAAGCTTCTGACTAACAGCGAGTTCATCTCTAGTGAATTTTCCGAGTTTGCCAAAACGCAGTATCGACCGAATACTCACTCTCTCGCCAATACCATTTCGGCGCAGCAGCGATATTTAATCGCTCTTGGCTATCACCAGGAACGCTTGGAGAGCTGGGCCATTCTTGGGCGCAAAGCGGGCGTACGCTATTTGTACCCCTACTTGGATAAACGGATTGTAGAGTTTGCGCTAGCGATTCCTTCCGAGCTGTATTTCAAGTATGGCAAGCCTCGTCATCTCTATTTACAAGCGACAAAGAACATTCTTCCGGATTTTTTGAACAAGAAAGCGAAGTTGCCGGAAAGTTACCGAGTCGAGCAATTATTCTGGATGCGAAGAAAGCTTCTGGTGGATCCCGATGTTCAGAGCATGATCTCGCTTTCCGACTCACCTTACATCAATGCGAAAGCCCTTCTTGAAAAGTGCATAAATATTCCCGCTATTAAGAAAAACAACTGGAAAGATGGCATGATGCCAACTGCCGCGATAATTAATGCCGTACTTGCGCTTAATGTTAACAAGAAAAGACAACAGTCTTAGAAGCTCCTTGATTCGGGGTACTGTAAAATTTATAGTGGTAGGCCTAATGAAACATTACATGATGCGGTAAATTTATCAGAAGGAATCTAGAGATGGATAATGAATCGCAAGACGAGATCCCTGCATTGAATTCAGATAAAAAAGAGAAGAAGGGGTGGCACGCGCCACTTTTGCAGCTTATGGATATGCAAACAACAGAAAGTGGTTGCGCATGTGGCCTCGAAGCGTGTGTCGGCTTTATTAGTAGCTAAGAAGGTTTAGATTAAAGAGACTTGATTCGCTTTATTCAAGTCTTGGCGAACTCTTAGAAAAATGCGGATCAACGCTTTCGTTATCCGTCTTTGAGCCATACTCACACGGAACTTCCTCCTTAAAAAATCATGAATTTGAAGTTAACAAGCATAGTCTCGCGTAGTAGCGATCCAGTTTGGGCCAATATGGACAATGAAGTCGTTATGATGAGCGTGCAGCAAAGCAGATATTTTGGCCTTGACGACATCGGCAGCCGAATATGGCTGCTCATGAGCGAGCCGATATCTGTTACCGAGCTGCACAAGCACCTTATGGAAGAGTATGAGGTCGATAATAAAACTTGCGAGACTGATTTACTGAGCCTTCTTGGCTCTTTGGCGGACCAAAACCTTATAGAAGTAAATTGAGGAAATAGAAAGTAAAAAAACGTTGCGATATAGACAACGGTTTTTTACTTTCTATTTCCTCAATTTACCTCCACAAAATTTTGTTCGACTCTGGCGATAGAGACCGCTGAATTTATCCTCGAAGTTTTTCATTTGTCGTCGCATAAAACCGAAGGTTTGATGACATAGATTGACGATGCAACGGATGCCGATATTTCAATTTCGGACTATAGTTGCATCTCAAAATGCAGCGTTTTTGAAAGTATGGAAAGGACAAGTGACATCAGGAAAAGCACACGGCGCCAGCGAGAAGAATGCGGCGACAATTGCATCTTGCTGTGGAGGAAATGCACCAGATGATGGCTGCGAACTGATGACGACCGAAGTGGGAGCCCCCACCGTCTCGCCAAATTTATTAGCGCAACTTTCCTCCGACTCCGGCTAAATTAGGCATGCCTCTCTCTATCAAAATCGCCTAATACGGTAACGAGAAGGGCTATTTTCTCCTGCCTCGGAATTATTCAACTCGCAACCAAAGAGTGGATAACATTATGAGTGCCATAGAGTCATCTAAAACCTCCACTATTCTAATTGTGGATGATACGGCGGCCAACTTAGTCGTGTTGACGACTTACCTCGACAGCTGCGGCTTTTCAGTGATTATTGCGCAAGATGGGCAGGAAGGGATTGCGCGCGCGCAATTTGCCCAACCCGATTTAATTCTTCTCGATGTGATGTTGCCTGGAATAGATGGCTTCGAAGTATGCCGCCGTTTGAAGACCAACGCGGATACAAAAAACATCCCGATAATTTTCATGACCGCCTTATCCGATACCAGCGACAAAGTCACCGGCTTTAGCGTAGGCGGCGCTGATTACATTACCAAGCCGTTTCAAATCGCGGAAGTTTTAGCGCGAGTCAACACACATCTGGCGCTACATGCGATGCAGCAGCAATTGCAGTGCGCGCAAAATGAACTCGAAGAGCGCGTCGCGCGGCGCACGGACGAACTTGCCCGGGCCAATGCCGCCTTAGAAGCCGAAAACATCGAACGTAGAGTTGTACAAGAAAAACTGAAGGACCAGGAAGCTCGAATTCGGCGTTTGATCGAATCCAACATTATTGGCATCTTCTTTTGGAGACTTGATGGGAGTATCGATGAAGCAAACGATGCATTTCTACAGATAACCGGCTATTCACGCCAGGATTTACTATCAGGCCATGTTCAATGGGTCGGTATGACGCCGGAGGAATACCGGGCGGCGGATCAACTGACGATCAAGCAATTAGTAAAGACCGGAAAATGCACACCTTACGAGAAAGAATACATCCGTCAGGATGGTAGCCGGATTCCGATTTTGGTTGGCGGCGCCTTTTTCGAAGACTCGCAGAAAAAAGGCGTTGGTTTCGTGCTCAACTTAACCGAGCGCAAGCAGGCAGAAGAACGTATTCGCTTCATGGCGCATCACGACGCACTGACCGGACTACCGAACCGTATCCTGCTACAGGACCGCATTACGCAAGCGCTTACCTCTGCGCGTCGCACAGGAACGCAGGTGGCTGTGATTTTTATTGATCTGGATGATTTCAAGCGCATCAACGATTCGCTCGGCCACGATATAGGAGATCGCTTGCTACAGATGGTGGCTATACGCTTCCAGGAATGTGTGCGCGAAGGTGACACGGTTGCAAGATTGGGCGGCGATGAGTTCGTGCTAAGTGCCCCTTCGCTCATCAATAGCAATGATGCCGCATTGGTGGCGCGCAAGGCGCTAGAGGCATTACGATTGCCATTCATGGTAGATAGACACGAATTGCACCTGAGCGGCAGCATCGGCATCAGCCTCTATCCAGGCAATGGGCCGGATGTGGAAACCCTGATGCGTGCTGCCGATACTGCGATGTATCATGCCAAGATAAGAGGCCGCAATAATTATCAGTTCTTTACCCCAAAACTTAATGAGTCGGCGCATCAACGCCTGGCTATGGAAAACCGGTTGCGCCATGCATTAACGTCCGATGAGTTCATGCTGTATTACCAACCGCAAATAGATATGGCAAGCGGGACGATATTTTCCTCCGAGGCATTGCTGCGTTGGCAGCAACCGGGGACATCTCCAATGTCCTGCGGAGCGTTTATTTCAATCGCTGAAGAAACCGGTTTAATCGTGCCGCTTGGCGAGTGGGCCTTACGACAAGCCTGCAAACAGCTGAAGCATTGGCACGATCTCGGCTATCCTAACTTGCGAGTTGCCGTCAATCTGTCGCCTCGCCAGTTCCACCAAACCAACTTGCCAAACACAATTGAACAAATTCTGGACGAGGTAGGACTGACCGCCGACAACTTGGATTTGGAAATTACTGAGAGCATCCTTTTGCAGCGTAGTGATGACAATATTGACTTCCTCAAACGGCTTAGCGACATGGGAATACAAATATCTATCGACGATTTTGGAACCGGATATTCCAGTTTATCGTATCTGCAGCATTACCCTGTGAACGCGCTTAAAATCGACCAGTCGTTTGTGGGCGGGATTACCCGAAACTCCCATAATAGGGCGCTGGTCACCGCCATCATCGCGATGGCACGTAGCCTAGACCTTAAGGTTCTCGCGGAGGGCGTGGAAACCTTGGAACAAATCGATTTTCTAATGGAACATGGGTGTTCTTCCGCGCAAGGATTTTATTACAGCGAGGCAGTGCGGCCGGAAGTTTTGACCGCCATGTTACGTAAGCAAAGCGATCACATTCCAGAGTTACGTTAATTATTGTGCCTTGAGAAAATGGCTAAAAAAACAGGCTCACAAACCCGTCATTCTGAGGAGCGTTATAGCCGGCCGATGGTTGGCGGGCGGTGTTGAGAAACCTACTACCCAATTGCCGGCAGTCGGATAAGCTCGCGTGGCCTGATTATCGCCTGTGTGAATGATCCAACAATGCCGACATCCGGGCGTCAATATTAATTAGCTTAGCCGGCGTTTTTGGCGACGGGAATAGAATCGTCTTGTCTTTTACCCTGTCGGCTGACACTGCATATATCGCTCTTTCCGCGTCCGAACGTTTGGGCCCCGTGAATTTTGCAACGAACAGCGTTTTTCTATCGTCACTCCAAGCTAACGGCGTAGCAGAAAAATTGTTTTCCGGGGAGGCTTCCCAACGCTTTTGTGTATTGCGATTGCCGAATTGTTGAAGACTGTAGTTAATACGGCGAAGCTCTTCCACGCTAAGTAGTGGCGCATTAATTGGTGTTCCTGGGATTGAATCTTTTAATGAACCCGGTATTGCGGTTAACTCCTCGGACGCACTCCCCTCTAGACCACGCTGAAATGTCACCTTATGTTCGCTTACGGACTCGACGCTTTGTTTGTTCACCACTTTGTGGCCTGTTGTTTCATCTAATACGAATGGTGAGTTAAAACCAGACGTGGTTGCATTGATATTTTCGAAATTATGTAAGATGGTAGCAAGATTCCTAGCCAAGGTATCTGTGCTGGCATTGCCGCTGTCATACACACTGATTTTCTTCGGCACCCCCACCTCTTCAAGTTCGCCTTTGGCGTTCAGTACATGGATCATTTGGCCAATGATTTTTTTTGCAAGCACATCAATCGTTACGCCACCGTAGGTTTCCTTCTCGGAAGGCGACGTGCGCTCCCGGGAATGCCCGATAAAGCGCAGTCGTGTTCCGTCAGCGCCCGGAGGATACGTCTTCGCTCCAGCGACAATCCTACAAGCGTCACGAGCCATATTCCATTGCAACCAAGTGGTTTCCTTTGGATGCTTGAGAAAGCACCGCAACGCCATCTCGAAGCTTGCAGAATCGGCTTCCGTTTGTATTAGATATTGATGACGGTAATTGAACGTCTTACCTTCGCTGTCGTAGCCCGGAATAGGATGCTCTGTCTCCCCCTCGGCAAGATTGGCGATACTGGCGTCCGGCTTAGGCCACTCCATGACAGGGATATCTTCATAAGGAGCAGCCGCGACCGGTTGAGGATGTTGAGGAAGTTCCGGCGCTTCCTGATTTTTCCGGATTGCCTGATTGAGATCCCGCAGAATGACATCAAAGCCGGCAACGATCTTGGCCACCTTGGCATCCGGCGATCTATCCAAGGCAAAAAGATCCGGATGATAGGAAAGATCATTGTCCGCGCAATACGCTTTCAACCCTGTTAATACGGTTTCTTTGATAGAAGCCGATTCAACCGCTTTGTCCACCCGCTCCGCCATTCCCATCAAGATTTTGTCCACGTCCTTGGCGATCATCGCCTCCAGCGAACCCGTATCCGCATCACTGCTAAATGCCTTTAGTGTTTTTTCCTTCATCTTCGAACCGAAGCCGCCAATTTTTGATCGCCGCTTTGGCGCTTTCACTGCTTGGAGTTCATCGGCTTTTGTCCAAGCCATGGCTAACGCTAATGCATCGCAAAACGCGTCGATGTGTTTATGTTCGACCAATGCAGATAACTTACGATTGAATTCCTGAAACTCATCCTCGTTTTTCGCCTTTACCATATGCTTCAATATTTTCCCCGCCATAGCCGCCGCCGGATCGGAAGAGGCACTCAGCAAATCCCCGAAGGTAGCCGCAGTCACGTTTGCAGCGCCGTGCAACTCGATGCCGACATTCGGACGCCCCTCCACCGGGCGCAACGTATGCGCAGCGACCAGCATTGCTTTTGTCGTGCGGCGAAAGTATTGGTAATAATCGGCGAGGCGATCAAAATTCATCAGGTGTTTTTTCAAGAAGGCAGCCCGATCCTGCTGGTCAACGATATCGAGCACCTCCGTCCACGTCGCTTGCAATTCCGGCGATTGGTTCTTCAATTGTTCGCGCCGCTGGCGGCGTTGCGGGATTTTAGTCTTACTGGATAACGCCTCTTTATGCGTTTCTGGCATTTCATAAGAATGCTGCGTAGCGATTGAGGTAATCGACGCTGTGTCGGAAAGGACGGGAAATTTTATTTCCACATTTCCATGAAAACGAAGGCAATGGAGCAACGCCATTTTGTCCGTCATCATCAGCGCCTGATTCCCCTCTATATTTATTACTAGAGGCGGTAAATTATCTGAACGGCTTTGCATCAATTCAGAAAGGCCGCTTATTCGCGTGATGGCATTGCCGCTGAAATTCAGCACGGATAAGTTTCGGAAACATGTAAATTTCGATAAATCGATTTCCCCTTCGATTCCTTTATGGGAAAAATCGATCGCCTCAATCGTCGAATGACGGGCTGTATTTTGAAATATTTCTTCCGGTACTTTATCCAACCGGGATTCTGTAAACGTTAATGTCTTTTCAGGCGTGGGCGGCAATGCGGTTGATGCTGGAGAAAGTTGATTGGCTATCGGCGCATGCGAAATCTGTCCGGCCCTATTTTTTTCCAGATGGCTCAACAACAATTCGGCGCGATCGACAAAGCGGCTGAGCCGTTCGCTTAATGGAGGAACATAAGCAATGGTTGCCTCATCGTAAGGAAGCGAATTGGCTGCCGTAAAGTGGCGCATCAGTTGCTGAAGCTTCGCTTCGGCTGGATATTTCTTCAGCGGGATTTCGTCGGCTTTCTCGAGCAGCGCGTTAAGTTGCGTTTCAAGTGCCTTGGGATCATTGACATAATAATTCGTGTTGGCTTTCAACTCCGCCACATCGCGACGCCCATTTTTTATATAGTGCGCTTCCAAATCATCGAATAACAAATCCACCGCGTCACTCAATGGCGCTTGGCTGCTCGTTAGTTTTGCTTGGATCGTTGCTTTGGAGGAGTTGATTGCCGCTTGCCATTCCGTGTCCTGGCGCGCGATGTCCATCAATAGATTGCACGCCTCCTTCGTTGCGGTTTTTTCATCGAACGGCAAAGATCGATTGGCGCTCTTCGCGGCGGTCATCGCCGTCGCCAGCGTCTCGCTGACCGTATCGATTTCCTCATGTTCGACCAGCTCGCATAAAGCATGATTGATGTCATTGAATTCCTTGGCTTCGTCTCTGCTCACTTTGAAATCAAGCGCTGCGGCCAACGCCTTCAAGACTGGCTCGGGCGTCGCCATCAATGTCCAGATAGCCGCTTCCTGACACTTTCGTTCAATTGTCGCCTGCCGCACTTTCACGCTCGCTCGGCCGGGTGCCTGGCGAAGCGCATAGGCGGAGGTCAGAACTGTTTTCAAGGTTAAACAACAATAGGCGCGGTAACGAGCTAATGTTGGGTCGGCGTCGATTTTCCGTTGCAAGTCATTCAGCGCTTGCTGCTTGTTCGCGACTCGCAAAATATCGCGAAGCGGCGCGCTTATCTCGGCGACCTCCCTTTCCTTATCAAGTTTTATTTCTGCCATGGCTTCGTCCGAAGCTTCCAGGAAGTGCTCTATCATGAACGCCACTGTTTGCTCGGTGGAGGGCTTGTCGATAACGGCTTGATCTATCCGTATCTCATTGTCGTAATAAATACGAGAGCCGAGACGCAGTAAGTCACTTCGGGGCAAAATCTGTAACATGCCTGCTTTGATAATGAAAGAACAAATTTGTTCTGATTCTGGAAGCGATGTGTCTACCTTGAAGGATTTGTGCAACATATTCCATTCATACCCAGGCCCCGCTCGCCGCAAATCTATTTCCGCAATCGCTTTCAAACTGGCCATGACATCATCGGCAATTTCCGTTTCACTCAGAAGGGTGGGTTTCTTTGCCGGTACTTTCAATCCGATGGCAATTAAGTAGGTTGCCCCCAAGGAAAATATCTCGATGAACCGCTCTACTTCATGGCGCTCCACCATTTGGGAGAACCTACGATTAAATTGATTGAACTCCTGATTGTCATACAGCGAGCACAATTCCCTTACCCCTCTCGCCAATACACTGTTCCCTGGCATTGAAGCGCACGCCACATCGGTAGCGGCAGTAATAATCATGGATTTCAGGCTGTGTGCCTGGATGCTGGCTCTTCCGGGTAGTTCGCTAAAGGCCAAGGCAGAACGAAGTATTGTCGCCATGGTCGCGGAAAAATGATTGTAGTAATGCCGGAGCGCAGGCGAGTGATCGATAATTTCATGTAGGAAATCGGCTTGACGTTGCGTCGTAAGGAATCGCCGGATTTGGCTTTTAGCATAGCTATCGCCCACTGCGTCGTGGTTGTTCAAATATTTATCAACAACCACTGGGGTTGCCGGTTGCTTGGTATCCAACTTAATATTTAAGTGTGGTAAAAAAGCACATAGTTGCACCTTCTCCGCTGGATCCAAGCAAATTGCGACCGGCCTATTCTGAATACTGTTAAGAAAATCTGTTGCTATATTTTGTATAGTGTTACCGCGTACATCCAAAAATCGCATTTTTCTGAAACTATATATATTCCATCTTTCTTGATAAGAATTATTCGCGAGATTTAAAGTAGTAAGATCTTCTAACGGTAGTAAAAAAGACATTAGCGTTTTAAAGTTAAGTTCATTCCCTTCAAGATTTACGCTCGTCAACTTATAAGCTCCTCGTTTTTGCGGACCTTCTGACAAGTGGGTTGATTGCGGTGGGTGTTTTCGAGTATTCCGCAATATTTGTGCAACGAGCGAAAATTCATTCCTTTCAGGTCTTCCCAAATTACTAGCTCCTCGTTCTTGCGCATCTTCTGTTACGCAGATCGATTTCAGTCTGCAATTGGGAGCATTCAATGTGGTTAAGCGCGGCAAGTTATCCAGATAAATTGTTTCTATTGAGCAATGCTGAGCGTCGAAAGTGATTAAGTTAGGCAATTTAGCCAAAGAGATACATTGAATTGAGCACCCGCGGGCGCCGAACGTGGTTAAGTTGGGCAAATTCCACAGAGGAAAAGTATTATTGATGCTGCAATCTATGGTGCAATTTATAAAGTGAAATTCCTCGATGGTTTCCGGTAGATACTGGAGATTGCCTTTATCCCCATGGAACCGCGCCTCTGCGATAGAAAGTTTTTTAAGAGTCGTCAATCTACGTAGAGCCGGCATGGAATCAGAATATTCACTTCCTAAATTTCCTAAATACAGTTCCACTAACTGTAGTGGGATTGCTTCCAGAATGCCCCCGTAGATCCCCTTCAAAGTCAATTTTTTCAGCATGCCAAATTGTCTTAAATCCTCCGCTATACTCCTACAGTTGAGATCTGCGTCATATTGCTTGTTGTATTTCATTTCCAATTCCAATTCCTCTAGAGTTCGCGGACAGCGATCCAAGTCAATTGGCCCCTCTTGCCTAATACCCAGCGCTCTTAAAAACTTTAGTTCCGATAAGTCAGGAATCGATCGATTGGGCCAGTACAATTCCTCAATACTGGGCGGCAGTTCAATTCCTTGGGTTAATTTCCGGTGTTCTATATCTGTAACGACGAGTTTCTTAAGATTGATCAGCTCGCTTAAATTCGGCGCTGTTCTGCCCTTAATGCCCATTGAAATCTCTTCAATAGAGAGCGGCCATTGACTTACGCTCCATACGCCCATCGACGAATCAACCGTGCCTAAATGCAATTTTTTTAAATGTGGAAAAAACTGCAAAATTTGCGTAAATACCGACCCATTTCCCCAGTTAAGCGCAGAGGATAACAAGCCGTCCCAGTCCGGACTTTGGCTTTTTGAGAACGCTTCTATTAGATGGTGCCTGACCTCCTTGCTGAATCGCGAAGCCTCAAGAAACTCTTCAAAGCGTCTCCTCAGTTCTTTAGAATTCATTCGTCCTCGCTCCTCATTTGGGGTTTGATAGCACCGACCTGTTATTTATTGGGACTAAACATAAAATTAAATCTTAAATGAAAAAGCGAAGTAGAAAATTTGATTTTTTCACAGCTTTGTTGGGGTAGTACGCACATCAATGGCATGCTGAGGACATTGTCGCATCAGCGCGAACCAACAATTTGCACTTTCTATTTCGTCAATTTATTTCCACTAATAATGAAGATTACAGCAGTATTCTATCGTCCCTTTTTCGATTTTTTCTTCGTCGGCTCTTGCCCTGCTTTTTCCTGCCTTATCTTCTTCTCTGCCTCTGTTTCTTGCACTCTGATAGAAGCGAGTGGAGGGGGTGTTTGGTTGCTCTGATTTTGTTGTCGTAACTGTTTTTTTATTTGAAATTTACCTTCTATGGTGTTTTGCGTGGCCTTTGATAGCCGATCCCATGAAACTAAAACTATCCTTCCCGCATCTACTGTTGCCGGCGCTGCTGAACTTGGCGCGGCGGTAGAAGAACTGGCACCACGTTTAGATCCAGTGACGGGGGCTGGTTCGATTTCCAAGATAACAACTTTTTGGCCAGCGCCTTCGGCCTCTTCTCCAAGGTAGCCACAAGGATAAATTTTCCCCCTTAGGTCTTCGCCCACTTTTTTTGCCCAAACAGGCTCTTGAGTAGTAAATGAAAGTATGTGCGCTTTGTGCTCCTCACTTAATGCCTCATCTTCCAGTCGTTTTGGTTCTTCGTGCTCAGAAATACTGGGGCTACGAATAGGAAGCGCACGTTTTCTTGATTGCTGAAGCGTTTGTATTCTTTCTTTTACAGCGCCAATAGCCACCTCATATGCTTCAAGCGCTGCTTGATGCCCTTTCTCTTTCGCGATACCGACAGCTGAGGTCTTTTTTGAAGGATCATTAATATCTGCTACCGTCGCGTCCGACAATTTTTCTAAAAACTTTTGTGATTTTTCGGGATCGCTTAATACCTCGTCCAAGGCTCCTTTATGCAATACCTTAAGAATTACGTCATTGTCTTCTGCAAGCATTGCGGTGTCATTATTTTCAAGCGCTGTGGCACGGCACATGTGACCTTTTTGGTTTTGAAGGGTGATGAACTCAGCCCAAAAATCAGCGCCAGGAATTAAATATTTTTCTAATACTTTGGCACTGAGCGCATTAAGTTGCTTAACTGTTTCTACGTCTCCTGTTTCGAACGGTACCGCGCGTGCGGGCGTGGCTGAATCTCTTGGTGATTTAAGCTCTAGTTGCTTCCGCCAAAATGCCTCATTCTTATTAACTGATGTTACGCAGCACTGACGGAAATCTGCTATTTTTTCAAGATGAA
>JAZKCF010000006.1:0-101773 GCA_040388195.1 Pseudomonadota bacterium
GTTTAAGCCATGCTAACCACTATTAGCATATTCTCGACTTGTGTAGATACCCATGAGTGGTGGGAGAGGAGATCCCAGCTGCATTGCGGGAATACCTTTGTATAGTGCGGTCCGACATGTTTGATAGTCTTGTCCTGAGTACACAAGCCGGCATATTGCTCATCACGGATGATTTACCGACTCGCGTTCTAAGCCGAGTGGTTGGTGGCGCGGGAGGTGCGTGGCTGCACCGTATATTCGGAATAGCACTAGACCAAAGGCGAATCGACATGGACACTTTTATCAATTGGTCTGCGCAACTAGTAAATGCTGGACACAACTACATCGGTGTTTCTGGCGCTGTATTAGCACGGGCGTTTCGGTTAGATGCAAAGAAAGGCAAAGCGCCAGGTTACTTATTTAGCTCATTGAGCAAGATTATCGGTGGCAAATTTGCTGAGCCGCGATCGCACATTGAAGCATGCATAGAATGTTTACGCGACCTCTGGACAGACGGGGATACTCAAGTCCATTGTCAGCAGGCATCCGGATTATTGTTACGACAACTTATTCGAGAACGGCATGAAGACTACTACCCAATAATTCTAGCTGTATTTTTGGGAGTAAAACATATACCGCAACTGGCGAAATACATAATTGGGCGCAAGGCCATTTCATTTTTAATCCTCGACGCCGCAGCTAACTGCTGTTGTCTTGGATGCAGAAGTTTTGGGAATTAATTCTGAACCGGCGTTTTTTCAGTAATACGCCCCGCCGCGTTGCCACGAGAAAACCGCATTCTGATCAAATCATCTGTTTCGATTTGATCCGCATCCTGCACGATACTGCCGTCATCTTTAGTCACAATGCTGTAACCTCGCTCAAGTACCGCATCGGGATTGAGCTGAGAAAGTTGTGCCTGATAGCCTGTTAGTTTGTTTTCCGTTTTCTCCAACAATCGGTGTATTGCTAGCTTCAATCGCTGTTGGAAGGCATGTTGATTGCTTATCAATGCAAGAATATTAGGGCGCGCTGCACTCAAGCGAATGCCTAAGCGTTCTAGCTTCCATTCGCGCGACTGCAATTGCGTTTGCAAAGCGCGATCAAGTTGATTGCTAAGGCGGGTTAAATGTTCCGCTTGCCTCGCCAGACGTTCGCCGGGGTGAATCAATCGCCGCGCTAAATTGTCGAGGTGCTGCATGTTCGCTTCAAGTGACCCAAGCATTATCCGTTGCATTTGCGACTGCATTGTTCGTAATTGACGGCGTAGTTCAGTAATGTCCGGGCTAATCAGTTCCGCCGCGCCAGTGGGTGTGGGTGCGCGTTGATCGGCGACAAAATCGGCAATAGTGAAATCGGTTTCATGGCCTACACCGCATACGATGGGAATCTGGCAAGCGGCAATGGCGCGCGCAACCGATTCTTCGTTGAACTGCCACAGATCTTCGATGCTGCCGCCACCCCGGCATAAAATCAACACATCGCACGCGGCATGCTCGCCGGCGGCACGAATCGCTTCGGTAATTTTTGCCGCTGCTCCTTCGCCTTGCACTGGCGTGGGATATATCACGATGGGAATATTCGGGCTGCGACGCCGTAGTGTCGTCAACACATCATGCAATGCCGCGCCTGCCGTAGAAGTAATAACACCGATCGTTCGCGGGAATGGCGGTAAGGGTTTTTTACGAGCCTCCTCAAATAAACCTTCGGCGGCAAGCATTGCCTTCAATCGTTCAAATCTCTCGTATAGCGCGCCGAGGCCGGCGCGACGCAGTGCTTCAACGTTGAGTTGATAATCCCCGCGTGCTTCGTAAAGTGTTACCAGCGCGCGTGCTTCCACTTGCATGCCGTTATGCGGGACCCAATCAAGATACATGCTTTTATGACGAAACATTACGCAGCGAACTTGCGCGCTGGCGTCTTTGAGCGAGAAATACCAATGTCCCGATGTTGCGCGGGTGAAGTTCGAGATTTCACCGCTCACCCAAAGAAGAGGGACGCTTGTTTCGAGCAATTCTCGTACTCGTCGGTTTAACTCGGAGACGGGCAAAACAAGGGGTTCACGGGGAGACGCTAGTGGTGCAGGCATGGGGCGAATCCTAAGGCAATCTGGCTAACTAATCCACTGTCATAGGTTTTTCATAGTACGTTTTTCGGGGTTGTTAGTAATTCTTTGTTCCTCTCGAGAAATCTCTATAACTCAATGAAATTAAACAATATTAATTGCGGTTAAAAATTGAGCGATCGAAAAAAAGGTCTTACGATTACGAGGGTTAGGGCGGATGTAACAGAGTTAACCACAAGGTTATCCACAGACATTGTGGATATGAATTTTTTATAAAAAAGGCAAGAACTTTTTTCATGTCATGTCGATTAATTGCGTAAGCAAGACGGCGCGCGATGTTATTTAACTAAGCAAGCATGACGCAAACATTTTTGTGCTGACGCCAACTTAGATGTCCCATAAAAGTACGCAATTCTTCGATGATTTTTTGTATCGCAAGTGCGCTTTAATTGAGTCGAGCGATACATCAGGTCTTCGCAAAATTTCTCTCCGAATTAAAATTTACTGTGGTCATTTGTAAATTTTATGAGGCGTCCAAAATAAAAATCTTCGCTAGAATTGCAATCAGCTCTTGATGAATTGGCATGGTCAAGCTAAAGTGTCGCGACTTCAAATTGGCGCGAGAAAACCGGGTGTATTCACTTATTCAAGCGGCTGGCTGGCCAATCTGGTTACTCATCATCTCTTCAATTATCTCGCTTGCCATCATCGGTGAGCGCCTCTGGTCGCTGCGTGCAGGATCGGTTGCCCCTCGAGATTTGTTAACCTTCACCGTTGATGATTTCCGAAAAAAGGGCGTTACTAACGAATTACTCAATCGACTTGCTTCCGGACCGTTGCTTGGTCGCATCTTTGCTGCGGGCCTTTTCAATGTCCGTTCCTCCCGCGAGGTCATGAAAGAATCGTTGGAAGAAGCTGGTCGTGCAGTCATTGTTGAACTGGAGCGTTTTCTTACGACGCTCGGTACGATTGCTTCCATCAGCCCATTGCTTGGACTGTTCGGTACCATCGTCGGCATGATCGAAATTTTTGGCGCACAGGGCCCTAACGGCTCCAATCCAGCGCAACTAGCACATGGCATTTCAGTTGCACTTTATAACACTGCGTTCGGCCTCATCGTGGCTGTTCCAAGCATGGTGTTTTATCGTTATTTCCGCCGCAAGGTAGAACAGCTATCGGTTCATATGGAACAACAGGCGATCAAGCTTGTGGAAATTGTTCATGGCGAGCGGCAAGGTTAAAAAGGCTACAGCTTATATTTGAATTCGTGCTTTTCATGAGCGGCAAATCGTAGTTATATAGCCGTATCGGGGAGAGATGGAGCGAGGAAAACTGTAAACGTGCTAGCCACTCTTCTGAAGGATTTAAAACAAAACGCGGAAGTGTTGGATTACGGATGTTTCGGCTGGAGCTTACATGCGCAGGGCACAGCGCTTGGAAGAAATGATTTAAAACACAGCGGTAGCGACATCCAGCGACCAGAAAAAATTCCAGCGGGCGTGGCGTTTTATGAATCCACAGAAGTGGATAATTCGATTGGTTGTGATAGCGACAAATTCGATTTGGTCGTCGCTTCTCATGTGTTCGAGCATATTCTTAAGCCTATACCGCTTTTTGCCGAACTTGCTCGTGTGTGCAAGCCTGGTGGAAAAATATATATCGAATCACCGTCCGACCGTTCGTTGTATCCGTTAAGTTCTCCAGACGTGTGCGGTCATGCGTTCTTGAATTTCTGGGATGATCCGACGCATGTGCGACCCTGGACACCCGCCGCTTTTTATCGGCTGGCTATCTCATTTGGATATATGCCGGTGAAATGCGCCTACATGACTGCACCGTTTGCTAAGATTTTTTACCGGTTCCGCCGACTGTACGCCCTCCTTAAAAGGGATGGCGATATGTTGACCGATATCACATGGGAGGCATATAACTGGCGCTGTTATGTGGTAATCGAGAAACCAGTGGATGTAATGGGCAAGCCGGAATATCGATTTATTTCATTAAAAGGCATATCACGCGGCACGGAAAATGCGTTGAAGCTCTATCGTGATTTGATAGGCCATTAGGCGCTTCGAATTAAAAACTGATTGAAAAAAATTGATTGCCAACAACAGAGTTTTCTTAAAATGAATTTTCGGCGCGGCGAAGCTCGGGAAGAGCCTGAAATCAATCTCATTCCATTGATTGATGTATTGCTGGTGATCCTCATCTTTTTGCTGGTGACGACCACTTATTCGAAATACTCCGAGCTGCAAATCAATTTGCCGGATGCGGCGGGTGAAGCGCCTGCTGATAAGCCGGTCATTCTAAATGTCGCTGTCGATTCAGCAGGGCGTTATGTGGTAAATAATAAGCCTTCTCCGTTTACCAGCGTTAGTGCTTTTAGCGAGACGCTAAAACAAACGGCGGGAGGCGCGCAGGAGCCAGTGATTAATATTAGCGCCGACGCGGGAGCCACACATCAGTCCGTGATCAATATCATGGAGGCGGCGCGGCTCGCGGGATATTCCCACATTACCTTCACTACCCAATCGCAAGCTGGCAGCAAATAGAAACCACCTCAAAAATTATTGCTGGAGGCGGACTGGCAGCGAAGAGCGGTGTGCATGCAAGCATGCAACGCACTGGAGCCACGGCTCCGCCTTGCTCGCCGCCTTTTTGCGATGACTTTAAAAAAGAATACGACATTGATACGCTGGCTAGAATCATTATGGTACCGCGTATCTTTTTGGCATCTTTTCTTATTGCCGATTGCCGCGTTATTCGGTTTTCTCTCCGGCTTTCGGCGTGCACTTTATACCTCGGGCTGGATCAAGGTTCAACGGCTACCGGTACCAGTTATTGTCGTGGGCAATATTACGGTCGGGGGTAGCGGCAAAACGCCTCTGGTGATATGGCTGATTGAAATGCTGAAGTCGCAGGGGTATCACCCTGGTATTGTCAGTCGAGGTTATGGTGGATCGCTTAAAGCATTAATCGAAGTGGATGCCAATTTGACGCCGGCACAAGTAGGCGATGAGCCTGTTTTATTGATGCAACGTACCGGCTGTCCTGTTTTTGTATGCCCCGATCGTGGTTTGGCGGCGCGTGCGTTATTGGCGCGTCATAGCGATGTGGATGTGATTATCGCCGACGATGGCATGCAGCATTATCCGCTGGCGCGGGATATCGAGATCGCCGTTGTCGATGGCGAGCGAGGATTCGGTAATGGGTTTCGATTGCCGGCAGGGCCGTTGCGTGAACCGGTGTCTCGGTTAAAGAGTGTGCACGCAATCGTCGTCAATGGCCGCCACATGTCTGCCGGTCTTCTTCCTAACGCCATTTCCATGCGTTTGGCGGGAGATATGCTATACCGGCTTACCAACCCTTCCGAGCGAAAGCAGGTCAGTGAGTTTAGTCGAGCGGCGGTCCATGCAATCGCGGGCATTGGAAATCCATCTCGTTTCTTCTCGCATTTGCGCAATCTGGGGCTGCGTCCTGAAGAGCATAGTTTTCCCGACCATTATGCTTTTCAGCCGGAAGATCTTGCATTCCCGGGAAATGGGCCTATTCTGATGACAGAAAAGGATGCGGTAAAATGCAAGCCGTTTGCTACGAATCGTTGCTGGGTGTTACCCGTGGATGCGGAAATGCCGCCAGCATTTGCCGAAAATATTCTTACCTTATTGAGCCGTATAAATGGATTCAAAGCTGCTTGAAATTCTTGTCTGCCCAATCTGTAAAGGGCCGCTTGTTTATCATAAATCCCAGCAGGAATTTATCTGTAAAGCGGATCGGCTCGCATTTCCGGTTCGCGATGGCATTCCTGTCATGCTGGAAGACGAAGCGCGAAAATTACCGCCCGAAGAAGAAGTGAGCTGACGACAGCGTTGTCGGGTCAGATTCAATAGCATTACCTTAAGTCGCAAACGCGTGCTTTGTCATTCTGAATCGTAGGCGAAGAACTTGTTTTTCGTATGACATAGCGATTGTGTTTCTTAAGGCACCGCAAAAAGCAGATTCTTCTGCCTGCGGCTCAGGATGACAGAATATGCATTGTGGAAGTAATAAATACTACGGGCTTTGCAGATGAAACAATTGTTATCAACTAGTAATTCTATCTATTCTTTAGGGAGTGAAGCATGCGGCTCATGCTTTTAGGTGGTCCTGGGGCAGGTAAAGGGACGCAGGCGACTTATATCAAAGAAAAATTTGGTATTCCGCAAATTTCTACCGGAGATATGTTGCGCGCAGCCGTTAAAGCCGGCAGCCCGCTAGGCATTGCCGCTAAGCAAGTTATGGATGCCGGCAAGCTGGTATCGGATGACATCATTATTGGTCTGGTGAAAGAGCGCATCAAGGAACCGGATTGTGCCAAGGGATTTTTATTCGATGGTTTTCCCCGCACGATACCCCAAGCTGATGCAATGAAGTCTGCCGGAGTGAACCTCGACTACGTGGTGGAAATCGCGGTGGACGATAGCGAGATTATCGAACGCATGTCGGGACGACGCCTGCATCTGCCTTCCGGGCGCACTTACCATGTGAAATTTAATCCGCCTAAAGTTCCAGGCAAAGACGATGTGACCGGCGAAGAACTGGTGCAACGTGAGGATGACAAGGAAGAAACCGTGAAGAAACGTTTGGATGTTTATCATGTGCAAACGGAGCCTTTACTTGCCTATTACAGTAATTGGGCGACAACCGGCGAAGCCAATGCGCCAAAGTATGTGCGTGTTTTAGGGGTAGGTAAGGTCGATGAGATTCGCGATCGCATTTTTGCGGCCTTGCAAAAGTAGAGGCCTCATTAAGAGATAGATTTACAGAATAGGGATGAAGCGTTCTGTAAATCTCATTGCCTTTGGGCTTGCCAGTATTCCATTTAATTTTTGTTAGAAATCATGAAACGAAACGCTTTCTACGCACAATCCGGTGGGGTTACCGCCGTTATTAATGCCTCCGCCTGTGGTGTCATCGAAACCGCGCGCAAACATAAAGATAAAATCGGCAAAGTGTATGCCGGGCGCAACGGCATTATCGGTGCGTTGGTCGAGGACCTGATCGACACCAGCAAAGAATCGGATGCAGCCATTCGAGCGTTGAAGCACACACCGTCCGGTGCTTTCGGTTCCTGTCGCTACAAATTAAAAGGCCTCGAAGAAAATCGCGAACAATACGAGCGTCTGATCGACGTTTTTAAAGCGCATAACATCGGCTATTTTTTCTATAACGGCGGTGGTGATTCTGCGGATACTTGCCTTAAAATTTCTCAGCTATCCGAGAAACTCGGTTATCCCATGCAGGCGATTCATGTCCCTAAAACAGTAGACAACGATTTGCCTATTACCGACTGTTGTCCTGGTTTTGGCTCTGTGGCGAAATATGTTGCCGTCTCTACGCGTGAAGCGAGTTTTGACGTGAACTCGATGGCGAAGACTTCGACGAAAGTATTCGTCGTCGAAGTAATGGGGCGTCACGCTGGCTGGATTGCCGCTGCCGGTGGTTTGGCGGCAGACAAGGATCATGATCTCCCGATTGTGATTCTGTTCCCCGAGATCCCATTTGATAAAGATAAATTCCTGGCCAAAGTTGATTCAATGATCAAAAGCCATGGTTACTGTTCGGTGGTCGTCTCAGAGGGCTTGAAAGGGCCTGATGGAAAATTTTTATCCGACCAGGGATTGCGTGACGCCTTCGGCCATGCGCAGTTGGGTGGCGTAGCGCCAGTTATCGCGAGCATCGTAAAACAAGGCCTTGGTTGCAAATACCATTGGGCTGTCGCCGATTATCTTCAGCGTGCTGCTCGGCACATTGCGTCAAAGACCGACGTTGCACAGGCTTATGCGGTAGGTAAAGCGGCAGTGCTGTTGGCTTTGAAAGGACATAATGCTGTGATGCCAACGATAGAGCGTGTGTCTAATCGCCCATATAAATGGAAAGTGGGTATTGCAAATTTGGCTGACGTGGCGAATCAGGAAAAGTTTATGCCGCGTGATTTTATTAGCGAAGACGGCTTCGGCATTACCACTAAATGTCGTACTTACCTTTCCCCGCTAATCGTTGGTGAAGACTATCCGCCTTATAAGAATGGTTTGCCTGATTATGTAACGCTTAAGAATGTGGCGGTACCGAAAAAACTCAAGGCAAGTTTTAGTATTTAATTCTCAAAGCCTATTCACAATCTGTAGCGAGCAGGCAAGGCTGGGGCTTCGATGCTCAATGTACTCGTTGCCCCGCTCCTACGTCATATGAATCCAACTTGCCATCCTAAGCATTTATCGAAGGATCTGTTTTTGTTTTGCGATGGTGACATGAGTGCAGAGCAGCGGATTCTTCGCAGTGCCTCCTTAGAACGACAAGCTTGTGACGCAGTAGTACTGATAAGCAGTTCCTGCACTTGATCGTTAGCATTTCCATATCGTTATCTTTTTTCCAATATACTCCCCCTGATTAATGAAGGTGTTGCAATAACATAGAAGACCCGCTGTATAAATTTTGTGTGTGTCCCACGGGGAGTTCTACACATGCGTTTGATATTGATAATTGCTGGGTTAATTATCGGCATTGTTGCATTTGAAGGGAGTAGATCGTTCAGCGGCGCTTTAATGGGCGCAGGCTTGTGCATGTTCTTCGGCTTTTTGTTGAGAGGAAAACAGCGCAATGCTAGCGAGGATGATCTGCGTGAATTGCGCGAGCACTTCGATCGTGTGACACAAGAGATCAATCAGCGGTTGTCGGCACTTGAAAAAACGGGCACTGATACTCCCGTTTCGCCAACGCATGCAAAGCCACCGCGACAACCAATTGTACGGCGGGCCGCCGAAGGCGAAAAAAAGCAGTTTCACATCGAACAATCTGCGCCTTTACCTACGGACGACGGCAGATCGCAGTCGTGGAGTAAACCGGCGACGGACTGGGCGCCGCATGATGTTGTCCCAGAAGAAACCGTCGCGGCATCAACTTCAAATTTAAATGCGTCCGAAGAAATAGCGCCTTTGCCGCCATCTGCTGAGGTCTCTGATGACGTCGCTCCTGCTGAACTTCCCGCGCCGTCAGCAACCCCCACTCCCGCTCGTCAACCGCTCCCTGCTTTCATACCGCCACCACCTTCGCTGATCGAGCGCGGCTTTACTGCTTTCCGCAATTGGCTATTCGGTGGCAATACATTAGTAAGAGTAGGCATCTTGCTATTGTTTCTGGGATTGGCGTTTCTGTTGCGCTATGCGGCAGACCGTGTCGTGGTGCCGATCGAATTGCGTTATGCGGGCGTGGCGTTAACCAGTGTTGTGCTGCTCGTGATTGGTTGGAAGGTGCGTGCGCGTCAGCATGCTTACGGACTATTGCTGCAAGGGGCGGCGATAGCGGTGATGTATCTGACTGTCTTTGCCGCGATGCGGTTGCATCCGTTGGTTCCGCCGCAAATGGGCTTCGTATTGTTGGTGGTAGTCGCAGTGTGTTCAGCGATTCTTGCGATAAAACAGGATGCATTAGCGCTGGCCGCCGCTGGTGTTGCGGGCGGCTTCGCAGCGCCGATATTGGCATCAACCGGCGGTGGCAGCCATGTGGCTCTATTCTCTTATTTCACCCTGCTCAACGGCGGCATTTTCGCGATTGCCTGGTTCAAGGCATGGCGTGTTTTGAATTTAATCGGCTTTGTTGGCACATTCGGTATTGGTTTTGCGTGGGGTTTGCGTTCCTACAAACCTGAACTGTTCGCGAGCACCGAGGCTTTTTTGCTGCTCTTCTTTTTCATGTACGTAGCTATTGGGTTGCTATTCGCCAGACGTGTATTGCACGACGCTGACAGCGAACCGGTATCGCATGAACGCCATGTTGTTTTGCGTTGGGCTGCTGAACAGGCGAATTACCTCGATGGCACGATATTATTTGGCACGCCGCTCATCGCTTTTGGTTTGCAGTATGCCGTGATCCAACACTTACATTTTGGACCCGCGTTTAGTGCGTTGGGTCTTGGCTTCTTTTACTTATCGTTGGCGAGCGTATTGTTTCGTCGAACGCAATGGCGTTACTTGTTGCTGGTTGAAATTGATATTGCTCTCGGCGTTATTTTTGCCACGTTATCGATTCCGCTGGGACTAGACGCTCAATGGACGGCAGCAGCGTGGGCGGTGGAAGGCGCGGGCATTTATTGGATAGGACATCGTCAGCAGCGGCCGTTGGCAAGAATTTTTGCGCTGCTATTGCAGTTAGGCGCTGGATTGTATTACCTATCTACGTTAAGCATGCAAGCCGAAACCAGCATGCTATCAGGTGACAAACTTGGCGCCGCCATGCTGGGAATTTCATTGCTATTTAGCTATTGGCAATTGCGCAGCGTTGAAGCCGAGCAACGCGCCAGTTGGGAAAAGCCAGTGCTTGGTGTGTTGGCCCGCGCTGGCTTGGCGTTTCTATATTTATTGGCGCCGTTATTTTTCCATGCGGATATCACGGCGGCAGTTTGGGCGGTAGCGGGGATCGTTACCATGCACATCGGCTTGCGGTTGCAGGACCGTTGCTGGATGACGAGCGCGTTACTAATACAAGCATTGGGCGGGGTGGTATTTCTGCTTCGTATTCACACACCAACAGGTGATGCCGCCGACGTGGTGTTCGCTTCCGGTTTCAAAGGCTTGTTGATTGCGACATCTATTGGCGCCGCAGCGCTAATTTGTTTTGTACTTGCGCTGCGTGATACGCACACCCGGCAAGACGCCAAGTTGATGCGTAGCATGAGTATGGTGTTGCTGTTCGGATTGGTCTTTATCAATCTGGCCGTACTGTTCCTATTGCCGTGGCGCGTGGCAAGCGCGGTTTGGGCGGGTAGCGGCTTGCTGATTTTATGGCTCAGTCTCGGTTTGCAACAACGACTAGGGTTTGCATTTGGATTGATCCTGCAATTGATTGGTGGCATGGCATTTTTATCGGCGGCTTATCCGGCATTGCAAGCCCTGTCGCCTGGGGAACTTAAGCCGCTAGCGCATAGCGGTTTTTGGACGCCTGCATTGATCGCATTCGCTGCTTTCGTAGCTGCGTGGCGGTTACATCGCGCACCGCCTACTACCGATACGTCGTTGCCGAATCTTGGCGTTCTGTCATTTATTTTGCTTGTATGGGGAGCCAGTTGGTGGGCATTCGCCGTTCTCACTGAAGTATTCCGTTTTGTCCCGCCGGAAGCGCGCATTCATATCAGCTTGTTGACGGCAAGCGGCACGATATTTGTATGGTCGCTTGCTGCCAGATACTGGCAATGGCAATCGTTAGCCAAGTTATGTGCGTTGATGGTGCCGGTTACGATTCTGGCTCTCTTTTATGCTTACAACGCTAACTATCATCCGAGTGCGCATTGGGGAGCTGCCGCGTGGTTGGCCGCGTTCGCGGTGCATTTGCTGATGTTGCGTAATATTGCGCAGTTGCTGCCATCCTCTTGGACAAGCTTGCTCCATGTGGTGGGATGTTGGGTGATTCTGTCAGTGCTGGCGCTTGAAATCCGCTTCGCTTTTATTTCCTTAAGCGAACATTACAACGCCTGGCGCTGGCTTGGTTGGATATCGGTGCCAAGCATGTACTTGCTGCTGATGGCATCGCAAAAACTTTCCAAGCTGTGGCCATTTTCATCTTATGAGCGCGAATATCGCGCCGTTGCCGCCTTGCCGGTTGCAGTGGTGATGTTGGCGTGGTTTTGGATTAGCAATGTGGCTAGCGACGGAACTGCCGATCCAATTGCGTATTTCCCGTTGCTGAACCCGTTGGAGCTCGGACAGTTTCTGGTAATGGTCAGCTTGTTGTACTGGCTGAAAGGGCGCTTCGGTCTGCTTCCTATTGCCGAAAAATTTTCCCCGGCGTTTCCTTATTGGGTAATGGGCGCCTCGGCGCTATTCATGATCACATGCGCAGTATTTCGCGCGACGCATCATTGGGCGGGAATTCCGTACCGGTTCGATGCGTTATTTGCTTCGATGCTGGTACAAGCGAGCTTATCGCTTATTTGGAGCTTGGTTGCCCTTGGGTTGATGATCAGTGGCCATGCGCGTAAGCAACGTTATCTTTGGATTGTCGGTTCGGTATTGATTGCGGTGGTGGTAGCGAAGTTATTCTTGATCGAGCTATCAAACAAAGGTGGATTGGAGCGTATCGTTTCATTCATCGGTGTTGGTGTGTTGCTGCTGGTCGTGGGATATTTTGCACCGTTGCCGCCGAAGAACAACGAATCTCAGCTAGCGAAGGAAGAAGTTTGAAATTCATACGGCGTTTGATTATTCAGTTTTGTGTTTCTCTGGTGGCTGCTGGTGCAGCGTTTTCTCAAACGTTGCCTGAATTTAACATGCGTGCGCCAATCGAACTAAAGGGGGGAGGTCCCTACTACCAGTTGGCGCTTCCGCTAGACATTTATTTCGCCTCGCATTTCACCGACCTCCACGATCTGCGGGTGTTCAATGCACAAGGCGAGGTAGTGCCATTCAGCGTTATTCACGGCCAATCACGCAGTGAACAATCGGTGGAGAAAATTGACCTCAAATGGTTCCCGCTATACAGCCGCACTGAAACAACAGCGGAACGCATGCCTGAAATTCACGTCACGAGAAATGCGGCTGGCACCGTGGTATCAGTGATGGAAGGGCAAAAGGAAAGTGAAAAAGGAGGGAAGCTGCGGGGTTATTTATTCGACACCAGCCAATATAAAAATGCTTTTCAAACGTTATCGCTTAACTGGGACGCAAGTATTTCCGGTTTTCAGCAATTGTCGGTCGAGGTGAGTGACGATCTGAAGCAATGGCGCACTTGGCAGGGCGCGGCGCAACTTGCTCGTTTGGAATACAACGGCCAGCGCATCGAACGCAAAGATATCGAATTGACCGGTGAGCGAGCAAATTATTTACGCCTTCAATGGCGGGAGCCCGATCAAGCGCCAGCACTGAGATCAGCTATTCTGACGACCAGCGCATCTATCTATCAATCGGCGCCATTCGTTTGGTCTACGCCGTTTGCGCCGTCACGTAGCGATAACAGCGAATACGAGTATCAACTCGCACGGTCAGTGCCGGTGGAGCGAATCCGAATTACCGTTCCGCAAATAAATGTGCTGGCACCGGTAGAAATATGGGGCAAGAGTGAGGCGAATAGTCCATGGCATCGCTTGACGCAAACGGTTGTGTATCGATTGCAGGTAGATGGTAAAGAGTGGCCGCAACAGGATATTTGGCTATCGGGACAACCCGTTCGCTATTTGAAGTTGAAAGCGGATGCGCGTGGCGGCGGCCTAGGGCAAGGCGCGCCAATGTTATCGATTGGCTTGACCTCAAAACAACTGTTGTTTCTAGCCCGGGGTCAAGCGCCTTTCGTGCTTGCAACAGGACATGACCTTGCGAAGGGCGCTGATCTATCGGTGACAACACTCGTTCCCGGATATGGCACTAGCAATGCTCTACCGGTTTCCACTGCGGGACTCGGTGTGTTGAGCGCACAGTCAATTGATGGCAAAGCAGCGGTTGCTACGAAGAAGACGGTTTTCGACGAGATCAATTGGAAAACCGTCATCTTATGGGCCATTTTATTAACAGGCGTGATGGCGATGGCCATAATGGCCGTGCGTTTGTTAAAAAAAACGCAGTAATCTTAAAGCCAATGTAGCTGCGCCAAATTAGTTAACTAAGGCTGCGAGCAAAGGAGCATTGATTACTCAACTGCACCAGACGGTTGCAAATATTGGCTTCTTCTTCAGGCGAGAAAAAATAAGGGTAAAGTGATTTTTTCGTTTTGCTAAAGTCTGCTTGGCCACCATGAATGGCGATTTGCTCTTGCGCATGATCGAATTCTAGTCGCAGCAGCACAGCCGTTGCATTCACGCGTGGATTGAGACGTCTGGGGCCGAATTGTTTAAATCCAAGCATTTTTTCATAAAACCTAACATGACGAGGATTCACTTCGATCAATAGATCGGTGTAGTTGTAAATCTCCCGCGCATATTGATAAGCGATATGGAACAACGATGCCAACACGCGTTTTGAGCGAATGCTGTGATCAATGGCAAGTTTTGTAAATTCGCAAAGCCGGCGCCCAGATTTTCTGAGCGAATCAGTTTCCCCGTCATAAAGCTCATCGACTAAAAGGCCGTTAGGAGAATCGAAGCCTATCGTAATGGTGGCGACAGTTACATCATCTGCCGAGGCAACTAATGTGACTCGGTTGGGCTGGGAGCTTTGCATTCCCTCGGTTTCGTACCCTCGCCAAGCGTACATTTTGCGTATTAGTGTGCTGGCGGCATTTTTGCAATGGCTATTTTCTGCAAGACGAATTTTGAAAAGTTTTTCTTCGACCACAACATCATCTTGCGATAACGCCGTTTGTCGATCAAGAAAAGGAGTCCATTGGTCAGCCAACTCCAGAGGAAGGCCAACGATAGTATTGCTAGCCCAATCATCTGCGTAATCGGTGACGGTTTCATCCGACCCTTGATCGGATCGTGAGAAATAACTGTATTCGTTTGCGGCTCTTTCAAAATTTCCCGCATAATTTTTTCCGCTGATCATGCGTTGATGCGGCCGTTCACCCTTCCGAGACGGTGACGACGGGGCATCGGAAATACGTACTTTGTTCGGAATTTGCATCCTAACTTCTCCTGACTATAGGCAAGGAATCTTTGAATCACGGAAATATCACTTGATTCATCAGTTTTTCCAGCGGTAACAAGCGGTAGATCGCTCTTTCTAGGCTAAGGAAGCACAACTCGTGTATTTCACTCACAACAACATCTCTTTGCGCCTGCCTTAAGAGCAAGATTAAGGCGGCATGCAATAAAAATTGCCTAACGGTAGAGCGGAGGTATTACGTCGGTTTGTAGTGTGGCGATTGAAAGATTGATTTCAATATTTGAGGCGAATGGCGAGTTCACGCCGCCAATTTCACCAAGTTGAACGGAAGGTTTATATTCAGCAGAGGCAAGGGAAAATCAGAAAACTTTCCTGAGCCGTTGAAAATTTCGCATTGTCTTGAAGCTTCTCCTTTTTGGGAGTTAACAATTAATAGCGGCGCGATTTTAGCAGGAGTCCCCCGATCATCAATACACTGCCAAAAGCCTTTGATGCGTGCTGTTAACGCGTAGATAATCGACTGCATGGCAGATGGACCAACTATTAGTAAACGGATTCGCATATAAAGATCGTCCATCGCTAACTCCTTTAAAAACGGCCAGGCATATTTAAAGCAGCCGAGTAAAAACATAACTACTGTTTTCGCGTCGACTGCGCGTATCTGCTATGCAATTGTCGTGCCACATTTAAAAGCGTTTAAAAGACAGTGGCTTGATGGAAAATATGATGTTGCGGTTAGTTTTAATTGTCGCCATCGAGCGACAACGGCTTTAGTGAATATTATTAACTCTTTTATTTACAGAATCTTTTCAGTGTCTTCGGATAGCGACAGTGGACGGCAATATTATTTATTGAGGCTTACGCAAAATTGCATCGGCGACGTTGCCCTTGCGGTTATGTATCGATGCATCAGTGAAAAACATATTGTTCTAGGACTTACGCAAATCCGCTCTAGCCGCGTTACGGCTCCTTGCCGTACTGTTTTGTACTGCCTGCATCGCCGCGCCTTGCTGGGACAGTTTTGCGTAACTCCTGTGTCCAAAAGTTTTGCGCCATCCTTATGTCTGCCGTACAAATTCGTGCTGTCTGCGTCGGTGCGCCTCGCTGCGACGATTTTGCGTCGGCCATATTTATGTCTGCGCAAAAAATAATTCCCGCAATACGCATACTTTTGCTGATTGCTCTTGAGCAAAAACGTTTTTCCGTTGAAACTATGGGCATGCATCGAAAGGGAAATCTTATGAGTCTGAAGTTCCGTACTGATGAATTGACACCTGCAGAAGCATCCTTTCTTACCTGGCAGTTCGGTTATCAAGATGAAGATGACCCGTTTTTTGTATCGCTATGGCATACCATTAATCGTGCCTGGATTAGCGATCAACGCTCCACACTCGATCATCAACGCACGCAGCATTTATCTCGGCTAGCAGCGGGCGGTGCTTATCCAGAGGAGGTTGCTATTTTTCTGAAATTTAAAAGTGAACAAGGGGAAGACTACTGGCTCAATATGTTGCAACGAGCTGGCCTTGATGACCGCCGTCAGCAAAGCGTTCCCCCTACAGTAGAAAGGCGCCGCCGAACTTCGACTCGGCGCTCCGCGCCCACATCTTGAGTTTTTATGCCGGACCATTTCGCGTAGGTGAAATGGTCCGTTGCATACCCGCGCTCTTTATCCCTGCCTATACTGTTCAAGAGACTTCGCGTTATCATCCCCGGCTCGCGTATTTGCCGGCGGCTAAGTGAGTGCGTTGTTATCTGCATAATCTCAAGTAAGGAAGTTTCCACAATAGAGTACGACCATCCGAGCCCGCCGTAACGGCTCAATATAAACAACAGGAGACAACATGGCATCTGGTCTTTGGCTTGCTTTGGTATGTGCCGCCGTGGCATTGCTTTACGGTGTGATATCGATCAAATGGGTACTGAGCAAACCTGCCGGCAATGAACGCATGCAAGAAATTGCAGCGGCTATCCAGCAAGGCGCCTCAGCTTACCTAAACCGCCAGTACAAAACGATTGCCACTGTTGGCATTATTCTCTTCGGATTGATTTATTTTTATCTCGGTAGCAAAACAGCTTTTGGTTTCGCTATCGGCTCCATTTTTTCTGGCTTGGCTGGTTATATAGGTATGAACGTTTCGGTGCGTTCTAATGTTCGTACCGCACAGGCGGCTTATGACGGTTTGGGCGCGGCGCTCGATGTGGCGTTTCGTGGCGGTGCGGTAACCGGTCTGTTGGTTGTTGGTTTAGGTCTTCTTGGTGTTGCGGGTTACTACGTCTTACTAATTAAGATGACACCCGCTGGCTCACCGGTGGAACTTGCTCCGCTCGTTGGCCTCGCATTTGGCGGCTCGCTAATTTCCATCTTTGCGCGTCTCGGTGGCGGTATCTTTACTAAGGGGGCTGACGTCGGTGCCGATCTTGTCGGCAAGGTCGAAGCGGGTATTCCTGAGGATGATCCACGCAACCCAGCTGTTATCGCCGATAACGTGGGCGATAACGTAGGTGATTGTGCCGGTATGGCCGCCGACTTATTCGAAACCTATGCCGTGACTATCATCGCAACGATGTTGCTAGGTGGGCTGGTCATGAAGGGTTTTGACAACGCACTGATTTATCCTCTGGCGTTGGGTGGCGTCTCGATTATTGCATCGATCATTGGCTGCTATTTCGTGAAAGCGAGAGAGGGCGGCAAAATCATGAATGCGTTATACCGGGGATTGACTGTTGCTGGTGTGCTTTCAGCTATCGCCTTTTATCCTGTGACTACATGGCTGATGACTGACAATCCCGTCGGTCATACGCCAATGAATCTTTTCCTGGCGGCACTCGTTGGCTTAGTGGTGACGGCAGCGATTGTATGGATCACCGAGTACTATACCGGCACACAGTATCGCCCGGTTCGTCATGTGGCTGAAGCATCGACTACAGGCCATGCAACTAACATTATTGCCGGTTTGGGCGTGTCCATGAAATCAACTGCGGGGCCGGTGTTGGTAATCTGCTTCGGTATTTTGGCGTCGTTTACGTTGGCCGGCTTATATGGCATTGCGATTGCAGCGACCGCGATGTTATCCATGGCTGGCATTGTCGTTGCACTGGACGCTTACGGCCCCATTACCGATAACGCCGGTGGTATTGCGGAAATGGCTGGTTTACCGAAACAGATACGCGACATTACCGATCCTCTCGATGCAGTTGGCAACACGACCAAGGCAGTGACTAAAGGTTACGCTATCGGCTCCGCAGGTTTGGCCGCATTGGTGCTTTTCGCCGATTACACTCACGAGCTGGAGATTCATCTTGGGAAAGCGACTTCGTTCGATCTTTCCAATCCGATGGTCATCGTCGGCCTGTTCATCGGTGGCATGGTTCCGTATCTTTTTGGCGCCATGGCAATGGAAGCTGTTGGTCGTGCTGCTGGCGCCGTTGTATTGGAAGTCCGCCGTCAGTTCAAGGAGATTAGCGGCATTATGGAAGGCACGGCCAAACCGGATTATTCCCGTGCAGTCGACTTGCTGACTAAGTCTGCGATCAAGGAAATGATTGTTCCTTCACTGCTGCCTGTTCTCGTGCCGGTATTGGTGGGATTAACCTTGGGACCGCAGGCGTTAGGAGGCGTGTTGATGGGCGCCATTATTACCGGTCTTTTCGTCGCTATTTCTATGACGACTGGCGGCGGCGCGTGGGACAATGCGAAAAAATATATTGAAGATGGTTATCATGGTGGCAAGGGTAGCGATGCGCATAAAGCTGCCGTGACAGGTGATACCGTCGGCGATCCGTACAAAGATACGGCCGGGCCGGCAGTAAATCCGATGATTAAGATTATTAATATTGTTGCATTGATGATCGTGCCGTTATTGCATAGCACATCGATGTAAAAGCTTTTAAAAATTTACTAGAATTGCTAGTGCGATTTGTAGCAAACAGGAATTGTTTGCCTGTATCGGGTAGAGAAGCGCAGTCATAAAAGCGAATACTGTGAACATCGCGAGACGCGCAGCAAGATCCGGAACAGGTTTTTAGAAAAAATTTGTATTGCGGGGGGCTTAGGAACGTGAAAGAAATAACTTCCCAATTTGCCCTGCGCCAGGTGAGCATACTGCTTCGCTGCTTGCTGCTTATTTTGAATGCCCCATATAGCAATTCGGCTATCACAGTAAAAAATGAATAGGCCCGTTTCTGCTATGGTTGGCTTGATTTTAACTGGTGGTGGCGCGCGTGCCGCTTACCAAGTGGGCGTATTGCGCGCAATAGCCAAGATGCTTCCCCGTGGCTCGGCCAGTCCTTTCAAAATCGTTTGCGGTACATCAGCTGGTGCTATTAACGCGGCTGCGCTCGCTATTGATGCGAACGATTTTCACCAGGCTGTTCGCCGCCTGAGCTCGGTGTGGAAGAGTTTTCGCACTGATCAGGTCTACCGTACCGGGATTGTTGACGCTTTGCATAGTGGCTTGCGCTTGTTGGCGGCTCTTGTTGCTGGTGGTTTGGGGAAAAATAATCCGGTTTCGGTTCTTAATAATGCTCCCTTGCGTGAATTGCTCCAGCATAACTTCGACTTTACAGCGATTCAGGCGCATATCAACTCAGGCTATCTTCGTGCTATCAGCGTGACGGCTTCGGGTTATACCTCTGGGCAATCGGTCAGTTTTTTTCAGGGAAGCGAATCGCTTTTTAATTGGAAGCTTGCGCGGCGAGCAGGCGCTCGTGCGGATATCGGGTTGGATCACCTTCTGGCATCAACCGCGATTCCATTTTTGTTTCCACCGGTTCGTCTTAATCGTGAATATTTTGGCGATGGTTCCATGCGCCAAATCGCCCCATTAAGCAATGCACTGCATTTAGGCGCCGACAAGTTACTCATCATTGCCGGTGGACGTATTACCAACGAACAACCCGAACGAATCGTAACGGGCCGCCCGCCGTCGTTGGCGCAAATTGCGGGTCACGTATTGAATGGGATTTTTCTTGATAGCTTAGAAGTCGATCTGGAGCGACTTGAGCGTATTAATAAAGCGGTAGGGACGATACAACAAGGGGGTGGTAATTCTCAAAGTCTGCCCTTGCGGAAAATCGATTACCTGGTTTTTTCGCCTAGTCAGGAGATCGAAAAAATTGCTGCCCAGCATGTGCGGGAGTTGCCACGCACGATTCGCTTCCTGTTACGTGGATTGGGCGCACGTAGGGCGAGTGGCAGTAATTTGATCAGTTATTTGCTTTTTGAGGGGCCGTATTGCCGGGCCTTGATGCGATTAGGTTATCAAGATGCGATACGGCGCAAGGAAGAATTGAGTAAGTTTCTGCACCTGAGGCAACAAGATCGAACTGAAGTCCGCGAACAGTCTGACGAGGCGGTTGGACTGTCGTAATAAAAGTCAGTAGAAATAGGCACTAAATCCGGCAGAAAAATCAGACACAAATTGTGAATCGGTGGTGCGATATAATAGCGGCCTTTCATCACTGACTTACCGCGAGGAATAACAATGAACTTGGACCGAGTCCCTTCAGGGCGCGACCTGCCAAACGATTTTAACGTCATTATCGAAATTCCGATGAATGGCGATCCAATCAAGTACGAACTCGATAAAGAAACAGGCGCCATGTTCGTGGATCGTTTCATGTCCACAGCGATGCATTACCCATGCAATTATGGCTATATTCCGCACACTATTTCAGACGACGGCGATCCAGTCGACGTATTGGTAATCACTCCTGTACCGCTTATCTCCGGCGTAGTCGTGCGCTGTCGGCCAGTCGGCATGTTGAAAATGACCGACGAAGCGGGCGGCGATGCAAAGCTTCTTGCGGTACCTGTCGATAAGCTATGCAACATTTACCGGGCGATTCAAAGTCCGCGTGATTTACCTGAACTAACGCTTGCGCAAATTTCCCACTTTTTTGAACACTACAAGGATCTTGAGCCGGGTAAGTGGGTGAAAGTAGAGGGCTGGGTTGGCACCGAAGAGGCTAAACAAGAAATCATGGATGGCGTGGCCCGATACGAGTCGGCAGAGAGAAAGCCGCAGTTTTAAAAAATCAGTATCGGTAAAGAATGTGGTCTGGTTTGATGCTGAGCAAGTTAGGGTTTCAATCAAATTACGCTCGGGGCTGCGTATTCTCCGAGCGAATGGATTGGGGTAAACTTACGCCTTTTATCGGAAGCCGCTAATGCTTACAGGCAGTCTGGTTGCTATTGTTACCCCGATGACGCAAGACGGGGCCCCCGATTTACCACGCTTACAATCGCTGATTGATTGGCATGTGAGCGAGGGTACCGATGCTATCTGCACGGTTGGTACGACAGGGGAATCCCCGACAATAAACGTTTCCGAGCATTGTGAACTCAATGCTGCTGCGGTGAAGTATGCGGCAGGGCGGGTCCCGGTTATTGCGGGTACCGGCGCTAATTCAACTGCTGAGGCCATTGAACTTAGCAAGTCTGCCCAGAAGGCGGGCGCTAATTACGCGCTGTCGGTGGTGCCTTACTACAACAGGCCTACTCAGGAGGGCTTGTATCGGCATTTTCGCGCTATTGCCGAAGCGGTCGATCTGCCAGTTATTTTATATAACGTTCCAGGGCGCACCGCATGTGATATGTCCAACGACACCGTTGTGCGGTTAGCTGAGATTCCAAATATTGTAGGCCTGAAAGATGCTACCGGTGATATTGGCCGGGCCGGGGATTTATTGCGACGTATACCCAAAGATTTCGCGCTATATAGCGGTGACGATGCGACTGCACTTGCATTGATTTTTCTGGGCGGGCACGGAACCATTTCTGTTACGGCGAATGTTGCTCCCAAGCTAATGCATGAAATGTGTGTTGCTGCGTTAAAAGGCGATATTGCTCAGGCGAACGAAATCAACCGGCGCCTATTCCCGTTGCATCAAAAACTGTTTGTGGAAGCAAATCCAATTCCTGTGAAATGGGCGCTTTCCCAACTTGGCCGGATTGCAGAGGGTATCCGGTTACCGCTTACGCCGCTTTCAACTGCGAATCAGGCTGTGGTGCGAGCCGCGCTAGTGGAAGCAGGCTTGTTGGATTAAGCAAGCATTAATTAAATTATGGGCACCTCGATAAATCGTAGCGAGTGGACCGAGTATGGGAGAAGGGGTGAAGGCGTACAGCACAGTGCGTTAACTCTCAAAATCTCACAATCGGTTCATGAAATTGATACGTCGAGGCGCTCTCATCCCTTCACTGGGATTTCGTATTAGTCTGCATAGAAAACTCCTTTCGCATGAATATTTCCATTCGTACTCCACTACTTCCCGTACTCCTTCTGACATTGCTTGTGTCGCTCAATGGATGCTCAACGCTATTTGGCGACAAAAAGGTCGACTATCACAAGTCGGGTAAATTGCCGCCGCTGGAGGTTCCACCGGATCTCACGCAGCCTTCTGCTGATGATCGTTACATTGTTCCTGATTCGAAAACAGCATCGGGCAGCACAACATTGTCTGCCTATGCGCGTGAGCGCGAAGCCCAACAGTCTGGAGTTACTGCGGGACAATCCGCATTATTACCAGCTTTAGATAAAGCGCGAGTCGAACGTTCTGGAGCGCAACGATGGCTGTCGGTAAAGACAGCGCCGGAGCAAGTATGGCCTGCGGTCCGTCAGTTTTGGCTGGATGCGGGATATGAACTCAAAACTGAAAATGCGCAAATCGGTGTAATGGAAACGGAGTGGTTGGAAGGCAAACCTAAAATGCCGGAAACCGGTCTTCGTGCATTATTCCAGCGAACATTGGGTTCATTTTATTCCACTGGTTTTCGAGACAAATTTCGCACCCGGTTAGAACGAAGTGCCGATGGCGGCACCGAGATTTATGTGAGCCATCGTGGCATGGAAGAGGTTTACGAAGGCGCAGGTAGCGACCGTACTGTTTGGCAGCCGCGTCAATCTGATCCGGAGTTGGAAGCAGATATGTTGCGTAAGCTGCTGGTAAAGTTTGGCGCTGATGAAGAGAAGGTGAAAACGGCAACCAGCGACACCGGTACACCGCGTGCTCGCCTGATTACCAATGCGGATAATACTGGTCGGTTGTTAGTAGGAGATCCATTTGATCGTGCGTGGCGGCGTGTAGGTTTGGCGCTTGATCGAGTCGGTTTTACCGTGGAAGATCGTGATCGTTCTAAGGGCACATATTTCGTTCGTTATATTGATCCCCAAGCCGAAGCTGCGCCAGAAAAGAAAGGACTTTTTTCTAGGTGGTTGTCGTCAAAGAACGATAACAAAGTTGCAGTTAACAAGACGCAATATCGAATTCGAGTGTCTGAGGCTGGTGAAGAATCGGCTGTAGAGGTGCAAAGTGCTGCAGGCGATCAGGACAAAACCTCTACGGGCAATCGTATTCTGAGTTTGCTTTTTGATCAGCTTAAATAGGATGAGGGCCTAGCCCTTATTCGATTAGTAATGATGCGATTCGCGTCGCTTGGTAGTGGCTCTGAGGGAAACGCGTTAGTGGTGGAGGTTAACCGAACGCGGTTAATGGTGGACTGTGGCTTTGGTCTGGCGGAGACGGTGTTGCGGTTAGCGCGTTTGGGATTACATCCTGAAGACATTACCGGCATCTTAATCACTCACGAGCACTCCGATCACATCGGTGGTGCTGCGCGTTTCGCTCGCAAATATCGTATACCCGTCTGGGCAAGCCACGGAACACTTTCTTGGCTGCAAAAAGTTGGTGATGAGCTTTTGCGGGTTATCGATAGCCATGATTCGTTCGTCATTCAGGACATATCAGTCCATCCATTTCCAGTTCCCCACGATGCGCGCGAGCCGATTCAATTCGTTTTTTCTGATGGTCTGCACCGCTTAGGAGTACTGACCGATCTAGGAAGTAGTACGCCACATGTAGATGCGTGTCTCTCTGGTGTGGATGCATTAGTGTTGGAGTGTAATCATGATCGAGAAATGCTCATGAAGGGCCCTTATCCTGCAGGACTTAAACAGCGGGTGGGTGGTCGTTTTGGGCATCTCGATAACAATGCTGCTGCTACTTTATTGTCGCGGATTGATGTGAGTCGTCTTCAGCACATAGTAGCCGCGCATATAAGTCAGCAGAATAATTCTCCACAGCTTGCGCAAACGGCATTAAGTGCAGTCTTGAAGTGCTCTTCAGAATGGGTGGGTGTGGCTAATCAATCGGAGGGATTTACTTGGCGGCAATTAAATTAGGTTGCCAATGACGTCTTGCTTTTGCGTTAGCCGGGCGCTCTGATGGGGGGGGGCGGTGACGCTGATCACGCGATGTGTTGCGTTATTGTTAGTTGTCTTTGATGTTAAGTTCTTAATGTTAAGCGGTGGTTCTTAAAATAAAAAAGCCGGCCACCAGGGCCGGCTTTTTTATTACAAAAACTTAGCTTACTTCTTTGCTGCGTCTTTGTTTGCATCAGCAGCTGGTGCTGTTGCATCAACTGGCTTCGCTGCATCAGCAGGAGCTGTTGTCAATGGTGCTTGAGCTGCAGGAGCGGTTGCATCAGCTGGTTTAGCAGCATCAACTGCGGGTGCTGGGGCAGTAGTGGTGGTGGTAGTAGTAGTTGTAGGAGCTGGTGCTTCAACTTTTGGAGTTTCAGGTGCTTTTGGTTCTTCTTTCTTGCCACAAGCGGCAAGCGCAACTGCAAGCATTGCAGCTAAGAGTAGAGATTGTTTCATTGATGTATTCCCTTAATTAAGTAAACGCAACCCGTCAAAAATCGGTGGCTAAATAGACGGCGTTCTACGCCGACCGACTTGGAATTCTAGCAGAAAAATTACATTTTTCCAGGTTGTTATGGCAGATTTAACACAGTTGTTGTAAATTTTTCACGCTTGGGCAGAACGATTTTCTGCAATGTGGAATGTATAACGGGCTTTATAACCACGTTAAGAACGCCACATCGCCGCATAAATTCAGTACTCCGTTTCGAGCCTCTTCTTAATTAGTATGAAAAGGTAAGCGCTACTTCTTCTTCTTCGGAGGAAGATCGGTGCAAACCCCTTCAAATACTTCCGCCGCCATTCCGATAGATTCTCCCAACGTTGGGTGAGGATGAATAGTTTTTCCAATGTCAGCAGGATCGCAGCCCATTTCAATTGCTAAGCATATTTCGGAAATGAGGTCGCCGGCGTGTGTGCCGACAATGCCGCCGCCTATGATCCGATGCGTTTCTTCGTCAAATAATAATTTAGTAAATCCTTCATCTCGCCCGTTAGCAATGGCTCTTCCACTGGCAGCCCAAGGGAATACAGATTTACCATATTTAATTCCTTGCGACTTACATTCGTCTTCCGTGAGTCCGGCCCATGCCACTTCCGGGTCTGTATAAGCTACTGACGGAATTTGTCGGACATCGAAAAAGCTTTTTTGTCCCGCTGCGGCTTCTGCCGCCACGTGTCCTTCATGTACGGCTTTGTGGGCAAGCATAGGTTGACCGGCAATATCACCGATGGCGTGGATGTGAGACACATTAGTGCGTAGTTGCTTGTCTACGTTAATGAAGCCACGCTCGCTAACCGTCATTCCCGCCTTATCGGCATCAAGTTTGTTGCCGTTAGGCGTACGTCCCACAGCAACTAATACCAGATCGTAACTTTGCGGTTCTTTAGGGGCTTGTTCGCCTTCGAAGGTTACGGAGATTCCGTCGGAATTAGCTGTTGCTGCGACTGTTTTGGTTTTCAGCATGACTCGATTGAAGCGTTTCTCGTTCATTTTTTGCCAAACTTTGACCAAATCCCGATCGGCACCTTGCATTAGTCCATCCAGCATTTCCACTATATCAATGCTTGTTCCGAGTGCAGAGTAAACGGTTGCCATTTCCAGGCCGATGATACCGCCGCCGATAACGAGCATCTTCTTGGGTATGGATTTGAGTTCTAACGCGCCAGTTGAGTCGACGATTCGGGGATCGTTGGGGAGGAAGGGTAGTTTTACTGCTTGGCTACCCGCAGCGATAATCGCTTTTTGGAAGCCGATAATTTTTTTGCCGCTACCATCAGATAAGGTGATTTCGAGATGATGAGAATCTATAAATTTACCGAGCCCAGTGACGACCGTAACGTTCCTTGCTTTGGCCATTGATGCTAGACCACCCGTCAGTTTGCTGACTACTTTTTCCTTCCAGTCACGCAGCTTGTCGATGTCGACTTCAGGTTTGCCAAAGCTTATTCCGTGTTTAGCGAGTGCGTTGGTTTCTTCCATGGCGGCGGCAACATGCAGCAGCGCTTTTGATGGGATACAACCGACATTGAGGCAAACACCACCTAATTTTGAATAGCGTTCGACAAGAATGGTTTTCATGCCGACATCGGCAGACCGAAACGCTGCGGAATAGCCGCCGGGGCCAGCACCTAACACCAGCATTTCGAACTCCATGTCTGCCGACGTTTGCTGCGGAGCTGCCTGAGGGGCGGTGACGGGTGGTGCTTTAGCAGATGGTGTCGTCGCCGCGGATGGTTGAGTCTTCGGCGCAGCGGCTTCGAGCGTAAGAATTAACGATCCTTCGCCAACTTTATCCCCGACCTTTACCATTAATTCTTTTACGGTGCCTGCCACTGGTGCGGGCACGTCCATGGTCGCTTTATCGGACTCTAATGTAACGAGCAAATCTTCGGCATTGATCTGATCGCCGGGTTTTACGAGTACTTCGATAACGGGCACGTTTTTAGAGCCGCCGATATCAGGAACTTTGACTTCGATGAGATTGCTCATGGTTATGGTTCGGTTAGCTGCTGCAATAGATCGGATATGAAGAAAAAAGATCCTAAAGATCGGACTGCAATAATCCCGCGAATCTCGCTTGTTTGTGTGCTATTCGCTTTTCATCTATAGCATCGCTCGCCGCATATCGGCCAGCAGGCTCGCGTAGTATGTATTAAAGCGAGCTGCTGCCGCACCGTCGATAACACGATGGTCCCAAGACAATGACAGCGGCAAAATTAATCGTGGGGAAAATTGTTTTCCGTCCCAAACCGGTTTCATGCTCGATTTGCAAACGCCTAAGATTGCGACCTCAGGTGCGTTGATAATCGGCGTAAAGTAAGTGCCGCCGATACCACCCAAGCTGGAAATGGAGAAGCAGCTTCCTTGCATATCAGCCGGCGCAAGTTTTCCTTCTCTCGCTTTGGCTGCTAGTTCCGACATTTCTTTCGCAATGGTGGTAATGCCTTTTTGGTCGGCATCTTTAATTACCGGTACTACTAAACCATTCGGCGTATCAGCAGCAAAGCCAATGTGGTAGTACTTCTTTAAAATCAAATTCTCGCCATCAAGCGATGCATTAAATTCAGGAAACTGTTTCAAAGCCATGCAGGCGGCCTTGATCAAAAAGGCTAGTAAAGTGACTTTTACTCCGGACTTTTCTATTTCTTTATTGATCTGCACTCGGAATGCTTCCAAGTCAGTAATGTCTGCGTCTTCATGATTGGTCACATGGGGAATCATGACCCAATTGCGATGCAAATTCGCTCCGGCGATCTTTTTAATACGAGATAGCGGTTTGGATTCTATCGGCCCGAACTTGGCAAAATCGACTTGCGGCCAAGGCAGAAGGCCCATGCCCACATCGCCACTGGCTACGCGATCACGCGGCGCGGCGAGCTCGTTTTTAACATATGCTTTTACATCTTCCTGAAGAATGCGGTCTTTCGGCCCAGTGCCTTTGACATCGTTGAGATTAACACCCAGCTCTCGAGCAAAGCGACGCACGGAGGGACTCGCGTGAGCGCTTGTAAACGTGACTTCGTTTAAAGGCTCGCTCGCCGCAACCGGTGGTGGCGGTGGAGGAGGAGGAGGAAACTCTGCCGGATTAGGCGTAGCAACCTTTGCTGGAGTGGTTGCTACCGGAGGTTCCTGCGCTTTTTCTTTCGCGATTTTTGCTGGCACGGGAGCTTGGTTGGCGGGCTCCAACGTGAGAAGCAGCGTTCCTTCAGATACCTTGTCGCCAGTTTTGATCTTGATCTCTTTTATGATGCCGGCAGATGGAGCCGGCACATCCATCGTAGCTTTGTCGGATTCGAGAGTAATCAGAGTATCTTCTACATTGACCGAATCGCCTGGTTTCACCAATACTTCGATGACCGGTATGTTCTTATAGCCGCCGATGTCGGGGACTTTGACTTCAATTGCGCTGTCCATTTCTTGACCTTAAATGTTTTTGAATGCCGGCAACAAGGGGTTTTTGCTTCGAGATGCGCCCTTCTTAAACCTTCCGTGGATTGGGTTTGTCAGGATTGAGACCGTATTTCTGAATCGCCTCGGTGACTTTTGTCCGCGGTAGTGTGCCTTCGTCCGCTAATAATTTAAGCGCCGCAAGAGTTACATAACGGCGATCCACTTCAAAAAAGTGGCGAAGTTTTTCGCGCGTATCCGAACGACCGAAACCATCCGTGCCAAGAACATGATAGCGCCGCGGCACAAAGGGACGAATTTGTTCGGCAAAGAGTCTGACGTAGTCAGTTGCCGCAACAACGGGCCCCGTTGTATCACGCAAGCATTTCTCCACATGGGAGACGCACTGCTCGCTTTCCGGATGCAATAGATTCCATCGCGCGCAATCGTTGCCTTCGCGAGTCAACTCGGTAAATGACGGGCAACCCCAAATATCCGATTCAACGTCCCAATCGCGTTTCAATAGCTCGGCTGCGGCAATGACTTCGCGGAAGATGGTGCCGGAGCCTAGTAACTGCACACGCGGTTTCTTGGTGTTCGCCCCTTTTTTGAATAAGTACATTCCCTGAAGTATGTCTTGCTCAACACCTTTCGGCATTTCCGGGTGCGTGTAATTCTCGTTCATTACTGTAATGTAGTAATAAACGTCTTCCTGTTCTTGATACATTCTGCGCAGGCCATCTTGGATAATCACTGCCAGCTCATAGCTAAATGTCGGATCGTAACTGATGCAATTAGGAACAGCAGCCGACCATAAATGACTATGGCCGTCCTCGTGTTGTAATCCTTCTCCGTTCAGCGTGGTGCGGCCGGCAGTACCGCCTAACAGGAAGCCTCGTGCACGCATATCACCCGCCGCCCAGCACAAATCACCTACGCGTTGGAAACCGAACATCGAATAAAAAATGTAGAACGGAATCATCTGCATGCCGTGGCTGGAATAAGCGGTGGCGGCGGCGATCCAATCACACATCGCGCCGGCTTCGTTGATCCCTTCCTGCAAAATTTGACCGTGCTGATCTTCTTTGTAGAACATTAGCTGGTTAGAATCTTCCGGCGTGTACAGTTGTCCCAGTTGATTCCAAATGCCGAGCTGACGGAACATCCCCTCCATGCCGAAGGTGCGAGATTCGTCGGGCACAATCGGAACAATGCGTTTGCCGATTTGCTTATCGCGCACCAGCATTTGCAAGATTTGCACGAATGCCATAGTCGAGGAGACTTCCCGCTCCTCAGTACTTTTCATGAAGCGTTCGAAGGCTGATAGCGGTGGTGTTTGCAACGAGTCGGCTTGCTGACGGCGGTGAACTAAAAAGCCACCCAACTCCGTCCTGCGAGCACGCATATATTCCAGCTCTGGAGAGCCTTCAGGAAACTTGAGATAAGGCGCATTTTCGATATCCTCATCCTTAATAGGCAAATGGAAGCGATCACGGAAACGTTTGAGCGCTTCTACAGGTACCTTCTTCTGTTGATGAGTAATGTTCTGCGCTTCTCCCGCCTCGCCCATGCCATAACCTTTAATCGTTTTGGCAAGAATGACTGTCGGTTGGCCTTTGTGATTCACCGCTTCAAGATAAGCTGCGTAGATCTTATGCGGATCATGGCCACCACGGTTCAGATTCCAAATATCGTCATCCGACCAGTCGGCAACCAGTGCTTTTAATTCCGGCGTATTAAAGAAGTATTCACGAACATAAGCACCGTTCTTCGACTTGAAAGCCTGGTACTCGCCATCGACGCATTCCATCATCCGTTTCATCAGGATGCCTTTTTTGTCTCGGGCGAGCAGGGTGTCCCAATGAGTTCCCCAGACGACTTTGATTACATTCCAACCCGAGCCACGGAACTCGGACTCCAATTCTTGGATAATTTTGCCATTGCCGCGTACTGGACCATCAAGGCGTTGCAAATTGCAATTAATGACGAAGATTAGATTGTCCAGCCGCTCGCGCCCAGCCATGCCAATTGCGCCAAGCGATTCCGGTTCATCCGTTTCCCCGTCACCAACGAAAGCCCAAACTTTCCGTCCTTCAGTTTCGACGAGCTCCCGGCCCTGTAAATATTTCATGAACCGTGCCTGGTAGATCGCCATAATGGGCCCCAGACCCATAGAAACCGTCGGGAATTGCCAGAAATCTGGCATAAGCCAAGGGTGTGGATAGGATGAAATGCCATTGCCATCGACTTCTTGGCGATAGTTATCCATTTGCTCTTCAGTGAATCGGCCGAGCATGAAAGCACGGGCGTAAATTCCTGGCGAGGAATGACCTTGTACAAATAATAGATCACCACCGTGTTTATCCGACGGCGCGTGCCAAAAATGATTGAAGCCTACGTCATAAAGTGTTGCGGCCGAGGCAAAGCTAGCGATATGGCCACCGACGTTAGTGTTTTTATTGGCGCGCAGCACCATAGCGAGCGCATTCCAGCGCGTATAGGAACGAATCATGTATTCGATTGCCTGGTCGCCTGGAATTCGCGCCTGTTTTTCAACCGGAATCGTATTGATGTAAGGAGTAGTCGCAGAAAAAGGAATGGTGACACCAAGAAGGCGAGCGGTTTCGATCAGTTTTTCAAGAAGAAAATAAGCCCGCTCCGGCCCTTCTTGGACTAAGACGCCGTCCAGCGCTTCTAGCCATTCCCGCGTTTCTTGAGGATCGGCATCATCGGCCGAGGGAATTTGGTCAGGGACTGCACTCATGGTTACTCCTGCATAGTCTTTAAGGTGTGCTGTTTTACGAGGTAAGCTGTTGCTATTAGACTCTAAAGCTTGCTCCCGTGGAAGTTTCAAACGTTTGTATAAGGCTAATTTTTCGGCCATTTCCAGACCGAACAAATTCGGCGCCCCATGATATGCTTATAGCCCGATACAACGCGTTTGCTCAAAAAGCAATTAAACCACGTTACGTGGGCCTATCGATTTATTGAGGGAAGGTGGAGGAGTGGATCTAAGTCCAGCGCTGATGATGGAAGCCTTGAGCGATCCCGGAAAAGTCCGACCGCTCAATGAAGACTGCATCTCGACCCGGCCACAACAAGGTATTGTGGTTTTGGCCGATGGCATGGGGGGGTACAACGCCGGTGAGGTGGCTAGCGCGCTAGCTGTGGCGCTGATTACCCGTGGCCTAGAAACCTCCTCGTCGCAGTTTGTCGGCAGTTTCTCGCGCGAGGAAAGTAAGCTCAAAGCCGAAACACTGTTCCATAACGAAATTCAAATCGCCAACGAGGCTATTTATCGTAAAGCCCAGCAAGATCCTAATTGCAACGGGATGGGTACTACGCTAGTCGCGGCGATGTTTCACGATAATTTCGCCGTCGTTGCACACATCGGTGACTCCCGGCTTTACCGCTTACGTAACGGCGACTTGACGCAAGTTACCAAAGATCATTCCCTGCTTCAGCAGCAATTGGACGCGGGCTTGATTTCGGTTGAACAAGCAAGATTTTCCAGTAACAAGAATTACGTGACCAGAGCACTGGGAGTGGATCCAACAGCCGATCCTGAAGTGCATTGTTATGAGGTCATGCAGGGAGACATTTATCTCTTCTGTTCCGACGGATTAAACGATTTAGTCACCGATGAAGAGATTCGGCAGATGTTAATAAATGGTGTTCAAAGCCCTGCTATGGCGGCCAGCCAATTAGTGCAGGCAGCTAATGATAGTGGCGGGCGAGACAATATTTCAGTGGTGGTGGTGAAGGTTCTAAGCGACTTTAGCGTTTCCCGCGCACGGCCTTAGCCTGCTAGGCAATCTTAAAAAATGAAAGATAAAAAAGCTTTATTAAAATTGCTACAAGACTCGTAAGAAATGGAGTCTGCGATGCTCATCGTATTGCTGCGTACGGTTTCGCTGCTTAGTTAGTGTGATTTTTAAAGGCGGTATCTGAGGTTATTCAACGATGGCAAAGCTGGTTCTTAGCATGGACGGGGTGGTGATTGGTGAGTACTCTCTTAATAGAGAGCGGACCACACTTGGTCGAAAAGCAAATAACGATATCCAGGTCGATAATTTGGCCGTTAGCGGGGAGCACGCGGTTATTCTTACTTTGATCAACGATTCTTTTATCGAAGACTTGAACAGTACGAACGGGACTTTCGTTAATGGTAAGCCTGTGCGCCGTCATTTACTGCATCACGGCGACATCATCGAGCTCGGTAAGCATAAACTGAGGTACGTGAACGATGGCAAAGGCACGGATAGCGTTGCCGATTATGAACGTACCTTAGCTATTCGTAGTTCCGGTACCAAGAGACCCGTTGAACCAAGCGCGCAGCCGTTGGATATTGAGGAAGTGCGCCGCTCTACCGGAATTCATCCGATGAATTCCGGCATAGGAGAGCCTGGAGTTTGGTCAAGCGATACCGTCGTGACGATGGAAAATTTCACCGCTATCGGCGTTATTCAAGTGCTTAATGGTGTTGCTGCTGGCCGCGCTCTTCCGTTAAGCAAAGACCTTACTACTATTGGTAAAGCTGGCGGCGATGTGGCCGTTGTTACGCGGCGTCCAAAGGGATATTTTATTACTCCAGTGGAAGGCAATCCTCCATTGCTGAATGGCAAGCCCTTAGATGTTCAGCCTCATCCTCTTAAGGATCATGACATTATAGAATTGGCTGGCGTAAAGCTTGAGTTTTATCTGGAGACTTAATTTTCTTTTGATTTTTTATTAATAAAGTTATTAAGAGGTTAACAGCATAGTTTCTAAGTAGCCCATAACAATGAATTGGCTGCGGCTATATTGGCCGTTCCCCCGAGGTAGAGAAAGGCAGCCGTCTGACTGAAGAGGATAATGAGGCTAAAAATTCTGGGTTGTAGCGGAGGAATCGGTGGCAGCTTGCGAACCACTTCCATGCTGCTGGATGAAGATGTCCTCATTGATGCCGGTACTGGTGTAGGCGACCTTTCCATTGAAGCAATGGCAAAGATAGATCATGTTTTTGTCACCCACTCTCACCTAGATCATATTTGTAGCATTCCTTTACTCGCCGATACGGTTGGGCAAAAGCGTGATCGGCCATTAACTATTCATGGCATTGCTTCCACTTTGAAAATGCTGCAGACACACATTTTCAACTATCGTATTTGGCCCGATTTCTCTGTATTGCCCAGTCCTGATGCTCCTTATATTCGTTATAACGAATTACGGCTTGGTGAGACCATTGAACTAGGGACGAGGAAAATCACTGCGCTACCAGCCAATCACGTTGTTCCTGCTGTTGGATATCATTTAGATAGTGGCGCCGGAAGTTTGGTTTTTACCGGTGACACTACCGTTAACGATGCACTGTGGGACGTGGTAAATCGAATAGAGAATCTACGTTATCTAATCATCGAGACTGCTTTTTGTGATTTCGACCGGTACTTAGCCATTGTTTCAAAGCATCTTTGTCCTAGTCTTTTAGCAGGAGAGTTGGCAAGGCTTCAACGTCCCGCGGAAATCTTTATTTCCCATCTCAAACCTGGGGAAATGGAGCAGACGATGGAAGAGATTGGTAGCAAAGTCCAGATATATAAACCGCGAATGCTAATGCATGGTCAGGAGTTGGAGTTTTAGCGGTAATCAAAGCTGTGGTCACCTTGGTGCTAAAGTTCTACTCCAAATTTTGAGATTTAAAAACTTCTGTAAAGTGATAAATAATCGTTGGTTACGTTCTTTATGTAATGCGGGATTATTTTCATTTCACCCAATATCGACACTAAAAAAATAATCCTTAGCTTTATTTGAAGTGAGTGTGCCCAAAACTGTCACTTTTTGACGTAAGTGACTTGAGTTACATGTTTCAACGCTTCGAAACGCCCCCTCTATCGCATTGATTTGACATTAGAAGTAAACTCTTAAAAGGAGTGTACAATTTCTTGAATGTAAAGTAATCTCTTGGCGTTATGGGTCGGCGGCACTGGCTAAGTTCTTCGCCCTTCCCCAGCAAAAAAATCAAACTGGCATATTGATTGCTGTTGTCCCACTAGACACAAAAAAGCTTGTGTTTAGCCACCCAAAAATTGGTTTGCTTATCTAAAGGAGAAAAATTAATGAAAGCCCTACAAAAAGGATTTACCTTGATTGAGCTGATGGTTGTTGTGGCCATCATCGGCATTCTCGCGGCGATCGCGATCCCACAATTTACCGAATATCAGAAAAAGGGCCAGGATAAGGCGAGCCAATCAGATGCCCGGAATTTCTTAACCTCAGTTACCGCTAATACTCAATAACTATTAATTTAGAGGGAGAATCACAATGAACGTTAAAACGAAAAAAATGGTTCAAATCGGTCTGCATTCGATTGTGCTGGCGTCGGCACTACATGTTGGTGGAGTTGAGGCTGGCACGATTGCCCCACTTGACACGCCGGCGGCGTCGACGATTACTAACACCCTTTGCGGTGTTGTAAGTACTACAAGCAGCTTTGCTTTTACACCATCTCGTAGCGTAGGCGTGGCCTACACCTGTGATGCAACCTCAGTTGCTGTGAATGCAGGTAATATCAAGGGGAAAAATGCGTACGGTGGTAGCAGCAACGGCGGTTCGGTGAAAGTGTGTGCCGCTACCGTAAGCACCACTAACGGCTATTCGGCTACCCCAGCGTTAACAGGTGATGGCTGCAGTTAATCCGTAAAGGTTTTTGCTCATGTGGCAGCATGCGATAGTGGCGTGGCGCTCCGGCTTAAGAAGCCGGAGTTTCCACGCCCTAGTTGTTTTAGGGCTACTCGCTATAGGGGCTGCCTACCTCTCGGCGCAGTTCTCTGGACGACAGCCGAATACCGTTGCTCTTGATGTTGCCATCTCTGGCGTTCGCTTTATCGCTTTGCTCATGGTGGTTTTTTGGTGTCAGGAATTAGTGGCGCGTGAGGTCGAACGAAAGACTGTTTTTTTTGCGTTGGCATATCCTGTACCACGGTCCTCTTATCTACTAGGGCGCTACCTTGGCGTTTTAGCGTTAGCCGCTTCTGCTATTGCAATTCTTGGCGGGCTGATGACGTTAATGGTTAGCGTTTCCGGCGGTGATTTTATACAAGCATCTCCAGTCCATGTCGGTTTGGGGTTGTGGGCTACCATGTTATATATTTTTATTGATGTGGCTGTCGTTGGGGCTTTCACCGTCTTTATTGCCACCATTTCTGCGACGCCATTATTGCCATTGGCTCTAGGAGTGGCGTTTGCGGTTGCTGCTCGCGGTCTTAGTACGGCGCTTCAGTATTTGAGAGACAAGGATAGTGGCGCTGCGGATTTAAACCATACGCTAGGACCAGTAGTGACTGCCATACAGTGGTTGATCCCGGATTTGGGGCGGCTGGATATAAGATCAGCAGCGTTGTATGGTCAGTGGCCTAGTATGGAGACATTGTCGTCATCAGCCACAGCAAGTGCGCTTTATATTGTTATCGCCATGGCTGCGAGCATTTTAGTTTTTCGCGGTAGGCAATTTTCTTAAAACATTTTTATGATGATAAAAATATGCGTAAATCAAATTTCCAAGTAAGAAAATGCAGTCAATTTGCCGGGTTTACTTTGATTGAGTTGATGGTGGTAGTTGCCATCATTGGAATATTGGCGGCTATTGCTATTCCTCAGTTTACGGCTTACCAAAAAAAGGCGCAGGACAAGGCCGCGCAAACTGATGTAAAAAATTTTATGTCCCATGTCATCGCCTCATCTAATTAAGCATTATCAATTTTTACTTTAAAGATTATTTGTTAAGAAGAAGCACAAGATGGTTTGATAATCGAATAGTTTCTTGGTTTTGTAAGCTCACAAAGATAATTCAATACTTTCAGAATGAATACAATCGAAGAGAACATTGCTCAGGCGTTCCAATTTCATCAAAACGGGGATCTGAATTCGGCAGATTCCAAATACCAAAAATTAATTGCAACATCTCCAGATCATCCTGTATTAAATTATCTGCTTGGTACTCTACGCTATCAGCTTGGCGATCTTGCTGGTGCTGAAGCTTTCTTGTATAAGTCGATTGAGCTCGATTCTAGTAACCCTCTCGCTCACTCTAATCTCTCCCTTGTTTTGCAAGATGTAGGCCGGCCTACAGATGCTTTAGCGTATAGCGAACAAGCAATACGTCTTGCACCACACAATCCAGAATCTCATAACAACCATGCCGCCTTATTGCTTATGCTTGGGAAGTTTAGTGATGGAATTATTAGCGCTCGCGAAGCCCTACGTTTAAATCCTGATCATGCCAGTGCCCTAGCTAATTTAGGAGCATTGTTATGCGAACAAAAAAAATATCAAGATGCGTTGCCAATTCTTAAGGGGGCAGCTGCACAAGATTCAGGTCTTATTGACGTTAATGTAAATCTTGGTAAGGCATTAACTAAATTAAATCAGTTAACAGACGCGGAAGAATATATAAAGCACGCCTTAAGCCTTGAACCGAATTATATTCCGGCCTTGGGGGCGCTAGTTACATTGAGAAATCTGCAAGGTCGCTTTTCTGAATCCGCAGCCGCAGCGCTGAAAATCATTGTACAAATACCAACGAGTGTTTCGGCACATGCGTCGCTTTTACAAAATTTTGTATATGCTAATTTGGTTTCAGCTTATGAAGCTGTAGTCAGTAATCTTAAGCGAGAAGTGGGGAGCGAAATAGTAGACAAACTTCCTGATGCAAATAACGTAAATATGCGAATGAAAAATAATGATCTAACGAAAATGATAAAGGAGTGTAAAGAGTCGCTTATTGCTCTGCCGGAAAATGCGGCCGTTCACGACTGCTTAGCTACTGCAGAGTTATTGCAAGGTAATTTTATTGACGGGTTCAAAGAGTATGTCTGGCGTTTTCATCCTGATGGTCAGTTAGGCCCACATTCTTACGATAAATCAGAATGGGATGGCCGTTTCCTTAAAGAAGAAAAATTATTGATTCATGGCGAGCAGGGTTATGGCGATATTATTCAGTTCATGCGCTATTTTCCTGATGTTCAAGAACGGTGCAACCAAATTATATTTCTCGATGCTGGCCGGGTAATTTATGATCTTTGTGCTACGGAAGATGATGAAGAGAATGCTGATCTTAAAAATGTTGATACGCAGTTAGAGGAACATAATTCCCCGTCCGTTTTACTTGAATATGATTATCAGATTCCGTTACTGAATCTTCCAAAAGTATTTGGAACAACAATCGATACGATTCCTTGGCATGGACCGTATTTGCATGCGACGCCCAAACGTTCTGCTAAATGGGCGCAGCGCATTGGTAACTCTCCAGGTATCAAAATTGGAATTGTGTGGGCCGGTAATCCTAATCATAAAAACGATCATAACCGGTCATGTCGCCTTAGAGATTTCTCCCAGCTAGCAAAGATTCCAGGTATTCGTTGGTTTTCTTTACAGAAGGGCCACTCGGTTAGTCAGGCTCAAAGTCTTTCTGTAAATATGTCCATTGATGTTCTCGATGCCGATATTAAAGATTTTTCGGATACGATGGCCGTGATAGCCAACCTTGATTTGGTTATTTCAGTTGATACGTCTGTTGTCCATCTTGCTGGTGCTATGAATATTCCTGTCTGGACGCTTCTGCCTTTATTGCCGGATTGGCGATGGATGTTGGATCGAGATGATTCTCCTTGGTATCCATCGATGCGTCTTTTCCGGCAATCGAATTACAACGAGTGGCAAGGTGTATTCGATAACGTCGAAAAAGCGTTATTCGATTTTGTGTGCCAACGAGAAAATCAGCTATCGATAGATCAAAGGGAGCAATTGCGAGCGTATGGATTAGCTTGCGGTGAAAAAATAAATGAAAGCATGGTAGTTCTAACGTCACTACTTAGTGACGTTAATGCAGCAGATCCAGAGACTATAAAGCAAGCGGTCAGTATGGCTATCAATTGCCAATATGGCGCAAATTTATTGCCATTATTTGAAGAGGCAAGTAACAGTCCTGCGCTGAACGGTTTTGCTTGTTTGTTGAACTATGTAGGCGAACACGATAGGGCGTTCGATAACTGGTATAAAGGAATGTCTGCGCCTGATGCTGATATGTGCGTATTCCTTGCTTGTGGCGAAGCTTATTTTGATCTCAAGCGCTACGATGACAGCGTCAATATATTTCGTAAAGCGTTAGGGCTATGGCCAAAAGCTGCTGAACTACACGTGCAGTTGGCGCGTGCGTTACAAAATGCAGGAGATCAGGAATCGGCACTAGTGTCATATCAAATGGCGCTACAAATTGACTCTACTCATCCGCGTGCAATGAATAATTGTGCTGTGTTATTGATTGCGCGCGGAGAGTTGCAGGAAGCGGAGCTATTGTTGCAACGGTTTTTGCGTTTTAATTCCAACGACGCAAAGGGTTGGGGAAATTTAGCCCACATACAAAGCTTACGTAAAGAAAATCGCCTCGCTCTTGTGTTTTTTGAGCGAGCGATTGAAATCAACTCAGCCTTACCCCATTTTTATCTCGGGCGTTGTGCTGTGTTGCTTCAATTACGCCGTATCGATGATGCTATAGCCGATGCTCGTCAACATATTCAACTGGCTCCTGAGAGAAGTGAGGGGCACGGGCTACTAGGCAATGCACTCTGGGCCAATAATCAGTTTTTGGATGCTGTATCCGCATGCCGTAGAGCAATCGAACTCGATCGAAATAATGCCAATGCCCACTTTATATTAGGATTGTGCTACCTAACATTAGGGGATTATAAAAACGGTTGGCAAGAATATGAATGGCGCCCCAAAAGCGCTAATGACTTAGACCATCAGTATGTGATACCTCGATGGGATGGAAGCCCTTTGAGTGGCCGTCGCCTTCTCATTAATGCGGAGCAAGGGTTGGGCGACACGATTCAATTTTTACGTTTCCTCAAGCTTGTTCAAGATGAAGATGTCACGATCCATTGTCAAAATGGTCTTGTCCGATTGCTTTCAGCGAGCCCGCTGGTAAAACATGTCATTGAGCATGAGAATTTTGATCCGGAAAAACAGCAGGAATTCGACTTACATTTTCCGCTCCTAAGCTTGCCATACCTCTTCGAGCAGGATGAGAAAAAATTCGGATTTACTGCTCCCTTATTTAGTATTGATAGCGCTCTTATCGAGCATTGGCGAGAGCGCCTCAGCAGTGACGATCATTTTCGAGTCGGATTTATTTGGGCGGGAAGCACCAGTCATTTAATGGACACATTCAGATCCTTAACGCTGGAGGCGTTTGCACCGCTTACAAAGATTCAGAGCGTAACGTTTTACAGCCTACAAAAAGGGTCTCCGTCGAACCAAGCATTCTCGCCGCCACCTGGCATGCAGTTTGTAGATCTTTCGCCAGAGTTACACGATTTTGTAGATACCGCTGCTATCATAATGAATCTCGATTTGGTGATTACAGTTGATACTGCTGTAGCACATTTAGCAGGTTCACTTGGCCGACCAGTATGGACCTTGATAGCAACAAAATCTGATTGGCGGTGGCAAATAAATCGTGAAGATACGCCTTGGTATCCATCCATGCGGCTTTTCCGCCAACGCACTGAAGGTGATTGGACTGAAGTAATGACGCGGGTTGCGGCGGCGCTTAGAGTCTTAGCAAAGTCTTTTCCTAAATTAGAAAATTAAGCGAGCGTGATTAGGCAAAATCGACTTCCTTGGTTAGTGTTAATAGCAGCAATGCTAGCTTATGCTGTTATGGCGAATGTTCTCGACCGTTTGCCACGGCCGAAAGAGCAGGATTCTTTACGCACAGCTATTCCCCCGTCGATTCAAATATTTCTTGCTGGTGGCGATCGGTACTTGGCAGCCAATGTGGCAGTTTTTCGTGCATTGATTGTTGGTACCGAGAGCATGGACGCCGACGGTTACAGAATACTTGGTCGTGTTCAGTACGATGCGGCGCGCCTTAATCCATATCATGAAGACAACTACTATATTTCTCAGGCAATCTTGCCTTGGAATGGGCAATTGGACGTAGATCTTTTCATTCAAGAGCAGGCCACAAAAAATCGTACGTGGGATTCACTACCCCCATTTTTTCTCGGTTTCGATCATTATTACTTCTTGCATGACCCAGTTGCGGGAGCGCAGAAATTGCAGGCCGCTGCCTTACATGCATCCGGTGACAATCGAGACGCATTGAATGCGATGGCTGCACGCTGGTATGAAAAGGGAGATGATCTCCAGGTGGCCGCTAATGTGACGACTGCGTTGATAAAGAGTACTCGTGACAAAGAAATGAAGCGTCATCTCGAAATGCGATTGACACGCGTCCATGGATTAATGAAATTACGAGAAGCGGCAAAAACATTTTCAGAAAAATATAAGCGTGCGGTACAAGATTTAAATGAACTTATTGGTCCCGGATTGCTTGCGGCATTGCCTGTCGATCCTTTGGGGCAAGGGTACGAACTGGATGCTAACGGCGTGCCTATGTTTGCATCTTCAAAGCCAACGAATCCCAAAAAATAGAATCCGTGCAGGGAGATATTAATTGTGACAGACCCAATTACCCTTAAGGGCGTTAGCAAGGCATTCCGAGACAAGCGGTTTCGGAATTTCCAAGCGCTTAGCGACGTCACTTTAGACGTGCATCAAGGGGAAGCATTTGGTTTCATCGGACCAAATGGTGCTGGCAAAAGTACAACCATCAAAATATTAACGGGGATCATCGCCGCTGATCGTGGTGACGCTTGCATGTTTGGGATTTCAGTTAATGATCATCACGCACGTAAAGGCATGAGCTATGTACCGGAAAGTCCTTATCTCTACGACTATCTGACGCCCCTAGAAATGCTGCTAATGGGTTGTCGAATGCATGGATTGCAGGAGAAAGGATTAGAAGCGCACTGCATGAACATATTGGAGCGCTTTAGTATTGCACACGTTGCTAATAAGCGTATCCGACATTTTTCTAAAGGGATGACTCAGCGGACAGCCTTGGCACATGCATTAGCTTGTAAGCCTAAGCTACTTATTCTCGATGAGCCACTTTCTGGGCTCGATCCAATTGGGCGCAAGGACGTTGTAGACATATTGCTGCAATATCGTAACGATGGTGGCACGATATTCTTTTCTTCTCACGTGTTGAGTGATGTTCAACGACTAGGTGACCGTTTCGGGCTAATTCATAAAGGAGTGCTGCGTGCGGTCAATACACTTGGTGATTTAGTCTCAGGAGCAGAAGGATTTTTTGTGATCCGTACTTTGGGAACGACCGCTTTAGAAGGAATCATTTCCGAGGGTACGGACAAATGGAAAATTCAAGTGAATGAACATGATTTAGTCGAATGGTTGCAGCGGCTAAAGGGGGCCGGACATCAAATTATGGATGTGCAGCGTGGGCCAACACTTGAGCAAGCTTTTTTGCGGTTTATTCGCGAGGCGGAGGGTGGAGATTTGCCCAGACAAGTTCATGAATAGCGCGCATTGCTGCGGCGATTTGCGTAAGTCCTAGTTGATAGGAAATCCGCTCTAAACGTTTTTTGTATAAACCAATAAGCAGTGAGCATTGAGGGATAAAGTTATGCATGAAATGAGTAAAGCCGTTGTACGCCGAATGTCGCAACCCGGTTTTGTCGGAACCTATTTTGTGGGAGAGGGGATTGATATCGGCGCCGGTGTTGATAATCTCGCTCAGTACGGTGAACAATTTCCATTCATGACGGCATTAAAGATTTGGGATGTCGAAGATGGCGACGCTCAATACATGGCTGGTGTAGAAAACGAAAGTTTCGATTTCGTGCATTCCAGTCATTGCTTAGAACATTTGCACGATCCTTTCATAGGCATTGCTAATTGGTTCAGAATTCTCAGACCGGGCGGTCATCTCGTCATATTAGTACCCGATGAAGATCTGTATGAGCAGGGAATCTTTCCAAGTACTTATAACTTCGATCACAAGTGTACGTTTACGATATTCAAGCCCAAAAGTTGGTCGCCTAGATCAGTAAACGTGTTTGACTTAGTAAATCATCTTGGTGCTTCCGCGGAGGTGATAAATATTCAGTTGTTAAATTCGACCTTTCGTTATCAACTTCCTCGCTTTGATCAAACGCTCACACCGATTGGCGATAGCGCGATCGAATTCATACTTCGTAAACGGCCTTTAGACGAAATAGAGAAAGGTGGCCGATTGCCGTCTCAAACATGAGGACGATTGGTGGAACTCGTGGCCTTGGCTTAAGGTCATAAATACGATCAGGAAGTGACGGTTTCCGTCAGTTTTGTACCTTTCTCGGTCGCCCCCGGCTTTTCTTCATGATAGTCGTCCCCAATATTCACTTCCCAAATTGCTTGTTTATCCGCGAGCCCAGCCGCAATAGCCTCGACCGCCAGTTTCGCGGTTAACATTGAATGATCTTGATTGTTATAACGATGCATACCGTTGCGTCCAATCGGGTATAAATTTGCGAAGTCATCTAAGTAATCCCGTACAAGCCCGAATTTGTTATAACTACCGAAATAGGCTGGGTAGGCTTTCTCCACTTTTACGACCGTGGTGTCTAAAACATCAGCCGGATCTATCAAATCAATTGAGGCTAATTCCTTGATTGCGAAAGCGCTAAATTCAGCTTCGCTCATTCGCCAGAGATCGTCGTCTTCATCACAAAAATATTCGAGTCCGAGCCATACAGTGTCAGGATTTGCAACCATATCCGGACTCCAGTTATTGAATATTTGGAGTCGTCCAAGACGTACTTCTTTTTCTTGAATGTAGATCCAATTATCCGGCAGCATATTAATGGGAGAATTGGGTTGGCTATAGCGGCTGGGTTTTAGTTTTTTGACGGCAACACCTGCTGTGATGAAGCTCCGGTACATCAATCCCGCTGCTACTTCGTAGATAGCAGGTGGTGCAGGTGGATTCAACCCGAGCACTAGATCTCGAACTGGCATTGTTGAAATAACGTAATCTGCCGCTACGCGCTGAACGGTGCCGTTAGCGCTTATAAATTCCACTGCGGTGATGCTGCCATTTTCGTGAAAAATTCGCGTGGCTTTTTGGCCGAAATGAATTTCACCACCGTCCTTTTCTACTTTGCGCGCCACCGTTTCCCACATTTGTCCGGGACCTAATCGAGGATAAAGAAAACGCTCGATTAGGCTCGTATTGGTATTTTTTTGCAGAAAATTGCCCCCGCCGAGTTTTCGAATAATCGCACCTAGCGCATGACCAATTGCCGCACTAATACTAAGACCTTTGATCCGTTGAGCACCCCATTCGGCGCTGATTTCCTCACAGGGAACGCCCCATACTTTTTCGGTGTAGTCCTTAAAGAAGGTTAGATATAACTCTCGCCCGAATCGGTTAATAATGAAATCTTCCAGATTGGTTTCGGGACGGCGAGGGAAAAACCGAATCCAGATATAGCTAGCCAAGATTCGAACAATTCTAACGATCCCAAGATTTTTAGCCGTCGTCCAATTCATCTTGATGGGGTAATCAAAAAAGCGGCGCAGGAAATAGATGCGGGATGTGCGGGGTCGGATTAACATGCAATCGCCATTATCAGCACCGGCCGCAGCGACAGTGCGTGTTTTATTTCGATAGCTAATGGCAACTTCTTCGTTCTCTGTTTCTTCCTTGCGAATAGGCAAAATGGACTGCCACCAATCCATTACCCAGTCGGACTTTGAAAAGAAACGATGCCCGCCGAGATCCATGCGATTGCCGTTATGATTTATTGTTTTAGAAATGCCGCCTACTTGGTGGCCGGATTCAAACACAATCGGTTTGATATCTGTGCCACGCAGAAACTCCAATGCCGCAGTTAATCCTGCCGGCCCAGCCCCAATGATTACCGCCGTTTTTTTTGCCATAGGGTGTTTGTTTTAATTTAATTGGATATAGGTTATGACTGCTTCCACGAAACAACGCGAGCGGACAACGTCTCAATCCATTTAGTTAACGGCGATTTTGCCGAAAAAAGTAGTTGCCGTCTTAACGTAAAATTGAACAGCAAGATGAAAGCCGCCGCGACCAGCTTTGCTTCGGTGTAGCGAAAATCGATAACGCCAACCATGAACCCCATGATGCTTGCATTGAGGCCTAAGCCAGCGATTCCTACTAAGGAAAACACGGCGAACTCATGAGTGCGAGATTTTAGTGAGCGCTCCTCGAACACGAGGCAAACGCATAATGTGTAGTTGACCATTAGGCCTACGAGGAACGAGAGGGTCGCGGCAATGAGGTAGTCGATGCCTAGACGCTCGATGAGTCCCACCATAAGGCTGAAATCAATGGCGAAAGCAATGCCTCCGACGATGACATATTGGGTGAATTGCGCAACCAGGGTTGACCATTTTGCGTTGAAAAAACGCATTCGCGCTCCCATGAATTTATTATGGTTAAAAGCTAAGGTTTTAAGCAGCAAAGATCATGCCATAGCGGAAATAACTAAAGAGTTAATTGAGTTCCGGCATCGGGTCGGGGTACTCTTGGCGCAATCTTTTACAGTCGTAAAGCCAGAAGCGCAATTTATTTATTGAGGTCGGAAATTCAGCGGAATGCATTTCGGAAAAAGGCGTACCTAGAACAACGAAATCAAGTATCGGATCATGGCAAAGATGGATAAGTCCGCTCCGCGTGGCAAAAAATGTTTCCTGGCTACGGAGATTTCGATCCATTCCTAATTTGGCGATTTCCACTTTTACTTGTAGCGGTCCAGCCGCTGCCAGTTTATCGAGTGGAAGTGCCATTGCGGCAGCGCGATAAAGTCGGCGCTTTGCCTCTAGCGCCGTTAGACGATTGAAGACAATACCCGATACTTGAATATTCGATGCGTAATTTGCAGTTCTAAGCGCAAACCATGTCAGTTGGAGGCCGCCGGGCCAAAAGACAATATCGCCTGCTTTAATTAATCCATTAAATGGTGGATTTTTCGTGTCTTCGACGATATGTTCGATGAAACTTTGAAGAGGGTAACGTTGATCCCAGCGCAGCACACTGACTGTTAACAGGCCGACGGCCAATATACCGAGAGCGATGGAGCGTCTTGCGCTAGGCGCCTTTGAGATTAGCCACCATGCTGGCAGAACGATCAGCAAAATGGCTTCGGTAAGGGTGATCCCGGTAAAGATTTGAGTTGCTAGTGTTTTATTTCGTGTGTAGTTGCCGCCTTCGAGCCAAGCATCCATTGCAACATTCGGAAGCCAAAGCGCCACAGCGACGGCAAGCGATGCTCTTGTTCCAATCGTTATGTATTTTTCGAATGAGTCGGACAAGGGCGGCAGTTTTCGCTTACTAAAAAAACAGAATGCTATCGCGATGCTCAACGCCAAGAAGCCGCCGAAGTTGTCTCGCAATATCCAGGCAATCAATAACCAGGTAAGCCATACCCTTCCAGTTTTAGTAGGCCACAATGTTCGTATTAGTTGAATTACCGCTATCCATTGCAACGCTGAAACAAGCCACAGGACACGCCATAACTGCAACTGCGTTAGCAGAACACTATGAAAACTAGTGGTTCCTAGCCAGCATAGTGTCAAGGCTGCGGCTGCTATTCCTGTTAACGATAGCCATAAGAGCCGTGCTTTATCCGTGGTTATCGCCGCTGCTGCTAGGACTAGGCTGAGCGCCATGCCTGAGCGGCTCCAATATTCGAATCCCCAGTGTTCAATAAATACTTGAGCAGAATTTTCTACAACGAGCGTTCTCCATTCCGCATCCATCGGCGTAAGAACTGCTGTGATAATTGCTGGTTTAAATATGCTGACTGCGATCACTGCAAGCACACCGCATATAGCGGATACCCGCCAGCCCAATCGTATTAGAAACAGCAGTGCCGCCACCCAGCCACCTACCAAGGGGTGTATTCCAGTCGCGGCCAATCCAATGAATAACCCCACGTTGCGATAACCGGAGAAATAAACAGCCAGTGCGGCCAAACTGAAGGCTTCGGCTGCGAGCCTAGCGGTAAGAAAAATTTCCGCATACGAAAATATTTGGAGGCCACCGTAGTAACGTGGCGACATGCCGAAGGCTAGCAAAAGTGCCAAATAAAGCCACCGGCCTTCTAAAAATTGTCGACACAGTACCCAATAAGAAACAAACCAAAGTATTTGCAGCGCGAGGAGGGAGCCAATTGTTGCGGCGCTAAGTCCTACAACGTTTATGAGCCAAGCGTAGACCGGCGTAAAAATTGTAAAGGCATCTTGAGAGCCAAATGCAAAGAATAGATCGCGGCGGAACGCTTCCGGTTGAAGCCGTTGATATGCCTGCCCAGCATATAACGTCCCGTCGTGCCAGATGCCTTGGTAGGGGTGAGACAATAACCAGACTGCCAGCAGCAGTCCTATGATGAAAATTTTTTCTACAATGGATTCGTTGCGGGCATACCGTATGGTGGAGTGAGGCATGTTATGAAGAGATTATTGTGATGTCACAAATAAGCCAGACTGGTAAATGAAAGGAGTCGTTACCGCAACTATAAAATCAGGCGCCTCCTATCTATCCGCCTGAATCTGTATATGCGCTCGCAATAATTCCACAAATTTACTCTGTTCTAACGGCTTGCTAAAGTAAAACCCCTGAAACTCATCACAAGCCTTCTCCCGAAGAAAATCGTACTGTTCCTGCGTTTCCACGCCTTCAGCGACAACGGTCAAACTCAAGGTTTTACCCATGGCAATAATCGCTTCGGTCAGGGATTTTTCTTCGCCTTGTTTTGCGATGTTATTAATAAATGAACGATCAACTTTAATCGTATCCACTGGGAACCGTTTAATATTGGCAAGCGCAGCATAGCCAACACCGAAGTCGTCAATGGCAAGTTGAACGCCTAATGCTTTGAGCTCGGTCAATATTTGCACTGCCTTTTCGGGGGCACGCATCACCATGCTTTCGGTAATTTCTAATTCCAAACAATCCGGCGGTAATCCCGTTTCCTCTAGTGTTTGGATAACATCCCGCAATAGGCTTTCATCGGCAAACTGTCGCGCTGATAAATTCACCGCCACACGTAAATGAGGAAGGCCTTCGTCTTGCCAGGCTTTGTTCTGCATACATGCCGTTCTCAATACCCATTTGCCAATGGGAACGATCAGTCCCGTTTCTTCAGCAATCGCAAGGAATTGTGCCGGTGACACCATTCCATCCCTAGGATGATTCCAGCGCAGCAAAGCCTCCATTCCAGTGACATCGTTGCTGCGAAGATCCAGCTTAATTTGGTAGTACAGTTCAAATTCGTCGTGCTCCAACGCATGTCGTAGATCTGACTCCATAGCCAGTCGTTGGAAGGAGTATGTGTTCATCTGTTCGGAATAAAGCCGAAAGCTGTTTTTTCCTCCTTCCTTTGTGCGATAGAGCGCAATGTCTGCGTTCTTCATCAGTGACTGTTCGTCCTGGCCGTCTTCAGGAAAGATGCTGATACCCACGCTAGCGGTTACGTGCAACTCTTGGTTAGCGAGAGTCATTGGCTTAACGAGTGCGTTGAGAATTTTTGTGGCGACGATTGATATATGGTTAGTATCAGGAATTTCTTCGAGGAGTACGACAAATTCGTCGCCGCCGAAACGGGCAACGGTATCGCTCTTGCGAAGGCAGTCTTTAAGTCTTCTGGCTACCTCTTGAAGCAAACTATCGCCTGCTTCGTGTCCGAGTGTATCGTTGATCGCTTTGAACCGATCAAGATCAAGAAACAACACAGCTAATTTTTTGTTATGACGGCGTGCCAGGCTAAGCCCATGTCCCAATATTTGAGTGAACATGGTTCGGTTGGGTAAGGCGGTAAGCCCATCATGGTAGGCAAGAAATTGAATGCGCGATTCAGCCAGCATGCGTTCAGTTACGTCGCGTCCTGTACCGCGATATCCTTTGAAATTTCCCTGCGCATCGAATACTGGCCGGCCGCTCGTGCAGACATAAAACAACTTACCTGCGCTATCGATCCAGCGATAAGTGAAGTCATGAAATGGCTGTCGCGCGGCCAATACCGCCTTGTGCGCGTCCCATTCTTCTTCCCTTTGCGTCATGCCTGGCTGTTCCCAACGGGTCTTGCCGACAAACTCCGCGGGGTTATATGCCGCTTTAGTTGGGACGCCGCCGGTTACCATGGTGTAACGGCAGTTTTCGTCTTGCTCCCAGTACCAATTCACCGATAGTTCAAGCAGATCGCGAAACCGTTCTTGGCATTCAAGCAAGGTTTCTTGCAGTTTCTGCGTTTCAGGATTTACAGGGGCTGGCATTAAGCGGCCTCGCTTATAATTAAATTAGGGTCTTAAAATATCCCTCGGTTTTATTAGCCAGATGTTACATACAAACTACGCGAATGAGCTATTTTAGTTAAGGCCGATCCCGAGTAGTCGCCGAGCCAGGTTTTTGCGGTTCTATCTCCGTTCGAATTTGTCGTAACCGTGCTTCCGCGCTCGACACCTGATAAAAATCTCCATCGCCGCTCTTGATTGCGATTTGCAATTGATCCTCAGCTGCACGCAGATCTCCGCGTCGGTAGTAGACCTCGGCTTGTGCCTGGTGCTGCAGCAGGCGTTTTCCTAATGCTGCATATGTCTTCGACTGTAACTCATACAGCTTTTCTTCATCTTGGCCGTTGAGTAGGCGATCATTAACGGTTTTTAGCGCTTCAGAATAATTTTTTAATGCGAGCAGTGTTTCCACTTGACCATAAAAGAGGGCCCGGTCTTTGGGGAACAGTTTCAACCCACTGCGATAGCGTTCCAATGCAGCGCTGTTTTGTCCTTCGTCGCGTTTGATATCAGCCAATAATGATTCGATCATTGGATGTTGTGGCTTGCTGCCAATCAATTGGTTTGCTTCTTTTTCGGCGCGAGTGAAATCATGCGCACGGCGTAGTGCGGTTGCCGTACCGTATATAAGTGCGGTGCGTGCATGGCCAGTTTGCGTGGAGTTTGGCTCGAAATACCGCAATGCTTCTTGCGGCGAGCCAGTAGTGGCGCGAATTTTAGCTTTTACGAGTAAAAAATCCAGGCTGCTTGCCACTTGCCGCGTTGGTAATTTATCCAGACGGTTTTCGATATCGGCAATCCGCTCGATGGTTAGTGGGTGAGTGCGCAGATATGATGGCGCATTGCTTTCTAAAGGTCGCGTGGAGCGCTGCAGCCGTTCGAAGAATGTCGCCATTGCGCGAGGATCGAAGCCCCCCGCGCTCAAGGTTTGCAGACCAACGCGGTCGGCTTCTTGTTCGTGTTCCCGCGTAAAATTAAGCTGATTTTGAATCATTGAGGCTTGCGTTGAGGCAAGCGCCGCCTCGGATACTTGCGAATTGGAGCGCGCCGCCAGAATTGCAATCGCAAGTCCGGCAAGAGAGGTCAGCATTGCGCCGCGTTGACCCGCGATAAGCCTTGCGATGTGTCGTTGCGTCACGTGAGCAATTTCATGACTTAGCACTGCCGAGAGTTCCGACTCGTTTTGTGCGGCCAGAATCAGTCCCGTGTTAACGCCGATGAAGCCACCAGGTAAGGCAAAGGCATTCAACGATGCGTCTTCGACAAGAAAGAATTCGAATTCTTGCGTTGACCGTTGGCCTGCCTGCACTAAGCGTGATCCGAGATTTTGTAAATAAGCGGCGAGCTGCGGATCGTCTACATAGCTGCGATCGGCGCGGATTTCGCGCATGATCTGCTGGCCAAGCGCGGCTTCCTGACGAGGCGGCAGAGCAGCTTCGGATGTGTCTCCCAAATCGGGCAGGCCTTCGGTGAAGGACGGTGTGGTAAAGGCCATTAATATGGCCATAGTGATGGCTTGATAACGCATGGTGCTATGATAACCAACAATATCTTTCAGTTCCTAAGATTAGCAAACCCCCTCTGTAACTAAATGTAGTCTAGCCATTTAAATGTCCACCGAGAAACAATTTACTCACTTTAACGAACAAGGTCACGCCCACATGGTGGATGTGGCCGAAAAAGCCGAGACGCGGCGGGTTGGTCGCGCGCGTGGCCGTATCGTCATGCAGCCTGAAACACTAAAAATGATTCTTGCTGGCACCGCTAAGAAGGGCGATGTATTAGGCGTGGCACGCATCGCAGCCATTCAGGGAGCAAAGCGTACATCGGAGTTGATTCCGCTATGTCATCCGCTGGCGCTGACTAAAGTCGCTGTTGAATTTACGCCTCTAGAGGCTGAATTTTGCGTCGAATGCGAAGTAACCGTGGAAACGGTAGGGCGTACCGGGGTAGAAATGGAAGCGCTGACAGCGCTCAATATCGGATTACTGACAATTTACGATATGTGTAAAGCCGTAGATCGTGGCATGCGGATGGAATCAATCCGTCTCATTGAGAAGCGAGGCGGGAAAAGTGGGGATTGGCTCGCATAAAAGAGCTTGAACACTTCGCGGCTACGTTATTAATCCTCCTCTGCATCCTTAGACGGTTTTTTGCCAGTTCTTTTTTTCGATTCTTTTTTCTTCCCTTCTACTAGGGGCGGCGGTTCAATCTTCATTTCTTCTTTTTTGTACTCTTCAGGCTTAACCCCGTCTGGGTTATTTTCCTCGTCAGGCAAGGCTGCTTCACTAAGTGCTTTCTGTATTGTCATTGCCTCTTCTAATTTGCCTAAACACTCCACTCGGTATCGCTCAACCATCGGTTCCCGAATTGACTCCAATGCTTTTTTTGTATCACGCAAATATAAGGGCAAGAATGCTGGATCGGAGAAAGGTCCCGTGCAAAGAAAGGGGACGGTAAGCAAATTTTTGTCGACTAGGGAAAGTACGCCTGCGGGATTTTGCGTTAATGCCGCAGCGAGAGATACCTGTAAGTCTGCTGCGGTCACAGCGTTTACACCGTAGCTCAGTTCTTTGGCCACGTCTAACCATTCCGACGTGCCGGTAGAAATGCTTTGCAGCACGGCAGTCCACCGAAATGGGGATGAGTCGCTATTAAGTAGTTCGACCGCGCCTCTTGGACTTAGCGTATTGATTAAATCCATCACCGCGTCCGGCGGAATCGCGGTCGCTGGAGTGAATGTGTAAGATTTATCGTTTGGGTCTGGCAATGTCGTACCTGCAAATGCCGGACGACAAAGGGTCGCTACCAGTAAAGCAATAATTGCAAACCGCATGAGGGGTCCCTTATCTGCGCGATAACCAGGCGATGACTTTAGCATTAGTTCAATAGCATTAGTTCAATACGACGCCAATTAAAAGCACCTACACAGCCATTCATGAGTCTATGCCGCTTTAAGTGGCAAAGTTTACGACGACGTTTCTCGTCGAAGCGTCGGCTTATGTAGAAACTTTAAAACATGTTCCAAAGTAAACCAATGGCCCCGCAAGCGCCAATAACTGGAATCACGCCTACTTTGAAACGGAACAATGCCACGAATGCAGCCGCGCCGATGAGGGCCGCTACCCATTCAAATCCTCCCGAGAATGGTCCCGCTGCAGTCGCTATTGGCCATAGTACATGCCAAGCAAAGAAAACCGCCAAATTAATTATGACGCCGACAACTGCCGCTGTGATCGCACTAAGTGGAGCGGTGAATTTAAGATCGCCATGCGTCGCTTCTACTAACGGCCCACCTATTAGAATAAACAAGAATGAAGGTAAAAACGTAAAGTAGGTAGCAATGAGCGCGCCTACCGCGCCAGCATAGAAGAGTGCTTCCGGCCCCAAAACTTCCTTATTCCAGCCACCGACAAAACCAACAAACGCGACGACCATAATGAGAGGCCCCGGCGTGGTTTCCCCTAGTGCCAGACCATCAATCATCTGATGCGCGGTAAGCCATGTGTAATGTTCTACTGCACCTTGGTAGACATAGGGAAGCACCGCGTACGCGCCGCCAAAAGTAAGTAGCGCTGCCTTGGTAAAGAACCAGCCCATCTGCGTAAACGCGCCAGTCCAACCGTAACGCCAAGTGAGCAACGCTAACGCGCCGCCCCCCAAGAAAAGTCCTGCTATCAAAATACTTGTTAATCTCATTCGGCTGAAGCGTGCATGAACGGGCGTTGGCGTGTCGTCATCGATTAACGCTGGGCTATTGTTTTGACTGCTGTTGCCGTGACCGCCGCCGGTGCGGAATTTATCTGGCGCAAATTTGCTGCCAAGTGCACCAATCAATGCAGCGGCGAGGACGATAGCCGGAAAGGGAACTTGCAAGGCGAATATGGCGATGAATGAAGCTGCCGCAATCGCCCATAGCCAGCCATTCTTCAACGCGCGCGAACCAATGCGGTAAGCAGCAAATAGCACGATGGCTGTAACTGCCGGCTTAATACCATAGAGAATACCTGCTACTGCGGAAACATCGCCAAAGGCCATATAAACCCACGATAGAGCGATGAGAATGAAGACCGAAGGCAAGACGAATAGCGCGCCGGCGATAATTCCTCCCCAGACCCCATGCATTAGCCAGCCAATATAAGTCGCCAGTTGTTGCGCTTCAGGCCCCGGTAATACCATGCAATAGTTAAGCGCATGTAGAAAACGTCGCTCAGAAATCCAGCGGCGTCGCTCTACTAATTCCTCATGCATGATCGCAATTTGTCCGGCTGGACCACCGAAACTGATAAAGCCTAACTTCAACCAAAATCGGAACGCTTCGCCGAAGGTAATCTTTGATGGTGCTGCCCTTGATGTCATGGTGGATTAAAACTCAAGTGGTTGTAATAGGTATTCTTTCGATCTCGGGGCTTTTGAACCAAACAACTCACCGAGCTTTGCTAGGGTAACCCCGCCAATTGTTCCGTGGTGCATCGAGCTAACTAGGCGGTCTTTTTTCTTGCTATCGAACGCGACGCTTTCTGGATATGCCTCGGTAGATTTGAAGTTAATGCTACTGGCGGTCGCCACACTTGAGATAGTGATTACCGCGAGCGAAAACAGGATAGCCAATCTGACTTTGCTACGTTCCATAGTGAAGTCCTTTAGCGGATAAAAAGAAATTTGTTTTGCGCGTGGGTGTAGCCAAGTTGAGGGGAGCAAAAAATATGATCAGGTCATAGGCGCGGGTATTGTATTCGATGCCACGCTTGGCTGCGATGTGCCTCAATGCATGCATTCCACTTTCCGTACCTTGCATTTTTGAAACCAAATTAATGTCGATTTTCGCAAGCTTGCAAAGGCCTTACCGCATCGGGAGATGGAAGCCGGGCTTTTTATTTTAGAAACAGTTGCTTAAAAAACTTATGACGGTCTCTAATGTTGGCACTACCTTTGCAGAGTAATTAGGAGGTGATTTTTGTGCTTGGTGATTTAGCCGCGCACGAAATGATGGCAAAAAACAGGGCTGTGGCACTTCTTGTCGCTGCTGACCAATCCGAGATCTAAGAGAGGCGTATCTAGCAAGAACGCTTTACCAGTAAAAGGTAGTCGCGATGGCGGGTTCGGATACCGAAGACGAATTAAAACAAGATCAGACTGTTCTTTACAGCCAGGTGGAGACGCGCCTAATAGCGGCGTCGGGCGACAAGGCTGAGGAAGTCAAAGAATTTCTGACCGCGCATGGAATTGGAAACATCAAAACTGCCGGCCAAATTTGGGTGCCCGGGGAAAAGATTGGCGAAGCAGGAATTTCTCATAGTCAATTACATGAGCTTTACCAGAAATTTAAATTAGAAAAAGAGCAAAGCAAGAACGTAGGGTTTACACCGAAAGAGGTCGCTATCGAAGCTCCTGCGCTTAATGACCTGCAGCAAGAGGTATTGTCGCGTGGGTTCCCCACATGGCCGCCAGCTTCTTTCACAAGACTTGGCGATTCGGCTGATGCGACACAGCGGAAGAAAGATATTACGGATCTACTTGTTGATGAGATTGGAGAAAAACAAACGCTTGGCGGCGAGCTCAACGGAGAGAGCATTCAAAAAAAGGTACATGCGTACTACGAACGGCTAACGGAAATATATGTTGATCGTTCGCAGCATATTGGACCCAACGAACCAATGGTAATTGCCGAAGAATCGGTCAAGGATCTGCAGCTGCATTGGGAAAATATTGTTTCGGAAGCGAAAGATAAGCTGGCGATTGGGGGGATTTCCGTAGCGGAAAAAAATATAGAAATTGGGGTCACTGCAGACAGAGGGCTGGAACATGAATTAACGAGCGTTGTAGACAAATCGGCTGAGGAGATTGAGGGGAGGCAGAAGAAAGCGAGGGGGGATGAAGGTATTGAACAGAAGAAAGACACGCTGGAAGAGCTGGAAGAGCAGAAAAAACTGAAGGTGGAGGAAGAGCGTACGCACGAAGTTCTACACGAGCAGGAGAAACACCATCAGGAAGAAGTGCATGCGCATCACAAAGAAGGAAATCAAGAGGGGAATGAAGGATTAGATGGTGACGATAGCGATGCAGAAACAATACAAACTGAGCTGTCCAGCGATGAAAGCGTTGTTTCGACCGCATTAACGGAGGATAGCGAACAAAATGTAAGCCTGACGCATCCTGAAACTCCTAGCCTCGAGGAAGGTACGGAAAAAGCAAAGACTTTAACTTTAGCTAAAACGGTAGAGCAATGGAGAGCCAAGGTCGCATTTCTTGCATCAGAGCCAGAGGAAGTTAAAAGCATACCTGTTCAAGAACTAAGTGCTGCGCCAGTTTTTAGCACGGTAGATAGGGATAGTGATGAAACGCAGAATACACTCGATGAGCCACAGCTCGATCAAGACGGCGAGGAAGAGGCGCTCCCGATTCCAGTAAAAGCCCAAAAGAAAGTTAGCTGGGCGGATGACAAACCTGGCGGGAAATTGACGGAACATCACGTGTTCAGCGACGAAGAAAATCTGGCTGAAGAGATAGGACTACCTAAAGAGTTGCATCTAGATGATATAGAGGACGCTCCAACGCCTCTTCCTGAAGACGCGGTGGCGCAGACAGATGCGAGTTTGCAAGATGACAAAAAAATTGAAGCGGAGCCGGAGGACATAGGAAGCAGGATAGGAAGGTTAATGACGGAGGGCTTTGATGACGAAGGCGAGCTAGAAGAGGAGCAGCAAGACAAGCCCTTGCAGGAAGACCAAGATAAGAAAAGCACAGACATTCCGGATGAAGATGAAGAGCTAGATCTAGAGTCGTTTTTTAGAATGGCCGAAAGCAATGGCCCGGAGAAGACGCCCGAGTCACCAAATAGCCAAGAAGAAGAGGCGCGGAAACGAAAACAAGCAAAACAGAATACAAAGGAAAACGAAGAAACTGTTTCTGTCCGTATCGGTGATCAGCAAGATCAGAATCAAACTGTCAATAATCAGATGGCAAGTAACGGTTATCCGGCTTGGTTTAATAAGAGGTATGGTGAACGTGATACGAAAGGTGAGTTCTACAAAAATACCGATCCCCAGCCTGACAAGCCTTCGATTATCGACGGCCCTGACAATGGTCAGCTTCAACTAGTAGAAACAAGTGACCAAACAATCAAGGATGCTGTTTTATTGGCAAAAGCACGTGGTGGTTCTAAAGAAATCATAATAGAAGGCGGTGGGTTAACGGATGACATTGCGTTTAAGTTCTTGAAGGAAGTCACGTTGCAGGGAATAAAAGCAAAGATCAACCCACCACCAGTGATAACTCCTGAACGACAGGCAGAACTTGATAAGGTGCTTGCTGATAAGCAGGCCATGGATGCAAGACCCATCCTGGAGTATCACATTGATGGGGCAGATAAGCGTGACGTTAACGACATACTCCAAGAAGCAAATGATGACCTTGGTTATTTGAGGGCGACGGAGCAGAGTTCGAAGCAGTTGGATGAATCCATAAAAAATATTGAGGAACGAGTTCGCGATAAATGTGGGCCTAGGGAATTGGTGTCGGCTCAATCCACGCAAACTTTCCCGATGCAGTCTCCGTTAACAGATCAGCCATTACCAGAATCGGCAATGCAATTGCCGACACCACCACTGTCTACGGAATTGAAACCACAAGTGTTGCCAACAGATAAAATTCCATCATTAGAATTGCCGTTGGCGGCTTCGAAAATGGGATTGAACAGCCCACCCTTATCTCCGACATTAGAACGACAAGATTCTCTGCTATCTTCATCGGTACCAGAGCCATCTAAAAATGATTTTCCACCGTTAGCAAATAGAAATTTGCCGCCTTTGGATTTGCACTTACCTCAGGTAGTCATAACGGATGAGGGATTTTATACCGTGAAAGGTGGTGTGCCGGCGGCGCTTACAGAGGCATTAAAAGTAAGAAACGAAAATCTTGAAAAGATGAAGAAAACCAACAAAGATTATGAGAACACCGAACTTGCAAGCATGCCAGAGAAATTAATCCTTACGAAAACGTTAACGGAGGATTTTAAGCATCTTAAGCTTACAGGTATTAAAGAAGTGGTGACGGCGGGAGAGGGTGACGAGATATCTGGTGAAGTTGCTTATAAGAATCCAGCGAATGGTGATGCCTACGTTATTCGTGATCGTAACCCTGCGAACATTCGACAATCTCATGCACGAGTTATGCGTGTGCCTAAAGAGCTGCAAGACATCATGAACGTGGATCTTCAACGAGGTGATATAACAAGAGGAACTGGACTGCTGGCGGGAGTGCCACGAGGGCAAGAGCAAGCTTATGCCGTTGAAAAATCTAAAAAGCAGGCTAAGGTTAATGAGATAGGAGGGAATGCGCGTTAATTAAAAAATGTTGGATGACGACATTAAGTTGATGCGAACAGATCAAACGGTTTTACCAAGCAGCTTCCTACAAAACGTAACAAGCGGCTATGCGCAAATAGCACGCACCGCATCCCAATCTGTATGACCTTGAAGAATTTTTTCTATGCCGTCTTGTTTTAATGTCTGCATACCTTCGGTAACTGCGATGTTTAAAATTTTCTGCGCATTTGTCCAAGCCTGGACTTGAGACTTCATCGTGTTTGAGACAACTAGCAATTCATAAACGCCAATTCGCCCCTTGTAGCCGGTATGGCCGCATTTCTCGCAGCCGTTGGCAGAATATAAAGTGGGCGACCCATCCGGATTTGCGTATTGCTGCAACCAACGAGCAGCGACGTCAGCCGGGTTGAGCGTTGTATTGGCGCAATACTGCTGCGCTAAAGTTTCCAGATCTTCTCTTGATGCTACGCGTGGTTTTCGGCAATTCGTGCACAGCCGGCGAACTACACGTTGGTTAATGATAGCGAGAAGCGCATCGGCGAAATTGAAGGGGTCAACGCCGTAATCCAGTAATCGCGCCAAACTTTCAACCAAATTGCTAGTACGCATTGTGGACAATACCAAGTGGCCGGTGAGAGATGCTTCGATGACCGTTTTTGCCGTTTCTTGATCGTTCGTTTCACCAACCATAATAACGTCGGGACCAGCATTCAAGACGCTTCGTAACGCCGTTGCGAATGTCCAGTCGTTCTTTGGAGCAATCTGAATTTGACGTAACCCATCTTGCGTAATATCGATTCGGTCTTCGATAGTCCAAATTTTTCGATCAGGTGTGTTGACGCATTCCAACATCGAATGAAGCGTTGTTGTTTTACCGGATCCGGCTGGTCCGCAAACAAGTATTACTCCTTGAGGCTTGACTACCAAGTTCTTACACTGGCCAAGTACCGGTGGCGCTAAGCCAAGGTTGTCGAGAGGAATGATCTTGGGTGCGGAGAGTATGCGTACGACGACATCTTCCAGGTTTTCCACGGTAGGTATTGTGGTGACACATAATTCGATGTGTGTTTGCCCGGCTTGTTCGAAAGCAATTTTGCCATTTTGCGAATGATGTTTCTCCGAAGTGTCGAGACCACTCATTGTTTTAATCCGGGAAATGAATGCATCGCGGAGGTCGGCTTGAATTTCGGAATACAGCATCATTGCGCCATCTTTACGAAACCGTACTTTGCTTGGCTTGGTATCTTTCATCGACTCTATATGAATTTCCGAAGCGCCTTGGTTTAACGCATCAACAATGATTTTTTTGACAGGTTCAATCGCCTCGTCAGTGTCAACTGTTGCGATGGTTTCATCAGCTTTGGTCGACTTGGTTTGGTAATGATTTGTATTGTTTTGTGATGCTTGATGATGGTGCTTTTCCTGCGGCTCGTGATGTATGTCGTAGAAGTGTTCCATTAAAAACTCAAGATCTTCTCGAGACGCGAGCACGGGATTAATAGTCAGTTGCACACAAAGTTCCAGATCCTGCAGCGATTCCCTTGCCAGAGGATCTTCCATGGCGATAACCATGTGTGAATCGATGCGGTAAAGCGGCACTGCGCGATGTTTGTGAACCAATGCGGAAGGAATGGCATTGATGGCATTCGAATCGACATGGAATTTACGTAAATTAAGTCCGGGAATACCGTATTTTTTTGCGAGTACCTGGATGATCGTTTCTTCGGTCACGGCACCCATATCAACCAGGATTTTACCTAGAGGAAGATTATGTACTTGGGTCTGTTTTTGCAGCGCTGCGTTCAGTTGTCTTACCGTAATGATATTTTCTTGAAGTAACGCCGATCCTAATTTCAATTGCGGTTTGGTTTTCTGAATTTGGAGCGCGGCTTCCAACTGGATTGGCGTAACGATTTCTTGCGCCGTCTTGTTGCTGGCGGAATCCATATTCATGATCTCGTTACCTTACTTGGAATCGGTTGATTTCGTGTTGCAGAGTACCCGCCAATCGCTCCAATTCTCTCGCTGTGGTTGCGGTTTCCGCGACTGCAGAATGATTACGATCCGCCATCTGCGCGATGCGTTCAACATTTTTAGCGATGTCAGAACTTGCTACGCTTTGTTCTTTCAATGCCACTGATATATCACCAATGACCCGCACGACATGAGAAGCGCCTTCACTAACTTCCTTCATGGAGCTGCCAGCGCGTTGTGCATAGCTAACGCCTTGGTTAACGCGCGCGACGCCTTGCTGCATGCTGTTCACCGCGTTATTAGTCCCGTTTTGTATTGCGCTGATCATATCGCCAATTTCTTGCGTTGCTTTGCCGGTGCGTTCAGCGAGCTTACGCACTTCATCGGCAACGACGGCGAATCCGCGACCGGTTTCCCCGGCGCGAGCGGCTTCGATCGCAGCATTCAGCGCCAGAAGGTTGGTTTGATCGGCGATTTCCTTAATGGCGTTAACGATGGCGCTGATTTTCTGCGATTGACGGCCGAGGTCTTGAATAATTTCCGCCGATTTGTTTACCGTCTCGGCGATTGCAGTCATTTCTTGCGCGGTGGTATTGACGATTTCGTTCCCTTGCGCGGAGAGCTCGCCCGATTTTTGTGAGATAGATTGGGCTTGATTGGCATGGCGATTTATTTCTCCCACGCTAACGGTCATTTCTTCTACCGCTGCTGCCATGCTTGCGGCGGCTTCGCTTTGCTCGGCTGAACCGTCTGAGACGTTACCTGCGGAAGTTGCCAATGTTGCGGCGGAGGATGAGACATTCATCGCTTCCGTGCGAATTTTGCGAATTAATTGGCTTACCGAATCGATCATGTTATTGAAACGCTCAGCCACCTGACGCAGTTCGTCTTTAGTATCGGATTTGATATGGACGGTTAAATCTCCCGAAGCGATACGATCGGCACCTTGGTTTAACAATTTAAGCGTGGACATGATGGATAAATAAGCGCCGACGGCAAAGTAAGCGAAAAGAAAAACTGCTATTAAGGCAATGCCAATTTCAATATAAAACAGTCTTTTAATTTCAGCTATCCGTGCATGCAGCAAGACTTCCAACTCTGGGAAAATTGCTTCTTCGATTTGACGGTATCCTAAATCGATTGTTTCACTTGTCTGTGCATAATAGGCTTCGGGCGTTACGGAAAATTTACCGCTAATAATATCGCCATTGAGTGTCAGTAAAATTTTGTTTATTGCCTCGCCAAAGCTAGTTCCGAAGGTGCCGACGCGCGGTGCTAATGATGGATTATAAGTAGCAGCTTTTTTGAGGCTTTGATCGAGATCGTCACGCAATTTACGCAGCACGGCGGTATCGCCGATAAATTCCCGACGCATTTGTTCGTCGATTGTTTGTTTGGTAAGTGCACGCATTCCCATGCCACGTATTCGTCCTAAGCGTTCCAGTAAATCGGGTAATCGGCCGGTAGAAATATCCATCAAATAGTAGCTATTGGCATCTGGGTCAAGAATAAGGCCGCTGCTATCACCGACTAAAGCGATTAGTCCGAGAAAATCCGCAATCAATTCTGTGTGGAGGCTGAAATTATCACTGGGGCTCATGTTAAGGCCGCCAGTGCGCAAGCCTTCCCATTTTTCTTTGGTTTTTTTCCATTCGCCTGAAACGTTTAGTACGGCACTGTACTTGGTATTTATCGTATCTACAGCTTTAACTGCTTCCAATATTTCGTTGTCTTTTGTTGTTAGTTTTTCTTTGAAGATTTCTTTACCATTTAGCACGCTTGCTGAAAGAGCGCGATGCTGCTGTACTTGTTGTATGAGCTTTAGGAGTGGTTTGTCTATTTCTACTCCGGCCAACTCATTCTGGCTTACATTGATTGTGCCGTTCAGATTGGCTGCCAATGGGACAACGAGGAAAATGATTGCACCGAACGCTAAAGCGCCAATGAGCATAAATTTATAGGGATACTTAAGCCGGTGCATTAGCTCAATGGCTGGAGAGAATAGTGATCCCACTTTTTCTAGCCCTTTCAAAACAAGTATTCAGGCCCTGTAACAAAGATACAGGCTTCGTTAGCGTTATCGGTCGTTCTTAAAAGTAATTGAATCTTTGCTGTGTTTAGCAGCAAGTATTTTTGTGGTCGCGAAAACCGCGGCATTTATTTATTCCCCAGGAGCATGAATTAAATAAGGCGTAGGGGCTGCGTGTGCTCATTAGGAAAGCAAAGCCCGTACCCGAATACCGAATCCTTAAAAATAATTTTTAAGTCAATGATGCAAATAACAATTATTTTTTCTTGTTGAGGAATCGAGATGCTAAGATTTGCAGGCTTGGAAGAACCGAGGGAGGGCACCTTGCGATATTGCAAGATTAGAAAGCTAGAGGAGCCGCTGACGAAGAAGGATCAGGGATAGTTGCTTCGCAGCACAGTGCGAGCGGCTTGAAGTTCCGCTTCCAGCGATCGGACGCGCTGCAATAATGTTAGAACTAGGGATAGCCCGTGAGTGTCGAGGTCGAGTTCGACGCTGAGCCGTTGAGCGGCTCGCACAATGGATATGCACTCGGTCCGAAAATGCATATCCGTTGTCTCGGGATTTACCGGTGCTACGACGTCCTCTTCAATCAGCTCACGCAATTTCGTTTCCGGTAGCCCAGATAGCTCAACGAGCTCTATGAAAGAAATTACGTGGTGCGCGTCGAGCCAAAGTGTTTCAGTGTCCTCAGCGACCACGGCTTGCCTCCTCTTCAAAATGCCCTCGTGGGTTAAAGGTCGAGGTTTCCGCTAGCTGTTTGAACAAATCACGCTCGTGGTCGTTCAATACACTGGGAACAATAATTTGAACGAGGGCGAATAAATCCCCCGTACCCGATCCGGGTTTCGCCATGCCACGCCCACTTAGACGTAGCTGTTGTCCGGCGCGTGTACCGGCCGGAATCTTAAGGCGGACGGAACCTTCGAGTGTGGGGACCTCGATTGTGGTACCTAAAACAGCCTCCCAGGGAGCCAGTGGAAGATCTAGGTAAAGATCGTGACCGTTTACGCGAAGCAAAGCGTGCGGGTGCATTGAAATGGTGATGTAAAGATCTCCGTCGTGTCCCCCGTTGATACCTTTGCCGCCTTTACCTCGCAGCCGAAGTCGTTGGCCGTCAGTCGCCCCTTTAGGAATTCGGGCCTTGAGGGTGCGTGGTACTCGGCGTATACGCCTATTTTCGTCATATTCTGGCATTTCGAGATTGAGTTCGATTTCGGTTCCTCGATGCGCCTCGTCAAGTGTGAGATGCACGCTAACTTCGAAATCCTGTCCCGGTACCGCAAACGCTGCGCCGCCACGCTGCCTGCCCTGCTTAGTTTGGCTAAAGCCGGAGAATAAATCGGCAAAATCGAAATTTTCGAAAGGGATGTCGCTGTCGCTATATTGCCGACTCCATTCTCGGGAAGGTTCAAAATCTTGCCCTGGTTTATGGCTACCAAGGCGATCATAGGCGGCTCGTTTCTCTGCATCGCGCAGCGTTTCGTAAGCTTCGGAAACTTCCTTGAAGCGCTCTTCAGCATTGGGTTCTTTTGAAACGTCAGGATGAAATTTACGAGCCATTTTTCGGTATGCTTTTTTGATTTCGTCCCCTGAAGCATTGCGAGCAAGGCCGAGTATGCTGTAGTAATCTTTGTACTTCATATGCTAAGTGTAGACTCTCTACCACGAGGTGGTTTTTCGCGTCACGAGCTAAGGCCTGTCATCAATTAAATTAGGCCCTAGAGTTATTTTCTTTCGATATCCGAATCCTGTGCTGTCCGGTTTTCCAAAACAATTGCTTGTCGTCGTGAACGAGATGAAGACAACGCAGTCCCGAACGCTAATATGGAAATTGCCAATCCTCCAATAAGCACAGTCCATGAAGCATCACTGCCAACCACTTGTTCGAAATCTTTCGGAGTCGCGTAGAAGAAGGTCCATGGCAACGCATTGATATAGACGGTTTCGCTTTTTGTGAAGAGCGTTTGATCAGTGTAGCCAAGATGATATGAACTATGTCCGGTAGCAAATAGCAGATCTTCCGTTCTTGGTTTTTGGCCTTCGTAAATCTCTAAATCGATGCTCGGTAATTGATTGCCTACTGCACCCTTTATCAAATCACGCAGGCGAAACGATGTATAGACGAAACCTAATAACGCCGCTTGCCGTTTATCGTTTGCGGCTGGCATTGCGCCTTCCTTGTACACAGGTAAAACCATCAGTGAGTCTAAAGGCACATTGTTTTCGGTACCCTGCGTCAATTGGACTTTACCTGTTACCGTAGCTGTGCCTGAATTAGCGGCACGTTCCATTGCCGCACGCCGTATTGGGTCAGATGCAAAATCAAAGCCGCGAGTTGGAATGTTCTGCGCGGTCAGTGGGGCAATATAGGTGGCAGGCGTTGAATAAGGCGCGTCGCTTGTCGGCCAGATCGAATAGTCAGGCACATCCTTATGGATTACTTGCAGATGCGCATCGCGCGCACCTACGGTGACAATTGGTGCAAACCCAATCGCTTGAGCCCCGAGTAAAGACGTATCCATACGCAACTCGGCAACGTAGCGTTGCCATTGTTCCTGCGTCAGTTTGTCGGTAGTTGCTATCAGACCGGCCGCACCGCGTAGTGTTTGTTCATAGGAAGCGAAGCCACGACGAATTGCTGTGGTGGCATTTCCAGCCCGTAAGTCGAAATTGGCGCGAGTGTCTTGCAAATAGTGATCATGGAGGGCATGCCAGCTCCACCCGGTTACCGCAAGTGCGGCCACAAAGATGAGCCATGCGTTAAATATTGGAAAGCGTGCATGGCGTTTCGAAGGGGAGGTAGGTGTATCAGTATTCATGCAGCAAAATCCAGTAGTGGTCGTGTCGGCATAAAATATCTAGCTCGTGAAATTAATGGTTATGCGTCGGTGTAACACAAAATAATCCAAAGCCATGGGCCGATGCGAGATCGCTGGTTCGTAATAACCCTATCACGCCAAAGCTGATAACCAATAGGCCTGCTGTCAAACGTACGGCGCGGCGTTGCAGCCAAGGACGTAATTGACCGGCAAAATAACCGAGCAAAAGTAGATTAGGCAACGTACCCAATCCGAACGCAAACATGATTAACCCGCCGCGCCACGGGTCTGCCCAGGCAAAAGCGTTTATCAACATAGTGTAGACCAGCCCGCACGGCAACCAACCCCATAGGCCGCCCAGCATAAGTGCTTGTGAAATTGATCGGACGGGAAGAAGGGAGCGGGTCAGCGGCTGAATGCGGCGCCACAAAATACTACCGATTCGCTCTAAATAGACGATGCCATGCCAGATACCGGCGAGATAGAGGCCTAATGCGATTAGCATCAAATTAGTGGCGATGTATAACGCTTGCTGGAATGGTTGCCCAGGCCCGAGCACCAAACCGCCGGCGCCTAGCGCGCCTATCAAAATTCCTGCGACTGTATAGCTACTGATGCGCCCAAGGTTATAGGCGAGTAAATGGGCTAGGGCAGGGCGGTTCGGTGTTTTGCTGGAAATCGAAAGTGCTGTCACGATACCGCCGCACATGCCGGCGCAATGCGTGCCGGCGAATAGGCCGGTCAGGAAGACGCCTAATAGGGCTAGAGTAAGCATCGGTTTATTCTACCCGGGTGTTTTAAAAAACATTCTTATAAATTAAGCGAGACGTTGCTTGTGCTTTGATTCGTTCGAAAATGTTGTTTCGTAGGGCTGTATGAGTGCTGTCCGAGTTTTACAGGCTTTCCTAGGAATCAAATTCAGCGCAACTGCCTCGCAAACTAAACATCCAGATTAAAAGCGCCTTTGCCTTTCGAAAATCGTTTTAGTGCAGGCGGAATAGCATATGATCGGGATCAACTCCACCCGCTAACTGCAGTGTTATGGTTTGATCCGAACGAATCAATCGGTGGATGAGAAAGAAAAAACGTGAGGGCACTCGATGCCGCACCTAATACCCAAAAGGCAAAAAAGCCAATGGTGTAGGCAGCCATGCGGCTTGCCGTGATATGCATGCCGAGAAAATCGAGATCTACGGGGTCAAACAAAGAGAAATACACGCCAGTTGCAGGAATGGCCACTAGAAATGATGGCCAGAGGATCCATATCAGCTTATGCACATTTGCCTCCTCATCAGTAGCGGGCGGTGCGGCTTAATTACACCACACCGTAGTACCTCAAACTACATTGCCATCGTATCCCCTCGGCTGAGTAATGCCAATAAGTATTTTGCTATTTTAGGACTTACGCAAAACCGATCCAGCGACGTTGCCCTTGCAGAGCACATCTGCACTTGCAAGCGCAGCTCGTTACGCAGGCGAGCTGCTCGAAACCCCTGCTCAACCCTTGCTGGGACGGTTTTGCGTAAGTCCTATATTTGTTTGGAGCCTATCTAATAACCGACGCTTGAGATGCAGGAAATTCCAAGCCATGACCTTGCGTCATATCCCAGCCGCCGTCGAGGCGCCACTTATGGCCCGCATCTTCTAATATTAGTTGCCAATTCGCCATCGGCGGATACTTTAGCTGACCCTCGAACCAACCGCCTGGCGTTGCCCTGAGTGCGATGTTTTGATCCATTCCCGCTCGCGTAGGATGGACGAAATGTAAGTTAAGGCCAGCGGGAAGCCCTCCCTTTCCTTCCAGGTGCACTCGAACCATTGAGGTTTTTTCATCAACGCTCGCTATGATCTTGAGTCCCAAATCGGCAGCTTTTTGTTCACGCTCGAGCTGTCGATTGATGGCCAGTCCTTCCTTATAGTAATCATTGGCAACCAGGCCATCATCGGTACGCAGGGCGATGATAAGAGTGGCAGTACCAGCTACTACAGCGGTCAGCGGAAACGCTACCAGTAACCAGGGCCAAGGCTCCCGATACCAGGGTTTTCTGTCGATGTGATTCGCTAGCATGTTGGTACTCATCGTAATTTAACGTGGAACAAGAAAAGCTGATTTTTCGTGGATGGAAAATACTTCTGGCATCGGATGTTTTGCATCGTCACTCGCTTCGATAATGAAATCGATACGATGACTACCTGGTTCGGTATGGGCAACTTCCGCACGCAAGCGTACGGGAATGGTTTTGGTTGCGGCTGGTCCAATTTCCAGTAGTTGCGACTGAGTCAGCACTTCCAAATTGTTCAGGCCGCTTGCTCGAATTGAAAAGTGATGGGTTTTTTCGTCGCTATTCATAATCCGTAACTGGTACACATTTTCCGCGTGTGTTTCATCCACTTGACGCGCCAGTGTAGCGCGATCGCGAATTACATCGACCTTGAGTGGAGTGCGTGAAAACACCGATATGGCGGCGGCAATAATGATTGCCCAAACCACCGCCGTGTAGGCCAGGATTCTGGGACGTAAAACACGCTTCACCATGTCTTTCCACGACAGCTGTTTTGCTAAAGCATTTTCAGTGGTGTAGCGGATAAGTCCCTTCGGATAGTTCATTTTGTCCATTACCTGATCGCAAGCATCGATGCAGGCAGCGCAGCCGATGCATTCATACTGCAAACCTTTGCGAATATCGATACCCGTTGGACAAACTTGCACGCAAATTTGGCAATCGATGCAATCGCCAACACCGGCTTCGGCGCGATCGGTGTCACGGGAGCGTGCGCCGCGTGGCTCACCTCGTTTTTCGTCATAAGTAATGACCAGGGTATCGCGGTCGAACATCACGCTTTGGAATCGCGCGTATGGGCACATGTATTTGCATACCTGTTCGCGCATCCAGCCTGCATTGCCGTAAGTAGCAAAACCGTAGAAGACAATCCAGAACGTTTCCCAAGGGCTAAATTTTGTTTGCAGGAAGGCCATGAAGAGTTCGCGGATCGGCGAAAAATAGCCAACGAAAGTGAAGCCGGTCCACGCCGCAAACACAATCCAAACGAAGTGCTTGAAGACTTTTTTAACGCGCCTTTCGATATCGGCAGGACCGTGATCGAGCTTCATGCGCTGCATGCGGTCGCCTTCAATGGAATGTTCGATCCATAAAAAGATTTGCGTATAGACCGTTTGCGGGCATGCAAAGCCGCAGAAAAGGCGTCCTGCTACCGCGGTGAATAAGAACAGCGACAGGGCGGAAATTACCAATAGTACTGTCAGGTAGATAAAGTCTTGCGGCAGGAATATCACGCCGAATATATAAAACTTACGCGCCGCGAGGTCGAATAGCACTGCTTGGCGGCCATTCCAGGAAAGCCATGCGACGCCATAAAACAATACTTGCGTGAAAATCACCATCGCGATGCGCCAATTGGCAAACCAGCCGGTCACGGCGCGCGGATAAATTTTCTTACGGATCTCGTAAAGCGATTGTTCCTGTTCGGCAGAAAGATTCGCTTGAATGATGGGAATGACTTTATTTGCTTTGAGCATGTTGCGATTCACACATGGTTTTCCCCCTTGAAGAAGCAGGGCGGGGGATTTGCGATAGCATCAAATTCGATGGTCATTTTAAATCCCCTTCTGGTCCCCGGATTTCAACGGGGAGAATTTGCATTGCCCGCTATTTCTGTATTTCCGGATTCGTCTCATTCGAAAGGCCGTAGACATATGCTGCTAGCAAATTAATCTTCGCCTCGCCGAGTAAATCCTTATGCACTGGCATCTGGCTGCTGCGACCTTTGGTAATGGTTTCAGTAACCGTCGCAATCGAACCGCCATGCAACCAAGTTTTGTCCGTTAGATTCGGCGCGCCGACAGCGTGATTGCCTTTTGCTTCAGCACCATGGCAAGCCGCGCAGTTATTCATAAAAACTTTTTTGCCGCTGGAAATTTGTACTGGGGTGCTAGGAAATCCAGATAGAGACAGCACGTAATATGTCACATCCTTGATATCGTCCGCGCTCAGTTTTTTCCCCCATGCTGGCATTATTCCATTGCGGCCATCGGTAATAGTTTTACGAATGGTTTCCGGATCGCCACCATATAGCCAGTCTTTGTCGGCTAGGTTGGGAAAACCTTTGGCGCCTTGCGCATCGGAACCATGGCATTGTGCGCAGTAATTAAGAAATAACCGTTGACCCATTTCACGTGCTTGCGGGTCGGCGACAATCGCGCGCAAATCTTGCTTGGCAAACTTGTCGAAGATCGGGCCATATTTCTCAGCAGCTTGTTGCTGCTCGTCGTTGAACTGACCTTTGGACGACCAACCCAGTGTTCCGGCAAAACCACCGAGGCCGGGGTAAAGAATTATGTATCCGACAGCGAAAATGATCGCGACGTAGAACATCCACATCCACCATAACGGCAGCGGATTGTTGTATTCCTGCAAGTCTCCATCCCAAACGTGACCATGTAGTTGAGGATTTGTTGAAGGTGCTGGGCGGCCTTTATTTGTTACTGTCAGAACATAAGTGCAAAACGCGATGCCGGCTAATGTGCCGATGGCGATGTAGTAGCTCCAGAAACTGGAAAAAAAATCACTCATGATGCGCTCCAGTGTGTTTATTTGAATAGAGCGGGAAATCATCGTCCAACGGTAAACGCGCGGCCTGCTCGAAGGCGGTAGCACGCTTGCTTGAAAGTGCCCACCAGCAAATGCCGATGAAGACCGCAAATGACAATACGGTCATGACTGCACGCAGTGTATTAATATCGATATCCATTGTGTTTCCTAGCGTTGAGTCTTTAGCGCGGTACCTAATACTTGCAAATAAGCGATCAGCGCTTCTTGTTCAGTTTTACCGGTGACTTCTTTTTTTGCGTTGGCAATATCTGCGTCGGTGTAAGGAACGCCGAGTGTGCGCATGACCTTCAGTTTTTTCTCAATGTCGGCGCTATCGACCAGATTCGTTTCTAACCACGGAAAAGCGGGCATGTTGGATTCAGGCACTAAATCGCGTGGGTTGTTTAAATGAACGCGATGCCATTCGTCGCTATAACGCCCACCGACGCGAGCGAGATCGGGACCGGTGCGCTTGCTGCCCCATTGAAAGGGATGGTCGTAAACCGATTCGCCGGCAACGGAGTAATGCCCGTAGCGTTCCGTTTCTGCGCGAAGCGGGCGAATCATTTGCGAATGGCAGTTGTAGCAGCCCTCGCGCTGGTAGATGTCGCGCCCGGAAAGCTGCAACGCCGTATAAGGTTTGAGTCCAGCGACCGGCTGAGTAGTAGAACGCTGGAAGAATAATGGAACGATTTCAATCAACCCGCCGACACTCACGGTGAGTATGACGAGAAGGATCATTAATCCCATGTTTTTTTCGATTAAATCGTGGCTGTATTTCATATGATGTTATTCCGACCAATTAAGCTTTAGCGATGGCAAGCGTGGGAATTAGTGCATCGACTGGCTGTTGTCCGCGCACGGTTTTCCATACGTTGTAAGCCATGATGAACATCCCGCATAAGAATATGAATCCCCCCAGTAAACGAATGGCGTAATAGGGATAAGTGGCTTTGACCGATTCCACAAAGCTGTAGGTTAGCGTGCCATCTGGATTCACGGCGCGCCACATTAAACCTTGCATGACACCGGCAATCCACATAGAGGAGATATAAAGTACGACGCCGAGCGTAGCCATCCAGAAATGCACTTCGATAAGTTGAATGCTGTGCATCCGGTTTTGGCCGAATAATCGTGGAATCAGGTAGTACGTGCTGCCGATGGAGATAAATGCAACCCAGCCGAGCGCCCCGGAATGCACGTGGCCGATTGTCCAGTCGGTGTAATGGGACAGCGAATTGACGGTCTTGATGGCCATCATCGGACCTTCGAAAGTCGCCATGCCATAGAAGGACAGAGAGACAACTAAAAATTTCAGAATCGGATCGTCACGCAGCTTATGCCAGGCGCCGGACAAGGTCATCATGCCGTTAATCATGCCGCCCCAAGAAGGTGCAAGCAAAATGAGCGAAAAAACCATACCTAACGATTGAGTCCAGTCGGGCAGTGCGGTGTAGTGCAAATGATGAGGGCCTGCCCACATGTATGTGAAGGTCAATGCCCAGAAATGCACGATGGATAAGCGGTAGGAATAAACGGGCCGCTCTGCTTGCTTGGGCACGAAGTAATACATCATTCCAAGAAAACCGGCGGTGAGGAAGAAGCCGACGGCGTTATGGCCGTACCACCATTGAATCATGGCGTCTTGAGCACCCGCGTAGGCGGAGTACGATTTCCATAAATTAACAGGGACTTCAGCGCTATTGACGATATGTAGAAGAGCAACGGTCAATATGAAGCCGCCATAAAACCAGTTAGCGACGTAAATGTGCGGCGCTTTTCGTTTGATCACGGTGCCGAAGAAGACTATCGCATAGGAAATCCAGACTACGGCGATCAAAATATCGATGGGCCACTCAAGCTCCGCATATTCCTTCGATGTGGTGATGCCTTGGGGTAACGTGCAAATAGCCAACAGAATGATCGCTGCCCAGCCCCAGAAGGTGAACGAGGCAAGCCGGTCGGAAAACAGCCTTGCTTGACAAGTGCGTTGCACGACGTAATAAGAGGTGCCGAATAATGCGCTGCCGCCGAAAGCAAAGATCACTAGGTTCGTATGTAGCGGACGCAAGCGACCGTAAGATAGCCAGGGAATGCCGTAAGTGAGATCCGGCCAGAGTAATTGCGCGGCGATGAGTACGCCGACAGACATTCCGACAATACCCCAGACCACTGTCATGATAGCGAACTGGCGCACGACCTTATAGTTATAGGTACTTTGTGCATCCATTGGATTTTGCTCCGTAAACATATGAAGAATAATGATGGTGGCAGACGATAGTCTGCTTACTTTGCTTGAATTTGTATTATTGAACTTTGATCTGGATCAAACCTTAGCGAACGGCATGCGCGTCAACGCATAGGGCGATCATCGTCCTGCAGAATGCGGTGAGCCGGGCCTTCTAGATCTTCAAATTGGCCGTTATCGACCGCCCACCAAAACGCAGCACCTATGAGGAGCGCGAGTACAAGACTCAAGGGGATAAGCAGGTAGAGGATGTCCATTACGTTTATGGTTACTCCTAAAAAAACCACATTTAAAAATCTGATTTTCTTAGAGCTGCCGTTATATTTTATTTATAAATTTCAAAAGCTTATTTTTTAACACGTTCGACTGTCGAATTTTTATTTGAACGAGCGAGCCGTAACGCATTGGCAACCACGATCAGAGAACTCAGCGACATGCCAACTGACGCTACCCAGGGTGTTACTAAACCTAGGGCCGCGAGTGGAATGGCAACCAGATTGTAGGCTAAAGCCCATCTAAGATTCTGGCGAATTACCGAACGCGTGGTTTTGGCCACTTTGAGCGCCGGCGGAATGATACCTAAATTACCGGAAATTAGCACCATGTCCGCAGCCGACTGAGCGATATCAGTGCCTGAACCCATGGCGATTGATACTTCAGCGCCACCGAGACTTGGGGCGTCATTGATGCCGTCACCGACCATTGCCACAACGGCGCCTTTAGCCTGTAGTGCTCGGATGTAATCCAATTTTTGTTCCGGCGTCGCACCGCCGTTGTTGTGGGTTATACCGGCTTCGGCTGCAATGTGGGAAACCATGCCCGGAGAATCGCCGGAGAGAATATGCACAGTTTTGTTCATGGCTTGTAGTGCTGCCACCACTTCTCTGCTTTCGGGCCGTAGCATATCGGTGAAGTGAAAGAATGCTAGCCAGCCTTGTTCGTTGCCCAAGGCAACAACCGTACAGGAAGCGTCAGTCTGTGGTTCTGCGGGGGGATCTGTGCAGACAAGGTCGCGTACAAATGCCAATGTGCCGATGCGATAAATCGTTTTGTCTATTGTTCCTTGTATCCCGGCGCCGGGGTAAGTAGTTAATTCGATTGCTTCTCGCGGTTGCGCGGCGGCGGCCCGCAGTGTTTTGCCTAGTGGATGTTTACTAGATGCTTCCAGTCCGCTGGCAATTGCGATTACTTCTGCTTCGTTCACTTTTCCCAGCAGCGTTACTTGCGCGATTGCCGGCGTGCCCAGGGTGAGCGTCCCTGTTTTGTCGAAAACAATATCGGTTACTTGAGCCAGTGTTTCGATAGCGTGGCCGCGGCTTGGCAGTAATCCCATGCGAACCAAACGATGTGCGGCGGTAGTTAACGCGGCTGGGGTAGCGAGTCCTAGTGCGCAAGGGCAAGTAATGACCAATAGTGCGATGACTATTGGAAGCATGCGTGCCGGATCGGTTTGCCACCAGTAAATCGCAGTGAAAGCGGTTACGATCAGCAGTCCAATGACGAACCAGCTTGCGGCGCGGTCTGCCAATTGGGCGATTTGCGGTTTCTCGCCGAGCGCGCGGTCGAGCAGCCGGGTAATTTGCGCAACCGTGTTTTGCATGCCTACCGCAGTGGCGCGAATGACTAAAGGGCTTCCGACGTTGATCGAGCCGGCAATAATTTCATCGTCTTCGTGTTTTGCAACGGGACGGCTTTCACCGGTCACTAAGGATTCGTCTGTTTCACTAGTCCCTTCGACGACAATGCCATCTGCTGGAAAGCGTTCGCCAGTGCCGATAAATAAGTAATCGCCATTGTTGAGCCACGCACTAGCGACCGTATGCGTACTACGCGACGTCGGATACTCATCGAATCGCTGGCAATGTTCCGGTAAAACTCCAGTCAATCGCTCTAACGCATCACCAGATCGGGCTCTCGCTTCTTGCTCCAAAAAACGCGCAGTAAGGAGCAAAAACACGAACATAGTTGCAGAATCGAAGAACACTTCGCCCCGGGCGGTAATGGTGTTCCAGGTGCTAGCGGCAAAAGCGGCGCTGATACCCAGCGCAATGGGAACATCCATTCCAAGGCGGCGGTTAACGATACCTCGCCATGCGCCGACGAAAAACTCACGCGCGGAAATAAGTAACACCGGCGCCGTAATCAGCAGACTTGCCCAGTGCAGGAGTTGAAGATGATCCGGCTCAATGTCGCCGTCAGGTGCGAGATAGACTGGCACTGCGAGCATCATTACTTGCATCATTCCCAGTGCCGCAAGAGCTAAACGCTTGATGGCTTGGCGGCGTTCCAGGCGGCGTGCCGTTTCGGCCTTTGCTGGATCGAAAGGGCTGGCGCGATAGCCGATTTTCGCAATGGCTTCGAGGATGCGCGAAAGCTTGATTTGCTCCGTATCCCACCGGATGCGCATGCGGCGAGTGGCGTAGTTGATATTGGCTTCGAGCGCGCCGGGTAATTGTTTTAAATGTCGTTCAATTAACCATACACATGCGGCGCAGCGAATGCCTTCGAGCATGAGCGCCGCTTCAGCGGTATTTTCCGTGCGATGAACGAAAGTGTTTTGTAATTCGGGCAGATCGTAAGCGGCAAGTTCGTTGGGTAGTCCGACTAATTCTTCGTCAGGTTTCGGAGAAAAGGTTTCGCGATCACGATAATAATCGGTAAGACCTGCGCCAATAATAGTTTCGGCCACGGCAGCGCAGCCAGGGCAACACATCGGACGCTCCTTGCCTTCTATAGTAACGCGATAGTCGATCTTGGTAGGTAATGGGAGTCCGCAATGGAAGCAAGCCTCACTAGCTTGAGAGGCTGCATTCATTTCCCTAATTGCCAAAGTAGAAAGGCATAAACGTCCGCCAATTCCTGATCGTTCTGTGATTTCGTCGAGCCTAACCCATGCCCGGCATCGTAATCGACGCGGAGCAGCACAGGTTTCCCGCTTGAAGTAGCAGCTTGCAATCGTGCAGCCATCTTGGCTGGTTGCCAGGAATCTACTCGAGGATCATTGATGCCTGTGGTCAGTAATATGGCAGGGTAGGGCGTGCCATCTTTGACATGATGATAGGAACTCATTGCAAACAAACCTTTGAAACCTTCCTCTGTTTTAACGGAGCCGAATTCGGGAATATTCGATGGACCGTTAGCAGAAAGCTCGATGCGTAAATTATCAGCAACGCCTACTTCGCTGACTGCCGCACCAAATAAATCAGGCCGTTGAGTAATCGCCCCACCGACTGTAATACCTCCCGCGCTACCGCCACGTGCGGCGAGTTTAGTTGGGGACGTGTATTTCTCCTGAATGAGATACTCCGCACAAGCAATAAAGTCGCTAAACGTGTTTTGCTTTTTCAGTTTTTGACCATCTTTATGCCAGTCCTCGCCGTATTCGCCGCCGCCACGAACGTGTGCGACGGCAAGTACGCCACCTTGTTCCAGCCATGCAAGCCGCATGGGATTGAAAGTTGGATCCAAGGTGACGCCATAGGCGCCGTAACCGGTCAGAACGGTTGGGTTTGCGCCATTCCGTTTCAAGCCGCGCTTATAAATGATGGAGAGTGGAATCAACGTTCCGTCGGCGCTCGTTGCTTTAACTTCTACTGATTCGATTTGTGAGAAATCAACTGGCGAAGGTGGTGTTAGCCGCGTGCGGGTCAGTGCATTCGTTGTAGGGTTGAATGTGTAATGGAGTGGCGATTTGGTCCACGATTGCAGCAACACTAATGCGCCAAGCGTGCGGGTATCGGTGACAATCTCACTGATTGAACCGTCGAAAGGTAGCCGAATTTGAGTCAATGGCCCCGTTACCTCGCCCTTGTTATTAAGCGGCAGCCGCAGCAGCCGGCTAGGCCCTCCATCCAACTGTTGCACGTATAAGCCGTCCTTGGCTGCGCGCAAGTCGGTAATGACCGCTTGCGATTCCGGAACAACGATTTCCGCTTTTGCCAAATCCGGTGCCGCAATCGAGGTGCGTAGGATTTTGAAACGGGATGCACCTTTATGAGAGAGGAGATAAAGTGTTTCACCGCGCACATCATATTCACTTATTTCATCGGGGATATCGATCAGCTTGCGCCAAGGCGATTGTCCATCTACTTTGTTGGCAGGCAGGGCATAAATAGTGATTTCATTCTGCGTGCCATGGGAGACGGTGCCGAAGACGTAGGGAGAGTCGGGCGTTGTTTGAATAGTAGGCACATCGTCTGGTGCCAATTCCACACCGGCAAGGCCATGGCCGAATACAGGCATATCTTTTTCAGAGTCAGTACCGATTACATGCAAGTAAACCTGGCTGCGCTGATAACGCTCTGTAGGCGGGGCATTTGCCGCAAGTAGTTGCAACCGGTTGTAGAAAAAGGATCGACCATCCATGCGCCAGCTTGGGCTGCCGAATGTTGTGCGTTCGATCTGATCCGGCAGTTGCCGCCCTGTAGCGACCTCGACGATATGCAAAATGCTGTTTTCGGAGCCGCCACGGGATATGCCATAAGCTACGTATTTGCCATCCCAAGATGCGCGGTAATAATCGATAGCAGCATGTTGCGATCCCTCAGCGAATCGATCGGGATCAACTAGCAAGCGCTCCTTGCCGTCGATGCCTTGCCGCATATAAAGCTTACGATTGTTATCGCCTGGCCGGCGTTTCGTGTAGAAATAAAATCCGTCAGCCCATTGCGTGCCACTTACCTGTTCACTTGCGTCGCCGAGAGCGGAAATACGTTGAAGCAGTGCTTTACGTTTAGGAATCTGATCGAGCAACGTGCGTGTGTGGTTGTTCTGCGCTTTCAACCACTTTTCCGTTTCTGGATCTTTAACGTTTTCTAGCCATTGATAAGGATCGGTGACCGCAACGCCAAAATACGTATTTGTGACAGGGTGAACAGGGGTAGCAGGTAGTTTGGCTGGCGATGTGTCGTCTGCATCTTTCGCATAAGCGGTCATGGCAAGTACGTTGAATATGGCTATCGCAAACGCCGGAATGGCGATAAACCATTGCAGCAAGTTTTTTGTCATGGCGAATATTTTCTCGGGATGCTAAATCAAAAATAGCTGAATTGAAAATGCCGGCGGGCGTTACATTTCACCCATTCATCAATTCACTATTGAAGAGTGTTCTAGATAATTTTAGACGGCTAACCGAAATGCATCACGCCCTGCGGCTTTGGCTTTGTAAAGTGCTTCATCTGCTTTTTGTATGATTTCGGAAGATGCGAGGTCGGCATTTCGGCAGAATGCGATCCCAATGCTCGTGGTAACCATTAAGGGTTTATTATCGATTCGGAATTCTTTGCGTACCGAGGCGAGAATTTTTCGAGCGATGAATTGTGGCTCCTCCGGTGTGTGCAGTCCTTCGAGAATGATGACAAATTCATCACCACCCAATCGGGCAACGGTATCGGTGGAGCGGACGCTTATTCTAAGGCGCCGTGAGAATTCCTTCAGCACCTCGTCCCCCCCTGCGTGGCCGAAGCAGTCATTGATCTCTTTGAAACGGTCAACATCGAGAAACATGATGGCCAATGGCAAGCCGAACTGACGGCTGTTCGCCAACGCATTGGCCAGCTTGGCATGTAAGTAATGCCGATTCGGTAGCGCCGTTAACGAATCAAATTGAGCCATTTGCGTCAACTCTTGCTCTATCTGTTTGTCAGAGGTGACGTCGTAAGTCATCGCGTAAACGCCGCGTATCTCGTTGCTCTCGTTAAGATGTGGGACATAGACGTTACGGACCCAGCGTGAACCGCCTTCTGAGGTGGGAATTTCGACTTCAACACTTGTCCGTTCGCCGGAAAGTGCTTTGTCGATGCAAGGCCCCACTTTTTCGTAAACATCAGGCGCGGTTACCTTCGCAACATCACGCCCGCTAATTTGAGCGGACGTTTGCCCAAACCATTTTTCATATGTTTGATTGTTGAAACGATAGCATCGGTTGCGGTCAATATATGAAATAGCGGCAGGCAGATTATCAGTAATGATCCGCATTTGCCGCAGCGCGGATTCCGTTGTCGCTAAACGATCACGGAGCGCGGCATTGGAAGCATTGGCTTGGGTTCCTGCACGGGCAAGTTGCTTGGCTAGCGGCGCTATTTGTCCAAGAATGACGAACACGCCCAAGCCGCTACAAATCACGATGAGTAGAGCCACCCATGGAAGCTGGTCCATTACCGGCGCATAGAGCTCGTCGACATCCATTTTCATAGAAACGCCGAGGCCCAAATTGCCGAGCGAAGAAAATGCTTCAACCACCTCACGATTCCGGTAGTCCTGAGTTTGCACCACTCCTAATTCGCCGGCCAATGCGCGAGCCATGGGAAATGGACGTCCTGCATCATTAAGCAAAGGGATGCTGATAGCGTGGCTGTTTAGATGTTGCGGGAAACAAACCAAGCGATCCAGGCGCCGAGTGCATATTTCCATCTGGCCGGTTTTGCCTTGACCTTTCGATGTGTGGATTAGCTGGGTCATTTGCGATGCGGGCGCTTCGGCGACTAAGGTGCCTAATAATCCGCTGGTATCGAAAAGCACCTGTTCGGTGCGCACTATGAAGCCCTTTTGCCACAGCAAGGTAGTAGGTTCCGACGTATTCAATCGAACGGCTAATTCGGTATTGGCGGCAAAATTACCGACTTGAATTGTTTGCCGTCCTTCAGGGTCGCGTAATGCGAGGCCGGTGAAGCCTTGCAGTAAAAGGGACTCCAGTTTGGTATGAAGTTCTTGTTCCAGTAGATGATCAGGGTCGCTTCTTTGAAAGGCGCGGAATAGATTTTGCAGATTGCCGTGGTTGACTAGAAAGGAAGCCCCTTGCAATTGATCCTGCAATATCGATTCCAATCGATCGCGGCGTTCTTCCAGCAATGTGAGCCGATTTTGCGCGAGAGATTTCTCCATTCGTTCTTGAATGAGCGCAAAGGAAGCGACACTACCGGCAATGACTAACAGGCAAAGCGTATAAGTGCTGGAGTAGATAATCCGCTGCTCCGGCGTTACTGCTAACTGTATGCTGCGTAATGGTGTGCGGCGCCACGAAAGCCATACAAAAGCGGCGAGCACCAGCATGCAAACTGCCGTTTTTGCCGTCATCTGCCAATTGGCGTATTCGGGATAAGTGGCTTCGAAGTGAAGAAATTTGCCGGCCAGATCAATGAGCGGTAAGGCGAAAGAAAGGGCGAGCAAGCCTTGAACCAATTTGATGCCACCTGCGCTACGGACGATAGGAATTAACGTAAGCGCCAGGCCACAGCAGAAAAGTGACCAAGCTGCATTGAGGGAGATGCCTTGCATAATGGCGGGAAACTTCGCCGCTTGCGGCCAATGAAGTAGTGCGTTTAGTACGACCATTCCACCGAGGAAGATTAAACCGGCACCCATTAATCCGTGCAGGCGTCTCCCGTTAGAGAGGATAGCGGCTTTTTGTGGTTCTCTCATTGGCTTACTCCGGCAATGCTGGCGTCAAGGCGCTAATAGCAAACATAAGTAGTTTAAATGTTTGAAACGCGGCTTATTAATTGGAATTACTGAACATTTCTGCCGCATTTTGCTTGAGAGTGAGTAGCAAGTCTATTTTTTAAGAGTGGATTTCGCTTCAATGTATGGAATCGTTGCTCAGCTATCCGAATGTTCATCAGATATTGCGACGCGGATAATGGTTTTTCCCTTCGCGCGGATAGCAACGATGTGGAGCCGTTTGTTATCCTTCGAAAGATGTGTGGAGGGCGGACGCCTCCTGCTCAGTATTTAATATAACGTGGCAATGCGTAAATATTAGGCTTGGAAAGCCGGAGGGGAAATTCTAAACGTGCTTCACGTTAAATCGGACTGCTCCTCCAACGCATATTTTCCCCGTAGTCGAAATGTAGCTTCAATTGCACGCAGGGCTGGCCATAGAGCAATAAGCGAAAGAGCAAATATAATAATATTTCTTTCTGTAAAAACAGCCCCTCCTTTAGGGGTCAATACGATAAAAATATTGGCGATTGGGTAGGCAAGAAGTGAGACTGCGGCTATCCGATTTTGACAATGAAAAACGAGCAAACCTGCCCCGCCGTAAAATATGGTCTCCGCGAAAGGAGGCATATGCATTAGCGCTGACAAAATGGCATGTGACGCCGCAATGGCAAAAAATACCATTGATGCTTGCTTGTTAATTTTTATTGCGTCGCCACGAGTTGCGATTGCTGACAACGAAAAAAGATGCATTTTAGCGTTTTCCGTCATGTGCCCTCTCTCTTTGGTAAGACGGCTCTCTTACAAATTGGGAGAGCTGGCAACTTGCCATTTATCGCAACATGGAAAGTCTATGAACACAACGATTGCGAAATCCAATCCCACACGCTATTTCGAAAAAGAACGAAAATTCGTAGTAGCGTGGGGGAGAGTTTTATCCGCCGACACCACCACGGGTCTTCTTCTGTGTGTTATCTCCGCCAATAGAGGTGCTGATTTTGGGCGCGCGGGCAAACGGATCATCTCCAATAGTTTTCTTGGTGGTTTGTTTTAGAACCTTGCGATCGGTGGCAGGCATTGTTTCATTGGCGACAATACCTTCGACTCTTTTTTCGCTTAACGGGTCCATACCATTTACCGTATCACCACGATCAGTACATATATAGGGCTGGTGGTTTTTATGCAGTTTCTCGAACCTCTCGCCCCAGTGTGAAAAATCGGGTTTGATATAAGACCTATCGCCGTTTCGGTATACCACGTCGCCTTTAACCGTTTCATTAATCTTAGCCTGTCCAACACGGGCGCCGAACTGTTTGCTGTGCTCTTGGTGGTGGCTAGCCATGGCATGAAGAATCGCTTCGTCTACTCGGCGGTCGACAAAATCTGTCGCGTTCTTTAGCCTGGCTTCAAACGCGACAGGATCCTTCTGCTCTAATGCAGTAACAGATGTTTTCGAAAGCTCTTTAGAAACTTCTTGTTGCGCTTTCAGTGTTTTCGTAAATATGCTTTTTACGTCTTGTTTAAATGCTTCTCTGGCTTGCAGTAATTCTTCGGAAGATTCTACCGGCCCATCTGTGCGGGGCACTATTCTTGTATTTAACGCACGGAATGTTTGTTGTAAGGTAATGAAGGCTTTGTTATAGGATTCTAATTTCGCCATCTCCTTCTCGGTAGGGGCAATACTCTTACCTCTGAATACTAATCGGTGAATTGATTCCTCATTCTTGCTACTCGCTTCTAGACCTTGTAGTAGCAAGTCTCGCAACGGGTCTTTTTTTTCTTGGCGATTTTTATTTGGTGTTTCTGCCTCTGCCGTGTTGGTGGAAAGCCACTCCTGGTAAGAGTCGTTTTTTTTGCCTGCTGTCGGATCAGCCATGAAAACCTCTATTGCTAATTAATAATGCAGTATTCGCTGAGCGCACAGAGCTTATAAGTGCGTCTCCCCGCGTTTTATTGATGCAATAGTTGTGCCAAGGTGATATTTGCGGGACTCCTATCTAGCGTATTGATTTTTATTAAACATTTATCGGTTGATATTGTTGGTGAATTTACCGGCCTTGCAGTATTGCTAGAATCGAATATTAAAAAATTTCAAAAATGCAAAGAAGTGCCTGTATGAAACAGAAGCAAAGCGGTGTTAAGAAATCATCCTCGGCATACAGCAGCGAGCTTGTTGCCGTCGGGATCTCGAACATACGCAACATAAAAATCCGGCGCATAGTGCTCGCGAATTCCGGGAGCACCTTCACTGGTGCCGCCATTTTCCATCGAGGCTTCGTAGAAAGAATTCACTTGTCCTCTCGTCGAGGCCGCAAATGCAGCCATGGTGCCATTTCCAGCGGTTGCCGGTTCACCATTGAATGGCGCGCAAACCCAAAGTGCGAGTTCTTTGAGACCGCCATTTTCATACGTTCCCCAGCCCGCCAAGTTTTCCCAGCCGGGTTCCTCAGTGGTATCGCAGCGCCTGTGACCAAGGGTGGCCATTACTGCATCATAAAAGCGTGTCGATCGAGGGAGGTCATTAGTGCCAAGCATTATGTAGGTGAACATTAAAGCGGTGCCTCATGTAAATGTGGGATAGAAACCCACGGCAATTAACAACGAGAGCCGAGCATAGGTGTATGAATAAATATTTACTCTTTGATCTTCGGATATGCGTTTGTCTTATGCTGCCTATCTACCAACTGCTCGTTGAACCAATTAGGATAGAGAGCAACTAACGCAGTCATTGCATCCAGTTCCGCGACTTCTTCCTTGCTTAACGTTATTTCCACTGCTCTCAAGTTATCTTCAAGCTGATAGAGTTTGCTGGCGCCGATAATAATGCTGGATACAAATGGTTTTGCGAGTAACCAGGCAAGGGAAATTTGTGCCACGCTTGCGTTATGTCCTTTCGCAACGTCGCGTAGTTTTTCGATAACCTTGAAGCCAAACTCTTTATTGAATGGCAGCAAATCGAAACCCGATAATCTGTGTTCACTATCCTTCAAATTATCTCGAGTATATTTACCACTCAAAAAACCGCCGGCAAGAGGGCTCCACACAGTCATGTTCAAACCTGTATATTCCATGAACGGCACTATTTCATGTTCGACGTCTCGGCCGACGAGTGAATAATTCATTTGCCCGCTGGTAAATTGCGCCCATCCGCGGGTTTTTTGTATTTGCAGGGCTGTCGCCGCTTTCCAGGCTGACCAGTTTGAAAATCCGATGTATCTAACTTTTCCCATCCGTACAAGATCGTTCAGCGCTTCAAGGCTTTCCTCAATTGGCGTGAAAGGATCTTCTTTGTGAAGAATGTAAAGATCGACGTAATCGGTATTCAACCGCTGAAGGCTTGCATCGCAGGCTGCAAAGATGTGTTGTCTAGAAAGGCCTGCATGGATGATCGGATCGCCTGTTCTAAAACCGGCCTTGGTGGCAATCACAACGTCCTTGCGTTTATTGCCGAGCAACTCACCGAGGATCACTTCGGATTGCCCGCTTGAATATCCGTCCGCAGTGTCAAAAAAATTAATGCCCGCATCAAGCGCTTTATCGAGCATTGTTTTCGCGCTGTCGCGGTCTACTTTGTATATTGACGGCATCGATTTGTCACTGCCAAAAGTCATAGTGCCTAAAGAAAGCCGGGAAACAAATAATCCAGTATTTCCCAATTTTGCGTATCGCATAAAGCTCCTTTCGTTCTGATGACGTCTATCAGGATAGGCCCTTAATATCGAGCATATTATCGGATGAATACGCTCGATTGTTCTTATGACAATGAGTATAGGCAATGTACGCGAATTGAGCTTCCGCCTATTTCGTGTCGTAAGTCCGCGTGATCATCATTTTTAGGACCATGACGAAACCGATTGTGACAGCTTGCGGCGATTAGAGTCGATTTCGAAGCGCGGTCTGATTGCCTTCGTAGCATATCCTTTTCCTCAATGCCGATATACGAATCGTTATCAACATTAGGCAAACTGATTGAGCATTAAAATCGAGAAGTCAGCGATGTTGCCGAGACAGATAGTTCGGCAGATTACGTATTTCGAGTGTGGTTAATATTTTGTAAGTTTTTTTCTTTTCTTTTGCGCTTCATTACCTAAGATGTTTTCCTGATTTGTACCGATGGTCATCTGTTGAGTATTTTGCCCTCGTTGAATGGATATCTCCATAAGATCTTGCATTTCTTTAGTCAATAACTTTACTGTTCCATGCCGCTTCTTACCGAGAGGATGTTCCAAAATAAGAGCGTCGCCGCTTGTTGGGCATACATAGAATGCAATGCCTGCCTTTACAGTATCATCGAACTTAGCTTCAGAAACATCTGCCCCCTTCTTTACGCTTCCTTGCAATGGAGAAACGTAGTTTTTAGCAAACTCATTGGCAAATTTTTTCACTTCCCATAACTTTGGTTTATAGTCTCCGTAAACAGTTAATTCCGCTAGATTTGCAGCCAACCACTTTAAATGACTATCCCGTTTACGGTTGTTTAATATGGAAGTAGTTTTTTCGCCGCCATTTTTATACTCTTTGGTGTATGTCGCTACTTTAATTTTTTCCCTTTTTTGATCACCAAGCGAGATAGACCGCTCCCGGCCTAATTGATTTAGTATTGGATTGAGTAGTTTGCGTCCGACTTTAACGGATGTCTTACCAACAACATAGGCGCTATATAGCACGGACCCCGTTATTACCATCGCTAAACCAAGCGCCAGACCGATGAGGTTCGAATCAGGGGCTTCTGCCATCTTGCCACCAACTTTGAATAGCGCTTTGCCAAGGCTTCCGGCGCCACGGTTCAAAGCATCAATGGGATTTCTTCTAAAGGATTTCGTGGCCTTGGCGAGCCTATAAATCATCTTTTTCTTTGGATCTTTATCTTTTGCCATATAAGCAGAGAAAACCCTCAAATATTGACTTCTATAGAGTCAGAAAAAGCTTCTTTCTTCCAAGAAATATCGTTTTATAACAGCTCTTGCACAGAGTACTTTTTAAAATACACACATCAAATGGTCATATGTGCGCTTTGAACAGTTTAAGGCATGGTTAAGGCAGGTAATTGTGAAATTAGTGGCAAATTATGTAGATATATTCTGTATTGCCGAGGTCATTGAGAAACCCTACGCTTTTAAATTAGAAGCTTTTCGCATACGGCTAGTTAATCTAGCGGTCAAACTACTACGGGCGACGCGCTTGGCACTTGGCTTATATTTGACACCTTAAGTAATAAATCCGTTGCGTTAAACCGATTTAAATATCCTTGAGAAAGCATGCAAGACAGAGCTGAAATGCAAAGACTACCGCGCGAATTTTATGATCGAAACACCATTTTGGTTGCTAAGGAACTGCTGGGAAAATACTTAGTCCACCTGACTGGCGATATGGAGCGTGTCGGTAAGATTGTCGAAGTAGAAGCCTATCTTGGACCGCATGATCTTGCTGCGCATTCCTCAAAAGGCATGACGGCGCGAACGAAAGTGATGTTTGGGCCACCAGGCCATGCTTACGTATATCTGATTTACGGGATGCATCATTGTATGAATGTTGTTACCGAACAAGAGGGGCACGCGTCTGCAGTGCTATTGAGGGCCATAGAGCCGGTGAAAAATACGGATGGCCGGACAACGGGCCCTGGCTTGTTATGCAAAGCCATGCACATTGATAAACAGCTTAATGGGTGTGACTTAATCAGTGACAATTTCTACATTGCCGCTGTGCCTGAACAAAAAACACCGGTAATCGTTAGCCGTCCGAGAATTGGCGTCGACTATGCGGGGCATTGGGCGAAGAGGCTTCTGCGGTTTTACATCAAAGGTAGTGAGTTTATTTCCAAGCCATAAGCTAACTGGGATTGTTAGCTATGTACGCCGCTGAATTTGAGGCTGCACAAGCGGTATATCGTTCTTTAGTGCGGGGACCGGTCGCGAGTGATTGCGTGTAGAAACGACCGTACGATCTGCGTGAAGCTGTGCTCTTGTTGTAGTATTGCAAGAATAACTACTAGCCAGCAGCACGGGCAAGGCCAATCTGGCGGGTCTGCAAGTTCTTTTTACATCCTCTTTGTACAAAACGCGCTGAGCGAGCGGCGTGAACATATGCGCAAGGCCGATTAGACCTTGCGTACGTATCGTGTTAATTCAGCTTACCCAGTGCTTCACTAACATCGACTGGCGCATCATATTTTTTCTGCGGCAACTCCTCTAAAGATTGGCAAACATTTTCGTCTGCCCCGAGTTTTTTTGCATTTTCAATAAGTGTTTCTTTGCTCGCTGGATAATCAATTCCCTTGAGAAATTTTTGTATCTGAATGGGATTCACGTGAGGCATAGATAGCTCCAAAAAATGTAGGTTTTCTGAATGTCATCACGTTGTGATGGCAGCATGCCATTTCTTGCATGCGTCTTAATCCGCTTGCAATGCACGTGCCAGAGGGTGTTGAAGTAAATGGATTGCAACTGTTAGCACAATTCGTGCTTTCATAAAATTGGCGTGAAAAGCACGTCAAGTTTTGAATCACAGGAAAAGTACTTTGGCTTCTAGTTGCGTCATCGATGTTCTCATCCCCACATATAATCGGGCTTGTGCATTAGCCGTAGTGCTTGTCGCACTGTCTGCACAAAATGTTCGGAATTTTCGAATCATTATTTCCGATCAGTCAGATCATCAAAGCGTGTTTGAAAAAGCTGAAGTGGAAGCGGTGCTGCGTATTCTGGAGGCTACTGGCAGAGACGTCGTCATGTACCGCCATCTTCCTCGTCGAGGGTTAGCCGAACAACGAACTTTTTTACTCGCGAAAGCAACCGCGTCATATTGTCTCTTTTTAGATGATGACGTGGTTTTAGAAACAGATACGATCGAGCGCCTATACCAGGTTATCCGCAAGCAGCAGTGTGGTTTTGTCGGAAGCGCTCTGCATGGACTCAGCTTTATTGACGATATCAGATTACATCAACAGCACATCGAATTTTGGGATTCGCAAGTTACCGCGGAAAGTGTTATTCCTGACAGTGCTGCGTGGGATAGACATCATCTGCATAGCGCTGCAAATTTATTTCATCTGCAAAATAGAATGTGCTTGAGGTGCGATAATGAGCGATTGTATCGAGTGGCGTGGATTGGTGGTTGTGTCTTATTTGATACTAAAAAACTGCGTTCGGTTGGTGGATTCAATTTTTGGCCAGAGCTACCAGCCGATCATTGCGGCGAAGATGCAGTAGCGCAGTTACGAGTGATGGAACGTTTTGGCGGTTGCGGAATAATTCCTTCCGGAGCCTACCACATGGAATTACCGACTACCGTGCCGAGGCGCGAGATCGATGCGCCTAAAATATTTTTCGATAATAGATCGACGAAATGAAATCCAATCTTGCTTGCATGCCGCAGCCGGTACTTTCTGGCGTGCAGCGCATTGTGGTGTTACGACCGAATGCGGTTGGTGATTTTGTTTTTTGTTTACCCGCGCTGCATGCGCTTAGAGCGGCGTATCCAGATGCGGAAATTATTTATATCGGGAAGCAGTGGCATGCCAATTTTTTGAAAGGGCGACCTGGGCCGATTGATGACGTCGCGGTCATACCACCATGTGCTGGTGTAGGTGCTCCGGTTGGCAGTAAAGTCGACAATGAAAAACTCCAACTGTTTGTTGATTCCATGCGCGCTCGCGAGTTTGATCTTGCGGTGCAAATTTACGGCGGCGGCGGTTATTCCAATCCGTTCATCAAACGTTTAGAGGCTCGACTTTGCATCGGCATGAAAACTATAGAGGCAGAACCGCTCGATCGTTGGGTTGCGTTTCATCATTTGCAGAATATGCGTCTCAAAATGGTGGAGGTAACAGGATTAGTTGGCGCAAATGCATTGCGTCTTGAGCCTGAGCTGGAAGTGACCGCACGAGATCGTTTGGAGGCGGCGCATATTATTTCAGTAGTGCCATCTAAGCCATTTGTAGTGATCCATCCAAGCGCTACCGACACACGACGCCATTGGCCGGTAGAGCGCTTTGCAGCGATTGCGGATGTTTTTGCCGAGGCGGGCGCATTGATTGCAATTAATGGTAACGGTCTTGAGGCGGCAATCGTTCGTCAGGTTATCGATAAAATGCGGCATCCGGCAATTAATCTCGCTGGTAACCTTTCCTTATCCGGTCTATGCGGATTACTCGAACGAGCCTCGCTACTCATCTCTAATGACAGCGGGCCGCTGCATCTTGCGCTTGCTATCGGTACACCTTGTGTAGGAATTTATTGGCTGACCAATTTATACGACTCCGGGCCATTAATGCAGCGTAATCACAGAGCGGCTTTGTCGGTGCGTGTGCATTGTCCCGTGTGCGGAGCGGAAAACTTAAGGCGTCGCTGTGCTCACGATGTGAGTTTCGTCGAAGACGTATCGACCGACGAAGTTATGGGGTTAGCCTTTGATCTTTACCATGCGCAGTAAGAAGACAACGCGCTTGCTCTATTATCTCGGCGGCTTTTTCTCCGTTTGGGTCCGAAATACATCGATGCAGTATATGGTTTAATGGTGCCCAACGAGTCATATCGGCGGTACTGAAAATCACGACACTGGGCAGCTTCAATCCAGCGGCGATATGAGATACGCCGGTGTCATTGCAGATAAGTAAGCGAGCGCCGCTCATTAATGCCGCCATGGCGCCAATAGAGATGGGCGACGCGGCGTTGATCGCTTTCGTCTGCATTTGTGCAGCAACCGCGGCCGTTAAATCCATTTCTTTGCCGGAACCAGTGAGAACAATAGGCAAGCCAAACTCCTTGGAAAGCTGATCGCCTACTTTTGCGAATTGTGTCGGTGCCCAGCACTTGCTGCGTATTCTTGCTCCGGCGTGAATACAAATATAATTGTCTTCAGTAAGGCCGGAGGCAATGCCACTCGCATTCAATTCGCTAAAATCATCGGCGGTGAGTGGAAACTCAAGGTCCGTACCCAGAAAAGGTGTTCCTAAAGATGTGGTGAGCGTTAGCAGACGTAACGGTTCAGCGCCTGTTTCCGGATATGCCGGAAACGATCTCGAATGAATTTCCGCACTGCCTTTTCGTGTAAATCCTACTCGTATTTTTGCACCAAATTCATTAATGATTTGATTGCTGATTTGACCGTTACCATGTATCTGCACCGCCAGATCAAAATGACGCGCTCGCATTTCTTGGTAAAAGGTGGGCAGCGTGGATTCTTGAGCCGGTTGCTCGGGAAATTGAGGATGACCGGGGAAAGCTACAAAGTCATCGAGGTAATTATTAAAACGAGCGGCGAACTCCTTAGCCCACGGCAAGCTTACCAAGGTGATATTTGCCTCTGGAAAGCCGGCGCGTAATGAACGCAAAGTAGGCACGGCACATAACATGTCGCCTACCTGCAGCGCGCGGAAAACAACAAGTTTCTTTATATCTAACCTGTGCAACAACAGCGCTGCGGGTAAGTCTGAACTTACAGTTTCAGCCAGAGGTGCCATAAAGTTCTCCATTAGCACGGAACATTCTTGCAGCAAGAATGCATAGACCGTGCCTGGATAGTTTTATGGCGCTACTTCTCCTCCAAGGGCAGCAACTACATCTTCAAGCAATCGCGACAATTCGCCCGTCATTAGCGCAAAGTCAGCGTCGAATTGCTCTTCTACTGTCTCGGCTTGGGATCCCGATTCTTCTAGAACAACATCAAGGAAACTAAGTTTCTTCAGTGCCAAAGTATCAGTTAACACAAACGAAACGCGATCGTTCCAAGTAAGCGCAAGGCGAGTGCATTGTTTGCCTTTCCCGATATGGCGGCTGATTTCTTCTGCATCTAGCGCATGCCTTAGGTAACGCACCGTCGCCTTTCCCTCGCTCGATGACTGCAATTCAGCTTCCAGGTCCACGGAAAATTTTGACGGCGCTTCATTCGATACCAACCATTCCGTCATTGCGGCAACGGGGGACAGGTTTACCTTTAACGGCATCGGCGAGAAACCGTCCGCTGATTTGCGTAACAGTTCGAGTAATTCTTCGGCTTTCGTGGCGTTCGACGAATCGACTACCACCCAGCCACCGACGGGATCGATCCAAGCCAACGTGTTTCGCCGAATACTAAATGCCTGCGGCAAGAGTTCTTCGGTGACACGCTCTTTGATTTCACGCGCTTGTTTACGTCCTGGCTTAAAACCTTGTTGTTCCTCAAGATCGGCGACGCGTTCTTTGGCGACTTGATTTATAACGGAAGCAGGAAGAAGTTTTTTTTCTGCGCCAAGTGCGATCAGCATTTGCCGGTTTAGGGAATAGACAAGCGAGTCTTTTCCGTTAGGAGCGACCCAGCCGACGCGCTGCCGCTCCATAGCACTGCAGGGCAGAAGCGTATGTTTTTCTAGTTGGGCCGCGAGGCCGTCCGCTGTGATTTCGGCGGGAGAGGGAATGCGGAAAAGCTGGAGAGATTTAAACCACATAATGAGAAAAACTGGCAATTCTACACATGTCCTAATGCGTGGAATATTTATTTACCATGATTTTTTCAAGGCTGGATGTTTCATAAACGAAACATCCAGTCTAGGCCGGTGCCGGAGGCTTGTTTCTTAACAAGAAGGCTGGTTACTGTAAAAATTCCGTGATGTTTATTTGCTGCAAACTTAGTACGACAAGGAGGAGCAACGCCGCTGGGGCGGTTTTGCGTAAGTCCTACTCTGTTAACTGTCTTGCTTTGTGCGATTCTGTGCGTCTTCGGTACGCTGATTCGTTTGATCCTCTTCTGGCTTCTTGTAATCACCGATGACGCTTTTCAAAGGGCAGACTGAGAATATTGGACATTTCTTGCAACTAGCGACTATAGCGATAGGGCATAAGGTCATCTTGTTTCTCCGTTTGTTAAGCGTTTGTGCAGCGAATGCATGGTGCTCTCTACTGAAGCCGCGCAAGCATTGCGGCCTTTTCTATTTTAACGACGGGATGGTAGCAGTCTGCCGGCTGCGCACCGAGGTGACCGATACAAGCATTGCAGTCGACGCATCGCGGGCCGGGTTCATTGTCTCGCAAATGACGATATAAAAGCGGATCGGCAATAAAAGCACGGCCAGCAGAAATGATGTCGCATCGGCCGTCTTTAAGCGCCGCTTCCATGCTTTCTCGTGTACGGAATCCGCCAACGCAAATGACCGGAATGGAAAGTTTTGTTTTGAACACTTTCGTATATTCCGAATTGAAACCCTCACGCCGGCTAAAAACCAGATTGAACAACACTGCGAGGATTGGCCACATTAACCGAAGGCCCCAGCGGCGAAAAAACGGTAGATAGCGCATGCTTCCTTGCACCATGTTGCGCATGCAGCGGATAAAGGTCCCTCTCACCATGGGAAAGCCAGATTCGTAGTAACCGACAGATACTTCGATCGCATCAGCGCCTTCGCGCTCCATGATCGCGGCGATCTCCGCCAGTTCTTCCGTTTTCAAACCGGGGCGAAGCGGCAAGTAGTCCGAGCCATTCATCTTGATGATGATTGGGAAATCGGCGCCGACGCGCGATCGAATTGCATGCAACACCTCCCGGAGTAGCTTGGTGCGCCCTTCAACCGAACCACCGTACGCATCCGTTCGACGATTGGTATACGGCGTAAGAAACTGGCTCATTAGATAGCCGTTTGCTGAGTGAATCTGCACGCCATCAAAACCTGCTTGCTTGCAGCGTTCGGCGGCATCGGCATATCGGGTTACGAGTTGTTCGATCTCGGCTATCGTTAGCGGCCTTGGGCGTGTACCGGTTACTATCTCGGTCTTATCGGAGGCCGATACTGCTTCCGATAATCCAGCAAAGCGCGGCACGACTTGACGGCCGCAATGATTAAGTTGCGCGAAAAATTTCGAGCCATGCGTGTGTACTGCGCTAACGAGTTGTGTCAATCCGGGGATCTTGTCATCGTTATCCGCACCTACTTGGTGAGGTGCTGATTTACCGTCACGGCTGACATAAATATTCCCAGTGATGATCAGCGGTGTTCCACCTTTCGCCATTGGGACATAAAAATCGAAAAGCGCCGGTGTAACGAAGCCATCGTTGGAGGCGCGGGTTTCTGCGGTGGCGGTCTTAATTAATCGACCGGCGAGCGTAAGTTTTCCGATATTGATTGGTGTGAAAAGCGGGCTATTGTTAGCCGACATAATTTTTCCCTGAGAAGACTTCGATATACGCTGCTCTTTACGATTCCTTAGTTTTCGTCTCCATCTAAACGTGCCCCTTTTTTAAGGTTTTTGCTTTCGCGATATTCTTTATTGACGAATGAGAACACCAGAACAATTACCAGTGCTGCACCGACAGTCACTAATAATTTAATAAAAAGCTCGGTGCTCCAAGGTGTAAACCACATCTGAATAAGGAACAACAGCACACCGAGGAGGAAGAGCGCTAAAGAAATAACGACGCTCAGTTTCATTGTTCTTCCACAACAACAACCGCAGTGCCATAGCAAAGCACTTCGGTGAGCCCTTGCATTACTTCAGTAGCGTCGTATCTCATACCGATAATCGCATTCGCGCCATTTTTTTCGGCTTCCTTGCACATCAGCGCATACGTTTCTTTTCTCGCTTCTTCGCATAGATTTGTATAGATCGTGATGTTTCCACCGAACAGCGATTGGATTAAGCCAAAAAAATTACCCACTATCGATCGTGAGCGAACCGTAATTCCTCTGACAATACCAAGACTCTTGGTGATTCGATAACCTGGAAGTTCCAGTGTGGTTGTAACCATTTTGTTTTGCATAATCACTCCTTAAAAAGCTACCACTCGGATGTAGCTGCGCTTCAGGAACTCGACCGGAGGCAGAGATGTTAGCTGGAATAGATGATTATGTCGCGGTGGGAGGCTGAAAGTAAGCCTTATTGCGATAAACAAAGTAGGCAACGGTGGCGTAGAAGGCAATCATCATCAGCCAAGCGAGAGTCATCGTGCTTGAACTAAAGATCGTATTCATTGCTGCTTCGTTCCGAATCGGAAGCCCCTGTTGTTGCCGTCCGTTTACGTACGCCTCGCGAGCGCCAGGCAGATTACTCAGTGTAACTACAATGGTTACGGTGCTTTGAACCACTGCCGCAACGAGGGCATTAAACAATATCAAAAGACCTGTCGGGCGCGGCTTGAATAAGTAAAAGACAGATACAGTATTCAAAATGAATACCGCTAGTGCCATGACGAAAAACAAAGCGCCTAAGCCGACACTCGATAGGATGTAGTAGTCCGTTGCCACATCGGGACGAATGAGACAGCTAATATCTTTAACTGCGGCCCAAATGAACCAGACAATGAGAAATATAATTCCCTTAGTTTTACGCATGTGGCCTCGGCAGGGCGTTCTATTGAGTGCTGCTTGCGTTAGAAGAAAACCAATGGGTAAACATTGTTTGCAGAAACTCCGCGTTGACAGGATATCCGGAGGAAGAGCCAATTACTGAATCAACGCCACAATGCGGGCATAGTGCAGTGGTTTCTATTCCATCTACTTCATCAACCCAATAGGTGATCGTTGAGGGAAGGAAATTTTGCTGGCAATGGAAACAACCGCAGGAAGTACTGGCAAGAATTTCTGCGCGATGATTGATGGCATGCGTATGGGCAAGATCTGTATTGAAGGGTGGATTTTTTGCGGTCATGGTCATGATGCCTAAAGGAGTGAAAGTAAGGGGCGGGTACTCCAATGGCGTCACCTTAAGCGAAGAGAATGTCATCATCCTCACGAAAGCGAGGAGCCATAGTGCGCGAAACTAAAGGCTTACACATTGTATGGGTTCCCATTTTCCGGGAATGACATTTTTAAGGTAGCGTCATCGGGGTGGGCACCCCAAACGGTAGCTATGAAAAAGGGCGATTGATTCGCTGCGCGCTCCTTCTTGACGAGGGCCGATCATGCCACACAGCGCGACGGACGCCAAGCGATGTTCTGACGACAAAGTAAGTATTTTTACCTATGCGCGAATACGAGCCAGGCGTTGAAATTCATTTGCCGGAACCGCACGCGAATACAAGAAGCCTTGGCCGAAGTCGCATCCTGCATCAATCAGCGATTTTTGTTGTGCGGTTGTTTCAATACCCTCGGCAATGACTTTAAGGCCCAATTCATGTGCCATTACTACAATCGATCTGACAATTATCCGTTCTTCTGTGTCGGTCATCATGTCATGTATGAATGATCGGCCGATTTTCAAATAATCGATGTCGAATTTTTTAAGATAGGCCATGGAGGAATAGCCGGTGCCAAAATCGTCGATCGCAACTTGGATGCCGGCGTCACGGTACTGCAATAGCTTGTCCACCACCATGGCTGATGCATTAAGTAACAGGCTTTCCGTGATGTCGACGGAGATGCTGCTTCCCGGCAGCCCACAACTTTTTAAGTGGTTCGGCCAGTTTATTTCTTCATAACGAGAAAGAAATTGAATGGGCGATTTATTGACACTAATTTGGAAGGGTATGCCGAGACGCGCACTCCAAGCTCGGGCGCATGCTGCTGCTTGTTTGAAGACCCAGTCGCCGATCTCATGGATTAACCCGCTTTCCTCCGCAAAAGAAATAAAGTTTAGCGGTTTGATCAATCCTAATTTGGGATGATGCCAGCGCAATAATGCTTCTGCTTTAGCAATACGTTTGGACGGCAGCTCAACGATTGGTTGATAATAAACTTGAAGCTGGCCATCTTGCAGGGCATTGCGCAAATCGCCTGTTAACTGCATGCGATCATACGCCTCCTTCTTCATGGATCGAGTGAAATAACTGAACTGATTTCTTCCAGCATTTTTTGCTGCATACATAGCCTGATCCGCATTTCGGATCAACTCTTCTGCATTCCAGGCATCAGTCGGGAAAAGCGTGATACCGATACTGCCGGAAAGAGACACGATCTTATCGCCCATATGAAAAGGAGTTGCTAAGGCGTCAATCATTTTTTGTGCGATCAATCTTACGTGCGTCACATCATCAAGTTGCGGCAAAATGGCAGTGAACTCATCACCCCCCATTCGAGCGACGGTATCGGACTCACGCACGCAGCAGCTAATACGCTTGGCGGATTCAATCAGCAGCAAGTCGCCGACATCATGTCCAAGCGCGTCGTTGGCTTCCTTGAAGCGATCGAGGTCAATGAAAATCAGCGCAACAGGCAGGCCGGTGCGATGGGATTTCTTGACCTCTTGATCCAGACGATCTCGGAACAAGCGCCGATTAGGCAACCCGGTCAGCGTATCGAAATTTGCTTGCCGCCAGATTACTTCTTCCGATCGCCGTTTTTCCGATATATCGCTTATCGTGCCAGTCATACGCAACGGTTTCTTATGCGCATCGCGCGCCACCACGATCGCTCGTGCAAGAACCCATTTCCAGCTGCCGTCTTTGCATTGCATGCGATATTCGCTGCGGTAAAACGAAGTTGCTCCATTCAAGCACGCGTTTAATGCCGAACGTATTATCGGTAAGTCTTCTGCATGTATGCGTTTTTCCCAATCAGAGTAGCGATCGCAAACATCTTGTTCAGAGTAGCCTAAAATTTCATTTACCCGCTTCGAACAAATTAGTTCATTAGTCTGAGGATTCCAGTCCCACACCCCATCGCCGGAACCCTCGAGCGCCAAATCCAACCGCTCATTGCTGATGATCAATTCCTCTTGGGCATGTACCGCTTCCGTGATGTCAATCGAGATTCCCACATGGCCCGCGTATTCTCCTTCTGCGGTAAACCACGGTGCTCCATATGACTCAATCCAACGCCATTGACCGTCTTTGCGTCTAATTCGTCCCCGCTTTTGCAATGTGGTTTTTGTACGTTGAGCGTGTGCTACGGCTTCTATATAAGCTGGCGCGTCGTCCGGGTGTAGCGCGCTATACCACGCCTTGCCTAGCGGCTTGTCCGTCGCAATATTCACCACTTCCATGTACCGTGGATTTAAGTATGTTGCATTTCCACTCGGATCTATTTGCCAAACTAGAACGGGTGATGCTTCCGCCAAAACCCGGAATTTGGCTTCACTTTCGGCTAACGCTATTTCAACTTTTTTACGAGCAGTGATGTCGATGTTCATGCCCACCCATTTGCGAACCGAGCCATCTTTATTTAATAGTGGCGCGGTACGGACATTGGTCCATCGCCACGCTCCGCTAACGTGACGGAGCCGAAATTCCGCACTTACCAGCTTCCCCTTCCTCACGCTTTCGCGCCAGTATCGCTCTATATAAGCTTGGTCTTCGGGATGAACCGCGTTCAGCCAACCGTTTCCGCACCATTCGTCAAACGTTTGTCCTGTATAAGCGCGCCAACTGGGGGAGTCGGTGATGATCGTACCCTCGGCATCCGTCTCCCAAACTGCCTGTGCCATGCCCTCGACTAGGGCGCGGAATCGATATTCGCTCTCGCGCACCCGTTCTTCCGCTTGCATGCGTTCAGTCAGATCGACGGTTACCGCGAGTATCGTTAGTTGGCCATCGCTTCTGCCATTGAGAAGCGTAAGGCTACTTCTCGCCCAGATGATCGTTCCATCCGGCTGCACATAGCGCTTATCTAACGATGCTGCATCGCCCGTCTCAATCAGGTGCTGGAGCGCTAATAAACTATGGGGAAGGTCTTCAGGGTGTGTTACATCCTGCACGGTTGATTGCAACAATTGCTCGCGCGAACGTCCAAGCATCCTGCACAGTTCATCATTGACGGCCAGAAAGCGTCCATCGATTGCAATCTCGGAAAGCCCAACTGCAGCTTTGGCGAATATCGCGGATAAACGCACCTCGCTTTTGCGCAGGCGTTCAGCGGCCTGATGCTCGGCGGTAATGTCTACGAGTGTGCCGGTAACCAGAATGGCACGGCGCGCTTTACCTTTGCCTTCGAAGTGCGTTTGCCCAGTTTTAGATAACCAGACTTCTGTTCCGTCTGGTCGCAACAAGCGAAACTCCGCTGTGAAACGGCCGCTCCCATTTGGACCAAGCGCTTCCTGAAGTATTCCCAAACAGCGTTCCCGATCATCGGGATGTACTCGACGCTCCAAGCATGTCTCAAATGATGCATCGGGGCCGGGTGCTTCCCCCAAAATTTTCAGATACATTTCGTCGGCTAAGGAAACATCGCGTATCGGATCCCATGTCCATGTACCCATACGTGCCGCGTCCAGCGCAAATCGAAGCCGCTGCTCGTTTTTACGCAATTGCTTTTCCGCCTGCACTTTTTTGGTCGTGTCATTAATAATGACGAGAACACCGGCCGGCGTGCCGCTTTCGTTAAATACCGGCACGTAGTCGAGATTCAACCAAATCTGTTCAGCCTGCCCGTTGCGATAGCGCGTGTATTGTTGGTCGCGGTAGGCAATTGACTCGCCCTTGAGTCCTTTTTTTAGTACACCGGCGTTTAGCCATGCATCCGCATTTAACGGCCAGTTTTCGAGGAGTTTGTAACCGAAAAGTTTTTCACGCGGTTCGCCCACGAATGCTGCGTAGGCATCGTTGTAAATTACGACGCCATCTGTTCCCCACAGCATGACCACTGGCACTGGAAAACGGAGCAAGATATCGATCGTGCTTTTAAGGTTTTGCGGCCAAGTTGAGATTGGACCGAGACTGGTTGAGGACCAATCGTACGTGCGAATTCGCGTTCCTATCTCGCCGGTTCCGATTGGCCAGCCTCCGAATTCAGGCTTTACCATGAGTGTCTATTTTTCCAATAATCCCATCCGATATGGTACGGAGATTGAATTTCATTAGAAAAGTTCAGGGATATATTGGGCGTTATTATTCGCTGTGCTACCGCATTCTGCGGTGTTTTGCCCGATCGATGAAGAGAGCTGTTTTATACGTATACCAAGAAATTCCCTAGACCGAATTTGATCTTAATTGGTAGCGCAAAGATTGCGCTTTTACGCCTATACAGCGTGCCTGTGCTGACCTGAGTGCAGCACAGAGAACACTTTTATTATAGAACTTCTTCTACTATTCAAATCACTTTCGTGTAATACGTTTTCAAATTCGTTATTAATTACGATTGTAAATAATGGTGATTACAGAACCATAACTATTTCTCACAGAGCCAGCGGATTAATGGTGAGTGCCTCTCGCACCAAATTCACTTGAGATGAGTGGTCGTACATTGATGCAGCCAAAAAATGTATACACTTAAAAAATAAGTAAGCCGCTCTAGCGGTTGCGCTATAAGAAAGACGGTTCTATCAGGCGTATTCATTTCACATAGAAAGGAGATTCGCAAACAATGTCTGACATGCTACCTGCGATATTTTTCGGCCACGGCAATCCGATGAATGCTGTTGCCACTAACGGCTATACGGATGCATGGCGGCGGATAGGACAAGCAACGCCGAAGCCAAAGGCTATTCTATCGATCTCCGCTCATTATTTCGTTCCTGAAACGGGTGTCACTGTTGTCACAGCACCGCGAACGATTCACGATTTCGGTGGATTCCCCGAAGAACTTTATCGCGTGCAATATCCCGCTCCCGGTGACCCCGACTTAGCCCACAAGGTGCAGAAACTGTTGGCTCCTCTCGCAGTAAAGCTCGACGATTCTTGGGGGCTCGATCACGGCACGTGGTCTGTGCTCCGCCATGTTTATCCCGACGCAGATATTCCGGTTGTGCAACTGAGCATCGACGAAACCAAGCCGGCGTCATTCCATTTTGAGATCGGTAAAAAGCTTGCGCCGCTGAGAGAGGAGGGCGTTCTGATCGTTGGCAGCGGGAATCTCGTCCACAATCTGCACACCTATGCCTGGGGCCAGCACCCACGCGATCCTTATGATTGGGCCATTCGCTTCGAAAACGCGGCGAAGGAAATGATTCTCGCCGGCGACTACAAGCCCCTCATCAATTACGAAACGCTTGGACCGGACGCGGCACTCTCGATCCCCACTCCCGATCACTATCTACCGCTGCTTTACGTGATCGCCACCAGGCAAGAAAGAGAAATCATCCGCTTCCCCGTCGAAGGTGTGGACGGTGGTTCAATTTCAATGCTGGCGGTGCAGATTGGATAAGCAAATACGAGATGCCAATCTGAAAGCACTCGCACCTTATTTTAATGCCTTGCTTCCGATGATTGATTGCCCGCGAGGCTTTTCCGGCTTGCCACTTTTTCGAATCGGGTGCATACAGATCTTCTCATCCACTAACGGCATAGCATGTGAAACATTTTCCGTGCGAATGTGGATCTTCAAAACTGGTTGGTTGGTGCTAGAAAAATAACATCGACCAATGTCATACCCAACAGAAGATGTTGATTAACATCCCATTGGACACGATCTATTTGGCTGCAACAATATTGAGTTCGACCTGATGGCGCTGGCTATACGGCGTAGTGACTAAGGAACAAGTCAACTGCCGCACTGGCTAGCTTCCGTTGCTCTCGAGTGGATAGCTTCGGCTGACCCATCGTCACCTGTGGCCAGAAGGCCGCACCCTTGACCAGACTTTCTAGCTGCTGCGCGGCTAGTGAGGTATCGCCCGGTTTCAAGCGGCCATCTTTTTGCGCAGCGCGAATCCAGCCGTATAAACCGCCTTCCTTCTGGCCCAAGCGATTGATCATGTCCTGCGCTCGTTCTGGCGAATGGATAAAGGCTGCGATGGCGACGCGCGCCAGATCGAGGAAGCTATCGTCCGCCAACAATGCCATCTTTTGCATCAACAGCTCGAGCAACTGTGCACGCATTGGCGCATTCGTGCGGTAAGGCACCTCTTCTTGGCTGCTACTGCTGCGCCACAGTACGCGAAGGATCTCTGCGAACAGCTCATCCTTGCTGGGAAAATGGTTGTATAACGTGCGCTTGGATACTTCGGCCCGTGCGGCAACCTTATCGACACTGGTGGCGACGAAGCCATTGGCACGGAATTCAGCGATAGCAGCTTGGATGATCGCCTCGCGCTTGCGATCGGTGAGACGCTGTGTTGATGTCATGATTCAATCATACACTGAGCAGTTTACTTTTCAAGGATTGAGCACTACACCGTGCAATGTATTTCCCGTGAGGAGCAAGTAAACCGCATGCTTCGTTGTTTTAACGTTGCAGGAGTGATCAACTATGGCCTGTGTTTCCCTGTGTCCTTCCAGCGGCGTTCGCGTCGCGCCCGTCGAATCGCCGCAGCACCGCGATGGTAAGTTTCACAATCTCGTCCCACGTGGGGCACCCGGTTTAGCTAAGACGCTTGCGATTGCCTGGCGCTTCTTGACGCAGAAGCCCAAGACAACGGTGCCGAGTGCGCCGATTCCAGTGCAACACCTCAGCGCGGCGGCGCTGGCCGGGGCCCCCGATGCTAGCCTATACCGGTTGGGACACTCCACTTTGCTGCTGAAGCTGGGCGGCGAGTTTTGGCTCACCGACCCGGTGTTTTCCGAGCGCGCTTCGCCGGTGCAGTGGATGGGCCCGAGGCGCTTTCATGCGCCACCGATTAGCATCGATGATCTGCCGCCAATCAAAGGCGTGATCCTGTCGCACGACCATTACGATCATCTCGACTATGCTGCCATTTTGAAGCTGGCACCCAAAGTGGAGATGTTTGTGACGCCTCTAGGTGTCGGCGACCGTCTGATCGCTTGGGGTGTGGATCGTTCCAAGATACACCAGCTCGATTGGTGGCAGGAAACTGCAGTGAAGGGTATGCGGCTGGTGGCTGTGCCAGCACAGCATTTCTCTGGGCGAGGGTTTAAGGATGGCAACCGTACCTTGTGGGCGTCGTGGGTGATTCTCGCCGATGACTTGCGTCTGTTCTTCAGCGGCGACACCGGGTATCACGCCGACTTCAAAAACATCGGAGAGCGCTACGGCCCATTTGACGTGACGATGCTCGAAACGGGCGCCTACGATTCGCAATGGCCTGATGTGCACATGCAGCCCGAAGAAACGCTGCAGGCTCACTACGACCTTAAGGGTCGCTGGTTAATGCCGGTGCACAATGGCACTTTCGATTTGGCGATGCATGCTTGGTATGAACCTTTCGATCGCATCTATGCACTATCAGAAGCGGATGGTATCCCACTGGCTACGCCGGCAATGGGCGAGCTGCTGTCCTTGAGGCAGCCGCATGCGGGACAGCGCTAGTGGCTAGAAGTTAATCCAACGGTGGTCCCCATTTCACATTCTATCGATGAGATGAGGCAAACAACCGTGTAGAGAAATTGCCCACCGTTTCGATTGCCAGATCCTGCAGAGGTGGCCCCTGAATTTAGGAATCTGTCAGATTGATATTCGATTCCGGATTATTTGTCCCCTTCAGTTGCTAAACAAAGCCGTCGCGTTTATGAAGAACGACCGTCGAAGTGTTGCACGGGAAAAGACGCCAAGTCGATGCCTTCAAGGCAACGCACATTAATCGCCGCCATCTGATTTCCGGACGGATCGACTCCTTCACCAAATGGATGCATTCCGCAGGTGGGGCAGAATCGGTGTTTAATAACATGCTTGTTAAAGGTGTAGGTGCTGATACGGTCTTCTGATGTGAGCACGCGTAATTTATCGCGAGGGACGAACCACATAAGCGTCCCTTTTCGGGAACAAATTGAACAATTGCAGTCCATCACTTGTCTAATTTCTCCGTCGACTTCAAAAGTCACTTGTCCACAATGGCAGCTACCTTTGTAAATCATTTATTTACTCCTTGCATGTAAGGGTATTTATGAGATTGCATCTCGTTAATCGAGGTGTGGCGAGCGGTTGTATATTAATTATTTCGAACTATGGTTTTGTGCCCAGGATCTTTAAGAAACAAGAGATTGTCACGCCATTTCGTATGTTTATAGCAAAGTTAAAAGACGTACAAACTTAATGAACAAGCAAATCGTGTTGTTTGAAAAGACGATGCAAGGTAGGCTGTATGCACGTCCACATATCAGCAACACTCAAGCAGCACATCATCGTCATCAATTGCTCCGCAATGCGGAAGCATCGGGAATTTAACATTAGCGCATTATCGTAGTACGGCAAAGAATATCTCGGTGCTCTATCCCGGAATTGTCGTATTCCACCGTACGTAACATCAGCAAAGTAATTCATCTGTCACAACAGATTAATGCAACTTCGATGATTAGGAGGACGGTATGACTAAGTTGAAAAAGGCCCCAAGCCCCAAAGGACATTTCCTATTAGGGCACTTGCCGGAATTCAATCGCGACCTTCTCGGCTTCCTCGACCGCAGCCAAGATTATGGCGATATCGTGAGAGTGCGACTTGCTCACATCGTAGGGCACATCGTTTCCCATCCCGCATTGGCGGAACATGTTCTCCTTACCGATAGTGAGCATATGGTCAAAATTAGCCAGGTCAAACCCGATATCGGGCTTCCCTATTTGATGGGTAATGGTCTGGTGGTCAGCTACGGTGACTTATGGCGTCGTCAACGTAATCTCATCAATCCGGTGTTTCGTCCCAAGGCGGTTGAAAAACAAATCGACTCGATGATTTTATCTGGTGAGAAACTGGTGACACGTCTCAATGACTATGCAGTGGACGGGATGCCCGTCGATATTTGGAATGAATCGATGCAAACTAGTCTGGATGCGGCCCTAGTTACTATGTTCGGCAAACCGCTTAGAGAGAATTTCGACAAAATTAATAATGCTTTCACGGTTGCGCTGCATTATTGCTTTGAGGCCACTAAAAATCCGTTCATGCTGCCTCTCAAGTGGCCGACACCAAAGAATCGCCGATTTCACGCTGCACTCGCAGTCATTAACAATTACGTGGGAACGTTGATTAAAGAGCGCCAGGAAAGCGACATCAAGCATGAAGATTTTCTCGGTGTGTTGCTTGACGCAACTGATAAAGACACCGGAAAAAAAATGTCTGCGGATCTAATAAGGGATGAAGCTGTAACAATGCTAGGCGCGGGTCACGAAACGTCAGCTGGTGCGCTCACGTCGGCGTTGATTCATATTGCCCGGCAACCGGAAATTGCTCGGCGCATTAGACAGGAACTAAGAGTTGTCGTCGGAGAGGGGCCTCTCAACGCTGGGCATATACGTCAGCTTCGTTACTTGCAAGCAGTCGTGCAAGAAACGTTACGGTTGTCTGCGCCGATACCATTAATTCCACGCGCTGTGACGCAAGATACTACTATTCATGGTTACCATATTCCCGCTGGAACCATTATCTTCGTCTCCGTCTACAACATACATCGACATAAAGATTTTTGGCGTGACGCGGACCAATTCAATCCAGACCGCTTCTTTAATGGCGAGGGGATGTTGCAGAAGCATCGTTGCGCTTATATTCCGTTTGGTGCCGGTGAACGATTTTGCATCGGCAGTCATTTTGGATCGATAGAGTTGGCAATTCTATTGGCGCAGGTCATTAGAAATTTCAATCTCCAATTACTTCGCGATACCGTTCCAATGGAAGTGGCGATCACGGTACGGCCGAAAGGTCCGGTCTACATGCTGGTGGAACAAGCGCCTTCCATGAAAGCCAATATCGCCGCAGCATGAGACTACCGTTTTTACGAATGCAAGTTCACGGCGGCCAAGATCCACAGCGTTAACAGTACAAGATTACTTGCAGCGAAGGCGATCAATCGATGCAGTACCTTGTTATAACTGAGGTGAATAACGCTGTGAATAATGCGTAACGCGACAAATGCCCACGCCAAGTAGATCGCGCTTATCGAAACGGTGGCCATGACATAGAGCGTGAGGCACACAACATAAAACAGCATGGGCAGTTCCAGCAGGTTCATATAATTCCGATTCGGAATACTGACCCATGATGGAACGCGTGCTGATTCTCCGAACTTGAAGTCCTTTGTGGTGACTTCCCGACGTAAAGCCGCGCGCACGCGCGCAATCGGTACCAACAGCAGAACAATGTTAGTCCAGCCGGCAAGTGCAAACATCGGATAGAGAATTTCGGGTGTATTCATGAATTGCTGAAATGCGTGGTCGCTAAGGAGTAGATAAAACTAAAACATGCCTTGTTCGTTTGCACAATTCTCTGGAACTGGCTGACCTATGTCCCAAAGCTCGGCAATCAAATTTCCTTCAAAACGAAAGATATGTACAACCGCCATATTAATGTCACCAGGCATTAATTTGACGTTTGAATGAACAGCGACAAAATTGCCATCTTGTAATGTGCGTTGAACCGCTAAAATTTTATCAGGGAACTTTACGTGGTTCTCTTCCATTCCAATCATCAGCGATTGGCCGTCGCCGCGAAAGTAAGGATTGTGATGGCGAAATTCCGGACCAACATAAGTGCGATAAGCTTCTCGTATTTTTCCGGATGTAACCTGGGTTAGAAATGCTATTGCGGCTTCTTTATAGTTTGCGGGAGCGGCGGTAGGGGTAGTAGTCATCGCGTAACCTCTATCTTATGACGTTCGTTAGGGGTGATTTCTTGCTTAAAGCATTACTCTAAGAAAAGTTAACTTATATAACTGATGTTACGCAGCCGCAGCGCGCAAGACCTGAAGTTCGGCATATGCTTG
>JAZKCF010000007.1:0-42463 GCA_040388195.1 Pseudomonadota bacterium
TCGATGTGATGTCGATACGCTCTTTAAACATCATCTCCATTGATCCAATTTAGAATGCAACAGCTATACAACTAGCGCCTGATTGTGACGAACACGAGTTTGACGTTGTGAAGCAACTCCAAAAATAGTTTTATATGCGAAAAGGATAAAGAAAAAGAAAAATCAAAAACAGGACAAAGGAAATTCTTATGCGAGTTTATTTTAAAGTAAGCAATTTACTTTTGATTACGCAGTACATCTCCCTCCCCTCCCTGTGTTTGTAAAATTGGCGTCGAGGCATGTGGAACCACACGCCACACACGAACCCGGAGTATATGAATCACTGCCGACGTATTAAACCTCGGCAGTCCGAGGGCAGTTATCAAACGTTTATTGAGAATCATTTCATTCCCCTTCAACAGCTTTGGCACTCGATGAACAGGAGGGGAATTATGGATAAATAATTTCTCCGACAATCCCCCATCCTTAAGACAACTTAATCATTACGACGTGTAAGCAAAAGCGTAGTAACTGCCGTAGCCGCTACGACAATTCCGAGCGCCTTCCATGGATTTTCATTTACATATTGATGTGTTGTATCAGCGGCACGTTTCGTTCTATCAACCGTTGCATCCCGCAGATCAGCCACTTTCAATTTAGCAAGTCGCAGTTTTTCCTCGACCTGGGTACGCGCAGCATTGAGCCGTTCAACTGGATAAGTACCAACTTCCTTAATCAAACGATTCGCATCTTCTGCGACTTTCTTAAGGTCGGTAATTAGTTGGTCTGAGGTAGAAGGTTCCTGAAATGCATTATTTAACGAAGTATTCATTTAAATTCTCCTAACGTTGATGAAAGTACGATAGAGCTATAGCTATGTAGTTTTACCTACGTCTTATGCCAGTAATTAATGTCACGATAAAAACAACCAGGAATATGAAGAACAATACTTTGGCGATTTCCGCGGCACCGACGGCAACACCGCCAAAACCGAGAACGCCGGCAATTAAGGCGATCACGAAAAATACAGCAGCGTAATGCAGCATGATAATTCTCCCAATAGATCAGATTAAGAATGAGAGCTGACAGTCTCGCTTATCGGGAGGACAAAATCTGATTTGTCCTCCCGCAATTTTCTTTACTGCGCGAACGTCGCTTTAGCGCGCTCCACGCAAGCGTCTTTCGCATTACCTGCTAACGATTGGCATTGCTCTTTCGCTACTTTGTAATGCGCATCGCGCTTATCTTTATCAGCGTCAGTAAATGCATCCTCTGTCTTACGCATTGCTTTGGCATCGGCCTTAGCACTTTCATAAGTTGCTTGAGCATCCTTTAGACAAACGTCTTTGTCGTTACCATGGCGTGCATCGCAGCCGGCCTTGGTCGTCTTATAGTTTGCTTCTGCTTGCTGGACAGTTAATTTGTAATCCGTTTTGGCGGCATGGTTGGCATCGCTTGCTAACGTATCGGCAAACACTGGTGTGGCGAAGGTCAACGCGATTCCCATTGCGGTTAAAGCGGAAGCGAATGATTGAAGTTTTATTTTCATGATTAATCCCTTGAGTAGTGTATTAGTAGAGTTTTACAAGCACGCCGAGCATACGCTCGGCGAATGCATAGTGAATTAGACGCGCGATTCCCAGTCCTTTAACTGGCGTTCCGCTTCCTCTTTACCGATGCCATAAGACTCTTGAATCTTGCCGGACAACTGTTCGCGCTTACCTGCGATTTGGTCCAACTGGTCATCGGTGAGTTCGCCCCATTGCTCTTTTACTTTGCCCTTTAATTGTTTCCAGTTACCTTCTATGCGATCCCAATTCATGATGTAACTCCTTGTGGTTGGATAAAAATTATTACAGCGAGTTAATCGCTTGCGATCTTACTAAAGCAACACCCATGCCAATTATTTTTTCTCAAAATAACAAAGAGTTAAGAAATAATGCGTCAATAGTTTTTTGTAAGCTTTGCCGATTGGTCCATCAAAAAAGCAGGCGCCCCTGGAAATTTTGTAAAGCTTACAATTCATTTTCTTTCATCAATTGCGCATACGAATAACAGAGCTTGTGCCGAACACGAGCAAGCATTAGTAACAACTCTGCATTAGCGAAGTTGTTGAAGGAACGATGACTATGGGAATCGAAAATTGATTGAGTGTACGTAAAGCACACTGACGAACGGGGCGACCACGTTGCTACTAAGCCTGAGCGGCGATTGCTTTACTCTAAAGCAACATTTGGTTGGCTATCAGAACCTGCTCAAGATCCCAGAAGAAATCCTTGAACAGGTTAAAAATGCTATCGATTATTTTTTTGGCGCATCAACTACATGAACGTGAATTGTCTTGCTCATCTCTGGTCCATAAGATTGATGAGCGCCGTTGGCAAATTGCAGCGTCAAATGATGCTCACCAGGAGGAAGCGTGACTTCCGTTTCAGTTTGTCCTTTACCAAAATGAAGATGCTTATCGTCGAAGGGAACTGACTCTCCCTTAGTCACACCCTTGTCGCCGATAATTAGATGATGGTGTCCTGTATTAGGCGTCAGATCGCCAAGGGGACCAATCTTCATGCCCTCCACACCGAAACGTACTTTGACAGGATTAGTCACATCAGCACCATCTTTAGGCTCTAAAAACGAGACTTGATTTGCTGCAAATGCATGGCAGGTAAAAGACAACGCGGCAATAGAAAGCAATGTTTTGATTCTCATCGTTATGAGCTCCTAGAAAAAAATAAAAGAATTAAATGCGGTGGATCTTGGTGAAGAAGCGGGGATATTGCGTTATTACACTTTCAAACCAATAAAGTATCACAACTTACGATAAATAATTCGTGCTGGCTTTTGTCGTATTACCTCTCACGTCCGCATTATCCCCTTTGGCATTTGTCGCATGATTTGCTATCGTGCCCGCGATGAGCTTTCTTCCCAATTACCCCGCCGACGCCATTAACCTGCAATCCGTCCGCCGCGCCTTGGTTATTAAACTGCGCCACCACGGCGACGTACTGCTTACCTCACCGGTATTTCAGGCGTTGAAAAATCATGCTCCGCATATGGAAGTGGACGCGCTGATCTATCACGATACCCGCGACATGCTGGCCGATCATCCCGCAATCAGTCAACTGTGGACGATAAATCGGCAGTGGAAGCGGGAAGGCATTGAAGCCCAAGCACGTGGCGAATGGCAGCTTTTCCGAAATCTGCAGGCTAGGGATTACGACCTCGTTGTTCATTTGACAGAACACAATCGAGGCGCTTGGCTTGCTCGTTTACTTGGTCCGCGTTACAGCGTTGCCCATAATCACCCCAAGCACGGCGCTTTGTGGAAACGTAGTTTTAGCCATCTTTATCCGCACCCAAAAGCAACGCCGCGTCATACGGTGGAATTGAATTTGGATGCACTACGACGACTAGGCATTCAACCGACGCCGGAAGAGCGCCGCTTGGTATTGGTGCCAGGCGAAGTAGCCGAACAAGCGGTCGGCGAACTACTCGCAAAGCATGAAGTAGCGGATAAGCAATTCATTCAAATCCATCCGACTTCACGCTGGTTCTTCAAAACTTGGCCGGTAGAGCGCGTTGCCGAATTATGCGATGCCTTGCATGCGCAAGGTGAACGCATCGTCCTTACTTCAGCGCCGGACGAGCGCGAGAAAAAAATGATCGAGGCGATACTATCACGCACAACATTACCGCCGGTGGATTTGTCTGGTCAGCTCACATTGAAGCAACTCGCCGCACTCACTATGCGCGCTAAATTGTTTATCGGCGTAGATTCCGCCCCCATGCACATTGCCGCCGCTGTACAAACACCGGTAGCGGCGTTGTTCGGCCCTAGTGGCGATATTGAATGGAGTCCGTGGATGGTGCCGCATCGCATTATCGCCTCCAATCACGCGTGCCGACCTTGCGGTAACGACGGCTGCGGCGGCAGTAAAGTGAGCGAGTGTTTGACAACTTTGCCGGTGCGCCAGGTATTGGCGGCAGTGCAAGAATTGATATGAAAATCGCCCTCGTCCGCGCCCGCTACAATCCTTTTGGCGGCGCAGAACGGTTTGTCGCCAACGCACTGTCCTCACTCCAAGCGCAAAACATCCAACTCACCATCGTCACCCGTTCATGGCAACAACAGCCAGGCGTGGATGCGCTTGTCGTCAATCCGTTTTATTTGGGAAATGTATGGCGCGATTGGGGGTTTGCTCGTAAAACCTGCGCTGCCACAAGCCAGGAAAATTTCGACTTGGTGCAATCTCATGAACGGCTTGCCTGTTGCGATGTTTATCGTGCCGGCGATGGCGTGCATCGCGAATGGTTAACACAACGAAAGAGAACCAAAGGCGCGTGGGGACGCTGGTCTATCTCGCTAAATCCTTATCACCATTACGTACTGCGTGCGGAGCGTGCGCTTTTTTCTAGCGATAGGTTAAAAGCAGTCATCTGCAATTCCGAAATGGTGAAAAATGAAATTCACGCTTATTTCGGTGCGGCTGCGGCCGAAAAATGTCACGTTATCTACAGCGGCGTAGATAGTCAGCAATTCTCGCCACAGCTACGACAAGCTCACCGAGAGAGTTTCCGCGCTGAATACCGAATTCCCTCGGACGCACTGGTCTATCTCTTTGTCGGCTCCGGATTTGAACGTAAAGGCGTGGCGCCATTTCTCCAAGCGCTGAGCAAACTGCCGTCGAATTGCTACGGCGTTATCGTTGGGACGGATAAGCGCAAAGCGGTGTATGAAAAAGAAGCCACAACACTCAGCCTCGATGGACGCGTTTACTTCACCGGCGGCTTGAAAAACGTAGGCCCAGCTTATGGTGCTGCGGATGTGTTTGTTTTGCCAACACTCTACGATCCATTCCCGAATGCCGCGCTGGAAGCCATGGCCAGCGGATTACCTATCATTACGAGCAATAAAAGCGGTGCGGCCGAGTTAATTCAAAATGGCGTGAATGGTTATTACTGCGATGCCCTGGATGTTGACGCGCTGGCTCGCGCGATGATCGCCTTACAGGATGAACAACAACGGCAAACAATAGGCACCGCGGCACGAAGCACCGTGCTGCCACTTACTTTTGAAGCAATGTCAGGTCGGCTAATCGTGTTGTATAAAAATTTATTGGGATTAGGCTAGTGGTTAGTCACGTTGAGTTTGCACGACGTGTGACTGTCATTCTGAGCGACAGCGAAGAATCTGCTGTTTACAGTGGTTAAAATTAGCACTGTGCATAACGCAGACAAAAAGCAGATTCTTCGTTGCACTCAGAATGACAATGGAATAAATTGTGCTTAACAAATTCACCATGACTGACCACGTAGTTGTCACGTAGTCTTCTAATATTGCACCCCCGTGCCCGGCTTGGCTTCGGTATAATTCGCCCAACAATCTTTTCCAAAGTTACCGCGTGATCTCAACTAGCTTTTCCCGATGAACAACCGGGAACTATATCTCCGTCTTCTGTCCTACCTGCGTCCCCATCTGGGGATGTTTTCGCTGTCCGTCGTGGGCATGGTAGTGACGGCACTGACACAGCCAGTATTTCCCGCATTATTGAAATTCATGGTGGATGGCGCGTTCGGTCAGAAACAGCCGCTATTGCTTGGTATTTTTCCAGCTAAAGTTGTGCCTTTTTTGATTGTTCTTTTATTTCTTGTGCGCGGCCTAGCGAATTTTGTATCCAGCTATTCGATTTCCTGGGTGGGCTCCAAACTGGTTATGGATCTGCGCGAAGCGATGTTCGCTAAACTGCTGGCCTTGCCAAACCGTTATTTCAACGAGCACGCCACCGGCAACCTGATATCGAAATTAACCTACGATGTCACGCAAGTAACAACAGCAGCGACCAGCCTCATCACCACCTCGGTGAAAGAAACGCTTTCCGTCGTCGGCTTGCTAACCTATCTGTTTTTCCTTGATTGGCAACTGACGCTGATGACCATGCTGGTGGCGCCGGTTATGGCCATCATCGTGCGCATTGTCAGCAAACGGCTACGCGGCATTAGCCGGAGCACGCAGAAAGCGATGGGCGGCATTACCAGCGTGTTGGAAGAATCTATCGAGGCGCAACGAGTAGTGAAAATTTTTGGCGGGCAGGCTTACGAGCAGGCGCGTTTCAGCAAGGAAATCAATAAGGCCCGGCAATTGGCGATGAAGCAAACCACCGCCAATGCATTGAACTCTCCCATCATTGAGCTCTTGGCGTCGTGTGCAGTGGCGTTAATCATGTATATGGCGGTAACCTCAGCCGGAGAAAACCAAACCACTGCCGGCGGGTTCATCGCTTTTGTTAGCACGCTGATGTTGCTTTTCGCACCACTGAAAAGTCTAACGTCAGTAAATGAGCCCTTGCAACGCGGCCTAGCCGCGGCAGAGAGCGTGTTTGAAGTATTGGATGAAACGCCGGAAACCGATAACGGTCATATTAATCTTAGCAAAGCAAAAGGACGCATTGAGTTCAGCCAAGTCGGGTTTCGTTATGAAGACAATAGCCAACTGGCTCTAGATAATCTCAACCTTGTTATCGAACCTGGCGAAACTATAGCGTTAGTCGGCGCTTCGGGTAGCGGTAAAACAAGTTTTGCGAGCCTTATTCCGCGATTCTTTCATCCCACTAGTGGCCGCATTCTCATTGATGGCCATCCGCTTGAGGACATCTCGCTCACCAGCCTGCGCGCTAATATCGCCTTGGTCAGCCAAGAGGTGTTGTTGTTCAACGATACAGTCGCTGCCAATATTGCCTACGGAAAGCTGGCCGAAACATCGGAAGAAAAAGTTATCGCCGCAGCAGATGCAGCCCACGCCACGGAATTCATACTGCAAATGCAGGAAGGGTTCAAGACCATGATAGGCGAAAACGGCGTCAAGCTTTCCGGCGGACAAAGGCAACGTTTGGCAATTGCACGTGCGTTGTTGAAAGACGCGCCGATTTTAATTCTTGATGAAGCCACATCCGCCCTCGACACCGCCTCGGAACGCCATGTACAAGCAGCATTGGAAACCTTGATGCAAGGACGCACCACGATTGTTATCGCGCACCGATTGAGCACTATTGAACGCGCCAGTCGGATTGTGGTTCTGGATAAGGGCCGTATTGCCGAGATTGGTTCCCATCGAGAGTTGATTGCACATGATGGACTTTATGCCCGTTTGCATCGTTTGCAGCGCTCTCACGAACCCATAGTAGTCAACGCTTAATTTTAAAAAGCCCCCTACTTTATGCGCCCACTTCACATCGTCCATACCGAATCCTCACAAGGCTGGGGCGGACAAGAAATTCGCATCCTGACGGAAGCGCAGGGCATGGTGGCGCGCGGTCACCGCATTACCTTGATTACGCCTAAGACTGCCAACATCTATCGCGAAGGAAAAGCGCGGGGCTTGGATGTCGTTGCGTTACCGATTGCGCGCAAAAAAACCAAAGGGTTTTTAGCCATGCGGCGCTGGCTTTCAGCGAACCCGGTTGACGTAATCAACACCCACAGCTCCACCGATGCATGGCTCTCTGCTTTGGCTTGTCGCTTCATGGATAACGCGCCGCCGACCGTCCGCACACGACACATCTCGGCGCCCGTACCGTACAACTTTGCGACCCGTTGGCTTTACAGCAACGCGTCCCGGCATATAGTCACCACCGGTGAAAAACTGCGCAACGAATTAATTGATCGCAATGGATTCGATCCGAAACGTATTACTTCAGTGCCTACAGGCATCGATACGCAACGCTTCATTCCCGGTGAAAGAAGACCAGCCAGGGAACAACTTGGGCTGCCAGCCGATGCGAAAATTATTGGTATCGTAGCGACGCTACGCAGTTGGAAGGGACACAACTACCTGCTCGATGCGTTCGCTGCACTGGCAGACAAAACCACGTATTTGACGATTGTCGGCGATGGCCCGCAACGGCAAGCATTACAAAGCCAGATCTCACGGCTCGGTCTTGGGGATCGCGTCGTTATGGCCGGTAATCATGAAAATGTCGTCCCTTGGTTACAAGCAATCGATGTATTCGCGCTGCCGTCATATGCCAACGAAGGCGTTCCACAAGCGATTCTGCAAGCAATGAGCTGCGGCATTCCAGTCATCAGCACAACGGTCGGCAGCATCACCGAAGCGGTTTGCGATCAGGAAACCGGCATCATCATCCCACCTCGCAATTCCGCAGCACTGACACAAGCATTGGAAGCGATGTTGCATGATGCAGATATGCGGCTTCGCTACAGCGACGCCGCGAGAAAAATGGCGTTGGAGAAATTCGGGCTCGACATCATGCTCGACAAGATGGAAGCAATTTTTCAGAGCGTGGTTCATGGGTAAAGCGGGCCTATAATCGCCGCTCCAGGACGGAGAAAAACATTGTCCACGAAAAACACGAAAGGCACGAAATCAAAAATGAATCACGAAGTTTTTCGAGGACAATTCATAACACCGGTTTTTAATGATTTCTAGCCGTGCTCAAATGCGCGCTGCGGTTATTGGCCGCGCGCTTCTGCATTTGATATCAACGTACGGACGTAGAAAACGCCCTAGCAACCCACAGCGTATTTTAGTTGCCCATCATTTGCTGCTGGGCGATACATTGATGCTGACACCGCTACTCGCCAAACTGCGTCACCAGTTTCCAGACGCTGAAATCATCATGACGACGCCAAAAGCCATTGCGCCGTTGTATGACAAACATCCTTATGGCGTTACAGCTTGGCCATTCGATCCTCGCGATGCCGCTACAGCACAAGCCATGTTTCCCTACTCTGGCTTCGATCTAGCGATTGTTCCCGGCGATAATCGCCATTCCTGGTTCGCCGCCGCATTAAATGCTCGCTGGATCATTGCGCATGCGAAAGACAAACCTACATACAAGAACCGACCGGTCGACGAATTAATCGAATATCCATCAACGCCTGCCGCTTGGGGCGACATGGTTGCCGCGCTGGTGGATGGCCCGCCGCCTCCGCCATATGACGTGAGTCAATGGCCCGCCCCTAACTGCATACCGTTCACGCGCCCGCAAAAACCTTACGCGGTATTGCATGTTGGAGCGAGCACGCCATTGAAGTTGTGGGAGCCGCAGAAGTGGCAAGCCTTGGCCACTCAGCTTTCGAAACGTGGATTGCAAGTGATATGGAGCGGCGGGAAAAACGAAGGCAAGATCGTCAAAGCAATCGATCCGACAGGTGAATATAAAAGCTACGCCGGCGCACTCGATCTTTCGCAATTATGGCAACTGATTGCCGGTGCCAAATTGCTAGTGTGCCCGGATACTGGTGTTGCGCATTTAGGCAGGATTACTAATACCCCAACGGTAACTTTATTCGGTCCTGGTTCAGCGCTTATCTGCGGCAGTGGAGAATTCTGGAGACATAGCCCCTATCGAGCGGTAACGATTGAAAACTTTCCGTGTCGCGATCAAAAAATTCTTTTTCGCCGAGAGATTGATTGGGTAAAGCGTTGCGGCCGGTCAACGCGGGAATGCGCATCGCCTCGATGCATGCAGGCGATCACTGTAGAACAAGTTTTTGAAGCTGTGGAACAAATGGCTTTTTAAGAGGCTCATCGCACGCGTCGATTCTAGTTTTTCAGACTCAAATTCTATTGGGCTTTTCGAGAGATAAAAGACAGCAATACGTTGACAAGGCACGGCAACGAATGCGCCAGATATGGCGTTATTTTGCACCAAGCCTTCACTTCGTTCTCTAAACATCAAGACTGGCTACACCAAAGCAATTGCGCAAGCAGGGCAATGAAGCACTGATAGCCACGATCATTTAAATTTAGAGAAACGAATTAAGTGAGAATTGCGGTCGGATAATTCGAGAACACGCATCGATTAGCACCACAGCTATTCCGCCGCCGCCACACTACCCTTGCTAACACTCTCTCCATCCTCAGCCCTTAACGCCCAGAAAGACAACGACGACAATATCGTCAATCCACCCAACGTTAGAAAAGCGTGATGTAGCGCGTTAGTAACTGCGATCCGATCGGATTGCGGCAAATCCCCAAGATACCAAGCGGTAACTAAAGATCCGCATGCCAAGCCAAAACTCATCGACATCTGCTGCAGCGAGCTAGCGATGGTACTAGCCATGCTCGAATCCGCTGTGCCGATATCGGCATAGGCCATGGAATTCATGCTTGAGAATTGCAGGGAATTGAAAAAACCCTGTGCCATGCTAAGAAAAATAATTAGCATAATCGGCGTCGTGGAATTCACTGCCGCGAACATGCTGATCGTTATGCCTATCATCAAGGTATTTACGATCAAAACCTTCCGGTAACCAAATTGCCGAAGAACGCGGGTTGACATCAATTTCATCCCCATAGCCGCAGCTGCTGCGGGCATCATGAGAAGCCCTGATTGCCAAGCAGGTAACCCAAGCCCGATTTGATAAAGCAACGGCAGCAGAAAAGGCAATCCGCCCAAACCTAATCGAGTAATGAAGCCACCGACTACCGAGACGCGAAAAGTGCGCACGCGAAACAACGCCAGGCGCAACAACGGGTGAGGTGTTTGACGTGCATGCCAACCATATGCGGCCAGCAAACCCAGCGACAGCAGCAACAGAATCGCAGCAGAAGTAACGTCGAGATGGTGTTCGCCGAATACTTCCAACAACCATGAGAGTAGCGCAGTGCCTGAGCCGAACAGCACCAAACCAACGACATCAAGCGGGCGTGGCTCATCTCCGTGATAGTCCGGCATGTGTCGATGAATGAGTAGCTGCGCGGCTAATCCGACCGGAACGTTTATAAAGAAGATCATGCGCCAGGGCAGCCAATGCACGATCAGGCCGCCGATGGTCGGGCCAAGCAATGGACCAATCAATGCGGGGATGATCACGAAATTCATCGCCATCAACAGCTCGGACTTTGGAAAGGTACGAATGATTGCCAATCGTCCGACCGGCATCATCATGGCAGCGCCTATACCCTGCAAAATACGCGATGCAACCAGCATGGGCACATTCACGGAAAGCCCACAGAGCACTGAAGAAAATGTAAAAATCGCCACAGCGGCGCTGAACACACGCCGCGTACCGAAACGATCAGCTATCCAGCCGCTTAGAGGAATACATACAGCCAAACTCAAGATGTAACTAGTGACCACCGCTTTTAAACTCAGTGGTGTTACATGGAGGCTAGCCGCCATGGAAGGCACCGCCGTATTGATAATGGTCGAGTCGAGCTGCTCCATGAACAGCGCGATCGCGACCACCCAAGGCAGGTAACGTTTGACAGACGAACTATCCATTTTAAGGAGATGTGATGATTTCGGAGGGATTGCAACGATGATAGCACTGCGTGGGGAAATCGGAGTCGGGGTGGTCAGTACTGCTATATTCATTTAATGATAAGAACATTATAATGAAATGCGTGTTTTTGCAGGGAAGGTAAAGCGATGATTGCGCTAATAGAGGCACGACGAGCAGGTTTGCTCGGTCGTGAGTATTGGTTGCCCAATATTATTTCGGGGATCATCGTCGGCATTGTGGCCCTGCCGCTTGCAATGGCCTTTGCAATCGCGTCGGGTGCAAAGCCCGAGCAGGGACTCTACACCGCCATCGTAGCTGGTGCGCTGGTGTCGATTCTGGGTGGCAGCCGCTTGCAGATCGCGGGACCGACCGGCGCATTTATCGTCATCCTCTCCAGCATCACGGCTAAGCACGGCATCGATGGTTTGCAGATCGCCACAATCATGGCGGGTGTGATGTTGGTGGCTATGGGCATGACGAAGATGGGGGCGGCGATCAAATTCATCCCAGCTCCCGTCATCGTGGGCTTTACAGCTGGCATCGGCGTGATTATCTGGGTGGGACAATGGGCGGATTTCTTTGGTTTGCCGAAGGCATCCGGCGAGCATTTTCACCAGAAGCTGTGGCACTTATTAGAAGTATTGCCCCATCTACATATGGCGACGACCGGATTGGCAGTGGGCAGTCTTTTGCTGGTGATTTTTTCTCCACGCATTTGGGGACTTCGCCGAATTCCCGGCCCTCTAGTCGCCATGCTGTTTGCAACAACGTTGCAGACGATCTATCACTTTGACGGCGTTGCCACCATCAACAGCGCATTCGGTGGCATTCCACGAGGATTGCCAAGTTTTACGCTACCCGATGTATCGGTTAACCGCATTTTTGAATTGATCGGGCCAGCCTTCACCATTGCAATGCTTGGCGCCATCGAATCGTTACTTTCCGCCGTGGTGGCCGACGGAATGGCCGGCACGAAGCATGACTCAAACCAGGAACTGATCGGACAAGGCATCGCCAATATTGCGGCGCCTTTGTTTGGAGGATTTGCCGCCACCGGTGCCATTGCAAGAACCGCTACAAACATTCGTAACGGTGCGACTGGCCCCTTAGCAGGAATTGCCCATTCGGTAACGCTCGTGCTGATTATTTTGTTCTTGGCACCATGGGCTACCAATATACCGTTGGCGGCACTAGCCGCGATCTTGTTTGTCGTCGCTTACAACATGAGCGAGCTTAAACATTTCGCGCTTATGATTCGTCGCGCTCCGGCCGCCGATGTCGCGATTCTGTTAATCACTTTTCTCCTGACCATCTTCACCGATCTAGTCGTTGCCGTGAATATCGGGGTAATCCTCGCCACGCTGCATTTCCTACGACGCATGGCATCTTCCGTGGAGGTGCAACAACTGGCCGAACATGAAATCAACCACGAACTTGTCCATCTCGGATTCATAAAGCTTCCACCCGGAGTGCTTGTCTATGGCATCGAAGGACCGTTCTTCTTCGGCGCAGTCGAGCAATTCGAACGTGCATTAGTGCAAACACGGACCGATCCGCGGATTTTGATAATTCGATTACGGCGTGTGCCCTTTATGGACATTACCGCCTTGCTAACGTTGGAAGAAGTAATCAAAAAATTACGCAAACGTCACGTGTTAGTGATGTTGTGTGAAGCCAATGAACGAGTACGAACCAAGCTTGAGAACGCAGAAATTCTTACCTTATTGGGTGAAGACGGCTATGCGGATAACTTCGCAGCGGCTATGGAATCTTGTCTACGGCTCACTGAGGCAAACCCATCCAAGAAGCGCTCGAAGCAAATGATGCTAGACGAATATGCCGAGCCTAGCCGAGAGATTAATCAGGACCATTTGCACGACGATAAAAAATGAAGCGTTTGAGTAAGCCAAAAACAGAGACGTGATGAAACCTGGATTTTGAGCCCGACTCTAACGACTGCCTGCACGCGATTTCGTAGCGTAGTCGACGCCGTGCTGCTTCAGATAATCGCGAATCATCTGCCGGACCACTTGAGAGGGCGTCAAATCTTGAGCAGCACACAATTCCTCGAATGCTTTTTTCTTAATCGGATCGATGAGCACAGTGAAACGAGCAGTTTTACTTTCCATGGCAACAAGCAATTAATGATAACGAGATTATCATTATATACAGCTCTATAATAATTCGCGGAGAAGTAAATTACTCAGCTCAATGCCCTCACCATTGAACCTCCAGGAACATCATCATGTTAAATTTTCCCCCACAAAACGATGTCGTTCCTCTCTTTTATTTTCAGGAGAGAACGTGAATAATTATTCGGCTTTACCATCCGACATGCCTTCAAACGCTTCCTATCAGCATGAGGTATTGGTTGAGGAATATGAAGGCCTACGCTTGATGTCCTTCGATGGTGATCGAGTCCAAAGCGCAATGGAAATCAACAGTCCGTACGAACTGACGGTGGCGTATACCCAACGCATCATGTCATTCTTGCTCTTCCATCCGGCACCGCAGCGAATCGCGATGATCGGCCTTGGAGGCGGTTCTTTGGCAAAATTTATTCACCATGAGATGCCCGATACATCGACCACCATCGTGGAAATCGACCCGCGAGTTTTAGCAACCGCGCGTTCGCACTTTTACTTACCGCAAGATGACGAACGTTTACAGGTTGTTATTGGTGATGGCAGTGAATACGTGGCAACGCATCGCAGTTGCGCCGACATTCTGATCGTGGATGGATTCGATTTACATGGCCAGTCGCCGTCACTATGCACGCAATCATTTTATGACGGCTGTTTCACTGCACTCAGACCCGGAGGTGTGCTGGTCGTCAATCTATTCGACGTTGGGAAGGCCGTGGATGTTTTTCTCGAGCGTATCCAAGCTCGTTTTGGCGATACGGTACTTATATCATCATCGGAGAGAGACAATAATTGCATTGTCTTTGGCTTCAAAGACGAGAGCAATTTCCTTTTCAACGGTAAATTGATCGATCGAGCGGAAACATTAATGCAGCGATATAGATTGCCCTTCCCTAGTTTTATCGAGACAATAAAACATATGTCTTGAACTGCTTCCAGAAAGCAAAAACCAATGACTCCCACCAGTCAAAAAATTCGGTTTTTCCGAACACGTATCCCATCATTCGAATGCATACCCGGATGTCACGATTGCTGCGGACCGGTAACGGCTTCTAGTGAAGAAATGTTCAGGCTTCCAGTCAAAAGCGATGAAGAACATGACGTAGCGCTTGCTAATCTGAATTGCCCTCATCTTGGTGAGAAGGGGTGTCAAGTTTATGATGAACGCCCGCTAATCTGCCGTCTGTTCGGGACTACGCCGCGACTCGCCTGCCCGCACGGTAGACGACCGGAATTAATGGTCGATGCGCAAATTGAGCAACAGGTGCACCGTTTTTTTGCGGAGGTTCGCCATGTGCTGGTGTAAAGCGGGAAGGCAATTTATTTGTCCGCGCACTTGATGACACTCAACAGATGAATTGACCTAAGATAGGACTTACGCAACATTGTCCCAGCAAGGCACGCCGACGCAGATAATAGCGAACTGTACGGCAAGGAGAAGTGACGCCGCTGGGGCAGTTTTGCTTAAGTCCTAAAAGAAAGTGAACTTGTAGTGCTTGACGCAACATCCCCACCCCTATCAAATTCGATCATCGAATTACCGAGCCCTTTCGCGACCACGGGTGACGTCATCAAATTATTGGAGCCCATAGATTGCGACCAGAAAAAATTGTTGGCGCGAGTCCGGTCCAGTAATTACAACAAACCATTCATTATTGATGATGGAGATTCGCGCTCGTTGTATTTCTCGCTGGCTTATGTACAAAGCGCGATGCGCATTGATGATCCATATGCGTTGGAATTCGCTTACACCCGCAAGATGATGAGTTTCCTCTTTTTTCTACACCAACCGCGCAGCATTTTGATGCTTGGTTTGGGTGGCGGTTCCCTAGTGAAATATTGTCATCGCCATTTATCATCAGCAGATATCACGGTGGTGGAAATTGATCCCGACATCTTGGCCTTTCGCGATCAATTTCTGATTCCACCAGATGATTCACGCTTCCGTGTTCTACTTGATGACGCGGCCAAATACGTACGCGACTGCCACGAGTTTTCCGATGTAATCATGATGGATGCTTTCGACCGGCTAGGTTTCGCTGCGTCTGTCAGCTCCCCGCAATTCTACTTGGACGTTCGTAATGCTCTGACTCGGCAAGGCGTTATGGTAGCGAATTTGATGGGAGAGAAAGCAGATCGCATTAAGCATTTGGAGATGATGCGAACCGCGTTCGACGACAACGTTATTGTGTTGCCGGTTCAAGATGATGGAAATTATGTGGCCTTCGCATTTCGCGATTCCACATTCGAGCCTCGCTGGCGATGGATCAACAGTCAGGCCAACGCAATGCGTACTCGCTACGGGCTCGATTTCCCAAAGTTCGCTGCCAAGTTGGAACGAAGCCGAAAGTTGGGATACTTACAACGAGTCATGCATCAACCAGATTTTTTTGAAGGAGGGTTGATTTGAGCCGTCATGGATTGCGATTGGCATACTTTCAACAACTGCTCAAACGCCGCAAACGCCTGCTCTACCCCGATATCAATAACATCCATACCCGGTGGTTGTAACACCACATGCGGTACACCCCACGGATACCAACGAGTCGCATCGGATTTACCAAAAAAACAGAGAATCGGTTTTCCAAGTCCGGCCGTCACATGCATGGCGCCACCATCACTGCAAATGACAATATCGCATTGATCAAGGCCAGCAATGAGCTGAGAAAGATGGTCAGTAGGCGAAGGTGTTACTGATTTGGCATGCGTAAGAAGCAATAAGCGCCGCGCCTTCTCATCGTCACCCGGATGCAATGGATTCGCTTCGTTACCGGGAGACCAAAAAAGTAGAAACGAGGCGTTGTAGGTTTCACCCAGCCGCTCCATCAGCTTGGCGAAATTCTCCATTGGCCAACGTTGGCTCGGTTTACGCGCACTGATATGCACACCGATGACTAGTGGTTTAACACCACCTTCTATGTATAAGGCAGGCGAACCATTACTGATTCGTTTGGCAACCACGCGTTGTGCGGGCGGAGTACCGGCGATACCTAACGGTTCAAGTAAGCGGAATACGTTTTCCGTTTCGTGCATGGAACGCGGTAACGCATAAGGAAGAGCGATATCGATCTTCGGCGATGAGTTGCCGGGTTCGACAAAACCAACGATGTGTCGCGGTTTAAGCAAGCGGGCAAACTGCAATGAACGAGGCTGAAAACCCGGTGCCGCGAGAATTACATAATCGAAACGACTGCGGCGCAAATGAAGTTGCAACTGCATACGATCCCAGTACACGCCCAGTACACTCTTGCCCGCTGGACGATGCTTGGCTTTGGTGTAAGCGTACACTGCATCGAGATCGGGATTGTTTTCCAATACAGGCGCGTTGTAGCTGTTAACCAAGGCTTCGATACGAGCTTGCGGAAATCGCTCGCGCAAAGCGCGGAAAAGCGGGGTAGTGCAAACAAGATCGCCGATATTGTCACGACGAATAAGCAGAAAGCGAAGGCTTTCTGCACTGGAAGAAACACCAGCGTTGTTACGCAATCGACGCCTCCGCAGCAAGTGCCTCTTTAGTAAATGCTGCTTCATTGCGTGCATTGAAGGCAAGCAAGGGGCCAAGCAAGAGCGCGACTAAAATTGCGTTCTCGTGATGCAATGTTGTATTGACCAATCCGACGCCTACAGTGGCGAACCAAGCGGTAAAGTTGCCACCCCAAAGCGCCCAGGTAATATCCTCGTCTTCCCGCTTAGGTATATGGCGAACAATCCGCCAAAACCATGCCAATAACACTAGCATGACAACACCTAAGCCGAAGGCTCCGCGCTCCGCCAATGTGTTGAGATATAAGCTGTGCGCATGGGCAGTGCCTTTATACCGAGAGGCATCGTATGTTTTCCCTGACGCCTCCACCCAACGCTTAACGCTGTTGTCGCTAATTTGATTAAAGTTGTTCATGCCCACGCCAAAAATCGGATACTGGCGCCACGCCACAAGCGCTACGTTCCAAATTTGATCGCGATAAGACAATACGTTATTGCTCTCCATATTGCCCTGCTGCTTTTGAACGACTTCCAGTCGAGCGACATATGCGCCGGCACCTATCACCGCACATAGCACCGCCAAAATCACAAACGGTTTACACGAACGCCGACACCAGACGAATGCGAGAATTAAACTTAATAATGGAAGGACGCCAACAGCGGCACGGCTCGCCGACATGACGACGCCAGCCGCTAAAAATAGGCATATCAAAGCAGCTGTAATCCGCGTTACAGGATTCAATCGATGCCAAAACGCTAGTGCTAATGACAATGTCGTGCCAAAGCTTATCAGGAGATAAATCGCGCTATGGTTAACATGACCGACCGAGTTCAGCTCCAGTGCTTTTCGGGAATGCGTGACAAATTGCGCCCATAGAGCAAATATCAACGCAATCGCACAGACAATTCCAACGGCACCCAAGATTAGTTGAATTTCAGACCGCCCGTAACCGCTACGTTTTAGCGTCCAAAGTAGTAGGCCGTAACGGGCAATATCATGCGGCCCACTCCACTCGTCATGATGAAAACCGGCGAAAGACGCAACGATATATCCGGAGGCAATCCATAACGCGATGAGGCTATCCCAAACGTCCCAAGAACCACCGAAATCGGCGGCGCGCCATCTGTTCACTAACCAAGTCACCAGATAGATAACGAGGAAAATATTTTTGGGAGCCTCCAGCACCGGCAACACTGCCATCAGCGCCAAAAGTACCGCTATTTCACCGGGGTATCGGCTGCTAGCAATCAGTTTTTGCATAAACTGCAACATCAAAATAAGAGGCAGGCATGATACACACGCGGGCCATGAAAATCCTGGCCCTTGCCCGAGCCAAGGTTTATATACACTTACAGTCAGGTCTTGCCGGCATATAGATAAGGATTCAGCGCCGGATCGTTATACATCTTGAATTGCCGATAAATCTTGAAATACATTCGCCCTGCCGCGCAATCCGCAAGCAACGCATCCAGACAGGTTTGTAAGTCATAGCGCTGCTCACGCAAGCGCGCAAGCTTATAGCGGCAAGTTTCAATATGCTCACCACTTGCATCGGTTCGCTCAGTCTGCAATCGCATGTGCAAAATCTTCAAACTGATGATCGATAGGCGATCAATAATCGAGCCGGCCGTTTCCGAATTAAGCCTAGCCTCTGCGCGCCTCAAGACATCAGTCACCCGATGTAACAACAAATCGTCGATACGTTCGATCGCATCATTACGCGCTTGATTGTAGCTATCAATCGCCCGTTTATTCGCAGCAATAGCGCTATCCGGAACATCTTTTCTACGCGCCAAATCTTCCTCATCCCACAATAAAGAATTGTAACGATGATTGAGTTCAATATATTGCCAAACGCCTTCGTGAAATTCTGCGGGGCACATCTTGCCCCATTGCGGCGTTTTTAGCTGTTGGTCATGGAACGCGCTAATGGAAACCGCGCGCATATCGTCAAACATTGTTACTCCTTGAAAGCCTGCACGACCTTGAGCTTCGGTTTAACAGCCGCAAAATATTCAGGAACCCATTGCCGCAAGTCTCGCTTCACTTCGTCATCACTTAAATCTTGCGGTTGCTCCAACCAACGGCTTAGCTCGTTCAGCTCTACTGAATCGGTACGAGTCGATTTGGCGATTCGCAGTTTTGGATGGCCGCTAGGTACCGTGGTTTCGTCATCGGCGAGTAGCTCTTCGAAAAGCTTTTCTCCGGGACGTAGCCCAGAATAAACAATTTTGATCTCTTCCTCAGTATGACCGGCCAGGCGAATCATTTCCTTCGCCAGATTAACAATCTTGGTAGGTTCACCCATATCCATCACGAAGACTTCACCGCCCCGACCCATGCAGCCCGCTTGCAATACCAACTGCGCCGCTTCGGGGATAGACATGAAATAACGAATAATATCGGGATGCGTAACGGTAATCGGTCCACCTTTAGCAATTTGTTCTTGAAACTTAGGAATAACACTGCCGGTGCTACCCAAAACATTCCCGAATCGGACAATTTCAAATTGCGTCTTTCCGGCAAATTGGAACAATTGGCAGACAATTTCTGCCAATCGCTTGCTAGCACCCATCACGTTAGTTGGGTTTACCGCTTTGTCGGTAGAAACAAGCACTACCTTTTTAACATTAGACGCTATTGCTACCTGAGCAACGGTATAAGTCCCTAATACGTTATTCCGTACCGCCTCCCATGCATTCACTTCTTCCATTAATGGCACATGCTTATAGGCGGCCGCATGAAAAATAACTGACGGTAAATATCCTTGGATTACTTGTTGAACCCGCACTCTATTCTTGACGTCACCGATAACCCCGATGGTCGGAATATGTGCAAAGTTCTCTATGAATTCTTCCTGTAAGCGATATAACGCAAATTCATTCAGCTCAAAGAATATCAACAAGCTGGGGCGAAAGCCGGCTATTTGGCGGCAAAGCTCGGCCCCAATGGAACCACCAGCGCCGGTGACCATCACGACCTGACCAGACAAAAATTCATGCAGGCCGGCCGTATCAAGCATTACCGGATCTCGCCCAAGCAAATCTTCAACGTCGATCTTACGAATTTGCGAAACGGTAACATTGCCACTTACCAAATCAGCGTAGGATGGCACTGTCATTATGGTTAGCCCGGCGTTGTTACAAAGATCAATCGCACGACGGCGCGTAGCGCGAGATGCCGATGGCATTGCAATAATGGCATCCGAGATACTGAAATGCTTAGCCCAGCGAGCCAATTCATCCAACGGCCCAAGCACACGCACCCCATGAAGAAATCTTCCCTGCTTTCCCCGATTGTCATCCAGCAGGCCAACAACTCGCCATTCTTGGCCTTTGGCCAATTCTTTAACCAGCGTTACTGCGGCATCGCCAGCGCCGAGAACAAGAACCGGTTCGCCTTTATTCTTGGTAGCACTATATAACCGACTCTCCTTCCAAGATCGGTAAGCAACACGGCTGCCACACATGATCAACACTAGCAGCAACGGCTGCATTACAACCACTGAACGAGGCACCCCAATGTTGAACCGTGCCATGTAAAGCAATAGCGCAACCGCCAATATGGCAACCGTTACACTAGTAAATATTCGCCGCATATCCGGCAAGCTTGCATAACGCCAGATGCCTCGGTAAAGGCCGAAGAAATAGAAAACAGCGCCTTGTACTGGCACAATCAATACCAGCGTTTTAAACATGGTGGCCATGTATTGTGGCGGGATATCGAAATTGAATCGCAACCAATATCCAAACCACCATGTGGCCGCAGAAGCAGCAACATCGTGCAGGAAAGCAAACAACGCACGGTAATTAAATTTACGGAGCATAGGCATTCCCACCGTTAGTAAATTAGCAGTTATTGTTTTTGGTTACTGAAATAATCAACAACAAGCGCAACAAAAACGCCAATCATCAAACCAAATATGCCTGCGATAAGGACGATCAATGATCGCTTCGGGAAAACATGACGCGTGGACACATACACACGATCTAATAAAGAAGTCTGATAGCTATTTGCTGGGCTTGTTTGTTCTTCTAAAGCTAGTTTGCGCGCCTGCAAATCACTAACGCGCTGGTCTATCACAGTGACCATACCAGCAAATAACACGTTTTCGGAAAATTGATTGCCTGAATTATTTTTTTGCTTTGACGGCAGATTATCTGACAACAGCTTCTGCTCCGCTTTGGCCTGCTTAAGATCACGCGTAGCTTCCTCAAGGGCCACTATCAAACGTTGCCTTGCTGGAGAAGCCAAGGTCTCATGAATTTTACCCAAATGACTAACAGTCGCATCGATCCACTTTGCCGCTTGCTCACGCGAATGGCCGCGCACCTTTAATTCAAGCAAATCGGAAGTTCCTAGTAACTTAATCTGCCGACTTTTCATATACAACCCATTTTCGGCATCATTGATATTAAAGTCAGGTTCAGCAACCTTCAATACCTCGATTCCGAAGGAATTCTGCTTCATTCGTTCTAAAGTACGCGCCACTGCTTCAATAGGTGCACCATCTCCTTTAGCGGCGCCCCCTTTTCCCACATCCTCCAATTGACCTACTTTCCCAATTTGTATGACACCTGTAGCCTCCCATTCAGGCTGGGCAGAGGATACGTATGCTAATGCACCAATTATCGCAGCAACAGTAATGCTTACCGTCCAGAACTTTCTTCGGCGCACAGAACGCCAAATGTCTCGAAAACTAAAATCTTCTTGCTCTGTTGTAATAGGGGTAGTCATTTTTATTTGGTCTCCAGTACTCAACCAATTTCTCCGACATATCTGCTGATCGTTTATCGAATCGCATGTGTATAACCGCAAGACGCCTCGCGATTACAGACCTCGCGCGCTTACTTCTGTACGTGATGCAAAGCACCGGGTCGCAATTTAAACTGCAGCCTCTTAAGCGAAATTACTAATAACCAGTAAACCCCTCCCCAAATTACTAAGATTCCATATTGCTCCACCGTAGATCGCGAGCAGCCCCATAAAGCAGATATTCCTACGGCCAACATCAAAATATATTCAAACAATGCCGTTCGTCGATGTCCGAATCCTACCTGCACAAGAAGTTGGTAATAATGCTCTTTATGAGCCATCCAAATGCGTTCACCTCTTATTAATCTTTTACTAAGCGTGAGGGTAGCATCCACTAGGAATGGAGAAAAAACCAAGGCCGGAAACCACAGCGGCCACGCACCTTTTTCCCAGCCAAGAAGTCCGATTGCAGCTGCTAAAAAACCAAGGGGAATCGAACCGGCATCGCCAAGGAAGATCTTCGCAGGGTGAAAATTGTATATGAGAAAGCCAGCTGCAGCAGCGGCAATGCAAAAACTAACCATCGCCAGTTCATGAACACCGCCCAATAATCCGCCTAGTCCATAGACTGAAAAACCGATCACCGCCATGCCTCCGGCTAAGCCATCCGAGCCGTCCATAAAGTTATACAAATTGATCATCCAGGTAACAGCCAGTACCAATAGAATTTGAAAAAACAACGTCGCGACGGAAGGTAACCCAAGGGCAACAAATAATACGGCGGCAATTAAGTGCGCAAGAAATCGCCATTTAGGCAAAAGACCATATGAGTCGTCGAGGAATGAAACGCCGACTAAAAGCACTACAGGAAGACATAGATAAAGAATATCGGGTTGATTCAGAAAACCGAACCCCACCGCAGCGCCCGCCAAGAGTGCAATGCCACCGGTTCTGGGAACGGGATGCACGTGGAGGGAGCGATGATTCGGTATATCACGGACATGTTGAAGCAGCCGCGTTCGCAATAAAAGTTCTAAGAGTGCCACGGTGACGGCAAAGGAAATCAATGGAAACCAGTTCTGCATTTAGCGGTTCCTAAACCATGCAGCGGTTTGTTCGATGCCGTCAGCCAAACGAAACCGTGGCGTCCAAGCAAGCTCTGTTCTGATCTTGCGGCTATCTACTTGGAGTGAACTCAGCAGTCGATGCACTTCGGCATTCTTGTTCATGATTTTCCCGGTGATACGAATCGCGAAAGGCGGCACGGGCAATAAGATGGGGCGCACCTTCAATGCTTTGGCTAGGGCCAATATAAGCTCACTCGTGGAATAATCTTCACCATCGCTGACTAAAAATGTTTTACCCGCAGCCTGCGGCGAGTTAATAGAGAGGGTTATGGCATCTATAAGATTGCCGAGATATAGCAAGCTGCGTTTGTTGCGAATCGCGCCAAGCGGAAGAGGCAGCCGGCGATTTACAGCTGACATCAAGCGCAGGAAATTTCCTTTGACCCCCGCTCCGTACATCAAAGTGGGTCGGAGAACAACCACCTCCAAACCGCTATCTCGGGCAATCCCGGCAAGCGCTTGCTCCGCCTCCCATTTGGATATCCCATATGGATCTTCTGGTGCCGGAACACAAGCCTCTGTAAAAGGTTGATCGGTCGTTATCTCTCCGTTGACCTTAATGCTGCTTAAGAATAACAGCCTGCGCACGCCCGCGTTGACTGCAGAGCGAGCCAAATGCGCGGTGCCCTCACGATTCACCGCACGATAGTCAGCTAGCGACGGAAGTGCGCTCTTATCCATCTGATGCACCAATGCAGCAAGATGAATAACGGCCTCGATCCCTTGCAGGGCAGCGTTCCAATTGGTCGTTGCATTGATATCACCGACACAATAGAGTGGCGACCTGACGGCCTTTCCCAATGCATGCGCCCGGTCATCCTCATGACGGACTGCCAGACGCAGACTGTGCCCCTCCTGAAACAAACTTCTACACAACGCCTGGCCGACAAAACCGGTCGCCCCGGTGACCAAGATTTTCATGTTTTCGCATCGATAAATTCGAATATTTTCAAAAAATATTTCGAACAGATTTTAACCATGTTAGTGCGAATGCCATTTTCACGGCAGGCTCGCAATACCTCGCGGTTCAGCAGCACAGTTCCAGCCCAACCGCTTGTGCTAACGCCACCGGTTTTCATTTTGACTAAAATCTCGGGCATATAAATATAGCGAATACCGGTATTCCAAAATATTCGAGCAACGAATTCGTAATCCCCAGCAATTTTAAAATCAGGCTTGAAAAAGCCGTATCGGCCATACACTTCCCGCTTTAGAAATAGCGTCGGATGCGCAGGCATCCACCCCCAGGCTATTCTGGAAGGGCGGAAATATCGCGAGGAATAGCGTCGTACTATTTCATCAGGCCGTCCGGGCGCCACGAATGCTGCATCGGCAAATACTGCCTCTATTTCAGGAGAGCTCAACCGTCTAACCACGCGATCAATTACATCTTTGTGCGCGTATTTGTCATCCGAGTTCAGCAAGCCAATGATATCTCCTGTCGCGCAACGCAAGCCTTTGTTCATGGCATCGTAGATGCCTTTGTCCGGCTCACTAATCACTCTGGCAAGTTTGTCGGCGTGCTTCGCAATAATATCTAACGTTCCATCTGTAGAACCGCCATCAACGATGATGTGCTCAATTGCTGTATGTGTTTGTGACGCGACGGAGAGGATTGCCTCTTCAATGGATTCTTTGTTGTTATAAACAACAGTGATGATAGAAACTTTCATGAAACGGGTATTTTTACTTTCTTCGAATTCACCGTAAGTAATGCCGCTTGAAAAAATTTGCCGGCGAAATCCGCCAAACGAGTATTAGCTGCGATTTTTGCCTCGCGCTCACGTCGATTTTGATCGACATTCCCGTACCGGCTGAGCGCTTCAGCGAGCGCCTGTGCGGCAGATTCTGGCGAGTCTCGCTTAAAATAAATTGCGCCATCGCCAGCTTGCTCGCGATGAACATTCAGATCGGAAAGCACTAACGGCACGCCGAGAGATTTTGCTTCTTCGACAGTAGTACTCCAGCCCTCGAATAAGGATGGATTAACCAATGCCGTACAACCACGCATCAATGCGACCAGATCGCTGTAAGGAATCATGCCGAGAAAACGAAATTGATCTTCTAAACCTAACGCGGCAACCCTCTTTTTTAAACTTTCGAAAAGCGCCGGATGTCGCTGATCTACTGGATTACCCGAGGCTGCAACAACGATGTTCGAACTGGTTGTCTGCAACACCTTCAACGCTTCAATAATGGTCAAATGATTTTTGTGTTGCCAGAATTGATTGGGTAAAAACAAAAAGTTTTCCGGGAGCCCGTACTTGTGGCGTATCACATCGGTGGAAAGCTGATCCGAATTCTGCGCGGGAACAGCGAATGGCACCACGACGGTTCGCCCCACGCTATCCGGATAAAAAACTTCGCAGTCTGCACGTGCATCTTCGCTGCTCAGCATAATAATTCGTCCCGAAGCAACTTGCGCGCGAAAACCTAGGTCACGCCGCCAATAAGCTTTCACCCCGAATTGATTACGTAAGCGACGATGCTGAAAATCGGCTAACCAGGCAAGCGCGGGGATCGGGCAGCGCCAACCATAAAATGTTGCGGGTTCGAAAATCACATCGATACGCTGCTCTTGAAAAATCTTGATTGCCTGTGTATCGACTCCCCACAACATTGCTTGCTTCAATCGTGCAGCCGCGCGATCGATATTAAAAACGGCGGTGCGCACCACTTCGACACCCTTCATCTTTTGGAAAGGAGCCAATACAGAGTCCGCGATACCGTCGCCATGAAAAAGCACCGGTCTAAGACGAGCCGATTCATGACTATCCACAGAACGGAGCAAGTTCACCAGATAGTTATAGCCCCCAGTCCAATTAGCACCATCAATTAAGGTGAATGCCATGCGAATCGCCGTCAAATTCGCACCTCTTTGAACCAGCGGACATAGTTCGCAATACCGGCAGCTAGCCCAATTTCGCACGTGAATGCATTGCTCGCGAGAGCATTTGTACAAGCCACTAAACTAAATGGATCGCCACGCCGCCCTTCGCCCGTAAATTCGATAGGAACAGGCTCGCCCCAGGCATCAACGATTAGAGCTGCTACCATCGCCACGGAAGTACCAATGCCTGAACCGCCGTTTAGCAAAACCAAATCGTCGCCATTGATAGATCCGGCAAGCCCCAACAACCGCACGACATCGCGAATTTCAACCCAGTCACGCAGTTCGCCGCCACTGCCGCCAAGCTGAAGCACTTTAGCGCCACCAGCAAGTTTGCAACAGACATCCCACAAGAGTTGTTTACGCAACCATGGTCCATAGACAGAGAACAAGCGCACTGTCGTACAGCGAAGTCCAAAAGCTTCCGAATAACTACGACACACTTGTTCCATCATCAGCTTGTGATGGCCGTAAGGTGAAAAAGGCTGCGGGGGCGATGTCTCTTTAATGGGGGTGCTGTGTTCCGCTCCATAAACTGCGGCGCTTGATACAGCAACCAATCTAGCATCAGGGGCGCTAATGCGTAACCACTCCACCAAGCGTGCGGTCGTCGTTACTGTGCGGGAGAAATCTTCCCAAGGATTGGCCAACGACGAGCCGACAGACGAACCGCCCGCCAAATGGAAAACAACGTCAGGTATTCCGCTGGTCTGGCGCAGCACTTCGAGATTAGATGCATCGATTTCACCATTGATCCATCCTTCTAGCCCCCACGTTGCGGACTCGACTGAGGGCCAAAGGCCATGACCGATTCCATAGACCTTATGTCCCAGATTGGCTAAGTAAAGCGCAAGGTGTCGACCGATAAATCCTTTGGCACCGGTAATCCAAATAATTGTGTTAGGCACTGATAATTTTAGAAATCACACTAGATTTCTCGCACCTTAATATTACGATCGTTTTCTATATCGTAAAGCGGCATATCGGCAATCAACTCGCGGCCTTGCTCGAAATTTAAATAAGTTAAATTACCGGCCTCATTCCTTGAAATTCGAAATTGAGACTTCACATAAGCTTCTTCTGGGGTACACGTCTTCAGATCACCAATAACGTCATTACGCACGAAAAATAAGTTGTTACCCATACGATTGGAACCGACCAGAGAATACCCCTTTGCTTTTGCCAAATGATCGAAAGCAGCAATTGAAGCCCCCCAGTACAAGCCCGAATAGTGTGCTTTGCTTGCGACAAATGATTCCGAATAGATGGAAGTCACTTTGCGCGTTGGTCCGAACAAACTATTGTATTCGCATACAACGATACGTGGACTGATGCAATCGATTGCCTCCCAAACCCAGTAATCGTTGCCATCAATATCCACAGAAAGCAGACCAATATCGGCAGCGATTCCATTACTTTCGATTAATTTATTAATGTTATCGAGATTAATAAAAGCACATTCTGCTTTTAAATTATGCCGCCAATAAAGTTCGTCTGATTTTATGCGACGAATATTTGCTTCTGACCCGTCAATAACCAGGCCAGACCAATAATCATTCTTCATCAAAAAACGGGTATTTGATTCGGTGTAATCATGCACACCGAATTCCACAAAAATCTTTTTGGGAATTTCAATTTTGCGCACAAGGAACTGAATAATCCCATCCTCGCCATTTTGTGAGAACACTTTGAATTCATGTGCGTTGAGCTCACACGACGCAGCTTGTTCAAGCTGCCGCTTTTCGATACGCCCGATGGATTCCTGAAGGTCTTCCAATTTCTTTGCAATACCTGCCAACCTGGAAAACAAAAGGCTGATCTTCGTAATTATCATCACTCTCTCTTATTTCAACTCGCGTATTACACGCGCTGGATTACCGCCAACCACTGTTCTCGGCGGAACGTCCGCCGTAACAAGGCTTCCTGCGGCCACAATGCTTCCCTCACCAATCTCAACGCCCTTCATCACGATTGCGTTAAATCCTATCCATACATCGTTGCCAATTTTAACGGAGGCTGAGTTAATCGTATCAATTTGCCGAGGATGTCCTACTGTAAGAATTTGTCTTGAATGCATATGCCTTACCGTTGCATCGATAGGATGACTGTTCGTATCATGCACATTAACGCCGTGCGATATTAAAACTCTGTCGCCGACAATCACCTCCGCAGCCGACCATATCCGGCTTCCCTCACCGATATAGCACCAATCGCCAATACTGATTTTTCCGCCGTGCCCAAAGGTTAGCAATTCACCACGCACGATTGTATGAGCGCCAACTGAAATAGCTCCCGCGTCTGCCAGGATATTCACAACCGAACCACCTCGCAAAAATCGGGCGGAGGAATGAACATTGGCGCGGGTTCTATATTTGGCCTCAGCAATCCTTAGCACCAATTTCTCGGAGACCTTATAGGATGCGTAAAGAATTTCCGCAATCAACCGTTTGGGTAAAGAAAGCAACATTGACAAAACTTATGCGCCAATCTGCTATCGGCAAAATGGAAGGATGAAACTGCCGATATTTGCGTTCACAAAGCTTCGACCAATTTCTGAAATATTAACCATTGTCCTTCCTTTGAAAAATTCTGTTCAATACTTTTTTTCCCTGCATTCGCTACAGAACGTTGCATTGACACATTTTTCAACGCGTCACAGATCTTTTCTGCCGCGTCGTTAGCGTCGGTATAAGTTAGAAAATGCTCCCCCGGCCGTAATTCACTGGGATAGATTCCCTCATCACTTACCATTAATGAACCGCATCCCATTGATTCAAAGCAGCGAATGTTACCGCGATATTGCCCAGCCATGTCAATGGCACAGTTCAACACGATCTTGCTACTACCAAATATGTCATAAAGCTGCCGACCATATACTGGGCCGCGATCAACACGCTTCAGGACACGCGGCAAATAAGACGGCACCAGGATATTCTTCAGTACCGGCAAGGACGACAAGGGTATCAAGCGCCCAGGGCTTAGGCAAAAAACGATGTTAAACCGATCCGCTAGACGAGCGACGGCTTTGAGTATTCCGTTCCGCCTAGTATGGGAGCGCGTATAACCACCGACAAACGCAACATCGATTGGACGCTCCTGCGCACGCACATAATCCGCCATAACAGGATCGTAAGATGGACTGAACCAGCCGCCTCGAAGCCCTTGCGCTTCCCAAGATTTAATAATTCCGGGAAAGTTACATACCCGCAGGTCATACCCACTCAAATCAGCGCCAGCGTCCGGCGCAGCGTGCCAACAGAGCGTTTTCTTTACACTTCCCGGCAATCGCTTAAGGAACGAATTGTTGAATTTCACCGGATGCATGGAATAAACAATCTCGGCACGACGCTCTTCTATTTGCGCGAGCAGGATATCCTCAAGATTATCAGTGGCCATACCATGCTCACGCGCCCATTGGCGCTGCAAAACCAGATCATCCGCAACAGTAAAACCAACATTTGAATCGCGGTCATAAACCGGCTGCAGTATATGCGGCCCACCAAAATGATCATCCAGCAGGCAATCCAACCGATGCCGATAGCTAACTTCGTGAGCGGTTGGATAACGCTGCGGAAAAACAGTTTCCAGATATTGCTGGTATATACCGATGAATTGAAAAAGTCGCATCAACTAAGTCCAAAATTATTATGCCCCCAAGAAAACGCAGGTCAGATGCGCATACTGTAATTTCAAAATATTTATACCTACTTTCTAACCTATCCTAGCAGGGCTACTTTGAATGCTACCTTCTTGCATTCGATACTCATTTATCCGTCCCAACTTAGGAAAATTGCAAAGCAGTGCCAATGCGCACCACAAAGAAGCGCTACCGTATAACGAGCCGGAAAAAAATCCCGCAACAAAATATTGGATAAAAATCAAAGCAAGGAATGTCGTTTTCGTCCGCTGTCGTTGCAACTGAAACACACGAAACACTCCATAAAAGCATAACGCCAAAAATAAAATACCGAGCGGAATCCCCAGTGCCATCATCGCTTCGATTACGAGATTATGTGGATATTTTTGTGACTTGAGTTCCAAAAAAGCACTTCCATACCATGGCATGGAAGCAATTTGTTCTAATGCATCTCGGGTTAACTCAATTCGTATAGCAGTCGATTCGTCTTGTTCGATAGTTAGAAAACGATCGATTATCGACTCACCGTAAACCCCAAACACCACAGCCCCGAGACAAACCAGCAAAAAAAATGATGTCCAGGGAACTCTACCGATCGCTACTAAAAAAAATACGGCGACCATCACCGATACCAGTGGCCCCTTCGATCCGGTTTTCGCTAGACATACCAGACATATCACAGCGACAGCAACGAGAGCGCATTTTTTTTTAATCTGCATCTGAACCGACAACAAACAATAGATCGCCAGCAACGCGCTTACCGCCACATGCCCCAGAGTAATAGGATTAACGGTATCAGTGGAAAGCCGACCGGTCGCTTGAGTAAGACTATGGCTAGTCGCCAAACCACTCCAATCTAACATCAACGCACTAACCGATACGATACCGCCAATTATCAACATCCACTTTGCAGCAATGTCATCAGACCAAACACGAGCCCCAACCATAAGAGAAAAACATGGGATAAGCACTACAGCGATAAAAAAAATCAAAATGGTATCGGCTCGCTCGATGCCTTGGATATGCGCGTCCCATGTGACCCGCAGTAAATAGCATATCAAGAGCCCCAGCAGCAACAGCGCCGGCCATCTCATCCGGCCGCTACGCAGAGTTAATACCGTCAAGAGAACGGCAAGCCCATCCACCAAAGCGCGGAAGGGCATAGACGCCGCTTCACTTGGCAAAGAAAATCCCGCCGACAACAACCCTGCAATGGGATAGCCTGCAACGGTTAAAGCAAAGACAAGCGCGACTAGATGCTCAAGGATTGCACTCCGCCCACCATCACGCCGAACCGGAAGTGAGCTCGCGCCTATCATGCCGCGCCTAACATCTTACGCACCATGCCGCGCACTGCCGACATGCGTGCATGGACCACTTTACGATTAGGATAATTTTCATGCGGAACAGGCGGCGCAGCCAAGAGGGCTTCCAGCTCTGATCGCTCAATACCAAGTTTTTTGGCCACGAAACGCGTATCTCGCATGGCCTGCGCAGCATCCGCAATCGGCTTCGATAGCTCATCCAGTGCCGCTTCCCGGGTTAACTGACCCGAAACAATTAAGCTGGACAAATGCAAGCGACGCTTATCGAAAGCGAATTTTTGCGGCAAATACACTTCCTGATAAAAGCGGGTGAAACGGGATTCGTGGTGCTTCCCACCGTAATCTTTCCAAGCATAATGTTTTGTCAGAGTGACCTTGGCCTGCTCTTTATCATAGGGGAGATAATCGAGCGGTTTAAATACAGTCAACTGTCGCCGTACTCTCGTCATCCAAAGATATTCAAACAAACCCAATATCGGAAAACTACGCAGCGGTTTTTCTCCAAAACGAGCATGTATGCCCCTCACATGCCGACCATCAATCGACGGATAGCCCCAATTAGGCGGTATTACCGACTCGCTCGCGTAATTAACACCACTTAGAAAATGCCGCAAGCCAAATTTGCTGGCGGTCCGATATAGCGTTGAAAAAAAAGCATGGTCCTGTGGAATATCTTGATTGAGAACAGAGGCACGCAGGAAGGCCAGCTGCAAATCGCGCATTTCTTCCCATTCAACCACGTAGGTATGCAGATCCAGATCGAGGTTACGCACTAGCACTTCAATATTACGCACAGCGGCTTCCGTATTCCATCCACCATCGACATGCACGGCGAGCAAACGCAGCCCATATTCGCGGCGGATAAAATGAGCGAGATAAGCACTGTCCACTCCGCCGCTTAAACCGATCATTGCATCGTAAGCTTTACCTCTCCCCTGTTCCCGCAATTGCTCCATCATGGCATCGAGTTGTTTGCGGCCATCGATGCCAGGCCACCACTCATGGGCACGGCGCGCAAACGCATCCTTGCAGCAATTGCATTGCCCGCTTTGGTCGAAGATTATGTGAGGATTCGTATTGTCCATCACACAAACTGTACAGACTTGATAATCAGTCATTAAGCAGCAAGCCCCGCATGCGGCTGGATAATTCGATCCAACTCATCCTCCGTGGGATACGACACCAGCACTCCTCGTAATCTGCCGATAAACACGAATGCGCTCCCCGATCCCACTGCAGACGCGCCTGCACCCAGGCCATCCCGTAAATGCTCGTGAGTTCCGGCTCCGCCAAGGGCAACCAACGGTATAGAAACCGCATGCGCCACTTGATGAATCAAACTCAAGTCGTAACCCTCGCGGCAACCGTCCCGATCAACAGATTGCAGTAAAATTTCGCCCGCGCCTAAATCCTCCATCCTACGGGCATAATCAACTGGCGCAATCGACTGGTTGCGTTGCGCGCGATGAGTCACTACCACAGCATTGTCGCCCGAACCATTCACATCGACACAAACAGCAACCGCCTGAGAACCGAATGTTGTTGCCACATCACGAATTAAAGAACCCTGCGTCGCTGAACCGATTACTACTTTCTCTATCCCGGATTTCATTAATATCTCGCATTGGCCAAGCGAAGTAATGCCCCCGCCATAGCTAAGTGGCATAAAGCATTCACTAGCAAGTTCGCTTAAGAATCCGCTATCCGGTTCGCGTCCATCGATAGTCGCATCAACATCCAACACACAAATTTCATCCACTTCTTTTTCATTGAAAATACGCATGACATTGAATGGATCGCCGATATAAATTGGCTCCGCGAAACGACGCGTCTTTATCAATCGCCGGCGTCTATCCAGCAACAAAATAGGAATTACACGTGGCCGCATATCAGGCTCTTTCAACAAACGATTTCAACAAAGCCATGCCATGCCGATGACTCTTTTCGGGATGGAATTGGACACCGTGTATATTGGCTGACGACACCGCACAGCAAAGTTCGCCGCCGTAATCGACCGTTGCAACAACATCCTCAGCTCGTTCGCACTTGAGATGGTAACTATGAACAAAATAGAAACGCGAATCTGCACCGCTATCGTCAAACAATCGAGAATGATTACGCGCTTTAATATCGGACCATCCGATATGCGGGACTTTCAGCGCCGAGCCAGAGGGCGGCATAATTTTAACTGAACGGCCCTTGATCCACCCCAGTCCTGCTTCCATTCCCTCCTCACTGCTTTCTCCTAGCAATTGCATGCCTAGACAAACGCCTAACAATGGCACGCGCTTTCGAAGAACGGCATCTTCCAACGGAGCGATTAACTCGTATTCACGTAAATTAAGCATGGCGCGATCGAATGCGCCTACGCCGGGCAATACTAGTCGCTCGGCGCGTGCAATCTCATCTGCATCGCGGCTTGCTATGGATTCGAACCCGAGAAAATCGAACATATTGACCAGAGCGCCAACGTTACCGACGCCGTAATCGACAATTACTATCAACTTGTTATTCCTGACTCTTTAGCAAAAATATTGAAAGTAGAGAACTTAAAACGAATCAACTCTAAATAGGGGGCCAAGATGAATGCGCAACATAATTTAGGTGGCAGGTAACAGCCGCTTTGTATATGCGATCACAATATGGGGCGAGAGAATAACCATTGCGAACATTAGGAACAAGACCGAGCAACATTTTAAAGCGTCGAAAAAATTTACACCACTACATCCTTCCCCACAATCACAACTATATAGTCGTTTGATATAGCACAATATCTTTCCACTGGCCTAAAATTTGCTTACTGGTCGTCAAGCTTTTTCATGCCATCGTAATTTTTTAGAAGCCCCAAGCTTCTAGAAGCATTCAAAAAAACGGCAAAAACAATAAAGGGGCGTCACATGAGGGTTCTTCATTACGGCACATTTGTGCTGAACGGGGTTGTTTGTCTTTTTTCTGCTTCCGCTATTCAGGCAGCAATGGTTACGCCGGGGCAATTCTCGGTCTCCGAAAGCGGCGCGGCAACTTATTCGATACCAATTCAAACGCCTCCTGGCACCGCCGGCATAGAACCCAAGCTGGCGCTGACTTATAACAGCCAAGGGGGTAATGGACTCCTTGGAGTTGGCTGGTCCTTTTCCGGTTTATCCGCTATCGCCCGCTGCCCGCGAACCATGGCACAAGACGGTTTTCGTGGCAGTGTAAACTTCGACACCAATGACCGCTACTGTCTTGATGGGCAGCGGCTCATCGTGGTGAGCGGAACAAACGGCGCCGACAATGCCGAATATCGCACCGAACGCGACAGTTTCACGAAGATCAAATCTTACGGCAGCGCTGGCAACGGTCCGGCCTGGTTCAAAGTCTGGACCAAATCAGGCCAGATCATGGAATATGGCAACACGACGAACTCTCGCATCGAAGCACAAGGCAAAACCAGCGTCCGCGTCTGGGCAATGAATAAACTCCAGGACACCAAGAGCAATTACCTTACCGTCACTTACACCGAAGATAGTGCAAACGGCGATTTTTACCCGCAGCGAATCGATTACACCGGCAATGCCAATACGGCGCAGACGACGAACAATTCGGCGCAATTCACCTACGCAACACGACCAGATATCACGCCGCAATATCATGCTGGCTCCCTCATTAAGAATACTGTCAGGCCCACCTCCGTCAAAACATTTGCGGCAGGATCAGCGGTCAGTGAATATCGCCTGTCCTATCAAACAAGTACGGGAACCGGCAGGTCGCGGTTATCAAGCATTACCAACTACACGGGCGATGGAACGGGCTCATTGCCGAGCACTACACTGCTCTGGGAAGGTGACTATGTGCCGGGCTGGTATAACTCTGTGCAGCAAGTTCTAGGCGACGGTGCCGCGAGCACCGCATTCCTGGTAGGCGACATCAATGGCGACGGCAAATCTGACTTGATTCTTCCTTTCCTCGATAGCAGTGGTGCTTTGCGCGTGCGCGTCAAAATGTCGAATGGCGACGGCACCTTCGCATCGACCGAACAATTCATAGGTGACGGCCGTGCTGGCATCATTCTGGGCGATGTGAACGGGGATGGAAAGACCGATCTGATACTGCCATACAAAGATACCACCGATGGAATGCACGTGCGTGTTAGGCTTTCGAATGGTGATGGAACCTTCAATATACGTCCCGATCAATTTATCGGTGACGGCAGTACTATAGACAACCCCTACGCTCTGGGCGACGTGAATGGTGATGGAAAAACTGATCTGATATTGCCATACAAAGACTCTGCCGGCGCGATGCATGTGCGCGCCAGGCTTTCGAATGGCGATGGAACCTTCAATGTGCTTCCCGATCAATTTATCGGCGACGGCAGCACCGTAAACAATCCCTACGTTCTTGGTGACGTAAATGGCGATGGAAAAACCGATCTGATATTGCCGTACAAAGACTCTACCGGCGCGATGCACGTGCGCGCCAGGCTTTCGAATGGCGACGGCACCTTCAATGTACTTCCCGATCAATTTATCGGCGACGGCAGCACCGTAAACAATCCCTACATTTTTGGCGACGCAAACGGCGATGGAAAAATCGATTTGATATTGCCAAACAAAGACACTACCGGCTCGATGCATGTACGCGTCAGACTTTCAAATGGCGACGGCACCTTCAATGTACTTCCCGATCAATTTATCGGTGACGGCAGCACTGTAGACAACCCCTACGTTCTAGGCGACATGAACGGCGATGGAAAAACCGATCTGATATTGCCGTACAAAGACACCGCCGGCGCGATGCATGTGCGCATTAGGCTTTCGAATGGCAACGGCACCTTCAACGTGCTTCCCGATCAACTTATTGGTGACGGCAGCACCGTAAATAATCCTTACATTCTTGGCGACGTGAACGGCGATGGAAAAACCGATCTCATTTATTTGATCCCCAGCAACACGACTGGCATGACTGTCCGCACCAAATTATCCGACAGCCATCTACCCGACTTTGTCACATCCATCAATAACGGTCTTGGCGCAGCGACATCAATCACTTATCGTCCACTGACAAACGGATCGGTCTACACAAAAGATACCGGCACAAATGCCTCTAGCTATCCGATATTAGATTTACAGATGCCGTTTTATGTAGCCTCTTCGATATCGTCTGCGAACGGGATAGGCGGTACGCTGACGACAAATTACAAATACGGTGGATTGAAAGCAGACACGACGGGCCGAGGATTATTAGGTTTCCGCTGGGTAGATACCACGCAGGTGGAAAGTAATATCACCTCGCACGTCGAATACCTACAAACATGGCCATATATTGGTTTACCTGCACTTGCTAAGAAGACCATCACAAGCGGTGGCAACGCCGGCTTACTAAGCCAGTCAACCAATACTTATGGCTGCACCGACTTTGTGAATGCTTCCAGTTGCGTAATTGCGAATGGCCGTCGTTACTTCCCGTTTGTATCGCAGTCGGTTGAAACAGGTTTCGACCTTAACGGCGCAGCCTTGCCAACAGTCACGACGACTAACCAATTCGACAACTACGGCAACGCCACGCAAATCACGGTCTCGACTGGTGACGGTTTCACCAAGACCACGAACAGCGTGTACAACAACGATGCGACGAACTGGCTGCTAGGCCGACTCATCCGCGCCACGGTTACCAGCACGACACCGTAATCGATTACTTAACCAGCTATACAAAAACGGGCTGCATCTTTATTGCAGCCCACCAAAGAAAACCAAACAAAAGCAGCCGCGGCAATCGCGGCTCGGGAGACAAAGACCATGCGCAAAGCAAGGCTAGCAGCCATCCTCGGACTCGGACTATTGATCGGTAACACCTATGGTGCAACCGCAACCCGGACCAGCGCGTTCGACTACGATCCAGTCACCGGACTATTGACCAAGGAAATCGTCGAACCTGGCGACCCCAATCTTTGCGTGGTAACCACGTATAGTTACGATACTTACGGCAACAAGACCGGCGCAACAACAAGAAACTGCAATGGCTCTGCAGGTAGCGTTCCTGCCAGTAACTCCGAAGCCGCAGCCCCAACCGGCACCGCCGCCATTGTTGCTAGAACGGTTAGCGGCGCGTTTGATGCCCGTGGCCAGTTTCCCGTCTCCAGCACCAATGCGCTAAGCCAAACAGAAACCAAGACCATTGACCCACAATTCGGCGGCATGCAGACCTTAACTGGTCCAAATGGGCTAACCACTCAATGGCAATATGACAAATTCGGCCGCAAAGTCCGCGAGATTCGTGCGGATGGAACCCAAACCAAATGGGAGTATCTCTTTTGTAGCGGCGTCAACGGCGGCGCCGCAGCTTGCCCCACCTACGCGAAATATCTCGTCCAAGTTACGCCACTAGCCGGCGACGGCGTCACCGCCATCGGCGCAACCAATAAAACCTATTATGACGCCCTTGGCCGCGATATCCGTAGCGAAACGATTGGTTTCGACGGTGCCAGCGTGATTGCCACCAGCAAAACCTATGACAGCCTAGGTCGCCTCTACCAAGCCTCGCGTCCGTACTACACTACCCAAACGCCGCAATGGGCGACCTACAGTTATGATGCTTTAAGCCGTGTGATCACCGAGACCGCTCCTAATACCACCCAAACCCAATTTACTTACAACGGCTTGACCACTGTCGTCACCAACGCACTCAACCAAACGCAAACCAAAACCAAGAACAGCCAAGGGCAACTCGTCAGCGTCAAGGACAATCAGAACAATCTCCTTAACTATCAATACGACGCTTTTGGCAACCTGATCAAAACAATCGATCCACTCGGCAACACAACCACGCTTATCTATGACAATAAAGGTCGTAAAGTTCAAATGATTGATCCCGATATGGGGACATGGACCTATGTCTATAACGCAATCGGTGAATTAGTAAAGCAAACCGACGCGAAGAACCAAATCGCGACGATGACTTACGACAAGCTCGGCAGAATGACTAATCGCGCTGAGCCGGATCTAATCTCCAACTGGTACTACGATGCTTACAAAGACGGTAGCGTCTGTTCCAGAGGTATCGGCAAACTGTGTCAAGCAACTGCGGATAATGGCTACAACCGCACTCAGAATTACGATACCCTAGGCCGCCCCTCAAGCACCACCACGACCATCGATACTGCTTATACCGCCAGTGTCACCTTCGATACGAACGGCAGAGTTGCTACGCAAACTTATCCGGCAGGGCTGGTGGTTAAATACGTCTACACAAGCCTTGGTTATTTGAAGGAAGTCAGAAACAACGCCACCAACGCGTTGTACTGGCAAGCCAACACCTTTGATGCCGAAGGTCATCTGTTACAGCAAACCTATGGCAACAACATCGTCACGCAGCAGACTTTCGAAACGACCACGGGAAGATTAAAACAAATCCTCGCTGGCGCAGGTAATGTCGTACAAAACCTCGCATATCAATACGACAATGGCGGCAATCTCACCAGCAGACAGGACAACAATCAAAATCTTAATGAAACCTTCCTGTACGACAGCATTAACCGCTTGACTACCTCGACGGTGAATTCAAGTGGTGCAGGGATTATCAGCAAGACTTACAACTACGATGCGATCGGCAACATTAGCAGTCGTTCGGACTTTGGGACATATACCTACAACACTAGTGGCGTGAACAGCGTTCGCCCCCATGCGGTGAAGGAAATTGCACTGACCGCTGGCGGCAAACGGCAGTACACCTTCGATGCTAATGGCAATCTGAATCAGGAAGTGCAATTGGATGCCACGGGTGCTGTCATTAGCGGCAAAGGTAGAACCGAGGTTTACACCAGCTACAACATGCCGCAAGCATTGGGTGCACCGGGGGTAAGCGAAGCATTCTCATATAGCCCGGAGCATCAGCGGATCAAGCAGATTGCATTGAGCGCGACGACGATCTACCTGAACCCAGACAACAGTGGTGGATTGTCATACGAAAAAGACATCAAAGCCGATGGCACCATTGAGCAGCGGCAATTCATTACGGCAGGTGGTCAGGTTGTTGCCGTGGTCAAGCAAATTGGCACGACCATCACGACGCGTTATTTCCATCGTGACAATCTAGGCAGCACAACGACGGTTACCGACGAAACCGGCGCTGTCGTTGAGCGATTGGCATACGAGCCGTTCGGCAAGCGGCGGTTCGCTGCAGGTACCGATGATACGAACAACACGATCAAGGGCCTTAACACGACCAGAGGATTCACCAATCACGAGCATTTGGATGAGCTGGGCATCATCCACATGAACGGGCGGATTTACGATCCAATGATTGGACGATTTATGAGTGCGGATCCGCAGATTCAGAGCCCCGACAACTTACAGAGTTACAACCGGTATACATATATCTGGAACAGCCCGTTAGCTGGTACTGACCCGAGCGGGTTTAGTTGGTTCGGTGATCTAATCAGCGCAACAACAGATTTTCTGCGAAACCCATCGCCGAAGAACACCTTCAACCTGATTCATAATCAGCCAGGACAAGGACACGTCGATAAATACGTCATGACCCATCAATGGGCGTACGCAACAGGGCAAATGGCGGCCACATATTTCACTGCGGTCTGTGGTGGTTGTGGTGGAGCTGCCTGGGCTTCGTATTACTCTTACCAAGCAACTGGTTCGATGAATGCTGCGTTCAGAACCGGCGCGTATACTTATGCTACAACGGTCGCTTTCAAATCTGTCGATAATTATTATGGCAGGGCTTGGAGCATGCAGAGGGTTCTCGTTACAAGTTTTGTTGGCGGCGCTACAGCTGAGCTTAATGGAGGTGACTTTAGAAGTGGTTTTAAGAGTAGTTTTTTAATCTCAGCACTTACCTATGCTAATGTCGAAATGAGGGCTGATCAGATACAGAGAGCCAAGGGTAATTTAGACAATATTAACGGTGAGAGTGCTGGGTTTAATGGAGATGGAATAAAGGTTGGAGGTGTTCATCATGAGTGTGCGATGTCGCCCTGCATTCCCGACAACTATCTGCCTTGTGATGGTCCCGCTGGGGGGTGTCAAGGCGCACCAATCTCTGGACATGATGTTAGGGCACGGCTTGGACCTTTCCATTATTCGCCCGGTAGTTTTCTAGATAAGCTGGTTGAGTCGTTCGCTGGACCGCATGATTGGCTTAGGGACCATACTGGTTTTTCATATGATGGCGTCACTGGAAACAGCATTCATTTTTCTGGATTGAGATTAGCCGTCGATAATATTCACCTTTATGGCTCAATTCCGATTGCAGCTCCCATTGCTGTCGGTGGACTTATTGGAACGACTCCTGGTGCACAGACGGCTCTACAAGGGCATATTCGAAATCGAAGAGATGAGTAAAACTCTCAAATTATCTTTGCTTTTTCATTTTTGCCCAAGCAATACGATTCGGCCCATTAGAATTTTTTAGTGTGCGGGTGAGTAAACCCCATTCGCATGACATCATTAGGTATATCGCTATGGCTAAATGGCTCTCGACACTCTTGTTGCCTTTACTTTTCGGTTGTACAGGCACTACATCTTATTATCATCTGAGTTCTGGTGAGAGCTGGGATCAGTATAGATCAGGGTGTGCGGGGCCCCTCAACAGTTACGAAACAAGGCTCGATGATGGAGCGAAGATGCATTTATATCTAAATAAGAAAAACTCCAGTACGGATCTATCTTTCATGTTCTTAATTGCGAGAGGGAAGACAGTAAAATTAAGTAATAACACGATTAAGATTCGAGAAAATACGTCGAAAGAAGAACGAACCATTCCTATCAAAGAGTTTATTTCCGAGCGGGATTTAGGCATCTATACTCTGAATGCCAATCCTTCTTTTAGAGAATATCAAGTTGAGCGGCTAGTTTTGGGACCGACTGAAGTGCTTAACGGTCTTGGTCGTTTTTCGCATAATTACCGAGGTGAGAGTCCTGACGATAGATACCAGGCCTTTTTAACGCTTGCCGACAAACCCTTAGAAGAAATGGTGATCGAATTTCCCCCGATCATCGTAAATGGCCAAACTCAATCTCTTGGCCCGCTTCACTTTGAATATAAGTCGTCTAGCTATTTTCGGGCATGCTTTCAATAAGCGCGGATGAATATCACATCTGGCGCTATTTAAGAAAACGATTTTTTGAGGTCTGCCCTCTCCATTCACAAAAAACAATCAATCGTTTGTGGTGACTCAAAGTATTGGCGTATAGGGGCGCGCAGAATCTATACCGTCTGCGGGTGGAACATCCGTGGTGCACTAACTAAGCTTAAAATGTGATCCGCACGGGAACGGGGTGTGAGGTGATGTCAGATGCGAAGCGTAGAGTTTAATAAGGCGGCAAAGCAGGCGCTGCACTATGAGCGGTTCCACCATCCGCACCCGCGAGTGCAATTGAAAATGGAAGTGGTTTGGCTTAAAAGTCAGGGATTGACGCATGCAGAGATTGGGCGTCTTGCCCAGGTAGACTTGAAGACTGTGGAAAACTACTTGGACGAGTATGAAGAAGGTGGGGTTGAGCGACTCAAGGAGATCCGCTTGGGCGGATCGACCAGTGAATTGGCGGCCTATCAAGAGACGCCGGGTCGCCGCCGGGAATCTCACCCAGCGGCTCCCACAGATCCGTACGTGACAGTCTCCCGTCATACGGCTCTTGCCGCTCTGATCAACCAACAGTCGGTTCAACCCATGCCCAATGTGCGAAGAATCGAGGCTTACGTTTATACACACGGCGCATCGCTTTGTAAGCGGACTTCCATGTGCGGTAATCCTTGTACTTCTTCATCAGCCACCCATATAGGTAAGTATTCAGTCGGTGGAGCAAAGGGTACAGCGCGGCTTTGTAGTAGACACCATAATAAGTCATCCACCCTCGCACAATCGGGTTGATGTCATGTGCGATTTCCGCTGCCGTATGGCCAGTTCGTTTGTGCAAGCGCCAAGCTCGCACTACCTTGCTGACCTTCTTGCGTGCTTCCTTGCTGATGGCCGGAAGGAAAGCAGTGAATCGTTTGCGATCCTTCCGTTGCGCTTCGCGTGGCCGAAAGGTATACCCCAGGAACGTAAACGATATGGTAGGAAACTCGCCACGTCGGTTGCTGTCCTTGCAGTACACAATTTTCGTTTTGTCCGGATGCAATTGCAGCCCGACTTCCGCCATGCGCGCATGCAGCGCCGCCAGTACCGTTTCCGCTTCACTTTGCGTTGCACAGTGCACAACCGCATCGTCCGCATAGCGCTCGAAAGCGACCCGCGGAAACATCCGCGCGAGCCAGCTATCAAATGCATAGTGCATAAACAGATTAGCCAGTACTGGTGAAATCGAAGACCCTTGCGGCGTACCTCGATCTCGTTCTTGCAAGGTACCATCGGTTCGCTGTAGGGGAGCGGCCAGCCACCGCTTCACATACAGCAGTACCCATGGTTCGTCAGTGTGTGCCTCGACCGCCTTCAGCACTAGCTCCCACGGCACGCTGTCGAAAAATTTCCGGATGTCCAACTCGATCACCCAGTCATATTGCCAGCAGCGTTGCCGACAGGTTCCTACCGCGTCCAGCGCCGAACGATTCGGTCGGTATCCATACGAGTCCGGATGGAAGATCGGTTCGACCTTTGCTTCCAGATGTTTGGCTACCACGGTCTGGGCGATCCGATCGACTATCGTGGGTACCCCTAACATTCTGGTTCCCATGCCATGCGCTTTCGGAATCTCCACTGCCTTTACCGGCGGCGGAAAGTAACTGCCAGACGACAGGCGATTCCAGAGCTTGTACAGATTGTTCTGTAAATTCGCCTCGAAGTCCGTTAGCGACTGCCCGTCGATTCCCGGTGCACCCTGATTCCAGGGCAATCGCATTTAGATTTTGCGTTTCAACCCCAGCAAAGTCATGAGGAAAT
>JAZKCF010000008.1:0-143352 GCA_040388195.1 Pseudomonadota bacterium
GAACCTCGGACAAGGTTGGCCTCAATAGGTTTCGCTATGTCGAACTCGCGTTAAAGCAGGAAATCGCGATACCCCAAAAAAAGCGGCTTTGGCTACGCCCTCATCACTGCAAGGCGTAAAAAAGCCCGCAGCAAAAATCGCTGCGGGCTTCTGCTTTAGAAGCAACTTTAGAAGCAACGATAACTACAGATCAACCTTTAGTAACCACCGCTACCAGTCTCGGCTGCTGATTTACTCTTGGCCCTAGGAGCATCTCCTTCATTGGCAATATGCCAAACCCCACTAATACCGTTACCCCCCTTATCGCCCGGCTTGCGATCGCCAGCGAATAAATAAAGAGGCTGATTTTTGTATGCAGCTTGCTTAGCACCATCTTCACGAGTAATGGCAGTGATATCTGGGCTTGCAGTGATACTGTCAATCGTCACAGGAGGCCAAGCCGTGGCGCAAGCACCGCTACAGTTACTTTTGCCAGAAGCATCTTTATCAAAAATATAAACGGTCTTGCCAGCCGTATTTGTTAACAACTTACCTTCTGCTAAGGCGGGTTGGCTGACAGAAATTGCGGCGGTAATAACCGTAAAGGCAGCAATGTAGCCAAACGATTTCATTTCACTCTCCTTGAATCAAATCCAGATAAATTACGATCCTTCGGCAGCACGCTTTCAGATCAATTAATGAGGTAAACAGGCGTTTATTCCTGCCTGCTGCATGGATAACAAAATTTTTAACGTCCGTAAAACGAAGAGTATAACCATGTCCATTACACGTCTATATTACGATAGCATGCCGCAGCCTCACGGCACCTGAGCAGAATTCATTCTGACTAAGATAATACCGGTTTTCCGCTGAAGGCCACGAGCATAACGATTACGGTCATAGAAGCGCGGATTAGGCACCATCGCGGCGAGCTTGGCGGCTTGGTCAGGGGATAGATTAGCTACTGGGACACCATAGTAATGCCGAGCCGCAGCATCGCAACCGAAAACGGATTCACCCCACTCGATTACATTAAGGTAAATCTCCAAGATTCTCCGCTTGGACATCATCTGCTCCAGCATTATCGTAATGACGGCCTCTTCGATTTTGCGCCACGGCGTACGTTTACTGGATAGGAACAAATTTTTAGCAAGCTGCTGACTAATGGTAGACCCACCTGCGACAATTTTTCCCTTCTTTTCGTTTTTCTCAATCGCTCTTTGAATACCTTCCCAATCGAAACCTTCGTGATCTACGAATTTGGCATCTTCGGCAGCAATGACTGCCCGCTTCAAATGAATGGAAATTTGACCATACGAAGTCCATTGATGGCGTAGTTTCGCGTCAGGTCTCTTTTCCTGGAGGACGTCGAGTCGGGCGCTCATAAAGGCACTGTCGGAGGGGTTATGGTCTCGCCACCACCATATATGAATAAATATCCATAGTTGATAAAGCAAGACAAAGCCGATAACCGCGAGGAGTAATCTTACGGCCCACTTAGAAAGCGTACGAATCATTAACCGACGCGCAATTGCTTTAGCACTGGGGTTGTATCGGGCCGTATGCCACGCCAAATATAGAATGATTCCGCGGCTTGCTCGACTAGCATGCCCAAACCATCCGCTGTCTGCGCGCCGGCTTGGCGAGCCAGATTGAGAAAGGGCATGTCGGCCTTTCCATACATCATGTCGTAGGCGAGCACATCTTTTGTAAAGACCGAAAGGGGAATTGGAAGCGAGTCGTTACCTAGGCTAGCGGCGGTTGCATTGATAATCAAATCGAACTGTCGATCTTGTAACGCATTAAAGTCGACAGCTTCAATTCGCCCTTGATCAGAAAAGTGCGCTACCAACTCTTCCGCTCGGGTCACCGTGCGATTAGCGATGGTAATCATACTTGGCCCCTCCGCAAACAGCGGAAGGATTACACCGCGTGCCGCGCCCCCCGCACCAAGTAACAAAACGTTGCGCCCCTGCATGGAAAAACAGAGGTTATGAGTAATATCACGGACCAATCCGGCACCGTCCGTATTGTCTCCAGCAGTTTCTCCCGCGTTAAAGGAAAGCGTGTTTACCGCTCCCGCAGCCTGCGCGCGCTTGCTGAGACGATGCGCAAACTCGAACGCCTCGAGCTTAAAGGGAATTGTGACGTTAAGCCCCTTACCCCCAGATTGAATAAAACTAGCCACCGCCCTCCTAAAATCATTCAACGGAGCTAATAAGGTAGAGTAAGTTAACGGCTCGCCTGTTTGACGAGCAAACTCTGCATGGATTTGCGGCGATTTACTATGCGCAACGGGATTGCCAATTACAGCGTAGCGGTCCATTTTCCGAAACTAACTCTGCACCCAGGGCAGACCGGCCTTACGCCAACCACCTATCGAGTCACGGTGACCGGCCTGATCCTTATCACCTTGAAATCCCTCCAGCACATTGTAACTATCCCGATAACCTAACTCTGTCGCCAAAACCGCTGCCGCATGCGACCGACCGCCAGAACGGCAAATAAATATAGTGAGCGATTCAGGAGCGACTTGTTCTTTCAACTCAGCAACGAAATTAGGGTTAAGTTGCCCGCCGGGGTAAGTATTCCATTCGATCTGCACGCTGCCGGGAATTTTGCCGATCCAATCCCATTCTGCTCGAGTCCGTACGTCGACTAATTTGGCGCCCGGCGTCGACGTTATTATTGCGAAGGCTTCCGCTGGCGTAAGCGCTCCTTCATAAAGAAAATTACCTTCGCGTGCACGCGCTTGAGCACGCGCTAAAATTTCACTGATTGTTTCCATGGCATACCTCTCTATCTCTTGAACCCTTCTATAAATAGTAAGAAGCAGCTTCTACTTCGTGCAAGAGTTAGCCTAAAACTCTAAACATCTGCACTACAAATCGAGCCACCCAGGGAATTTTATAGAGGCACTTCAGTTGTTGTCATACAAAAATGCTTCGATATGATACGAATTTTATGTCAGCTTGGAAGAAGCACCGAAACCCGCACCAATATGGAGCCTTTAGGGGTAATCACGCACCAAAAATGAGTATAGAATTCGCTGTCCTGCGAAAAAGCGATTATGGCACAATGCCTGTCCTGCCGGCTTCGTTGGCACACTTTCTGCTACGACTCATTCGTTTATTTATTACCAAGCTTAAGGTCTGCTAACGATTGAGACCAACGACCAATCGTTAACAGACCTCAAATTATTAGGAGAGACAGAGATGGCGATCGCCGATGTACTAAAGTTGATTAAGGACAACGAGGTCAAATTTATTGACTTTCGTTTTACTGACACACGCGGTAAAGAACAGCACGTTTCCGTGCCAGCCAAAGCATTTGACGAATCGAAATTCTCTGAAGGCCACGCCTTTGATGGCTCCTCGATCGCTGGCTGGAAGGGGATCGAATCCTCGGACATGCTGTTAATGCCCGACCCGACTTCCGCTCGCATGGATCCATTCCTAGATGAACCAACCCTGTTATTAACCTGTGATGTGCTCGAACCATCCACCGGCAAAGGTTATGACCGCGACCCCCGTTCGCTGGCAAAACGCGCCGAAGCTTATTTAAAGTCCACGGGTATTGGCGATGTAGCTTACTTTGGACCAGAACCCGAATTTTTCATTTTCGATTCCGTGGAATGGAAAGTGGATATGGCCGGCTCTTATTGCAAAATCTTCTCTGAAGAAGCCCCATGGTCCAGCGATCAAAAATTTGACGGTGGCAACTTTGGTCATCGTCCTTCCGTAAAAGGTGGTTATTTCCCGGTTCCTCCTGTCGATTCCTTACAGGACATTCGCTCTGCAATGTGCTTGGCCCTCGAAGATATGGGCGTAGAAGTAGAAGTGCATCACCACGAAGTCGCTGGTCCTGGCCAGTGCGAAATCGGCACCAAGTTTGCCCCGCTGGTACAACGCGCGGACTGGTTGCAAGTGCTGAAGTATGTCGTACATAACGTCGCCCATAGCTACGGCAAGACAGCGACATTCATGCCAAAACCTGTCGTTGGTGACAATGGGTCCGGCATGCACGTACACCAATCCATCTGGAAAGATGGCAAAAACTTATTCGCGGGCAATGGCTATGCCGGCCTGTCAGAATTCGCGCTTTACTTCATCGGTGGCACCATCAAACATGCTCGCGCACTGAACGCAATCACCAACCCAGGCACCAACTCCTACAAGCGCTTGGTACCTGGCTTTGAAGCACCGGTGAAATTAGCCTACTCCGCCCGTAATCGCTCTGCATCTATCCGCATTCCATTCGTGCAATCTGATAAAGCTCGCCGAATCGAAGTACGCTTCCCCGATCCAATGGCCAACCCATATCTCGCTTTTGCAGCATTGATGATGGCTGGCCTGGATGGCGTTCAAAACAAAATTCATCCTGGCGATCCGGCCGACAAAAATCTTTACGATTTGCCTCCGGAAGAAGACGCGAAAATCCCAACCGTTTGTTCTAGCCTCGATCAAGCGCTGGAATATCTGGACAAGGATCGTGAATTCCTTACGCGCGGCGGCGTTTTCTCTAACGACATGATCGATGCTTATATCGCATTGAAGATGGAAGAAGTTACGCGCTTCCGTATGACTACTCACCCAATTGAATTCGAGATGTACTACAGTCTATAAAGCGAACGCGTGTATCAAAAAGGACGGGAATTCCCGTCCTTTTTTTATGTCTTTTGCTTTTGTGCCAACAACGACTATAAACAAAACGGCTGAATGAAAGTTGCCTAAAGCCGATGGCTTAGCTTAGACTGGAATCATCTTGTCGGATCAGATATTTATGCGATCAATTCTATTTATCGGTTTAAGTTTTTCCCTTACATTCCCAGCTTATGCAGAGATCTACAAATACGTAGATGAGGGCGGCCGCGTTACCTACTCCAATCTGCCCATAAAAGGTGGAAAGAAAGTGGATTTACCGGAAGTGTCGTCAATGCCAATGCCTGCGCCAAAACCATCGCAGACAACCGCCCCCTCCAATTTCCCTAAGGTAGATGGCAAAACACAAAGGGATCGCGACGATGTGCGAAGAAAAATTCTGGAAGATGAACTAAAGACCGAGGAAAAAGCTTTATCCCAAGCGCAGCAGGCACTACAAGAAGGCGAAGGCGTGCGTAATGGTAACGAAAAAAATTATCAAAAATACCTCGATCGAATACAGGGGCTGAAAGATAACTTAGATCTACACGAGAAAAACGTTTCCGCGATCCGCAAAGAGCTTGCTGGATTGAAATAAAAACACTGGCTTACATCTTGCTTAATGCGAGTGGATAACATCCTTCCGCTCACTAGAATGAAAGCATCACCTTATCCCAGCCTCGATCTCCTGAGCACTGCCGTCCTGCTACTGAATCACCGTTTGCTGATTCAGTATGCAAATCCAGCGGCGGAAATTCTATTTGGCTTGAATCGCACTACATCGACTCGAACCCCCTTAGATCAACTGTTAGTAGGTAGCGAAATATTTAGCGCGACGCTACATACCGTGCTTGATAGTAACGCGGGGTACAACGAACATGATTTAACACTTACCGGACCGAATCAGATCCCATTGCAGATGAGTTGTACGATCACACCAGTGGATTTTGATGGCGCAGCAGTGCTGCTTGAGTTCCGGCAGATGGATCAACAATTGCGCCTTGCTCGCGAGGAGCGAATTCGCGAACATCAAGAATACAACCGCGAACTAATCCGTAATCTTGCTCATGAAATCCGCAATCCTCTCGGCGGCATCCGTGGCGCGGCACAACTGCTGGAGCGAGAGTTGTCACGTCCTGACTTGCATGAATACACCGGCGTTATTATCGAAGAAACTAGCCGACTACAAGCACTGATGGATCGATTGCTTACACCTCACCGCCCGCCGCAATTTACTTCGCTTAACATTCACGAAGTGCTGGAACGAGTCAAAAGCCTTATTCTTGCCGAATCGCAAGAAAGCCTTACCATTCGGCGCGATTACGACGTCAGTCTGCCGACTATCGTAGGCGACAAGGAACAGCTTATCCAAGCGATATTAAATATAGCCCGCAATGCAGCCCAAGCACTACAAGGCACAGGAGAGATCACGCTTCGCACGCGAGTCGCCAGGCAAGTAACACTCGCCAAGAAACGCTATCGGCATGCAGTGCAAATAGCGATTATCGATAATGGGCCGGGGATTCCGGAAGAGATAAGGGACAAGATTTTTTATCCGCTCGTTACCGGTCGCCACGGCGGCAACGGACTCGGCTTGTCGCTCGCACAACATTATGTTCAGCAACACCACGGCACCATCGAATTCACGACGCAATCCGAGCATACTTGCTTCATAATTTCTCTTCCGATCATTAACAATAATGGAGAAAAATGAACATCCTGATTTCGGGCTTCACGCAGTATTACTTTACTTAAATAAATATGAATCCTGTCTGGATTATTGACGATGATCGCTCCATTCGCTGGGTGTTCGAAAAAGCACTTACTCGTGAAAATATCAACTTCAAAACATTCTCAAGTACAGAGGAAGCACTCATCGCGCTACGGTCATCATCGCCGCAAGTTGTCGTCAGCGATATTCGGATGCCAGGCGCATCCGGCCTCGATCTTCTACAAACGCTAAAAGAAAAAATACCGCATATGCCGGTCATCATCATGACGGCGTATTCCGACCTTGAAAGTGCAGTGTCGGCCTTTCAAGGTGGCGCATTCGAATATCTACCCAAGCCATTCGATGTAGACCACGCAATCGAACTTATTCGCCGCGCGCTTGAAGATAGCGTGCGCAGCAACGAAGAAACATCCGTAGTAGAAACTATGCCTGATCTCCTCGGGCAAGCGCCTGCTATGCAGGAGGTGTTTCGTGCGGTGGGCCGACTGAGTCAATCACACGCAACTGTTTTGATTACAGGCGAATCGGGCACCGGCAAGGAGTTAGTGGCAAGAGCACTGCATCGCCATAGCCCGCGTGCCTCAAAGCCGTTTATTGCCATCAACACGGCGGCCATTCCCAAAGACTTGCTCGAATCAGAATTATTCGGCCATGAACGTGGCGCATTTACCGGTGCGCAACAAATGCGGCGAGGCCGTTTTGAACAAGCCGATGGTGGGACATTATTCTTGGATGAAATCGGCGATATGCCTGCCGATTTACAAACGCGACTTCTGCGCGTGTTATCGGATGGTAAGTTCTATCGTATTGGCGGCCATCAACCTACCGGTGCCAATGTACGCGTCATTGCCGCTACCCATCAGGATTTGGAAGCACGGGTAAAACAGAATTTATTTCGCGAAGATTTGTTTCATCGCTTAAATGTCATTCGTTTACGCTTGCCTTCGTTGCGTGAACGACGTGAAGACATTCCAATCTTGGCACGTCATTTTTTGCAAAAGAGCGCGCAGGAACTAGGGGTGGATACAAAACGCCTCTCAGATACAGCGATGCAGTTCCTGCAAAAGCAGGACTATCCTGGAAATGTCCGTCAATTAGAGAATATTTGTCACTGGCTGACGGTCATGGCGCTCGGGCAAATTATAGAAGTTAAAGACCTTCCCCCAGAATTATTAAAAACTGGTTCTGAAAACGTGGAAAGCAGTAGTTGGTATACGCTCTTGGAGCGAGAAGCGGCGAGAATGTTAGTTCACGGCGAAACCGGAATCATGGACGCCCTGACTCGTCAGTTCGAAAAATCTCTAATCACGCAAGCGTTACAACACACCGGCGGCCGCCGCATCGAAGCAGCGAACTTGCTTGGCATTGGGCGAAACACGCTGACTCGAAAAGTTCAAGAATTAGGACTGGACAATCGGGAGTCTCCAAATGAGTCAGACTGATTATTAATAAAGAAACAATCCGCTTACACCTCAGGAATGGGTTAGTTCCGCGCCTCCGCCTACCTGTGGCGAATTGCTTTTTCTAGGTACAATGGCGTCTCGTTTTATGTGTCGCATCCACAGAGACCTCCCATGAACACCTCAGTCCCCAATTCCGTTCCAGGCGTCCAAATTTTAGGACGCGTTACTCCAGAATATGCCCAAATCCTCACGCCCGAAGCTATCGCATTCGTTGCTAAGCTTTGCAAGACGTTCGAACCCCGCCGTCAGGAGCTATTAGCAAAACGCCTACAACGGCAAAACGATTTAGACGCTGGCATGCTGCCGGATTTTCTACCCGAAACGCAGCAAATCCGGACGGCTGAATGGACCGTCGCGCCGCAACCGGCGGATCTACAAGATCGTCGCGTGGAAATCACCGGCCCCGTCGAGCGCAAAATGGTCATCAACGCCTTCAACTCCGGCGCCAAGATCTACATGACCGACTTCGAGGATTCCAACTGCCCGAAGTGGGACAATAATCTGCAGGGACACATCAATCTGCGCGATGCAATTCGCCGCACCATCTCCTATACCAACGAAGCCGGGAAAACTTATCAGCTAAACGACAAAGTCGCAGCCCTAATGGTTCGCCCCCGTGGCTGGCATTTGCCAGAGAAATTTATTCTTGTCGATGGCAAACCTGTTTCTGGCGGCATCGTAGATTTCGGTCTTTTTTTCTTCCACAACGCAAAGGAGCTGCTTGCGCGTGGCTCTGGCCCTTATTTTTATTTGCCGAAGATGGAATCGCACCTGGAAGCACGCTTATGGAACGATATTTTTTGCATGGCCCAAGACGAACTCGGCATTGCACGCGGCACCATTAAGGCCACCGTACTAATTGAAACGATTCTCGCCGCCTTCGAGATGGAAGAAATCCTTTATGAATTGCGCGAACACAGCGCCGGACTTAATGCAGGCCGTTGGGATTACATCTTCTCCTGTATCAAAAAATTCCGCACCAATAAAGATTTCTGTTTAGCAGATCGCGTTCGCATCACGATGACCGTGCCATTTATGCGCGCCTACGCGCTGTTATTGTTAAAAACTTGCCATAAGCGCAACGCGCCAGCCATTGGTGGCATGGCAGCATTAATTCCGATCAAAAATGATCCAGCAGCTAATGAGAAAGCATTGGCTGGCGTACGGGCTGACAAGGAACGAGACTCTACCGACGGCTACGATGGCGGATGGGTGGCGCATCCAGGACTGGTGCCTATTGCAATGGAAGCGTGGGATAAAGTGATGCCTACGCCAAATCAAATTAACAAAAAACGGGATGATATTAACGTCACCGCAGCCGATCTACTCAATTTCCAGCCAGAACAGCCAATCACCGAAACCGGTATGCGTCAAAACATCAACGTCGGCATCCAGTACTTGGGTTCTTGGCTTGGCGGTAACGGATGCGTGCCGATTCATAATTTAATGGAAGACGCCGCAACCGCTGAAATATCCCGTTCGCAAGTCTGGCAGTGGATTCGCTCGCCGAAAGGCGTATTAGACGACGGACGTAAAGTAACCACAGAAATGGTGCGCAGCTTGATTCCGCAAGAATTGGAAAAAATCCGTGCTGAATATGGCGATGCAGCCTTCAACACCACCCCATATAGCGAAGCAGCTAAGATGTTCGAAGAAATGTCTACTTCGGAACAGTTCGCGGAATTTTTGACGTTGCCAGCATATGAGCGAATTAGCTAATCTGATTTAGTAAAATGCCAAAAAGTCATGGGCAAAGCATTCTTTTCCCATGACGCTCTTACACACATCGCCAACTTTTTTATTTTTCCTTCAACCAAACCAAGATAGCTAAGTTATTCCAACAACATCAAAACCTTTGTTTCTCGCATAAAAGTATGGGCAACTATAAAAGTTTTCCCTTTGGGGTACTAAAGATTTTGGTTTAGACTTGTCTTTTTTCTGTCAGTTGTCGCTATGTCCACACACGGACAATCGTCTCAAGATCCCACTTTCGAAAGTGCACTCAAAGAACTGGAAGGAACCGTCACCCGTATGGAAGCCGGTCAAATGACGCTAGAAGAGGCGTTGGAAAGCTATCGGCGCGGAACGGAACTACTAAAGTTTTGCCAGAGCCAGTTGAATGAAGCACAGCAACAAGTCCGGGTACTCGAAGGCGATTTACTGAAACCATTTTCGGAAAATCAAAGTGAGCCCTAACGCAAATCAGGAAGTATTGGTTTGGATGCACCGAATTCAGGAAGATGTCGAAACCACGCTACGCGAGGTCTTACCTACCGCATCGGTGGTCCCTAAACGTTTGCACGATGCAATGCGTTACTCTGTATTAGAAGGCGGAAAGCGCATACGCCCCCTGCTGGTATATGCCGCAGGAGAAGTTACTGAGGGGCCACCTAAACGTTTGCGCATCGCAGCTGCAGCAGTGGAGTTGATTCATTGCTACTCCCTCGTCCATGACGATTTGCCGTGCATGGACAACGACGTACTACGTCGCGGTAAACCCACTTGCCATGTGGAATACGACGTACCCACAGCAATGCTTGTCGGCGATAGCTTGCAAAGCTTGGCATTCCAGTTGGTATCCGAGTACATCCTAGCCGAAGATCGAGAGACACAGCTCACCATGATCAAACTCCTAGCGCAAGCTAGCGGCTCTCGAGGAATGGCGGGCGGACAGGCAATTGATCTCGCGAGTACCGGTAAAGCTCTCAGCCTCCCGGAATTGGAATTGATGCATATCCATAAAACGGGAGCGCTCATTAGAGCGTCGGTCTTGCTTGGCGTTTATTGCGGTCAACCGTTAGAAGAAGAAGAACTTGAGCATCTAGATCATTATGCGAAATGTACCGGATTGGCCTTCCAGGTTGTTGATGACATTCTCGATACCGAAGCGGATACAGCCACATTAGGTAAAACCGCCGGCAAAGATGCCAATAATGAAAAACCGACCTACGTCAGCATTATGGGAGCAACAGCAGCAAAGGGATTTGCCGACGAACTCTATGAGGACGCCATTAGCGCATTAAGCGGATTTGACAGCCGCGCCGATCGACTGCGGCAACTCGCTGCTTATATCGTTAAACGACAATACTAAATAAATGACTTATAAAATCCTAAATCAAATTGATAATCCAGCCCAGCTACGAACGCTGGACCGGCGTGAATTGCCACATTTAGCGGGTGAATTGCGTAATTTTATTATCCGGTCGGTTGCTTCAACCGGTGGGCATTTTTCGTCCAATTTAGGCACCATCGAGCTTACCGTCGCCTTGCATTACGTCTTCAACACACCTTTTGATCGTTTAGTGTGGGACGTGGGCCATCAAACCTATGCCCACAAGGTGCTTACAGGTAGACGTGCGGGAATGGCTAAACTTCGTCAAAGAGGCGGCGTCGCGGGCTTTCCGCGCCGAGAAGAAAGCGAATACGACACTTTTGGCGTTGCACATTCCAGCACATCCATTTCCGCGGCCTTAGGTATGGCAGTTGCCTCGCGGCTGGAAAATCAAAACCGCAAAGTAATAGCAATTATTGGCGACGGAGCGATGACCGCAGGCATGGCATTTGAGGCACTTAACAACGCCGAGTCCACCAGTGCGGACATGCTAGTGATACTTAACGATAATGACATGTCCATTTCTCCACCGGTTGGTGCGTTAAACAACTACCTGGCTAAGCTGATGTCGGGAACGTTTTACTCCACTTTGCGCGAAGGCAGCGATCGCTTGCTTCGCGTCGCACCTCCCATTCATGAATTCGCCAAACGCGCCGAGGAACACGTAAAAGGTATGGTGACGCCGGGTACATTGTTTGAGGAATTTGGCTTTAACTATATCGGCCCCATTGATGGTCATGATTTAGATGTGTTGGTACCGACGCTGACCAATCTGAGCAAGCTAAGGGGTTTGCAGTTTCTGCATGTCATTACCAAAAAGGGTAAGGGCTATCCACCTGCGGAAAAAGACCCGATTCTTTATCATGGGCCGGGTAAATTCGATCCTGCTGTAGGTATCGTCGCCAAGCCAGCAACTAAACCGTCATATTCGAAAATATTCGGTGATTGGCTATGCGACATGGCCGCACAGGATAAAAAATTGGTTAGCATTACGCCGGCCATGCGCGAAGGCTCCGGCATGGTCGAATTTTCAGAAAAATTTCCGGACCGCTATTTTGATGTAGGCATAGCCGAACAGCACGCTGTGACGTTCGCAGCCGGTCTTGCGTGTGAAGGATTGAAGCCGGTAATCGCCATTTACTCCACATTTCTGCAGCGCGCTTATGACCAAGCTATTCATGATGTCGCGTTGCAAAATCTTCCCGTAGTATTTGCAATAGACCGGGCTGGGCTAGTCGGTGCGGATGGCCCAACGCATGCGGGTAGCTTCGATTTGAGCTTCCTACGCTGCCTTCCAAACATGACGATCATGGCTCCCAGCGATGAAAATGAATGCCGGCAAATGCTTTATACGGCGTTTAAACTGAGTACGCCAAGCGCAGTGCGATACCCTCGTGGCACCGGTCCTGGTGCAGTTATTCAGCAAGAAATGACCGCCTTGCCAATTGGTAAGGGCATCATCCGTCGTGAAGGTAAGCGTATTGCGATTTTGTCGTTTGGCGGATTGCTAAGCCCGGCGCTTTCAGCAGCAGAGAAATTAAATACGACTGTCGCCGACATGCGCTTTGTCAAACCCTTAGACGAAGAGCTCATTTTTAAGCTCGCCACTAGTCATGATTTGCTAGTAACACTGGAAGAAAACACGATTCACGGGGGCGCAGGCACTGCTGTACTTGAATATCTCTCAGCACAATCCATCAGCGTGCCGACGTTAACCTTAGGGCTCCCCGATCAATTCATCGATCACGGCGATCCACAAGAAATGCTCAGCGAGTGCGGCCTGGATGCAGCAGGTATTGCCGATTCTATCGCCGCAAAGTTATCTACAGTGTTCAAAACCGTGGACATAGCCGTACGCTGATAAAGATAGAAATACGAAAAATTTAAAAATCAAACCAGAATTTCCGAGTAGTTTACTCAACTATTATGGATCACTATAATGTTGGCAAAGCTATCCGAGGAACAATCCATGAATCAACGTGAACCCCTACCAATTCCCGACGTCCAAAATACCCCGGATACGCGGCGCCTCGCTATTGACCGTGTCGGCATAAAATCTATCCGCCATCCAGTCAAAGTACGAGACAAAACAAGCGGAATCCAACATACCATCGCCAATTTCAACATGTATGTGTATCTCCCCCATCATTTCAAGGGAACACATATGTCTCGCTTCGTCGAAATTCTTAATAGCCAGGAACGAGAAATTTCTATCGAATCCTTTGGGACAATGTTGACTGGAATGGTCAAACGTCTCGAAGCCGAAGCAGGCCGCATTGAAATGAACTTCCCCTATTTCATTGAGAAAGCAGCTCCGATCTCCGGCGTGAAATCACTGTTGGACTATGATGTGACCTTCATTGGCGAAGTTGAAGACGGACTTATTAAACAAATGGTTAAGGTCGTAGTGCCAGTAACCAGTTTATGCCCCTGCTCAAAGAAGATCTCCGATTACGGCGCCCATAACCAGCGCTCGCATGTGACGATCACAGCGCAGACAAATGATTTCGTTTGGATCGAGGAACTGGTACAAATTGCCGAGCGGCAAGCTTCGTGCGAGTTATTCGGATTGTTGAAGCGCCCGGATGAAAAATACGTAACCGAACGTGCTTACGACAATCCTAAATTCGTAGAAGATTTAGTACGGGACGTAGCGGCCGAGCTCAACGCCGATTCGCGGATCGACGCTTATGTGGTGGAATCGGAGAACTTTGAATCCATCCACAATCATTCCGCATACGCGTTAATTGAACGCGATAAAAGAGTACAGGAATAAACAGTAACGCTGCTTTTACGCATTAGAAGCCATCCAAAATGGGGCTTCTAATCAGTACTGCTTTACAAGCGTCATCGTTGACCCTTCACGCTTCATCTCCACTCGAGTTAAAAAGCTCATACCCAAAAGCGTTATAGGCATTCCCGGGCCCTCCAGAACCATGCCATCCACCTGGTTCAGCGTAATGTCTCCAACTTTGACCGAATTCAGCGTTACCCGATAAGCAGATACGGGGCCTGCAGCAGTACTCATATTAACCTGCTGACCGCTTAGGTATCGAATACCAAGTTTGCGTGCCTCGGCTGCACTCATGGAAACTGCCGTCGCACCCGTATCAATTAAGAACTGTGTGCCACTACCGTTAATGGAGCCTGGGGTTAAAAAATGGCCTCTATTATCGGCAATCAACGTGACTGACGGCTTTTTTCCACTAACTTGATTGGCAGAGATCGATTGACCAAGCTGCAAAGTTTTGCGCTTACCGTCAATCTCAAAAACAGCGCCCTCCGAGCTTGCACTAATCAACTTCACGCCTTCCGGCGTCGTTTGCCCAGCGCTCAGCACGCGCGCTTTGCCACCATCAATTTCAACTAACGCTTTTTCGCCGAATAATCCCACCACATTGACATCAGCTGCATCGGCTTGGGTTGCTAGTAGCAGACAACAGACCAGGTATGACAGCCTTAGGCGCATAATTTATCTTTATCCGTCCGCTATTCGCGAAAATTATTGAATTGCAGAGGAAACCCTAATTCAGCTTTTCGTATGAGCGCAATGGCTTCTTGCAAGTTATCTCTCTTGGCACCCGATACACGAACGACATCGCCTTGAATACTTCCCTGAACCTTAAGCTTGCTATCTTTGAGAAGCTTAACGATTTTCTTGGCTAGTTCAGTTTCTACACCAACCTTCACCGTTTCGCTGCGCTTTACTTTCGCGCCGGAAATCTTTTCGACTTTGCCAATATCCAGGCATTTGATATCGATATTGCGCTTAACCAGCTTGCTCACCAAGATGTCCTGCATCTGGTCCAGTTTAAAATCGTCGTCGGCAAAAAGCGTAAGAACATACTCCGCTTGCTCAATCCGCGCGTCGGAACCCTTGAAGTCGAACCGCGTGCCAACTTCTCGGTTCGTTTGATCAACAGCATTTTTAAGTTCTTGCTTATCAACTTCAGAAACAATGTCGAAAGATGGCATAAATTTTTACCTCTGAGATTGTGAAAAAATCATAATGACCGACTGAAACTGGGAGCCGTGCAGTAGATTCTTTCACACACCCTTATGCAAAGTGGCAAACGTAGTCTAAGGTTTCCAGAACTTCAATATCGAAAGAAGAATTTGCCGGCACATTAAAACTTGCCCCGGGACCATAAGAATTCCACTCAGCCCCGCCCTTCAAGCGCACACGGCATTTACCAGCACTCACTTCCATTACTTCTGGCGCACCGGTATTAAAAGTTAACGCCGCAGGAAAAATAACGCCAAGGGTTTTCCGAGTGCCGTCTGGAAATAACACCGTATGTGAAACGCACTTACCGTCAAAGTAGATATTGGATTTTTTCAGAACACTGACGTTATCGAATTGGCTCAAGCTACTACCTCCGCTTACTTAAATTAACTTCTTTTTAACTTTGCCGCTATGCGCATACGCAACGCATTCAACCGGATAAATCCACCTGCGTCGGCCTGATTGTAGGCCCCAGCATCGTCCTCAAAAGTAGCGATGGTGGGATCGAACAACGAATCGGATTTCGAGTCACGACCAGCGACAAACACATTTCCCTTGTACAACTTGAGTCGCACCCAGCCATTTACAGGCTGTTGGGTATGGTCTATCAATACCTGCATTGCTTTACGTTCTGGGCTCCACCAATAGCCGGTATAAATCAATTCCGCATAACGAGGCATGAGGCCGTCTTTAAGGTGCGCGACTTCGCGATCAAGGCAAATGGATTCAATAGCGCGATGGGCTTTCATCATGATGGTCCCACCCGGCGTTTCATAACAGCCGCGCGACTTCATGCCGACGTAACGATTTTCCACCAAGTCTAATCTCCCAATGCCATGTTTACCACCGATACGGTTAAGCTCGGTCAACACTTCCGCAGCGGTCATCTTTTTGCCGTTCACAGCGACGATATCGCCTTTCTCGTATTCGAGCCCCAAGTATTCCGCTTGATCCTGCGCTTTTTCTGGGGAGACAGTCCACCGCCACATGTCTTCTTCGGCTTCCTTGGATGGATCTTCCAATGCGCGGCCTTCATATGAAATATGCAGTAAGTTGGCATCCATGCTGTAAGGACTACCGCCTTGCTTGTGCTTCATCTCGATAGGAATGCCATGCTGCTCTGCATAGGCAAGCAATTTTTCGCGAGAGGTCAAATCCCATTCACGCCATGGTGCGATAACACGGATATCTGGTTCTAAGGCGTAATAGCCCAACTCGAACCGGACCTGATCGTTGCCCTTTCCAGTTGCGCCGTGAGAAACCGCATCCGCTTTGGTAGCGCGAGCAATTTCGATTTGCCGTTTGGCGATTAGAGGCCGCGCAATGCTGGTACCCAGCAAGTACTCGCCTTCATAAATAGCGTTGGCACGAAACATGGGGAAGACAAAATCGCGTACGAATTCTTCGCGTAAGTCGTCGATAAAGATTTCCTGAATACCGAATTTTTTTGCCTTCTCGCGCGCCGGCTCCAGCTCTTCGCCCTGGCCTATATCGGCAGTAAAGGTCACTACCTCGCACCTATAAGTATCCTGCAACCATTTCAAAATGACCGAGGTATCGAGACCGCCAGAATAAGCCAATACAACTTTATTGATTTCACTCATGGGATGATTTACCGATTAAATTATTTCAAATTTACTGAAATTGCCATAAGACTTTCTATGGCCGTCAGCCTTAACGATTTTGTGATGAGATTAAGTACTTTTCAATTTACCTATCAATAAATACTCTAGAAGCGCCTTTTGCACATGCATTCTGTTTTCTGCTTCATCCCATACAACGCTTTGCGATCCTTCTAACACTTCTGCCGAGACCTCTTCACCGCGATGAGCAGGCAAACAATGCATGAATAATGCATCAGGCTTGGCTTGAGCCATCATGTCAGCATTCACCTGAAAATTTGCAAACGCCTTTTTACGGTCGTTAGTTTCGTCTTCAAATCCCATGCTGGTCCAGACGTCGGTCGTCACTAAATCCACGCCCTTCGCAGCTTCCATTGGATCGACAAAGCATTCGAGGTGGCGGCTATCAAGAGATTTGCGTTGTTCTAGTGCCAATTCATATCCTGACGGTGTGGCCACGTGGACTTTAAAATCAAAAATCTTTGCTGCCTGCAACCATGTGTAACACATGTTATTAGCATCGCCAATCCAAGCAACAGTTTTCCCTTGAATGGCGCCACGAAATTCGGTGTAAGTAAAAATGTCCGCCAATATCTGACAAGGATGATATTCGTTGGTTAAACCATTGATCACAGGTACGCGCGAATTCTCCGCAAAATGCTCAATGATTGATTGTTCAAACGTGCGGATCATTACCACATCGACCATGCGGCTGATGACACGAGCCACATCCTCGATCGGCTCGCCACGGCCTAGCTGTGTATCACCGGTTGTAAGGTGAATCGAATTACCGCCCATCTGACTCATGCCGGCTTCAAACGAAACACGAGTACGGGTCGATTGTTTTTCGAACACCATAGCTAGCGTTCTATCCTTAAGAGGCTGATAAGTGACATAGCTTTTAAACAACAGCTTAATGGCACGGGTTCTATCGAAAAGATACTCGAACTCTTCGCGAGTGAAATCGCTTAACTGTAGGAAGTGCTTCAAACTAGGTTCAACCATATTGATATTATCGAGTTGTGGCTTGCGGCCCGGTGGCGTTGGCAAAGAAGGATTTAATTACAGGCACTAGTCGATCAACCAACTCATCGGCCTCAGTCTGCTTCATGATCAGAGGGGGCAATAGACGAATAACGCTATCACTGGTAACGCTAATTATAAGACCGGCATCGAGAGCCATTTTGACCATTTCAGGACAAGGTCGATTTAGTTCGATACCAATCATCAACCCTACGCCACGAACATCGACAACTCCAGCAACATCTTTCAAGTCATTTGCAAAGCGGGTCTTTAAATGCGCACCAATATTCGCCGCATTAGCAAGAAGATCCTCCTCCTGCAAAACATTTAATGTGGTCAAGGCCGCCGTTGAAACCAACGGCCCTCCGCCAAAGGTAGTACCGTGATTGCCAGGTTTGAATAGCTGCGCTGCAGGTCCTCGTGCAAGACAAGCACCTATTGGGACTCCCGAACCAAGGCCTTTAGCAAGCGACACAACATCTGGAAGAATATTGGCATGCTGATACGCAAACCATTTGCCTGTACGGCCAATGCCGCTTTGTACTTCGTCGAACATCAAAAGCCATTGCTGTTCATCACATAGCTGCCGTAATGCTCGCAAGTACTGGGCTTGAGCAAAATTGACCCCACCCTCCCCTTGAACTACTTCCATAAGAATGGCGACCACATCCGGATTTTGTCGAGCAAGATTCTTGATCGAATCGATATCGTTGTAAGGAACACGAATAAAGCCCGTCACTAGCGGTTCGAAGCCTGCCTGAATTTTACGTGAGCCTGTGGCAGTCAACGTGGCCAACGTCCGACCATGAAATGCCTTTTCCATCACGATAACGACAGGACTATCCACTCCCTTCTTATGGCCGAATAAACGCGCTAATTTAATCGCGCATTCATTGGCCTCCGCTCCGGAATTACAGAAAAACGCATTATCCATCGCAGAGATTTCGCAAAGCTTATCTGCTAATGCCTCTTGCTCTGGAACTTGTACCAAATTGGAAACGTGAATAAGCTTTTCTGCTTGTTGGCTAATCGCCTTGACCAATTTTGGGTGCCCATGACCTAAACCAGATACTGCAATACCAGCGAGCGCATCCAGATAGCGTTTGCCACTCGAATCCCAAAGCCATACCCCCTCACCACGGACAAAAGCCACTGGCTGAGGGCTGTAAGTACTCATCAAATGCGACATGATTCTCTTCTTTCCGAATAATTTCCGGCTTAGAAAACGAACACGGCGGCTCAGGCCGCCGTGTACTATTTTGGAGACTGACGAAAATTAGATAATCTCTTTATCTCTTCTCGCCCCCCCTTAACTCTCCCCGAGGGCAAATATTAGACAAAAACCGCCTTACAACGCAATCATCACCGTTATTTAAGAAAGTATTAATGCCTCAAGTTACATTGAATCGCTCGACAAACAAAGTACAAGTAAAATGGGAATTCAATGACTTATCTCAAACCAGAGCATTTCACTAATCATTAAACCTAAAAAGACCTTCAGCAGGAAGTGTAGCAGCCGATATATACTCACGTCCTTAATTGTTGGCTCAATCCAGACCAGTTCACCGCATGAATGAAATTCCTGACAAATTGATTATCCAGGGCGTTACTAAAACCGGCAGAGCGTTTCGCCCAAGCGATTGGGCTGAGCGGCTGTGCGGAGTTATGTCAGTTTTTGGCGCTAACCAGCAAATTCGCTATTCCCATCACGTGCGCCCCATCATGATGGATGGCGTTAGATGTGTTGTGCTCGAAGGCCAACTAGCAAAGCTGGAGCCACGAGCTTACCGCTTCATGTTAGATTTTGCGCAAGATAACGAGCTTAATGTAGTAGATCCCACAAGCCCGAATCAGGAGGACAATTATTGTGAGTTACCAATAGCTCTGACTTAACTTAACTCACACGCCAATGAAATATTATAGTCAGCAGCAAATCTTATACCGCTTTAACAAGATGGATTATTGAGAATAAGCGGTAACGTTTTACGAGAATTGCGGGGTAGGACTTAAGACTAACTTAGTCCCATCCAAAACAAAAAGACGGCCTGCGGAATACGCAGCACCGTCAATTTTAAAGCCAAATAAAGCCGATAAAACTAGGCTAAAGCTTTGATAGCAGCAGAGAGACGGCTCTTGTGACGAGCAGCCTTGTTCTTGTGAATTATTTTCTTATCAGCGATGCGGTCAATCACGCTGGTAGATGCTTGCAAAACGGCTTGAGCGGCAGCTTTGTCACCACCCTCAATCGCTTTTTTCACTTTTTTAATTGCCGTACGCAACGTCGTGCGGAGGCTCGTGTTATGGATACGAGCGCTTTCAGCTTGACGGGCGCGCTTTTCAGCTTGCTTGGAATTCGCCATAAATAAATCCTAATCCCAACTATAAAAGGGAGGGTGTGTTGACGGAAGCCGGCGATTATATGGGTTTTTCCATTCATTGCAAAGTACCCAATTTGTAATATTTCTTGCTTACGCCTTCTATTTCCCTTTCCAATTGAGAACCGCTAGCATGGCGAAGCTTTTACATCCACCCCTAAGCAATGAATCTCCTCAAAGCCCTTGCCGCAATCAGCAGCATGACGCTGCTGTCACGTATTACCGGATTTATTCGGGAAATGTTGGCTGCCCGAATCTTTGGTGCGGGCCTCTATACCGATGCTTTTTTCGTCGCTTTCCGCATACCTAACTTGCTTCGGCGCTTATTTGCCGAGGGCGCATTTTCACAGGCATTTGTACCGATCCTATCCGAATACAAAACTCAACAAGGTTTCGAAGCCACTCGCCTTTTAATAGATCACGTCGCCACTCTGTTAGCGGTCATTTTATTTGTGGTCAGCGCAATCGGCATTCTTGCCGCCCCCGTTATTATCTACGCCAGCGCCTACGGCTTCACCAGCGATCCACAAAAATTCGCCGTGACCGTAATGTTGCTTAAGATTTGCTTTCCTTACATTTTGTTTGTTTCACTCACGTCTCTCGGCGCGGGGATTCTCAATACTTATAGTCAATTCAAAGTACCAGCCTTCACACCCGTATTTTTAAATTTAGCTATGATCACGGCGACCCTTTTCGCCACTCCATACTTTAATCCCCCGATCTTAGCGTTAGCATGGGGCGTTTTTTTCGGCGGGATCTTACAACTCGCCTTTCAAGTACCTTTCCTACTGAAGCTGAATTTATTGCCGCGCTTTCGGCCAAATTTCCGCGATCCAGGCGTATGGCGAATTCTCAAATTAATGGGCCCATCGGTATTTGGTGTTTCCATCGCCCAAATAAGCTTGTTGATTAATACATTTTTTGCTTCATTCTTAGTAACCGGAAGCGTGTCGTGGCTTAACTATGCGGACAGGTTAATGGAGTTTCCCTCTGCTCTGCTTGGTGTTGCATTAGGCACCATCCTACTGCCCAGTCTTTCAAAACATTATACGAATAAAAGTTCCGACGAATATTCCAAGCTCTTGGATTGGGGGTTGCGTCTGACCATGTTGCTCACCCTGCCCGCCGCTGCGGCGCTGGCCATTCTCTCGATACCACTAGTGGCTACCCTCTTTAAATCCGGCGCTTTTACAGCAACAGACGTATGGATGACACGGCAAGCGCTAGTAGCTTATAGCGTGGGACTGACCGGGATTATCATGGTGAAGATTCTCGCCCCCGGCTTTTACGCACGGCAAAATGTAAAAACGCCGGTTAAGATCGCTGTCGTTACTCTAATAACCACGCAATTACTAAATGTGGCTTTCATTCCATACTTAAAACACGCCGGGCTCGCACTTTCTATTGGCATGGCCGCGTCATTGAATTCGGGACTTTTGTACCATTACCTGCGAAAAAGTGGAATCTACCAACCGCAACCCGGCTGGGCGGCATTCATTCTGAAGGTAATTTTAGCGCTTGGCGCTATGGCAGCAGTATTATGGTTTGCTATGGGGAGTGAAATTTCCTGGCTGTCCGGCACGCTATTTTCACGAGCGCTTCGACTCGCTTGGATTATGGCGTTAGGAGCTGGAACTTACTTTATTGGACTTTGGCTTTTGGGATTTCGGCTTAGGGATTTTTCCCAGCGAGGTGCTTCGTAGGCGAGGTACTACAATTCGTAGTTGCTACCATCGCCCTTCATCGCCGTATCCACTGCTTTTCGCGTTAAGTGCGGCGCGAACATTTCGATAAAATCGTAAGCATAACCACGCAGATAAGTGTTCTTACGAATACCGATATGCGTCGCTGATGGCTCGAACAAATGACTGGCGTCTATACTTCTCAATGCAGGATCTTCCTTGGGATCGAACGCCATTTGCGCCAAAATCCCAACGCCAAGCCCCAGCGCAACGTAAGTTTTGATGACATCCGAATCAATTGCAGTTAATACGATATTCGGCGTGAGTCCTTTTTGCTCAAATGCTCGTTGCATAGCCGAACGGCCAGTAAAAGCAAAATCATAGGTAATGAGGGGATAGGAGGCGACGTCCTCCAAAGCAATGCGTTCTAATTTTAAAAGGGGATGTTTGGGCGGTACGACAATGCAACGATTCCACTGATAGCAAGGTAGTAGCACCAATTCGTCAAAATGAGAGATAGCCTCGGTAGCAATTACCAAGTCGGCCTCGCCATCAATGACCGTCTGCGAAATTTGCATGGGACTGCCTTGCTTAAGGGATAGCCGCACATCGGGATACCGGCCCATGAATCGCTTAATTACCGGGGGCAAAGCATAACGAGCCTGAGTATGAGTCGTGGCAACCGTGAAACTGCCCGCCGTTTCGGCGGCAAATTCCCGCCCTACCTGCTTTAGGTTATCCACCTCTTTCAAGATTCGTTCGGCAATCGCGACGATCGTTTTACCAGGCTCCGTTACATCGATGACTCGTTTGCCATGACGAACAAAAACATCAACGCCGAGCTCCTCTTCCAAGAGCTTGATTTGCTTTGATATCCCCGGCTGCGAAGTGTGCAAAGCTTCGGCTGCGTCGGAGACGTTTAGCCCCTGGCGAACTACATGAACAAGATAACGCAGTTGTTGTAGCTTCATGCCTTTTTAGCACTAAAGAACTATTGGTTATAAAATAGTAGCATAATAATCTTTGTGATTATATAAGGTAACGGTACCATTCTTTTTCAACATAAAGACTCTATATACATATGGATTGGTTATATCCCTTAAGCGGTTTCCTAGTCGGTCTGATCGTAGGCGTGACTGGTGTGGGTGGCGGTTCGCTGATGACGCCGTTACTCGTTCTGCTATTTGGGATTCAACCTGCAGTGGCAGTTGGCACTGATTTACTTTATGCGGCGTTTACAAAATCAGTCGGCGTCGTCGCACATAGCCGTCAGGGAAACATTGATTGGAAGACGCTTAAGCTATTAGCAATAGGCAGTTTGCCGGCAACACTGATAACGACATGGGTGTTACACACACTCAACATTGATGCGACGCGTACGGCGGTGCTTATTAAGAGTACGTTAGGGGTCGCCTTGCTACTCACCGCCGCAGCAATCATACTTCGCACCCGCATCATTCGGTTCTCCCGTGAAAGCGGCTGGATTAAGCCCCACCAAGTAGCGCCTGCGACGATTTTTGTTGGCGCATTTCTTGGCGCAATGGTAACAATTTCCTCTGTGGGCGCTGGTGCGGTAGGCGTTGCGGCACTTTTCTTTCTTTATCCGAATATGCCGGTGTTACGCATCGTCGGTACAGATATTGCACACGCCGTACCCCTTACTTTATTAGCCGGATTAGGCCATGCAAGCTTGGGAACTGTTGACTACACATTACTGGGCAATTTACTTATTGGTTCAGTACCTGGAATTTGGATTGGTAGCCAGTTAAGTAGCCGCTTGCCAGAACGTTGGTTAAGGGGCTCGCTCGCGACACTGCTCGTACTAATTGGCGGAAAATTGGTGTTTTAAATGTACATATACGACGAAATTGATCAACAGTTGGTGGATGAGCGAGTTGCTCAATTCCGAGACCAAACAAATCGCTTTTTATCGGGGAAATTATCTGAAGATGAATTTCGCCCGCTGCGTTTGCAAAACGGCCTCTACATCCAACGCCTGGCGCCCATGCTGCGCATTGCCATTCCTTATGGTTTTCTTTCCTCGCCTCAACTGCGCAAATTAGGGGAAATCGCCCGCAAGTTTGATCGCAGTTATGGTCATTTCAGTACGCGCCAAAACATTCAACTTAATTGGCCGAAGCTAGAAGATGTCCCTGAGATTCTCGCGGAATTGGCGACAGTACAAATGCATGCCATTCAAACGTCTGGCAATTGCATTCGTAATACTACAACCGATCAGTTTGCTGGCGTTGCCTTCGATGAACTCATTGATCCACGCCCCTATTGCGAACTGATTCGCCAATGGTCGACATTCCATCCAGAATTTGCCTATCTGCCACGTAAATTCAAGATCGCGGTTTCGGGCAGTGTGGAAGATCGTGCCGCAACACTGGTCCACGACATCGGCGTGCATGCAGTGCGCGATGCATCCGGTGAAGTGGGTTTCAAAGTCCTCGTTGGCGGCGGACTCGGGCGCACGCCAATCATCGGTCATGTGATTCGCGATTTCCTACCGCGCGAGCATTTCTTGTCCTATCTCGACGCTATTCTTCGCGTGTACAACCGTTATGGCCGGCGCGACAACAAATATAAAGCGCGGATTAAGATTCTGGTTAAGGAGCTCACGCCAGCAGTGTTCGCTGAAAAAGTGGAAGCGGAATGGCTTCATTTGAAAGACGGTCCTTCCGCTGTAACTGAAGCCGAATTCGAACGGCTGCGCGGCTTCTTCGTAGATCCCGCTTATGAAACCCTGCCTCAGGAAGATGCAAGTTTTCACGCCAAAATAGCGGAAAACAAAGGCTTCTCAAATTGGGTAAAGCGCAACGTATTCAAGCATAAAAAACCTGGCTATGCCGCTGTTACGCTCTCGCTTAAGAAAACCGGCGTGGCGCCAGGCGATGCGACTTCCGATCAAATGGAAGCGATAGCTGATTTAGCAGACCAATATAGTTATGGTGAAATTCGCGTTTCCCATGAACAAAATCTGATTTTGTCTGACGTAAAACAATCGGATTTATTTGAAGTGTGGGAAAAAGCGCAAGCTCTTGGCTTAGCTACACCCAACATCGGGTTACTTACCAATATTATTGCCTGCCCAGGCGGTGATTTCTGCTCGCTAGCGAATGCAAAATCAATTCCAATTGCCGAGGCGATTCAAGAGCGCTTCGATGATCTGGATTATCTCTTCGATCTTGGGCCTATCGATCTCAATATTTCCGGTTGCATGAATTCCTGCGGTCACCACCATGTAGGACACATCGGCATTCTGGGTGTCGATAAGAATGGCGAAGAGTGGTATCAGGTTTCCATTGGCGGCGCGCAAGGCTATCAAGCTTCGTTGGGCAAAGTGATCGGCCCGTCGTTTGCCCGTGAACAAATGGCAGATGTGATTGAGAAGTTGATCGATGTATATGTAGATATTCGCCACGAGGACGAAGTTTTTATCGATACCGTCCGCCGTACCGGCATTGAGCCCTTCAAAACTCGCGTCTATGGCGAAGCTCGTGCCGCAGCAAATGCGTGAGGATGCAAATGGCTAAAATTATTAAAGATAAGCAAATCGTCGAAGACCAATGGCTGACGATCAAATTAGGGGCTGAAGGCGCCTCGCCGGAAATTCCAGTGGCAGGAAATATCATCGTCCCGCTAAAACTCTGGTTGGCCAAAAAAGCGGAATTGCAACAACGTCAAGGACAAACAGGAGTATGGCTCGATAGTAACGAAGAGCCCGCCCCATTAGCCGACGATCTGCCGAATTTACCTTTGATCGCCATCAATTTCCCGCAGTTTGCAGATGGACGTGGGTATTCGATTGCCCGATTGCTGCGTGAACGTTTTGGCTTCAAAGGAGAAATGCGCGCGATTGGCGATGTACTCCGCGACCAGATTTTTTATATGCATCGCTGCGGTTTCAACGCTTTCGAAGTCCGCGCTGATAAAAGCATTGAAGATGCGCTTACCGCCTTTAACGATTTCTCTGATGGCTATCAAACCTCTGTGGATCAGCCGGTGCCTTATTTTCGCCGGCGGTTAAGCGGAGGCAATTAATATGAGTCTTGAACAAAAAATTCAGAACGCAAAACAATTGCTGGCCGAGATCGAGCGCGATTACTCGCCAGTAGCTTTTGCGAATAGTTTCGGCGTGGAAGATATGGTGCTTACCGATTTGATGAAGGATTTCCGATCGATCGAAATCTTCTCGCTCGATACCGGTCGGCTCCCACCCGAAACTTACGATTTGATGCAGAAGACCACCGAGCACTACCGGCGCAAAATCAAGATTTATTTCCCGGAAGCCGCAGCGGTTGAAAATTATGTCCGCATCAACGGTATCAATGGCTTCTACGAAAGCATCGCGCAACGGAAAGACTGCTGCCACGTACGCAAGGTGGAACCACTAAAACGCGCACTTACCGGCAAAAAAGCATGGGTTACCGGCCTGCGACGCGAACAAGCCCCAACGAGGCAGGACCTCGGTGTTTCCGAGTTCGATAAAGATCACGAACTGCAGAAATTTAATCCATTAATCAACTGGAGTTTGCAGGATGTACTAGATTACATATCTGCTCACCAAGTGCCTTATAACGCGTTGCATGATCGAGGCTATCCTAGCATTGGTTGTGCGCCTTGCACGCGCGCTATTCAACCGGGTGAAGACGTTCGCGCCGGCAGATGGTGGTGGGAATCCGCAGATCATAAAGAATGCGGATTGCACGTTAAAGCGGAAACTACTTGAATTAAAAACACCCGTCCTAATAAATTGGGATCAAGCCTCTGAAAGCATGACGAGCATTCGAATTATCGCAATGCTCGTCTGAAAAAAATTTATGAATGCCATTGTTCAACGAATTAAGGACGAACCGCCAGTAATCGGCGAAAATAGCGTCTTTGCAAACTTTGCACGCCCAACGTCCAAAATGACCTCTATCGTATCCCATCTCGCTTGGCTTGAATCCGAGGCAATCCACATCATGCGGGAAGTGGCCGCTGAGTGCCGCAACCCCGTACTGCTGTTTTCCGGCGGTAAAGACTCCATCGTTTTATTACGATTGGCGGAAAAAGCTTTCCGGCCCGGACGCTTTCCGTTTCCGTTAATGCATATCGATACCGAACACAACTTCCCAGAAGTTATCGAGTTTCGTGATCGCAGGGTAAAAGAATTAGGCGAGCAGCTAATTGTCCGTTCGCTTGAAGATTCTATTAAGAAAGGCCGAATACGTCTGAAGTCACCGGACGAAAGCCGCAACCGTCATCAAAGCGTTACGCTGCTAGATGCCATCGCCGAATTCGGCTTCGACGCCTGTTTCGGGGGTGCACGCCGCGACGAGGAAAAAGCACGGGCGAAAGAACGCATTTTTTCCTTCCGCGATGAATTCGGCCAATGGGACCCGAAAAACCAACGGCCCGAGCTATGGGACCTGTACAACACCCGCGTACATTCCGGCGAAAACATGCGCGTATTCCCGATCAGCAATTGGACGGAATTGGACGTGTGGCAATACATCGCGCAAGAAAATCTTGAAGTCCCCTCGATTTATTTTGCTCATCAACGTGATGTAATTCTGCGCAGCGGTGGTCTGTTGCCCACATCTCACTTGGTTCAACCCAAGGATGGGGAAATCGTCGAAAACAAACTGGTTCGCTTCCGCACAGTGGGCGACATGACTTGCACCTGCCCAGTCGAATCCCCCGCCACATCGGTGGAAGAAATTATTCTCGAAACATCAGCTACACGCATAACGGAACGCGGCGCCACGCGCATGGACGACCAAACATCGGAAGCATCGATGGAGTTGCGTAAGAAAGAAGGGTATTTCTAATGGCTATATCAACCGAACTTCTTCGCTTCACTACCGCCGGTTCAGTCGACGACGGTAAGAGCACGCTGATTGGCCGCTTGCTGTTCGATGCTAAATCCATTTTTGAAGATCAAATCTCTGCCATCGCTAAAACGACGAAACGGCGAGGCACGCTGCTTACCAACGAGGCAGGCCTTGATCTTGCGTTACTGACAGATGGATTATTGGCCGAACGCGAGCAAGGCATTACCATTGATGTGGCCTATCGCTACTTCGCCACGCCGAAGCGTAAATTCATCATTGCCGACACACCAGGGCATGAACAATACACTCGCAACATGGTAACCGGCGCCTCCTCGGCGCAGCTTGCTATTGTGCTCGTAGATGCGCGAAAGGGTGTGCTCACGCAATCACGCCGCCACGCCATTATCGCCAGCCTTCTCGGTATTCCGCATGTTGCCGTCGCAGTCAACAAGATGGATTTAGTCGATTACTCGCAAGAAATATTTGAAACGATTCGCCAAGATTTTGAAGCATTCGCCGATAAATTAGCGATCCGCCATCTACACTTTGTGCCCATTTCCGCACTACTTGGCGACATGGTCGTTGAGCGAGGCGAAAGCCTGAATTGGTATAGCGGCCCAACCTTATTAGAGCTATTGGAGAACGTTGATCTCCATTGCGATGATGCACCGGCGCTCCGCTTCCCCGTGCAATTGGTAAGCCGCCCACAAACACCGGAACTCATCGATTTTCGCGGTTATATGGGTCGCATTGAATCGGGCTCGGTGAAAAAAGGTGACGCCGTCCAAGTACTACCTTCCGGTCTCGAAACAAAGGTAAAAGAGATCGTCACGCTCGACGGCTCTCTCGATATTGCTGAAGCACCGCAGTCAGTCACACTCCTGCTGGAAGATGAAATTGATATCTCTCGCGGTGATATGCTGGTGCACCTCAACGAACCGCCTCGGGTTACGAAAGAGTTCGCCGCGATGCTTTGCTGGATGGGCGACGAGCCGTTGAATCTCTCGCACAAGTATCTCATTAAGCAAACGACCAACACGGTGCGCGCTTTATTTCAAAGCATCGACTACCGGCTTGATATCAATACCGTAGAACGCGACAAGTCGGCAACCGAGTTCAAAATGAACGACATTGGCCAAGTTCGCATTAAAGTACAGAAGCCAATCGTCTGCGATACCTACATCGACAATCGCGCCACTGGCAGTTTTATCGTCATTGATGAAGCGACCAATCACACAGTCGCGGCAGGCATGATTCTCCCGGAAGAGGCGATCGGTGGGTAAGGTTTATCTCGTCGGCGCCGGCCCTGGTGCGCCGGATCTGTTGACGCTACGCGCCGCCAAGCTACTCGCCGAAGCGGACGTAGTGTTCTACGACGCGCTTGTGCATCCCGATACCATTGCACTCGCAGTCAACGCGAAGAAGATCGCTGTCGGCAAGCGCGCCGGTCAATTGTCTACCGATCAGCGCTTCATTAATCGCATATTGGTAGAGGCCGGGTTACGCCACGCGTGTGTTGTTCGACTCAAAGGCGGAGATCCGATGCTGTTCGGACGCGCGCAAGAGGAAATCGACGCACTTAATGCGGCTGGTGTGCCGTTGGAAGTTGTACCTGGTATCACTTCTGCGCTCGCTGCCGCAGCGTCACTAAAAACTTCTCTTACTAAACGTGGTATTTCCCGTAGCGTGACATTTGCCACGCCACGCGTTGGTCATGGTGAGACACCAGGCGAATGGGCCGACGCAGCCGCCAGTGGTGATACGGCAATTCTTTACATGGCAATAAGCGAAGCGGAAGCAGTCCGCGCCGCACTAATGAGTCGTGGCGTTGCTCCCGATACCCCAGTCGTTATCGTTGAAAATGCCTCGCTGCCGAACGAACGGCAGATTCGCGGCATACTCGAAACACTTCCAGAAATCGTTACCAACCGAATGAGTGGCCCGGCCATTCTTTGCATTGGCCAAGTATTTGAAGCGACGGAAACCTGGTCGAACACAGCCACGGAAGCCGTTCTTGGCACACTCAACAATTAGCCCAGATGTTTTACAAATTGCGCGAGCCCTCGCGAATTCATGAAACATCCGCGCTAACCCGCTACAATTCAAATTTTTAGCCTCGCCTAAACACATTCCCCATGCGCGTCTTTCGCGGCATTCCGGCGCGAGCCTTAAATCCTACCGCGCTAACCCCTACTGCGCTTACCATCGGCAACTTCGACGGCCTTCACTTAGGCCATCAAGCAATGCTCGCCCGGCTCATTGCCGCAGCACGGGAACAGAATCTGCCGGCGGCAGTGATGACGTTCGAGCCACATCCGCGTGAGTTCTTTCGCCCTGATAATGCCCCTACACGGCTAACGAATTTACGCGAGAAATTGGAACTGCTAAGCAAAGCTGGCGTGGACCACGTGTATGTTTGCCACTTCAATCGGGCCTTTTCGCAAATCAGCGCCGATGATTTCGTCACCCATATTCTTCATGAGCGTCTAGCGATAAAGTGGCTGTTAGTCGGCGACGATTTCCAGTTTGGCGCCAAGCGAATCGGCAACAGCGGCATATTGGCAGACTATGCGCCGAAACTTGGCTTTACGTTCTCTGCCATGCCATCGTTAGAAGTGAACGACAAACGTGTTTCCAGCACGCTAGTTCGAGAAGCGCTTGCCGCCGGTGATTTAGTATCTGCTCAACAGTATTTAGGCAGGCCTTATAGCATCTCCGGCAGAGTCATCCACGGCGAAAAAATCGGCCGCAGCATAGGCTTCCCTACTGCAAATGTGCAGCTCAAGCACAACCGACCGCCGGTAAAGGGCATCTTTGCTGTAAAATTATACGTTTCCGAAGGCGTTTCATTTGCAGGCGTCGCGAGCCTCGGCACACGTCCTACCGTTTCAAGTAGCGGCAAATGGCAGTTAGAAGTGCATGTATTCGATTTTGCGGACAACTTGTATGGCCAACACGTCCGCGTAGAATTTCTGCATAAGCTGCGTGATGAAGCCTTCTATCCTGATATGCAAACTCTGATCGCACAGATTGCCCGCGACGTAGAAAATGCGAAAGCCTATTTTGAATCTTTGCGGCTAACCCTTCCATGACCGATTACAAAAAAACACTGAATCTTCCCGATACGCCTTTTCCAATGCGCGGCGACCTGGCTAAACGTGAGCCCGGCTGGTTAAAAGCGTGGCAGGATCAAAAGCTTTATCAAAAAATCCGCGCAGTTTCGAAGGACCGGCCTAAATTTATTCTGCATGACGGACCACCGTACGCCAATGGCGATATTCATATCGGCCACGCCGTTAACAAGATTCTCAAAGACATCATCGTCAAATCAAAAACACTTGCTGGTTTTGATGCGCCTTATACCCCAGGTTGGGATTGTCACGGGCTACCGATTGAACATCAAATCGAAAAAAAGCATGGGCGCGGTTTAGAAGGCAACAAAATGCGTGCGCTTTGCCGCGCATATGCGTCTGAGCAAATCGAGCGGCAGAAGGCGGATTTCATCCGTCTTGGCGTATTGGGCGATTGGGATCACCCGTACAAAACGATGAACTTCAAAACCGAAGCGGATGAGATTCGTGCGCTCGGTCAAATTTGGCAGCAAGGGCTTTTGTTCCGAAGACTCAAGCCGGTTAATTGGTGTCTTGATTGCCGCTCTGCGCTCGCTGAAGCAGAAGTGGAATACGAAGATAAAACATCTCCTGCTGTCGATGTTAAGTTTGAAGTTATCGATAAAGAAGATTTCTGGAAAAAGGTAACCTCTGATACAAGATTCATTGATAAGGCGAAACCAATCTATTTTGTTATTTGGACAACGACTCCATGGACACTACCCGCGAATGAGGCAGTCAGCTTAAATCCATACGAGGATTATCATGTTATTGATATCGGAAAAGAGTGCTTAGTTATTGCAAACGCCTTGACAGATAGCGTTTTAAAGCGCTATGGAATCGACCCGTTGACCAATCACCAGATAAATCCCAAAGGTGGTGGTGCGGGCGCTATATTTGAACACATAAAATTAAAACACCCACTCTTTGATAAAACCGTTCCCATCATCCTGGGCACCCACGTCACGATGGATGCCGGTACTGGCGCCGTTCACACCGCGCCTGCGCATGGTATGGACGACTATTTGGTTGGCCTGCAATACAAGCTACCCATCGATAATCCAGTAACCGCAAACGGAACCTTTCGCGAAGACATTCCATTAGTCGGTGGCCAATTGGTTTGGAAGGCGAATGACGTCATCATCGCTGAGTTAGAACAACGCGGCTTGCTACTTAAGCACGAGAAATACCTGCATAGCTATCCACATTGCTGGCGGCACAAAACGCCGATTATTTATCGTGCGACGACGCAGTGGTTCATCGGCATGGATACCCCGAGCGCTCGCGAACAAACATTGCGTCAATTAGCAGAAAAAGCCGTAGCCGATACGCAATTCTTCCCCGAATGGGGTCGAGCCCGGCTTGAAGCAATGATCAGAACTCGCCCGGACTGGACGCTGTCCCGGCAACGCAATTGGGGCGTGCCGATGCCTTTTTTTCTGCATCGGGAAACAGAAGAACTACACCCGCGTACGCTCGAAATTCTCGAAGAAGTTGCTAACCGGATCGAGCAAGCTGGCATCGAAGCATGGTTCTCGCTGACGCCAGCAGAAGTAAACGTTGATGAAAATGTTTACCGCAAAATTAGCGATACGCTCGATGTCTGGTTTGATTCCGGCACTACGCATTTTTCAGTCTTACGCCAATTAACGGACGCCACCTACCCCGCCGATCTTTATTTGGAAGGTTCAGATCAACATCGCGGCTGGTTCCAATCCTCCCTTCTCACTGGCTGCGCAATGGATGGTCGCGCGCCATACAAAGCCCTGCTAACGCACGGCTTTGTCGTCGATGGCAAAGGCTTGAAGATGAGCAAGTCGCAGGGCAATGTAGTCGCCCCGCAAAAAGTAATGGATGCATTCGGCGCAGACATTCTACGTTTATGGGTAGGCGCTACTGATTACTCCGGCGAGCTTTCAATTTCCGACGAGATTTTGAAACGCGTTGTAGAAAGCTATCGGCGAATTCGCAATACACTGCGGTTTCTGCTCGCCAATATTGCTGACTTCGATGTAAAGTCTGCCGCTGTTCCAGTTGAACAATGGTTGGAGATCGACCGTTATGCGCTTGCGCTAACAAATAAACTACAAGACGAAATCGCTGCCGATTACGCACGATTCGAATTCCATCTAGTCACCCAAAAACTGCAAACGTTCTGCTCCGAAGATCTGGGCGGCTTTTATTTGGACATTCTAAAAGACCGACTTTACACCTCGGGCGCCAACTCTGCTGCACGACGCTCAGCGCAAAATGCGCTCTATCACATCACCCACACCCTGGTGCGGTTGATGGCACCTATACTTTCCTTTACTGCTGAAGAAGTATGGTCTACTTTGACAGGTGATACAGAGGACAGCGTATTACTGCACACTTGGTATACGCCCCCTGCCGTTGCGAATGCCGAGCTGCTGCTGGAGCGCTGGAGCAAATTACGCGCCCATCGCACAACTGTACAAAAACATTTGGAAGAAGTGCGCGTCGCCGGCAAGATCGGCGCATCGCTCGCTGCGGAAGTAGAGCTACAAGCAAATGGCGAGACTTATGAATATTTGCGCTCTTTCGATAACGATCTTCGCTTTGTTTTCATTACGTCACAAGCAAGCGTGATCAACGGCCTAGCGACATCGGCAGATAACGAAATTGCCGTCAATGTCATCCCCAGCTCACATCAGAAATGCGAACGTTGCTGGCATTATCGCGCCGATGTCGGGAGCACTGCCGAACATCCGTCCATATGCGGTCGTTGTGTGAGCAACTTATACGGATCAGGAGAACCTCGTACTTATGCTTAGATTATGGCTAGCTATCTCGGCGTTTGTTATCGTCGCCGATCAAATTACGAAGGCTGCTATTGTGCGTAATTTCGCGTTTGGCGAAAGCACTACGCTGACGTCGTTCTTCAATCTGATATTGACCTACAACACCGGCGCAGCATTCAGTTTTCTCGCTGACGCAGGTGGATGGCAACGCTGGTTCTTCGCCGCAGTTGCTGCGGTTGCCTCAATCGTCATTATCTATTTCTTGCGTAAGCATGCGAATGAAAGAAGTTTCTGCTTCGCACTTTCTCTCATACTCGGCGGCGCACTCGGTAACTTGGTGGATCGTGTACTGCTCGGCCATGTGGTCGATTTTCTTGATTTCCATCTTGCGGGTTACCACTGGCCGGCATTCAATGTAGCTGACTCGGCGATTACCGTTGGCGCAGCGATACTAGTGTGGGAAAGTTTCGTCGGTAGCAAATCAGGCAAGGTTGTGCCAAACGGCAGCCACTGATGCCGCCCACTAAAATTCAGGAAACCTCTATGCAAATTTTCCTCGCTAATCCTCGTGGTTTCTGCGCTGGCGTAGACCGCGCCATCGAAATCGTGGAGCGCGCGCTACAACTTCACGGTGCACCTATTTACGTACGTCACGAAGTTGTACACAACAAATTCGTTGTCGATAATTTACGGCAAAAGGGCGCCATATTTATTGAATCACTCGATGACGTACCTGCCGGCAGCACGCTCATTTTTAGCGCTCACGGCGTTCCCAAAGCGATCGTTGCCGAAGCAGAGCGGCGTGGATTAAGGGTTTTTGATGCGACCTGCCCGCTAGTTACCAAGGTACATGTGGAAGTCGCAAAAATGCGCGCGCAGGGAAAAGAAATCATCATGATCGGCCATGCCGGTCATCCAGAAGTTGAAGGCACGATGGGCCAATGTCGTGATGGCATGTATTTGGTCGAGGATGAAACGGATGTCGCCAAACTGCGGGTTAAAGATGAAAACCAACTTGCGTTCGTTACACAAACAACGCTATCGGTTGATGACGCGACGAAAATCATCGAAGCGCTGAAAGTACGCTTCCCCACAATTATCGGGCCAAAGAAAGACGATATCTGCTACGCCACGCAAAACCGGCAAGACGCGGTAAAAGCAATGACGGCGAAATGCGATTTAGTCATCGTCGTAGGTTCACCGAATAGCTCCAACTCCAATCGATTGCGTGAAGTCGCGGAAACGTATGGGATCGAAGCCTATATGGTGGACAACGCGGGTGAGTTAAAAGCGGAGTGGCTGGTTGGAAAAAAGAATATCGGGGTAACGTCAGGCGCTTCGGCACCAGAGGTTCTGGTAAAGGCTGTAGTAGAGAGACTCAAGGCGTTAGGTGCCAACGGAGAGATTACCGAGATAGAGGGGATTGCAGAGGCCGTCGTATTTCCGTTGCCAAAAGGACTATCGGTTCCTCGCGAATCAACATAGTTAAAAAGCTCTCGGGCCGTTTCCGGCCCGAGACTCTGTCAATCGTAAAAGCTTAATTCGTCAATTCTCGCCAGCTCACGCGCTTCCCGTTAGTGGAAGCCGGCTTTACAGGCACCTCTTTAACTATAATACCGCCATCCGACAATCGAACAATTTGTTTAAGCAGCCCTGAAGGAAGCTTAATAATAATTGGTCGGCTAGCTAAGGCGGTAGAGCTAAGAGATTGCGCCGCATAAGTTGCATCCGATAACTGGCCACCCGTTTCAAAATCAATCGAAAACGACCAACTTGACCCACCCGCAGTACAAACATCTGAGCTGGGAATATTGGATGTAAATATCAATGCGCCGACAGCCAATGTAGGGTTGGTCACAATACGCTCGCCGGTGATCGGTAAATCCATGTACCAACCTTTCTTAACGGTTAAGTCCACTGGATTCGTTGATGCGACGCGGAGAAGAGAGTTAGTCGGGCTAACCGTAATTGTTTGTGCCACTAAATTACTACGCAATGGCGTGATGACTGGAGAATTGGAAAGGTCATCGACCAAGCCATACATCGTCTGCGTTTGAGTCGCGCTTGCGTTAGCACTGGTAGCACCCGGAACATCTTTATCCCCCAGAAACGAGCCAGTCCCCAGAAGTATCATCCGTTTGTTGCTAACAACACCCAGTTCAGGAATCGTGGTAATCGGCTGTGCCACACCGCTGCTATCCACTAACGTAGCAAGTTTTGTGACATCCCATTGGTTGGTATTATTACCACTGAGATCGATACGCCAAACGTTACCAAGTAGGTCCCCTCCATATACATACTCAGTTGTGTTATCTGTGTCGGCATCATCAACGTAGGCGCTAAGATGGGCAAGCCCACTTGGTGTTGTGGAACTGCCAACACCAGTAGAAATGTCTTTGATGACTGCACCTGTTCTAGGGTTAAGTACAAATATATGCCCCATCCCGTCACCGCCAGTATCAGCGCCATTGTTGTAACCGGAAGTAGCCAGTATTACCCATCCTTTGGCAGTTGTTTTCACAATGATAGGCTTGCCAAAGCTATAACCCATATTCGCAACATAGGCACTAGTTGAATTATTGGGAAATTCCCAAAGCACTTTTGACGCTGCTGTGGCTTCACTCGTAGGCACGGGGTTCGTCACATCTAACGCATAAAATCCACGGCCACCTTTGCCTAGACCACCGACTAAAATGGATCTCCAATCTGCCGTCCCGCTTCCGCCACTGGTATTCCCAAAATCCACGTCTCCAACAGCCGGGGTAGCATCAACGTAATATAAGTGCTGAAAACTGGTCTTGCGGCTGAGATTATTCAGCTTAGAAAATAAAAAGCTAGGCACGTAGGCCCATTTCTCATCACCACCCGTTGTCGGATTACCGCTAAATACATGCATCATCCCATCATTAGCGCCCTGGAAAATCACCTTTTCGCGACTAGCATTCGCAGCCAAATTCTTAAAATCCGAATACCCTGTATCCGCATAACTATTCCGAGGCGGATTTAAGATAACCGGCTCTGCATTTATGGTATCGCCCAAACGAGAATTACGAATTCGATAGCCAGGACTTGTAGTGCCCTCTTTACTTCTATCTCCACGCAAGAAAGCGAGAACGTCTGCACCGTCCGTATAACTCGTTGTATTGAGCAAAGTCTGCTGAGCTGCAGAAATTTTTGTGCTGGTGGTAGCAGTAGTCGGCTGAAATTGAATACCACTTTGGCTGCTCGTTGCGTCCGAATAAGTAACGATCTTGCGCGAGGACGACGTCACACTATCGTCATCCAACTGCGTTTTCGCCGTACCATTTGTCCAAGTAGTGTCTGTGCCTGGAATTCCGGTGGTCAAATCTACCGCAAAGGCGTCTAATTCACCGGTCCAACTGATTGAACTATAGGAAGACGCATAAGTAGTATTGTCTCCGTCGGATACGTTGGGGTTACTTACCGTCACTGCAGCGGCGCCTCCCCCGTTGCCAATAACATCGTTCAGTATCGATAAAATTGCGGTCTGCGCTTCGTCGGGATTTGTTGCGCTAAGCATGACGCCTCGCCCATTCAAAGTCGCGTGCCAAAGGTCATCAACAGATTTAGGTTGTCTATCGGTGTAAGTATAGACTGACGACCAGGCCGGCCCTGGGTATACGTACGGATTTAAATCGGCGGTGGACCCTGTTCCAAAAATTGTTCCTTTTACCCCTAGCCCCAAGGCGAAAGTATTCATATGCAAATTCGGGTTACGATCTGCGTCTGCCGCATAATTCGTACTGTCGAACGGCACTTTTCCAGCAGTAAGATCTGGGCGAAGATTTTCGGTGTAATACTTCATCGCGATATCGCCCAGTGTGTTTGATTCACTGTCTTGATAGGGGTAAGTAATCGTCGCCCCCGTTTTGCTGTATTGAGTGTTGTAGGGGAAAGAAGAGTAAGTCGTTTGGCCATCATAATTTGCAGGACTGACGGTAGGTCCGCCCGCATTTGCGTAACCGTCGGTAATAACAAACCCTGCATTGTATTGGCACGCATACTGAATGGGGGCACCCGCACCAGTCCGCATAAACTGCTGACCGAGATAGTCCAGAGCATCCTTAGTCGGCGTTCCACCACTGGTGTCCACTTTATAAATCGCGTTCAGCAATCTCTTAGCATTAGCGCTATCCGTTGTACTAGTAAAGTCATACATCGTGGCGTTACTACGATTGTTGAATCCAAACATGCCCACGCGAATCCCTTGCACATTGCCAAACGCTTTGCCTATCGAATCCCACATAAATAATTTGCGCTTGCGGTAATACGTAAACCAATTGGCAAAATTCTGTATTTCTTCAGTATAAGTACATGTCGCTGTCCCCGCGCAATCAGAACGATCACTTGATTTAGCAAAAGGCGCATTGGCTGACTTTATTTCAAACTTGCGTAGAGGGACGCCATCCGGTCCTGCCAATGTACAAGTCGAACAGGTTGAGTCTTTAGCGTAGAACGTAGCTGGAAAATAGCTAATCTGCACATCCCAAGCTTCTCCATTAGGAACTGTAGTTTCAACGGTTAACGTGGCGTTTGGAGACGATAGGATCGTAGCCGGTGCGGCAGCACTACGTTTTGTCAACACTATCGCATTAACGGGCGCCTTCATGCCTTGTTGCATGCGAAATATCTCATCCGTTGCGCTGGAGTTAATGTTTGCTGTTAAATTCGCTGTTGTAGAACCGACGGCAGGATGGCTTTGGGCGCTGGTTGTGGAGGCGTTACTGTAGTTTTTCGTTGTAGTGCCATCATTAGACGCACTCCACGGCGAATACCGTATCGCGGGGTTATAGTACATTGGGTTGTAGTCCGCGCTTCTAGCCCAGGCAAACTCATTAGTCGGTGGAACTGCATAATGATCACTATCAGCGTCGGCCTTTATCCTATCGCCTAATGCTGTACCGTTAGGAAAAAGATAAACATATTTCTTCCATGTCGAGTTTGCACCACCACCATTATTAAAATTGATAGCGCCAGCAAGACTTGTATCATTTTGATCGAGGCCCACGAAACTCTTGTTCGTCATATGCCACCAAAACGCGCCATCATTTGTTGGCATTAAAACCTCGTAATCCATGCTCGCAGAATCATCTATCGCAAAGATTATGTTTGGCTGTGCGCGATTTTTGATCGCCATCGGCACATCAGCAATATCCGTAGAAGCAGCGTAGACAACACCAATATCTCCCCATATCATCAAAAATCCGAGATAAGCGCTGAGAATTTTGCAAGCAAATTTATTTTGAATTTTCATATTCATACTCCTTAAATTTCTCGTGACGCCTATTCGAAAATAATTAATGTTTATGAAGGATTAAGCTATGTCGCTCAGCTACCTCGACCAACAACAGCTTGCACAATGGAAACTGAATTTTTTGGCCCTGATGCTCTGGAGGTAATTCGGTAATAAACAAGACTACTGCCCGTAAAAACAAAACCGTCACTCCGGTGGCTACCACCACCACTCTCCTGGTCGGCAATACATTTCCCATTAATATCCGTAATGATGCCAGTCCCTTTACATAGGCGATCAATCACAATCCGTACGTCATAGCCGTTCACAGAAGTAGCAATCGGCACCGCAGACCAATTTATAGCGGTAGTACCAGTAGAACTCGTATCCTGCTGGTAAGGCACGCCGTTCGCGTCTACCTTCCGCTGCGTGGAGTAGTACTGATAACCAGGTGAAGTCGATGTTTTATTCGTATCAAGTGAAGTTGCGATAATGCTTGGAAGTGCAGCCATCGCCGTTTCTACACCGACGTCCGCGACTTGCACCGCGGCTTCCTTAAATGCCAAGTTACCTGCAATCACATTACTCGTATCGATAGACCGAACAATCGACACGGCAGCAATACTCATGGCCACCAGCATAATTAGGGCAACGAAAAGCACTACCCCGCGTTGCATGGAGAGGGCATTAATACGTACTTCTTTAAAACCGCTATAACCATTCTTCGAAAAAACGCGCACGCTCATCTTAGTTACTCCCCCATATAACATTCCGCATAGGGACAACTGTTTGGTAAACCTTGTAGCGATAATATCTATCCGCATCCGCTACCGCATAAGTAAGGCCTGAAGTAGTTTGCCCGGAGGTTACCTGAGGCCAAAGCGTCAGTGATGTAGAAGTTACCTGCGTGCTTTCACGAAGGTTCGAACGTGCTACCACGGCGAAGCGAATTGCCTTAATGCGCTGAAAGTCAGTAGCTGAGGGGGCCGCCCAATTTGTGCCTGTCGTTGGATCAACTGTCGCATTAACCCATTTGGTGACTGCGTGGTCGCTGGAAACAGCGGTGGCAGTAATACCATATTGCGCTTGGATAGTAACGATATCGCGAACTAGGTCATTAAAGGTAACGCCACTATCTTCAGAGAGCTGCAAACTATTATTTAAAATTTTATACTGGCGCGACGTTATGCTTCCCAAGTTAAAAAGACTCGCGCCCGCATCATATGCAGGCCAAGCATTAGTGGTTTGGAAAGGTACGGTTGGATTATAGGTAAGACCGCTGCCGCCCGGATTATGCTGCAAGTGAAAAGAAGCTGCTTGCACTTGCGTGATTTGCATTAGAGTGCATTTAGTCCCCTGAACAACCATCATCAAGTCTCCATCACTAAAACCATTCGTATTGGAGACTTTTAATTCTGACGAAGATTGCGGCATCGTATCCGAAATTGTCGAATCGACACCAGCGCGAATCGACGTGCCATATTGAAAAGTCAGCTCGTCAGGCCCCGCACCACCGTCTGTAATGCTAAACCCTCGCAAAGAAAAGTTGGGGATGGGGGCATCGATATCACTTCTATATGTATAGGTAGTCGTGCAATTGAGTAAAGCGCTATTGGTAAGCCCGTAACCTGCCGAGCGAATATCTCGTTCAATCATCTGCGACGCGACCAAGCCGTTCTCTTGCGCATCCGCACCACTTGTCGTCGTCCGGCTTTGCGCGGAAAAAACTGAAAACATTTGCTGAATTACAAGGCTGGCTACTAAGCCAATGACCATGGCAACCATTAGCTCCGCCAAGCTGAAACCCTGCTGCTTTATATGGCGTAAGAAAAGACGATTCACTTTATGCTCCCCTCTTTTACCCGCCAATTTGCGTGACTATCACGAAATTATGTGCCGCTCCGCGCGGTGACTTCCAACCCACAGTAACCGTAACTTGATTTACCCCAGCAGCACCAGTACCCGCAATCGCAACGGTTTGTGTTTGATTCGCTGCATCGGGCAATACGTCCCTTATTCCCGCCAGCCAACCACATACGGTGGGATTGGTACCCGACGGACAACTTGTCGCTGCAACGCCGTTATAGGCATAGGAACCAACATTGTCTCTATCACTCCAAATGTGACCGACAATTTGATTCGCGAGAAAACTGGCGTCGGCGCGGAACTTCGCTTCGCTGGCATTGTTAAGTGCAGCTGCTTGCAAGCCCATCAAAGCGATAATTGCTATAGAGAAAATAAGCAGTGCAATAAGCCCTTCAAGCAAGGCTATGCCACGCTGATCTTTGTTTAAAAAATCATGCGATGTGCGCATATTGTTAAGAACAACCCTGTAAGTTTGTCGATGCCAGCCCGGGTTCACACATTCTGATTTGCCCTTGTGAATTCACTCTAATCTGCATTGGGCGAGTGCCGCTGGTGCTAGTCACGCTAATCACAATGCTATTTCCTGCTGGCGCAGTTACAAGCCTGCCTAGCCCGTTAAATACGATAGAACTAGCAAACGCCGCACTGCTGCCATCTGCTGCCGATATCGCCACGTTTGCCGTCCCCTCGCTCTTTGATTTCCCTTGTATCGGCGTTGTAATAGAACAGTCTTCGACCCTCACAACCCAGTTAGTACCAGTCGCAGATGGCGTAACCGAACACGTCGTTGGAGAGGCTGCAGTTAGAACGAAGCCCACCTGTTGGTTACGTTTAACCGCTTCAGTACGAGCAAGCTGCAATCCATTTTGAACGGAGTTCGCGGCCGTGCGAATTTTTTGGTTGATGATATAACCGCTCATATTCGGCGCCGCAATTGCAAATAGAATGCCCATAAGAGAAACCACTACCGCCAACTCCACGAAAGTAAACCCACGGGCGGCAGGTCGATTAAAATGCCTTAACACGATTGACCCTTTGTTGATATCCAACATACATCGGTACGCGTAAGTGCGTTGAATTTCGTTGTGGCCTTCGCGTTGTCTTGATCTATCGTATAGGTGTAATCCCCCGCCGCACCAAGCCCGGCACCGGTGGCACTTTGCGCTGTGATTCTGAAACCCTGATTTGTGGCGGTCGCGCCCCAGTTACAGGTATAAGTAAAATATTTAACGGTTGTGCCAGTGGCCGGCATTGCTAGGCCGCAGGTGGTTGCCGACGATCCATAGTTGCGATTGTCTTGATAGTACTGTTCCATCTTGACGCGTAAGTCGGCAAGCTGTGAGTGAGCCTCTGCCACTCTACTGCGAACGAGATATTCTGCGTAATTGATGAAAGCGATGCTTCCAAGAATGCCAATGATGGCAAGCACCACCAATAACTCGATAAGGCTAAATCCGGAATGGCTTTTCATAATGCTCCCTCTTTGCGTACTTGCACTGTAAACAAAACCGCCGCTAATGAGCGAATACAACCGACCAATGGCCACTTTGTTAGAATGAGCGGCCATTTTTGCGGATTTTTCATTCTTGAACCACCCAGATTTTCTTATTGTCGGCGCCGGCATTATCGGTTTATCGACGGCATGGCAATTAGCACGCAAGGGGTTTTCGGTCGAGGTAATCGACTGCGGAGAAGCGGGTCGCGAGTCTTCGTGGGCAGGCGGAGGAATATTATTTCCGTTGTGGCCATGGGATTACTCCGAAGCAGTTACCGCGCTTACTGAATGCGGTCGCACTGTTTATCCTCAGTGGGTCAGTGAGATTTCAGAAGCTGGCAAGGTTGATCCTGAATATCGGCAAACAGGGTTGCTCGCGTTGCCTCCGCTGGATATTGAACGCGCACAAACATGGTGTGCAGCGCATGACCTTCAAGAGAGCCGCGTGACCGGGACGGAGATATCACCATTACTCGCCATGCATTCACATGGCCTTTGGCTTCCATCCGTGGCGCAAGTACGTAATCCACGCCTAATCAGAAGTCTCGTCAATGCAGTCGACTCTTGTGGAGTAACGATTCGTGAACATACAAAAGTTCTAGACATCGTCATCGATAAAAATCGAGTAAGCAGTTTAGCCACCACACAGGGAACGATTTCAGCCGGCACGTTTATCGTTTGTGCCGGCGCTTGGAGCAAAGACCTACTTGGCCAATATGCGGCAGGTACAAATATTTTCCCGGTAAAAGGTCAGATGCTGCTATATGCAACTCCCCCCGGCACACTCGATACAATCGTGCTTAGAAAAGACCACTACCTCATTCCCCGCGCCGACGGCCATATCCTAGCTGGCACCACTAAAGAGCTCGTGGGTTTTGAAAAAAACATCACTGAAGTCGCTGCGAAGGAACTACATGATTCTGCTAAAGCAACGCTACCTTACTTAAGCAATCTACAGCCTTTGCATCACTGGGCGGGGCTTCGTCCGGGTTCGCCAGCTAACATTCCCATTATTTCCCGGCACCCTGATATTGAAAATTTATATCTTAATAGCGGTCATTTTCGTTACGGATTGACGATGGCACCTGCCGCTGCGCAAATTTTGACTAATTTGATTACCGGGCAACCGCAGATGTTAGACGTCACCTCCTACCAATGGCCGAAATCAGAAAGTAGTAAATACAATCTAGGCGGATAACGTATTCCGCATTGCCAGTCCCCCCTTCCACGTTTATAATTCCGCCCTCGGCGCTGATGTAGCTCAGTCGGTAGAGCAACTGATTCGTAATCAGTAGGTCGGACGTTCGATTCGTCTCATCAGCACCATCTCTTTCCTCGATGGCGCTCTTGTCGCTGGCAATTTTGTTTCAAAACACAGTCAACGCAATTAGCCTATTGTTGGTTTAGTCGTGCAGTAAGACATAAAACCAACAGTATCCACCTCTCGCCTCCATGGCGGCCCCAACCATCCGGGAGCCGCTCATGAAAATCGCAATTGTCAGCACTAAAGGAGGCGTCGGCAAGACGACCCTCGCCGCCAACCTAGCCGGACTTCTCGCCGACATGGGACTACGCGTCCTCATGGTCGATGCGGATATCCAGACTTCCCTCACAAAATATTACGGAATCGGAGACTTAGCGCCTCACGGGCTAACCCGCATGATCCGGCAAGGCTACATTTCTGCCGATTGCGTATCTCAAACGGTTTGGCCCAACCTCCACCTTGTCCGATCCGATCTCGATCTAGACACTGACGATGGCGATCTGGAAATGTGGTTGAAAGACCAGATTGCCGGCTCGCTCAGACTCCGTCGCATCCTCCGCGCGCCGTATGTCTCTGAAAACTACGATGTCGTCGTGATGGATACCCAGGGCGCGCTCGGCGGCTCTGGGTCTCTCCAAAGCAATGCCGCGCTAGCCGCAGACGTCGTTTTATTCCCAATCACCCCTGATTCTCAAGCTGCAGCAGAGTTTTTTGATAACACGAAAAAATTGGTGCGGAACCTTCAGCAAGCCGAGGAATTCAATGTCTCGCTTGGCTTGCTGAAGGGACTGATTTACCGGCAAGAGCGGCTAACCAACGACCGCCTTTTTGCCGAAGAACTACGCACCAGCTACGTCCAGTTCTCCACCAAGCTGACCATGCTGGAAACCGTCATTCCCCACGCGAAAGCATATAAAGAAGCCTCCGCCCGGCAGATGCCGGTCCATCGGCATGAACCCGCGCCACGCGGCAGAACGACCAGCGCTTGGGACGTCATGCATCAATTGGCCTATGAACTTTTCCCGGATCTGAAAGGCATTCAAGCACCACGTGACGCTACGTTAGTTTTACCTGTCGTTGTGGAGGGCGGCAAATGATGCAATCCAAACTTCCACCCTCTTCCCAGCCGGGGAAGCTTTCTCGCGAGGATATCAAAGCGAGACTCCGTCTAGCCGATCAACCCAAAGCATCGAAGGAAGCCGAGGACCCTGCTGGCGCGCAGTTTGTGTTGAATGTGATGCAGATTGGCGCCTATGACAAAAACCCTCGTCAATCTGTGTATGAGGACTTCGAATCACTTAAGGAAGGTATTCGTGAGCAGGGCTTCAATGGCGCTTTCCCTGTAACCCGTCGACCAGGCGATAACACCTACATGCTTGCGCAAGGTCACAATCAGCGACTTCGCGCAGTACAGGAGCTGTGGCAAGAAACCGCCGATCCGAAATTCCGCGATGTGCCGGTTGTGTACGTTCGATGGACTACGGAGAGCAACAATCTAGCCCGCCATCTCTCTGAAAACATGAATCGCAGCGATATGACCTTTTGGGATAAGGCCACTGGATTCCTGAATTTCAAGGAAACGCGCGAAGCCGAAATCGGCACGACGCTTACGCTCAGGAAATTAGAAGAAGAAACAAAGAAGGCCGGTATACAAACCTCGATTACCGCGTTGTCCTTCTTTCTATTTGCAGCCATCAAGCTAGCGGCACTTAGAACCGAGATACACAACCAATTATCGCTGGAAGATATAAAAACGATCCAGCCAGCAGTTAATCGCTTCGCTGCAGTCTACAAAATCCTTGGTTTTGACGAGGGATGTTTTACCGATGATGTTTTATCGATCGCCATAGATACGGTGAATCGAGAGTCCATTCATGAAAAGTGGTCAGCCAAAGGATTTATCACGGCGTGCGAACAGGCGCTTGGCAAAAAGACGCATACAAGCGCGGATCATGTCCGCGTGATGGTTGCCGTCAATGACCGATTTCCGTCCTTAAGCAAGGTTGAACTTCTCGAAGCGGCCCAAAATCCCAAGCCAGAGCCCTTGGTGAAAGCAGCTGCCCGACAACCCATTACAGAGGATCGGCCTACGCCAGCTACTCCACAACCTAGCGAAGCTATCAATGTAACAGCGCCCTCGCTCAGGCTTGGCGCGATTGGCCCGACAACAGAACCCACAACATCACAGGATATAAACGGAGCACAAAATCTGCTCGATCAAATATGGCGCCTCATCGAACAATTCGCCAAGGCCACAGAGATCACGGATTTGGTACGACAGACAGACTGCATGCCTGCCGGTTTCTACATGGAAGTACAAACAAATGATGAACCGAATATCGATTTCGATCCCCGCGAATTCCGACATGCTGGCTGGTGGATGCTCGCCAGCATCTCCGGCCAACTAAATCGCAGTTTGAGTATCCGTTTGCCCGCAAACTCAACATGGCGGCGCGCCCATCAAAACGAAGATCCTGACCTAACGCTTGATTATCTGGTTCAAGAGCGACTAGGCATGTTCTGCTATTTAACGACTGTGGCTCCATGGTTGATCGATCCAAGCCACGACATTGGCAGTATCTATTTTTCACTATTAAAAACTTTACGGGCATTGCGCGAAGCAGCGCCAGAACGATTTGCGGAGGTGTCGCAATGAAGCTCGCCATGTTCCCAGTAAATGACGTATCTGCCCGTTCCGTGCTTCTGCAAGAAATTTCACGGCGTATCGAAAAAACCCAAATTAATGAATTGCAGACTAGCGGCCTTGATGTACCAACAATCGATCGGCTACGCGCTTTACCATATGGCACAGCCATATGTTTAGCGGACTTAGCGGCGGATTTGTTTTTTGTGGGAATCGATACCGGTCGATTGCATCTGCTGTTGGACGCTATGGAAGAGCGGAATCGAGCTGCGGCACTTCTCGAATACTACGTCGAGCACGGCGCCACGCTCACGATGATTCGCGCTTTGTTACGCCCTAGAAAGGACGTGCTCGCAGCCTACATCGAAAAGCTTTGCGGCGCCCTCCCTCGCGGCCGCCCGTCGCTTCCCGAAGTCACTATTCGCGATCGCATCCATGCAGTCTGGGCTGAGATTCAGAAATCCAAATTCGATCTCCCCGAACGCGAGCGCCTCGTTGAGCTACATCGAGCGTTCTCTGTTTACAGCATGGCCACCCTCTACTCCGTCCTGAATGAGTTCAAGCGATGAATCAATACACAACGACCCGCATCCCTTTCACTGCCACTCCCGCCAAGAACCCCAGCCATAGTCTGGGTCTTGATCCCGAACTGTTGCTGGAGTGGTTCCAAGCGCCTATTGCCTTTCATCGACCGTTGGTGGACTTAGCTGGCGGCAGCATTAGTGCCGCTGTCATGCTCACCCATGCCTTGCACGGGACGCGCGAGTTCTATTTTGCCGGCGAGTGCCATCCAAATTTGGCATTACAAGGTTTTATGCAAATGAGTCAGGTCGATTGGGAGCGTGAAACCGGACTTACTCGCTCGGCGCAAGAGACGGCACGACGAATTCTCCGTAAACGCGGCTATCTCGAAGAAAAGCGCACCGGCATTCCAGCAAAGCTTTATTTCCGCGTGAATATTGAAAAACTATATGCGGATTTAAAAGCACAAGCGCGGAACCGCCTTAAAGAAGCTCATAGCAAACCATGAGGGACTTCCCAGTCCCTGGTGATCGAAAAGGTGTGTCGAATGCACTGACGACGCTTTGGCCCCTTATCGGGCGGCCTGTCGCACTGCATCGTGGGCTGGTCGAACTGTGCGGCGGCGTCAAAACAGCCTTGATGTTGTCGCAAGCGATCTACTGGACGCGCAAGGGAGTCGCCATTGCTGAAATGGATGGGTGGTTTCACAAGCGAATGGAAGACTGGCAATTAGAAATTGGCTTACGACGCCGCACACAAGAGCGCGCACGCAAGCACCTGCTTGCACTGGGCGTACTGGAGCAACGACTGCACGGACTACCAGCGCAGCTTGAGTTTCGAGTGAATCTTGAACAACTCGCAAACCTGCTTACAAAAGGTTCGGAAGCCGCTCAACCAATGCGCGAAATGATGTCGCTTTTCGGTGCGCCGCTTGCTTTTCATACCAGTCTTGCAAAGCTCACCGATTCAGTTGCTGCCGGATTATTGCTTTCGAACCTACTTCATTTCACCCGACGACGCGTAATGGATGGCGTCGGCAATTTTGTTGAAATGCCATGGATTGCGCTGGCGGCAACACGATGGATGGCTACCACCGGTTTATCACGACGAGAATTTGATGGTGCTAGAAACACCCTGCAGGCATTGGCGCTGATCACCGAACGCCTACGCGGAATACCGCCAATTCTGGAAATGCGGGTGGAAATTATGGCGCTAGGGCGGCAATTAAGTCAGCAAATCCCCCAAAAAATGGGAAAACCCGTCAATTTGTACGTTTTGGACAACCAAGATTGCGAACAGCCCGCAATCACAGTTACCAACGACGCACATTCTAGTTTGTCCAAAATGTACAAATCAGATTGGCCGGAACACACAAAACAGGTTGGCCCAATCGCACAAAATGGTTTGGCCGAAAGCGCCAAAACATTATTAGATCTGACTACAGCTTTTAATACCTCTCTCTTACAACCACCTATTCAGGTAGAAACATCTACGCCCGCGACTACGCCGTGTGGTGGTGCGAACGATTCTTCTCTCATTTACCCCCACGTCCTCACATCGATTGAGAAACAAGCTGTCAGTAACTTGCTAAGGAATGTTCAGCAAAAACACGCGCAGCTAATTCTCGACGAACTGGAGGGCAGATTACATCACGTTGGCGCGACAGGAATTCCCAATCGAGTGGGGTACGTGCGGCGATTACGCGACCTACATCTCGTTGGCGGCTTTGTACCGGAAACCGCATTGTCAGTTCAAGCGACACGTCTGCGGAAAACGGAAGAACGCGCCCGCCGCGTTATCGAAGCAGAAGACCGCGAAAAAGCAGCGGCTATCGCAGCAACGCCCGAAGCGAAGAAACGACGCGAACAGGCTTTGGCCCAGACAAAAGCATTACTTGGCATTTCAGGAGCGGGGAGGAGCACCGCATGAAAGCTAGCTACATGAAATGTGTTTACGCCGTAAACAAGAATTCGAGCAACCAATTCAAAGCAAATGTTGTTTACGCCGTAAACAGCCAACCAGTAATGATTCACCCATTCACCCACGCTGATGTTGCTTGCAGAGAGCCTGCCGCAACGACAATCGGAGACTTAATGTGAACCCGCACAAAATCGCAACGACCGCGCCCACAGAGCCGATGGAATTGATCGCTCAGCCAATAGAAATTGCATCAACTTTGACGAGGTCTAACCAGCGCTCGCCGTTTTTTTCAGATGGCTATGACATCAACACCGAACGCGAAGCTCTCAAGGATTTATCTGAAAACCCAGATCCCGCTGATCCACGCTGGCCTCGATTCGTGGAACTACAAGAACGAGAGGAAGAACTGACGCAAATGCAGCGGCGACTTGAAGCACGCGCCGCCGCTGAACCAGTTGTTCCAGACCCTGAGGCACGTGGCATCCGCGAAGTGGGCCGCTTAGTCTCCGAAGAACAAGACCGGATGACATTGCACACGAAGGAAGCTTACCGGCTATTCATCGGCAAGGTGAATACCGGCGGCAAGAGCTTCGCTATCGCTGGAGGCAAACGCGTGGCTTCTGCCTTGCGATCGATTTACTACCTGTCAAGCAATGACAACCCGTATGCCGACTGGGTCCTGGTGTCCTTCCAGCAAGGGCTGGACGAACTGCGCCAACTCATCGCACAAGAAACTGCCGCAAAGATGAAGCTGTTGAACGAACTGCGCCAACGCGGTTTGAGCTATTCCGTATTGCGCGCCGATCCGCCGAAGGATGTCGAGATTGGATTCAAGAGTCCATACGGTTACGGCGTCGCCGAAATGCTGGTCGCGTTCGATTACTACGTGCGGCTCGCGAAAACTCTCGTTCGCAAAGATTTGTTGTCTGATCAAGATGGATACGACGCGGTTCGGAAGGTCGCCCGTGTTGCACGGGCACTATTTTGGCAACCGGTTTCTTTCGAGCGGTATTTGATGCGGAAAGAACTGCAGCCACTGTCACGCGCCGATTGGCTGCCTGGCGCAAATGAATTAGCGGCGCAACGAGTACGGGCAGTTGTCGCGATATTCGGAGAGGTCCCAAGAGCAGTGTTTTCTGGCGCAGAAGCGCCACGACACAGTCGCCGGCGAGTGAATCTATCCGCAGAGGAACTGCGGCTATTAGAGACCATCGCATTAAATCCTGTATCGGTCGATACGGCGGACGATACCGCGATCAATCAACTGGTATGAAGTGGATTGTGTAATGAACTCGATTGAGAGCGTAACGCTTTGTCAACAACGTGTTGACACAAAGGGTTTCAAGGGTAAGGGGGGCGTGGAAACCTGGGTCAGAAATGTGGTGAGCCGATTGAATGCTGTTCGTGAGGATATGGCGGCGTTGGCATCCGCGAGCAACCAGGTGGCGCCGCGTTACTTCCACCTGCAACTACATGCGCGAAGCGCTACCGGTAGTCTCTCGCTACGCTGGCGATTTACCACAGGAAAACATGCGCTATGGAAAGACTTGGCGCCGCACTTAACCGGCGTGCCCCAACGAATCGCTGATTGGTATCGCGCCGCGAATGAGGAAGCGGAACTGCTGAATGCGATGGAGCAAGCTTTACGCGCGGAACTCAGGATGGCGGAGCGACTGGCTATCCGAATGGGAGTTGGGCAGCAATGGCAACGGGAAACCGGATTGCGGTCATCGATAGTTTCGGTAGGCCAGCAAGAACCGAACCGAAAGCGTTGACGAACATTTTGAAATTTAAGTGCGGACAATTATTTGAAGACGTTTCACGGGCAACGGGGTAATTCAACTTACTGATTGGAGAACACCATGAGCAATGAATTTCGTGGCAATGGCAATCTTGCCGAGAATCCCGCTATCAAAACCGTCACCGTGGATGGCGAGGAGCGAAAGTTGGCCGAGATGCGTATCTTCTTCGACCGGCTTCGGCAGGATGGTGATGGCGGCCTCGCCGACAAGGGCGGCTTTTGGCTTGATGTGACGGCATGGGGCAATGATCTCGCCGAGCGTTGCGGCAAGCTACTTCGCAAAGGTGCGCGGCTCCATGTGGTGGGTGAACTGCAACAACAGAAATGGACAAGTAAAGAATCGGGTGAGGAAAAAAACGCGATGCAGCTTAATGCGAGCGAGGTGTACCTCGGCCTCTCACGCGTTGAGTCGGTGACTTACAAAGAACGTAAAACCGCAGCGGAGCGGGACTCCGAAGCGGCCTAAGACGTTGAGAGGGATCGCCTATGACAACGCAAAGGACGACACCTTCCATCGCGCATGCCGAATTACGAATGCTGCAAGGTATCGCCGCAACTATCGTGATGGATGCGGCTAACAACATTGGTGTTTCGCGATGCCGATTTGGTCGCTTCGAACTAACCGCGCAGCGCTTCGGAAATACTGAGGTACAGGACAAGGTGACGATGGAACTCATGGTCACCTATGCCGGCGAGATTATCGAATATGACAGAGGACACATTCCTCGCCGTTCAATTTAAACACATTTGAAAGGAGACGGATTGCTATGAACAGTTTATTTGGCACGCCACAAGCTTTCGTTATATCGCTCTTCATTTTTATTGCCACTGTCTCGATTGGTTATCGCGTTTCCGCATTATTAAAAGACGGCGACGTGATTGTAAATAAAACACCTATCGGCAATGTCGAAAAGGTCGAATTTTTAAAACCGTTGACTTTCTTTGGTTCTGATACGCAAACCGTTATTACAACTGAAAAAGGATCGTTCTTAATCCAAGGCGCTGCGTCTCCCAAAAACGATATGCCACTTGAAAAGCAGATTATGAAAAGCGGCAATACCCGGATTTGCGATTCTTCTATCTGCTGGTGGATGGTTGAGGATGGTGTACCGCAATCAAAATGATCATTGGACGAGATGTCGGTGTCGACGTTACCGAGATTGCGCGAGAGTTAATGGCAACTCTGTAAACAATACGCGTGTGAAACAATCAGTCGCCGATCACGTTTAATAATTGCCACTTGCGGACCGCGATATCGTGCTGGCGCTATGCCTGCTTCAGACTCTTATGTATAGCTATATATAAGAGTCTACGGCGGTCATGGCTGTGATACATAACGTAGAGTTGAGGAGACTGCGCGGCTTTTTGCGCAACTCCCTCGAACGCCCGTTTAGCTGGCACGAACTGGGAAGGACTCGGTAACAAGGCTAAGTTCTGCAAGGGTTTTCTGCAACTGCGTTTGATCTAAGGTTAATTCGAACACGAGACGATTGCCGGTGCCTGGTATGTCTATTGCCGTGCCCTTAAGAAGTATTTCCCCACGGCCATTTCCATGAAGCAGCAGCGACAATTGCTCCTCCATTGTGGAAAACTTTGCTATACCGTTCAACGAGCGATACAGCTCGATAAGCTGGTTATGAAAACTTACTAATTCCTCTGTAAGGAACGCGGCGTCATACTTGCCCGAGAACGCGCCAGAGACAACCAACACACGGACACGAAGCCAGTTGTCGTCGAAATATTCTCCGACGGGGTTACGCTTATAACCAACCACTTGCACTTCAATGCGCTCGCGACTGTTGCTGCCGATGGAAAATGATGACATGGATTGACGGCTAACGGCCCAATTGAAGGACGCCCGCCCCGATGCTTGCATTAAGAAGTAACATTATTCGCTCACCGCTTTCGAATATAGTGTTAGAGCGCATTTTCATACACAGCCGGCTCATTGCGGCAAATTACTGAAACGCAGTCATTTCCACCGGCAACCAAACACTCCTTGGCTTCGGGATTCATTGCAGAGATAAGACTTCCTTCTCGGTTGGCTTCTTGTGATAACCAACCTCCCCCTGTGACCTCAAACAACCCACCATTAGGTGTTGAGCATTCCGGCCAATATTCTAGGAGGTCACGTTCATCGAGAACGCGAAAACCGATTGTGTCGATAAATTCAACGACCAATGCCGTGGCATTCTCAGCGCCTTGCACACGAATAGATAGCCTTCCAAGCCCGTATTCGAGCCCATTCACTTCTGAGCCACGAGGGAAGGAAACCTTTGAGTTCAGTGGCCGAGCCGAAACTTTAGCCATGGCATGCGCCGTAACGGATAAATTGAAAGGTTCGTCCGCCTCGAACACCTTTCAAAAAAAGTGGGTTCATCGGCCGGTGCCTTTCGAACGCCCGGTCAGCAGTATTTGGGCTACTTCTTACCATGGGGAAAATTGAGTTGCTCAAACATTAGACGATTATATTCGGAGACATACTCTTGAAGTGCATTCAGACGTTGGGAAGCTTCTTCCCCGAGAAGTGTTTCACAAGAAGGGCCGAATTTCTTAACGCCCTGCTTCCAAGGCGGCTCAATCTTTGAAACGTCACCTGCGGGAACAGAATATCCGAGGATCATATCATTGCACTGAACTACCGAAAGATAACGTTTATCCCCAGACTTTAGCGCATCTGCGACCGCTTCCTTTGGTGGTACCTGGAGTAGTATTTTTTCGTCCAGGGTAGGTTGCTGCGACCATCCAGACGTAGCAAAAAGCACGGCAAGAATCGTAACTTTGGAACGAATCATAAGATTGCTAACGCATCGACGTAAGCGATTAGCCAGCGCGTTCACTCGCGAACTCCTTTGCGAAACTGCTCGTAGGTGTACCAGGCCGCATCAGGAGCTGCGTGGATCTCAATGGGAAACCGGGGCTGACCAGCGAGTGCCTTGTTGAGAGCAGTAAAGAAGTCGTCTTCCGACCGCGCATAGAAGGTCCATTCGCGCAGGTTCTCGCCTGTTGACACCAGAACAAGCACGCTGGCTCCTGACTTTTCGACGAGTGGTGCAAGTAGATCTTCCATGCGATCCATTGCTTCGCGCTCCTTGGGCGCTGGCATGCCCGAATCGGACTTGTACTTCCACACGATAATAACGCGATCAGGGAAGGTCGACCGCTGAAACCCCTGAAGGAACGACTTGGCGTACCGAAAGACTATTGTGCGTTCAGTTCCCTGTTGCTTGGAGACAGCGGTTGCCCACTCTGTGATTTCCGCTGACGAGACGGGAAGAGAAAGCAAGGCGACAAGAACGAAGGCAAGAATACGCTTCATATAACGGCTAGCCGATTAACGTAACAGGCGCACGACGGAAAATCGAGCAGAGAAAGAACGATTATCGGCGCGTCCTGGTTCACGAGGTTAGGCTTTAGCATAGAACTTGACGATCTCTTGCTCCCGCTCGTTGGCCGAGATGTGTAGTACGAGAGTTTGCGTCAACTCGACATTTGGATGGAATGCGTTATTCTTGCAGAACCAGAACACTTCAGCCATCGTCTCGTCTTCGTGCCATGTCGTCATGACGAACTTGTTCTCCGGAATCTCTTTGAAATTGAACTCCTCGATATTGGCCATGTCCACCGAGTCATCCCATGAACTGCAGTTCGTTCCCCATGCCATAGTGTAAAGACATCCGGACTGCACGAGCCAGACGCTAACCGACGCTTGCCAGTCCGGGGACACCTCGGCCTCCGCTACGATGACTGCGCGAAATGGAGCGAGGGTAGAGATGTCTGGCAATACAGCTCCCATTGGCGCCAGATGCAGATAGGTGGGTGGTGACATGAAGCCTAACGAAATTGAGAGGGGCGCGCCCCGATGCTTCCTTGAAAAACCAACATTATTCGCGCGTCCTTTCTCGAATGGGGTGTTAGATTGGAGAGCAACCATACGATGTTGCAATCACATTTTTTCGTTACTTCATCTGTATTTGTCAAGTGTTGTTGGATGAGGTGTCTTCGCACTCATAAGGGCCAAACATTTCAATACCAGACGCGGCAGTTACTGGTAGGCTTACTTGTAGCTCATCTACATCCACCAATCGTCTGCGCAGCGAAAAGCTATCACGAACTTCGTGCATTTCATAAAACCGAACTTCCTTTTCGCGCCCCTCTATAGCCTTGATCACTGAATGTATGATTGATGGCGGACAGCGAAGACCGAAAACAACCTCAGTTAGAAGTAACGGAGAGTCTTGTAGACCTTGCTTGCCGATCAAGCGCCATTCGGACTCATATTTCCAGCCACTCGCCTTTCGAAGCAATACATCTCGGTCCAAATCCACCATAGCCTTTTCGGCGTTATGCAGGAACGCATCACAAAGTATTGAAGTTCTAATTGCGCGACTACCTCCATAGATAACTTTTTGCAACTGAGGGACAGGATTACGCTTTGTGCTGTATCCGATACAAATTCCTTGGTGCTGATCACCATAGTGGCTCCAAAGAAGAGGATTTGAATACGATGTGGAGAAACAGCAAACACCTCTTTCATACCAACGGCGCAACTCACACTCAATAGCTTGCATTAGTAACCAGGACTCGTTTTCTTCCAATGCTCCCTCGTAGTCTGGATTCGTCGCGTTGTAGGCTATGTTGGCCAGCTCATTTTCTGTCTCACGTCGGGCTCTCTTCGTTGCGTGCTCACTGGCAGTATTTCCTCTTATACGAGCATGGCTCAAATGGGAAAGCACTTCGGATGAAACTCTCTTGCTAAAGAAAAAAGCAAGAAGCTTTCTGAGATCATCATTATTGGAGTCACAACTGAGTGTTGGGCTACAGTCTAGGGGATCATTAAACGCGCCGGGATGAGAAAAGAAAAGAGTGTCATAGCATAGTGAATCCAGCGTTGTCGTACTAAACGCGCGATAACGGTAGAAAGTCTTGGGTTGGTTTGTCATGAAACTTGGTTTTGTAATCGTTGAGTCTAACGATTAACGTAACAGGCGCACGACGAAATGCTAAGCAGAGAAGGAGCGATTATTCGTGCGTCCTGGTTCACGACTGAGTTAGAGTTGCGTTTGGATTGCATAGACAACAAACCTCTCACCATTCAAATCGATAGTTTTGCACCAGACATTCTTTCGGTTGGGGACTTCAGCAAACTCACCACCGTGTGCCTTTTGAGACAACTCTTTTTTCAGCGGCGGCGAGAGACCAGGAAGGGCGTTCTCTGGTAAGTCACCAGACCAACTTGAAACGAACCCTTTAAAGTTACTGTAACTACCTTGCGCAACATAGGTCGAGTCTCTGAAAGAGGCAATGTATGTATAGAGTGGCATTGAAAATCTAACAGTGTTTATACGGACCCGTCGATCTGTATATCAATTATTAATAATGACAGCCATTATGCGTCGTACATTATTGATCTACAACATGGGATCAGTTTTTGCATCTCTATAAAAACCTCAATATTGGGGGCGCGACGAAGCGTAAAACTTCAATTAGGGTTCTCTGCTTTTTCATAAGAAGTGACAATCTTATGGGATGAATCGGTTAATCCCCTACACTTGCGTGATCAACACTCCATCGTTTGACGGGAAGCACGGACCGGGTTCGGCACGAACGGCCGCATTAGGAACTGTACTTCTGCGGTCGCTTTGATCGGGTATTGCCTGATCGTTGAAAAGCGATGCGTTCGGTTCCGCTGCATTGCTACCATCGAGTCGTGTGAGTACGATATACCACTGTGGCACGAAGTTGCTGATCGACAAAGGCAACATGCCAGAAGATATTCCCATGGATGAAGTAACGCTCTCCAAGATAATCGAATGTCGCAAAGCAATTATGCATGTCAGCACGCTTGTCACAATCGATCCGTTACTAGATATAAAATGGTTGAGAAAACCTCATAATCTGCCTTGACAACGAATTCGATCAGTGTACGATTTAAAGTGTTCTTCGTTAGCTGAGTCAGCTCGCCTCACATGCGCAAAGTGTGGCCTTTAAAGCCGTGAGACCCCTGGTAGGAACGGCATAACCGCAAGGTTTGGGGTAATGAGTCATTCACCATCAGACGAGAAATCATTTCTCGTTACTAGCACGATGCATTTGATTTCTCTTTGAGAAAGTATCGTGCCGATCATTTGCACGATTACCAATCGACTACAGCATTGAAGAAAGTCGTACGTCCACGTAATGGCGATCACGATATTTTTTCCGGCTTGAAAACGATGTGACGTTCCTCGTTTATAGCCGCGTTACTCACCTTGACCGGTGATGCATTGTCGCAGTCGATTCATCGTTTCACACCCCTGTCCGGGAGGCTTTTGTCTCCCCTTGGGGCGACATGACCTCCCTTTTTTTGTTTGTCATTAGAAAGGAGATGTTCATGTCCGACCTTACCCACAATGAAGCAAATACCAACGCCACCGACGGTTCCGTATTCTTTGACCTCCATGTCAATGGTATCGGCTATCTCAATCGCGTCCGCGAAGTGAAGGTGAAGAAAGGCCAATTCCTGGCCTGCTCCATCAGCGCCATTCGTGGAGATACATCCGATGTCGATTACACGAAGTTCGATGTCCGTGTGACCGGGACTGAAGCGAAAGAAATCGTCAAGCAGTTGAAGTCGACCGTCGATGCTAAAAAAGCGGTGATCGTCGGCTTCAAGCTGGGTGACATTTATCCAGAGAAATTCGTGTACGAAAACGGTGATCGCAAAGGTGAAGTCGGCGTTGTCATTAAAGGCCGGCTTCTCAAGGTGCGATTCGCCAAGGTAGACGGTATGAACATCGATCTGCCGAGGGAAGTCCCTGCCCAAGCGACCGGAACCAACGGTTGAACTAACTGGGATATCGACGGAACACTCGCGCCCTTTCGGCGGCGGGTGTTCCGTCACTTACTGGATAGCAATCGAAAGGAGTTTTCATGAATTGCATAAACAACCAATTACGGCCACTGCCGACACGAAAATCCATCACGGTCGAAATCGATGCGGCAAAAGCACCGGCCTTTAATGAACTGCTCAACGAATTTTTCAACGGAACGCGTTATCAAGCAATCGTTGAAAAAAAGCGAGCGGATCAGGAAACACAAATTGCATCTCTGCAGCATCTTTATAACTTGACTCAAAAGCATTCAGGAACTGGGCAAGCGCGTGTGATCGCTCATTTCTTGGCTTGCCTGTACAACGGTTATCGCTTTCAATTTGATCTGACCGATTTTCGATCGCTTGATACCGATATCTTCCAGCATTGCCTCAATGTGTTGTGGCTTGATAATCAACCGGCGCAAGAAGTGCATTGTTACTTCCAAAACGGCGGCGAATTATGGGAGCGCATGATCGAGGAATATGGACTGAAAGACCGGAGCAAGATAAATGCGTTGGCAAGTAGTAGCCGAAACATTTAGCTTCATGTCTCAGGCAGATGAGACAGTTATGTTTTCGCATCATCGCCAGTTCCATCGCTTTAACGCTGAGCCTTACCTTGAACCAAATTCCCGTTTTGCACGTTTCGGACAAAACGTGCGCCATAAACCGTGAGACCCCTCGAAAGAACGGCGGGCGCAAGCCTGGGGTAATCCGTAATTCCTCGCGAATGGCGTCTGGGACTCCCTGACACCTGCTCGGATCAACTTGGCGGTTATCCTGGTGCCGTCACAGTATCTAGCGCTTCTCGCGGGCGTCGTCTTCGTCGGCGTGAATCGCTGCCGAATTTCTTGAAGTAACTACTGCCGTCGTGATTTTGTCGATCGAGATGAAATCCCGGCGGCGCCATTTTTTAATTTCCTGCGGGATATGCAATTTCCCCGCAGGGAAGTTGCGTCTTTCGCGGGCCTTTTTGTTCCATCACCCACGCAAAGGATACGCAATCATGATTACCGTTAGTGGCACCCTACTCGTTAAAACGGTTCACGGTCGTCGCGGTGATTTCGCCGTCGGCACGCTGCTCACCGAAATCGGCGAGTTCAAAGTGAAAGACACCATTCTCGATCAATTTTCCGAAGGGGAATATCGCGGTCATTTCGCAATCGGACGCATCTATCAAGGCTCCTATGCATGGAAAGGAGCAACGATCAGTGAGCTGCGCGCGAATATCACCGATATAGAACTGGAAGAGGCGAATGAGAAACCGGTTCAATCGACGGAGAACCCGTCGTCGGCGGATCCGATTGAAGAACCAAGTCCGGTAGCAGATGTGCCGGAGGACTCAAGTACATCAGCGGTGATCGATACGCAGCATGCGATGCCTTCGTCGTTGGACACAGCGGCGGAGACAGATGATATCGAATCAGCTATCGCGTTATCGCTACCCGTAAAACTTGATCCAACTGTCGACCGTGCGCTCTTTAGAACGCAACGCGATCGATTAAAAACAGCCGGCTACCGCTTCGACGCTTCAAAGCAGACTTGGCTTTCGTCTGCTACGGATGAATAGGTGATTTTCAATTAACAATCATGAGTGGTATTTGCCCGCATTCGCGGGCATACCGATGGGGCGTCTCATCGGCATGCCCGTGAGCTCCGGGTGTATTCAGCCTGGGTAAGCGACCGCCCGAGAAAGGTCGCGCCCTTGGCGCTTGCGGCGCGCAGTTCATACAAGGAACGCGCTAGGAATCCATATATTTGTTGGTGAGCCTCTTTATACAAAGGGGCCGCTAAAGCGTGTCAAAACTATCCAAGCACGTTTTAGCAGCCGTTTTGTCGTTGTTCAACCGTGACTGCCGGCAGCAGTCCGATTAACGTCCGTTAGACGTTATGCCGTGAGACCCCTTGAAAGAACGGCTGGCGATTAGCCTGGGGTAACCGTACTTACACATCACCAACCTGGTGGGAAGCCGATTCCCGCCGGGGAGAGGGTTTTCCGCTTTTCTTAAGGAGATCCTCGCCATGAAAAATCACCACGTCATCGACGACATTCGCGCTCTGCCGGATGCCGCGTTATTGCAACAATTTTTTCACGCCGACACGCGGCAAATTCTTGCTGAATGCAATGAAAGCTTACTCGCTGTGCTTGCACGGCGTAATTGTTCCAAGCGGCAACGAACGTTGCTTGCCGGTATTGAAGTAGCGCGTCGGGCAGTGCTTGAAGAACTGAGCGCAATGAAGTCGCTGACATCACCATGTTTAGTTAACGAGTATCTGCATCTTCACTTTCTGGGGTGCGAAGAAGAACGGTTCTGCGCTGTTTGGCTTGATGCGAGAAACAGACCCATAGCGTTCGACGAATTGTTTCGCGGAACGCTGACGCAGGCCAGTGTCTATCCACGTGAAGTGGCGAGACGCGCATTGCAACGAAATGCAGCGAGTGTGATTTTTGCGCACAACCATCCGAGTGGCACGGCTGAACCATCTCACGCGGATGAGCTGTTAACGCAAAATCTTAAAAAAACGCTCGCATTGGTTGACGTGCGTGTATTGGATCATTTCATCGTCGCCGGCGCAGCCACGCTGTCGTTTGCACAACGCGGACTGCTCTAGCGTTTTGCTTTTATAAAAACGCCTTATTTACTTTTCTTCATCAACCCTCGCGGGGAATCAGCCCGCATGGGCGAATGGTTTCCTGCGATTTCTTTCAGGAAAATATCATGGCACTCATGTTTCAGCGCTTGGCGCGCAACTTTATCAAAGCTGGTTATTTTCCAACCGACGAGGTAACACTTTCGCGCATCCTAAATGCCATCGATATCGGTGGTGCCCGTTTGCGAGTACTTGATCCTTGTTGTGGCGAAGGTACTGCGATCGCTGAGGTATGCAACCACCTTGGCGAATGTGGCGCCGACATCGATAGTTTCGGCATCGAGTACGACCTGGAACGAGCATGGCACGCGAAATCGATTGTCAGTACCGTGATTCATGCCGATATGAACGATGTATTTGTCACAGCTCGCTCGATGGGACTGTTATTTCTCAATCCTCCCTACGGCAATGCCGTCCGGGATCAAGCGGAGACAGGTTCTGGAAAACGCAGTGAACGTATTGAAACGGCGTTTGTGAAGCGGTGCATGGGCTGGCTGCAATTTGGCGGGCTGCTCGTACTCATCGTGCCGCACTACGCTTTCGATCGGGAACTCTCTACGATTGTTGCGCGCAACTTTGAGCGTGTAACGATTTTCACCGCACCGGAGCCACGCTTCAAGCAAGTGGTGCTCTTTGGGGCGAAGCGACGTAGCGATGTTCCTGATATGGACGTGGCAGCGATGTTGGAGAAAGTAGGCCGCTCGACGTATGGCAGTCCGGAAATGCCATCCGTGTTACCGCAAGATTGGAGTGGCATGCCCTACGAAATTCCATCACCAAAGGAAACGGCCGAATTTCGATTCGTCTCCGTAAAGCTCGATGGCCCGCAACTTGCCGTCGAATTGGATCGATTGAAAAAATCGACACTATGGCCACAATTCGATGCCATTTTTCAGACAAACGCCCGACCACATCGTCGACCGTTACGCGACTTATCTCGCTGGCATTTGGCTCTGGCGCTTGCGGCAGGCCAAGTGGCTGGTGTGGTTCGAAGCCATGATGGTAGATCGCTGCTAATCAAGGGCGATACCTTCAAGGAAAAGAGCGCTACTGTCGAGCGTCAAGAACATGCGGATGGCACCTTTGCCGAAACGAGAATCCTGACGGACAAATTCGTGCCCGTCATCACCGGCATCGACTTTACGCCGGGTCCTAATTTCGGCGAAATCGTCACCATACGTTAATCATTTACCAACCCACTCGCGAGGGAGTCTGTCCCTCACGGGGCATGGCTTCCCTGCGACTTTTTGTCAAAAGGAGTAACCATGCCACTGTATCGAGTTAGAGAAATGTCTGATGTTTTCGTCGACGCTTGCGTTCGCGATACATCGGGAGATCTCTTGTTTTTATCCTGTTACGGCCGTGATACGGCGCTGACGCAGCTTTTCGCCGCGTTTTCGCTGAGTCCGGCCCAAGGCGGTTTTACGCAAATCACATTGGAAGCAGACGATGGCTGCGTTCATCGCGTAGGTATCGCTGGTGCAGAACGTTTTAAGAAACTGGCCGGACGATTGCCGAAGGACAATCTATTCGGCAATGTGGCGCAGACGTGGATCTACGATCCTATCGTTTTGGAACCAGATCGATCCAATCGGATCGGTTGGGTATTGCTCGATCTCAACTCAGCTTCGAGCGAGGCAAGCGCAATTAGGACAGAAATCGACCGGCGAGTTTGGGCGATGTATCAGATTCTGTCTCCTGTGCCCTTGCTACCAGCATGGGAACGACCTATCCGTAACGCAACACGAGAGGCCGTTCATGACATGCAGGCTTCCCCGTTTCCGGCGCTTGGACGCATTTCTGCATTGCTCGTGCATTTGCCGGCTGAATTTAGCGAGCAAGTGTCGCAGCTCGTGAAAACCCGTGTCATCGATATCGTTACGCCAACTCAGGTAGCGATAGCAGCCTAAACGTTACTTCAATCAACCCTCGCGGGGCCAACGCCCTGCTGGGGCGTTGCCTCGCCTCGAATCTTTATGGAGGCATTGTGGAAACAATTCTGGAAGCATCTCAAGAAATCACAAATGTATTAGCGCTACCGCAGTTCATCGCGGATTTTGGCGATAGTTTGCTTGAATCAGTCCGGTCGGGTAATCCGCCGATTTATGACGGAAAATCCGATGCGACACGTAATCAAGTAATGGAGCAGCTTCTCCGTAAACCATTCGGCGCTCAACAGGAAACCGTCCAGGCGGTGACAAAGCTACTGGTCGATCACAATCAACCGGCAGCGGTCATCAACGCGGAAATGGGGACTGGCAAAACCATGATGGCGATCGCTACAGCCGCTGTCATGCACGCCGAAGGCTTTCGTCGCACGCTCGTTATTTCGCCACCGCACTTGGTCTACAAATGGCGGCGTGAAATCAAGCAGACGATTCCCAACGCAATCGTAACGATCTTGAACGGTCCCGACACCCTCCGAAAATTACTTGCGCTTCGCGGCATGCAGGCTAATGCGGAGACGCCGGAATTTTTCATTCTCGGGCGAGTCCGCATGCGAATGGGTTTCCACTGGCGTCCTGCGTTTGCCATTCATCGCCGTCAATTGATCGACGACAACGGCGCCAAGGCCGGCGGGTTTGCCTGCTGTCCAAGGTGCGGATCGTTTGTCACCGACGAGGACGATGACCCTCTTCTGGAATTGGCTGCACAAAGTTTTCTCGATCGTGAACGGCGGGCTTGTCAGTCTTGTGGCGAGCGGTTATGGATGCTTGTCGCTCGTGGCAAGGCGTCGAAATCCAAACGTGACCTGCTTCTTGGTTCACTCACGCAAATTCCGACGATCGGCGAGAAAAGTGCTGAACGCTTGGTAACCAGATTCGGCGAAGAAATGCTTGCCGGCATGTTGGAAGACAATGTGTTCGAATTTATCAATCTGATGAACGATGAAGGAGAGTTGGTATTCAACGATCGGCAAGCCCGCCGAATGGAACGCGCCATGGCGAATATGGAGTTTTCTTTTGGTCAAGGCGGTTATCAGCCGACGGAATTCGTGAAGCGTTATCTGCCTCAAGGGTTTTTCGGACTCTTGGTTGTAGATGAAGGCCACGAATACAAAAACGAAGGCTCAGCGCAAGGACAAGCCATGGGCGTGCTGGCGCGGAAGTGTAGTAAGACAATTCTGCTAACCGGCACGTTGATGGGCGGTTACGCCGATGATCTGTTTCATTTGCTGTGGCGCCTCAATCCACAGCTCATGATGGAAGATGGATTCGGTTACAACGCACGACGAAGTCTTGGCCCTGCACAGTTGGCGTTCATGCGAGAGCATGGTGTGGTGAAGGATATCTATAAGTCGACTGAATCGGGTGAAGCGCATCGTACCGCAAAGGGAAGCAAGACCACTCATCGCGTTGCAAAGGCGCCTGGCTTTGGTCCAAAGGGCATCGCGCGATTTGTTCTGCCGATCACGGTTTTCCTGAAGCTTAAGGATATTGGTGGCAATGTGTTACCACCATACCGTGAATTCTTTACCGATATTGCGATGACGACTGAGCAATTGGATGCCTACTCTCGATTGGAGTCAAGACTGGTGAGTGAACTGCGCACTGCATTGGTAAGGGGTGACAAGAGCTTGCTGGGTGTTGTGTTGAATACGTTACTGGCTTGGCCCGAGTGTTGTTTTCGGGATGAGTTGGTACGACACCCGCATACTCGATCACAGCTCGCATACCAGCCGGCGATTTTCCGCGAGGAAGATGTCATGCCCAAGGAGGCGATGTTGCTTGATCGATGCAAAACTGAGCGTGCAAAAGGTCGTCGCGTTCTTGCCTATACGATTTACACGGGCACGCGTGATACCTCCGCACGCTTGAAGGCGCTCCTTGAACGTGAGGGGTTCCGGGTAGCCGTGCTGCGTGCAAGCGTTGAAGCAGTGAAGCGGGAAGACTGGCTATTCGAGCAGGTTGACCGTGGTGTGGATGTGCTCATTACGAATCCGGAATTGGTGAAAACGGGATTGGATTTGCTGGATTTTCCGACGATCGTTTTCATGCAATCGGGTTTTAATGCCTACACGCTTCAACAAGCCGCACGCCGAAGCTGGCGAATCGGACAAAGGCAAGATGTGGATGTGCATTATCTTGGTTATGCCGGTAGTGCGCAGATGCAGTGTCTGCGGTTGATGGCGAAGAAGATTGCGGTGTCGCAGTCTACGTCAGGTGATATGCCGGATTGTGGGCTCGATATTCTTAATCAAGATGGTGACAGTATTGAGGTTGCACTGGCAAAACAACTTGTGTAAGAAGTAGCGCCCCGCCTTTTGGTGGGGTGCTTTTTTTAAATAAAATAGGGCTATGACCTGAATAAACGAAGCTTAAAATCTTTTAGTGGACAGCGGGGCAACGATTGGCACCAATGATTGGAAACGTTAGGGGCGAGCGGATGTTAACAGCATAATTTTCGTTGCTTACTTGATCGAATTGAAAGCCGATTTATACTGGGCGTTTTGAGTTCGTCAAGTAACAATTCTGGAGCAATGGGGACTTGTAATAGTCCTCATCGAGGAACCGAAGAATTGTCTTCAAATCTTTCTTGGTCTCCGGTATTAGAATTTTCTCAGTTCCTTCGCTTATCGTTGTTTGAAGTTGGATGCTGAATTCTGCCGCAACTGCTTTAATGTCACACACAGGTACTTTTTGCAATATTTGACTCTGTGATATTAGCCACAACTTCCGGCGCACCCAGGTATCTGAAACGGCTACCAGATTGGTGGCGTTAGTAACATGGACACAAGGCAAACTTGCAAATTGCTGGATGTCTCCGTCTGTTGCCTCTTTGTAATAGGCAGACACGTCAAAAATTTGCCTTAACAAATGGAAGCTTTGAAATTTAAGTACGCCTGCACGAATGATAGCGGTAAGTTTGCTATCTATAGTAAGTCCGATCCCCTCTATCTTTTTGTAGACATTTGATGAGTGAAAAATAGATAGCCCATTTGTTGAAATTACTCGCTTTTTGTCAAAGTGCTGCAGAAGTACGACAGGCAATCCATCTTGACCGACATATCCAGAAAATAAGGCCTTTATCGTATTGAATGCCTCAGGGATAGGGGCTACCTCTGGAACAGAAAGAGGATGCGCTACTGCATCGGCTAGCTCATCGATATCATCAAACTCGCCAATAGTCAAAACCTCGCCAAAATCTGGCTTATATTTTCCGTCAAACGGGATTTCGTCGTGACCATTGCTGTTGAAGCTAGACTCTTGCTGCTGCAGTAGCTCGGTTAAATCCCTCTGCACCTCATTTGACAAAGAAAATCGGAGGCGACGCGTTGCAGGATCATCGGTTAATGCAAAGAGATTAAACACCGTTTTAGTCCTCTATGAGCATGGTTTCGGATAGTTTTTTTACATACTTTACTTCTGTTGGATCTCTTATTTCTCGCTTGGATATCAACGTATAAACCATACCGGTAGATGATTCTAATTTGTAAAACTTAAACTTAAGTACTCTAAGCAGAGGATGCGCAGGTAATGAGCTCATGAGCCAGAGAAGTCCACCGGTAATGGCTAGAACACCTGCTATAGCATTCACTGATATTTCAGCGCCTCTTAAGATTAGTGGAAGCAAATAACTTCCAACGAATGCTAATAACATAAAATCGCTTGATTCTATTTTTTTAGCTTGGATATGGAATGACTCGCCTTGATCCTTGACGAGCTTAATTATTGCGATTGGAATCATGGAGCCGAGAAAACCAATTATGAGCAACTGAAGGACATCAGTTCGCCAGCCGTAGATTTCATACCTAACGTATGCCATTGTTATAAGGGCTGGCGAAAAGGCAGAGATAAATAAGAGAGTTCGGAGCCAGTTACGCATAAATGGTAAGCGCCGTCTATGCGGCTAACGAAGCTGTATAAAAAGCAAAGTCTGCGTCATCGCCACACCTGAGGCAACCGTTGAAGTTGCAATAAAACTGACTAACCGTCTAAATGACTTGCTACAAAATTGTTGATCGTAGTCTCTGCGTGCTTCCATCGATATTAGACTTGCAGTTCATGATTGGTAGTTTTGAATTTGCCTTGAGTGTCCCAAAAGCCAAAAAATAAAGTAGAAAAGATACCATCAAGGCTTCAGGATCAGCAGTTCACGGATCAATGCATGATGTGTGTTCTTCATGGTCACGGGCTCAACTCGAAAGGCGTGCCGTTCAGCTAGGGCGCGCACTTCGGGCGCATCATCATACGTCAACATCACCGAACCAAGAACAGATTCCATGAGCGCAAAAAGCCCCTCGTGATCAATCTCATTGTGAGTATAAAGGCGTTTCCCAGCCTTCTTTCCCCCGGCAGTATAAGGAGGATCAATAAAGAAAAACGCATTTTTGTCTTTGCTGTAGCGTTTCACGACCTCAAAGGCATCAGTTTGCTCAAAAGTGATTCGGTTACGCATGGTCTGCAACGCTTCGATGCGCCGAGCAAGCGTTTCGGGGTACCAACGGGAGTGTAAGCCGCGCCCCGCCTCTCCGGCTTTTACCAGTCCGGCACCAGCAGCCATAATGCCACCACGCTGCATCCGGTTCTTCACAACGGTTCGGAAGGCTCTACCGCGAATGCTTCTTGGCTTACCATCAAGAATAGCGCGGACATTCTCTAGCGTTACATCGAAGCTAGTGATCTGTTCACACAGCCATTTAACATCCTTGGTTTTGCCTTGAAGGATCGTCAGCCAAACGGCAGCCACATCGTCATCTAACTCCCCGAGAAAAACATGTTCAGCTAAACCCTCAGCAGCAACGGTCAAGCCCGCCATTGCCCCGCCGGCAAATGGCTCGACAAATACTGAAGGCTTAAGCTTTGCAACTGTAAGCCACTTGCGCACTTCCGGGACAAGCCATGTTTTGCCGCCTGGATACCGAAACGGACTGAGCTGTCGTACTTGCGCAACGTTCGTGGGAGTTTTCTTATCATGGAGCTGAGCGACCAGTGATGCCAGCGCCTCAGCTTTGATGGGATCGATAAAGTGAGAACGCAGCCCTTCAAGAGCTGGCTTGCATTCCTGATGCACAAATACAGTTGCTCGTGTGACGCCTTGTTCTTTCAAGCGTTTAATTCGACGGTTTTGCCGTTGTAGTGCGGTAGTGTCCATTATTACGATCTCCGTGAACATTCACGGAGACTAACAAGTGCGCACTCGCACGTCAATGTCCGTGAATATTCACGGACATTGAAACCATTTAAATGACTCAGCCCGCGGCATCAACCCCGCTGTCGCTCACGGCTGAGAACAACTCGCCATCAATAGGTGATGTAACGGCGACAGGATGAATAATTTTGTCAGTGATGCGTGTCTCGAACACCGGTAGTGGGACCGGCTTGCCACCCGTCAGGCCCTCCACCGAGCGCTCAAGGGTTGTGTATCGGACTTCATCACGTACAATGCGCGTGCGCTTCTGACCTTCAACCTCCTCGAACCTAACGATAAACCACGCAATATCTGCGTTCGAAATATCGGTCACATTGTCCATTTCGCCAATTGAATCGAAAAACGAACGATCTACGACAACGGCCATTTTCTTACCCCAACGCCGCAGTGTCGGCACTTTGATTTGAAGCTGTGGCATTAAACGTTTGGGGCCGCTACTGCGATAATCGGGGCGACGACGTCCAGCGGGGAAAATAACCCAATCTACCAGAGCATCGTTGAACGCTTCAAACTCCCCTTTCATTGCATTCCCACTGAAATAGACGGCTTGAATTTCCAATGCCGCCCACGCCATAGGTGCGCCTGGAGCCGTTTTGGTGCTGACCAAAACCATGTCGATGCGACCTACATCATCGCCGCCATCACTGTCGGTTGATGCGCCGGCTTCGAGGAAGCCCACTTCACCGACAAGCTGGGGATTAGGATCTCCCAGGATAATCGCACCAACCCATTTGAACACGTCTAGTTCATCATGAAAACGATACGGGCATGTCGCCCGGAGACTGCCTTGCTTGCCTTCAATGGGAACTCCCATCGCACGACCGCTTTCGGCGTGTGTAGCGTAGGAATAGAGCTTGAGCGAACACACCCCGCCATCCTTCGTGCACATCGCGTCTTGTTTACGGCTTTGAAAGGGACAGGGTTGTGGGGTGCGCTCTTTCTTCGGCTTGAGGACCTCGGCTGCGAAGTAGCGACGCTCTTCGCTAGAAAGTTGTGTCAGGTTGTTGCCGAACCATTCCCCAATCCCGAATCTTGGCGTGAGATCTTTGAGTTTTTTTACCATAATTCGAAAGCTACCACATATTAGTTATTAATTCGCGGGCCATAAAGACATTTCATCGGCATAATGACACCAATGAAATAGCGGCGCCATTAGGCAACCGATCGTAATGATGTTTCCAGAGCTTTGTTCTTGATTACGTTAGCCTCTGACATTTTTCTGGAGCCAATACTAATGGACGATCTAAGCTGAAAAATGGATGGCATGCGAGTACACCATATTAATTTTTGTAGATGAAATGACAGTATAAATATTCTGGCTGTGATTAAAGAAAAAGCTAAAACACAAGTAACCAACTCTGGCTCACGGTATAGAAAATGCAATACTGTTCTACTTAATGGGCCCAAGGAAGAATATGATTGACTACACGTATACTTGAAGGCGTTATGTAACTCTATATAGCTTTAACATAAGGCATTACAATGATACTTAAATTGCAACTCAGGTGGATAGATCATTATGGAACAAATGCATAATCATATGCATTGCCGCTTCTGTTCAATTTCGGAGGGGAATACGTTTAATGGAGCTGCCGATATTCCTATCGACGCTTCGTCGGACTATTTTTCAATTGCATCAATTGGTGCAATTATTGAAGGTTGGACGCTTGTAGTTCCTCGTCGACATTGTTTATCTCTCAGGGGTCTATATGGATCAGAAGAATTTTCTAGATTCGTTGATCATCTTGTTGCGAAGGTGGAAGCTATTTATGGGGCTGTAACTATTTTTGAGCACGGTGCCAATCATAATAGCTCGCCCACCAGCTGCGGTACTGACCACGCTCATTTGCATGTAGTTCCAATCGGTTTTTCTCTACGCGCTTTAGTAGAAACATCTAACTTGGCACCATGGCACTTAATCAATGCCTCGGAAATAAACGGTTGTACAAACGGCGCTGAATATTTGTTTTTCTCGGAACATCCTCAGAACAAAGATCCTAAAGGATATTTGCATGTTTTAGAGCAGCCAAGGTCCCAATTCTTTCGAGCATTAATTGCTAATGCGATTGGGAAGCCTCATCTCTCCGACTACAAAATACATTCCTTACTTGATACCGCGGAACGTACCAATAAACGCCTCTCAACTGTGGGATAGCCTGCGTCCATGGCGAACGATACTGTGATTGAATCAGAGGCACCAAAAAACGGTGACAAGCTTAATTATGTAGACTCCTCATTGCTGTCTTCCTCTAACGGTGCGGCAACTACAACCCCTGATATCGGCACTGCCGATCCTACAGATAATCGTAAGCCCTACGAATGGAGAAGCCGCTACGACGGCGAAGCACGGGTACAAATAAAATCAGATGGAATATACGTTGCTTCTGTTCTTTTTTTGTCTCTTGTTTTGATTTTTGTTAGTTGGAAAGGAATTCCTGCAAATTTATTACTAGTCATCGACAATGACGCAATACAGCTGAAAAAGTATTGCCTTTATAGTTTTTCAGGCCTACTTGGTGGAACGGTTTACGGTATAAAGTACTTATACCGCGTTGTTGCTCGCGGATATTGGCATGTGGATCGGCAGCTATGGCGCTATCTTTCTCCATGGAATGCGATGGCTTTAGCTTTCGTAATGGGGGCTCTAAAAGAGGCAAGCTATGTATCAACGCCTACACCAACCTCAAGCGCGACAGTTGTCAGCATTGGTTTTATGACTGGGTATTTTGCCGATTTGGCTATCGCTAAATTACATGACATTGCTGTAGTGCTGTTTGGTACGACCGTCCAGCCAAAAGACAAATCCGGAAGTAAATAGATAATTCGTGAGCCTTATTCCGATTCAAGCCGTCCTAAAAGTCTTATCGGATGGCATACATACTCTGCCACCAATTGAGGTGTCGCATAATTCCGTTGGAGAAAAAGCCTTCGGGATTGCATGCTTACCGTCTGCCTGGACGCTTCCTTTCTTTGTTATTTCAAGCGACCTACTTTCAGAATATCGTGCGGCCAAAAACACGACCCGTTCGAATATCATAAAAGCATGGACGATTCATGCTCTCGTTGCTGGAGTCCAAGTAGGCCTTTCTGAAAATTCTCCGGTGCTCGTGAGATCTTCCGCAGTATCAGAACCTCTAGAAAATCGCGGCACCTATTATTCTATATCCGGCACATTAAGTCGGTTAGATCAAGCAATCGAAAATTGTTTGTCTCAAATTGTCAGCGATGTTGATCTACAAGATGCCGCTATTTATTTAATTGTTCAGCTTGAATTGAATCCAATTTCTGCAAAAGGACATTTATCAAATGAACGCAGATGCTACAAGGAAGCTCGAGATTGGTATGGCGAAGTTGAAGATTCTAAACTCGGCGGGCGAGGATTTACCGTCAATTTACGGCGATGGCGAAAGGAAGAGAAAACCGACACCGAATCGCAACCGTTGCTGTGTAATTTACGACCATCGATATCTAAAGTCTTACGTATCCCAGCTTGGTGGGGTTATCGGCAAGGCATAAGATTACATTTTGAGTGGGTATGGGACGGCCACCAAATTTCAATCGTCCAAGTTGATCAGGCAAAACAACAATCTGGTGAGAATCCAACCTCAAGCCCTGATTTATCTAGGCGACCCAAAGCAAGATATAAGCCAAAATGTTTGATTTCTATTAATGCCGATCATGCTAGTAAATATAACAAGGTCAAAAATGTTTTCACGTATCAAGAGCTTGGACTTCCAACAACGGATTTATATGTCCTCGACAATGCAGAAATTCTAGAATTAATTAGGATTGGGCAACCTCCAACCGAATTCGTAGAAGACATTAAAGCACTTGTAATAAATTCCTTAGTAATTCGAACTGACCTCGCTACCAACGACAAGCATAAAAGACAACTTTTACCAAGAACTAATGAAGTTCAAAATGTTTCAAAAGCCATAGAGTTTTTGCAACAAACTATCGAAACAATACATGCCGACAATATTACCGATCAATTGGCGTTTATTTTTCACAATTTTATTCCGGCGGTGGCTTCGGCCTTCGCATATGCAGCACCTGGTCAACGTAAAGTTTTAATTGAAGCGCTATGGGGACTTCCAGAAGGGCTTTATTACAATGCGCATGACAAAATTGAAGTAGACACTCAACTAGCCAGTATTGAAAATCCAAACCCTGATTTAAGTGCATTCATCAGCACTAAAAAACCACACTTTAAACGATACTTTGTCGCTCCTGAAATGAGCGGTAATTGGGTTACTAAGAATATCGGTGAGCCATGGGATTGGCGACTATCGATTCAAAAAGAAAACTGGATTCGCCAAATCGCATGGGATACTAGACGCATTGCTGAGAGCGAAGGACATTCCGTCAGTGTTATGTGGTTCGTTGGGGTGCCTCGATGGCGCTCAGACAATCCAGTGTTTCCTTGGTATCACGAATCGTTTGATTTTGAAAAAATAGGACGACCTCGAACTCATCGCACAAAAACTCCTTTTGATAAATCATTACGAATTCAAACATGCGCAGATGTTGATTCCTTAAAGGAAAGCGTAGATAAAAATACAACAATTCGTCAAATACAAATTCAACCTCGTGAGGATGCGCTACTGCGTGACAAATGCCTTCTTAAGAAAATTGGTGAATTAGCAAAACAGATAGATGCGGTAATCTTGCTTGAAGGCGGCACCTTATCGCACGTTTATTATCAACTAATGCAAACACAAGCGATTGTAGAAGTTGTGCATCCCTTTGATGAAATTCAGGAGAAGCAAGAGTTTAATAAATTAGTAAGAGATAAAATTCCGAATCGAATCAGCAAGGGTGGTGAAATCGTTCGAATGAAAAAGTTAACCGGTGATCAATTATTGCAATCGCTGCGGGAAAAATTGGTTGAGGAGGCACTGGAGACTCTTGATGCAAAAAGTCATGACGCTATCATCGAAGAGCTTGCTGATGTAGAGGAGGTTATTGAGGGAATTCTGAAGCAATTAAAAGCTAGCAGGCGCGACCTTAAGAGTCGACAAGCGGCGAAGCATTTAAAAAGCGGCGGATTTGATCAGGGATATGTTCTTGTTGATACTAGTAATCCGTCTCCAGTAAAATCAGAAAGTGGGGATGCAAATTTAAAGATTGAGTTTGACGAGCCTCATTTTGCAGAATCGATGTTTATAGAGAGCAATTCGTATCCGATTGATCAACCTATTCTTGCTAAATGGACTGACCGGCGTGAACACGGAGCAACTAACGAAAGACTTTTAAGTTTAATTGTTTCACTTGTCCGTGGAGCCTGGACCGCAGACTCACCCGAAATTGTTGTGGGGGATGCTGCTAGTGAATTGTTCCGTGCTCGTGTTCGAGGAGAACGCCATGGATCAAATCTACAATTAGAAATTTCGGTGTTCACTCTTCCCCGCCAACTCAAACTTATCAAGTAAAAATGAATTTCGGGTCAGGGCTATTTCATTTTAGTAACGAAGGCAATCACTCTTCATTCAAGTAATTTATGGAGTGCTTGAATGTATCAGTACTGGGTAAAATCACTATTTCTGTCAAGATACGAGACAGTTGAGTGTCGAGAGATACCATAGTGCTTTTGCATATTGATCATCTTGATCGTAAAGCCATCGTTTCCCCTAAAGAGATATCAGCAATTTGCTGATGAATCCATTCAAATGCGGCTCCAATAAAAGGAATCTGCGATTTTGAAGGACCAAAATCATGCGGCTTAAGACCCCATGATTCCTTAATAATCTGATCGACCGTGCCAATTTCATCAATTATTGAAATTTGTTTTGCCTCAAGTCCACTCCAAATTTCGCCAGTCGCATAATTTACGTTCTCCTTCAATTTCCCTTCGCGACGCGCTTTGAGTTGATTTGCGAATTGCTCTCCCATTTTTTGCACAAGCTCTTTAGCTTTGGCGTCTGCTTCAGGCGTCATTGGGACGAAGGGATTCAGCATCGCTTTCAAATTACCGGACACATACACGCGTTGGGCAATATCCACCCGAGAAATAGCCTTGGAAAAATCCCATCCGGTAAGCACCGCTCCAACCGAACCCACAAGGGAAAATTCACCCGCGTAAATCCGATCTGCATGTAGCGCAATCATGTATGCCGCCGAAGCTCCCATATTATTGATGACAGCGACGATCGGCTTTTTTATCTCAGAAGCCTTGAGAGCATCGATTGCTCGGTAGATACGTTCTGCTTCGAGTGGCGCTCCCCCAGGACTATCTATTGAGATGACAACGGCTTTTACATTCTCGGACTCGTAGGCTTTCTGTAATGCCGGCACGATACGACTTGCTGACGCTAAACTCCCGGCGCTGATTTCTCCGTCCACATGCACTACGCCGACAACATCGCCCGATGGTCCGCCCCGCCAACCAAGTGACACTGCGAAGCCGACACCATAGAGAATGGCAAAGAATAATACGCCGCCGAGGGTGATGGCTCGACGGGCAAATTTCCAGCGACTTTCGGATTGCCTTTCCTTTAGCCACTGTTCGAGCACCTGGGTAGCAATTCCTGCATTATCAGTGGGCGAAATAAGCTTATTCTCCATCAGACCTCCTATACTCGAAGCAGTTGACCGAACACCCTCGAAGGGTATTATGTGAAATGTATTTGTCTGATTTACCGAAAATCATGCTGCAAAAAATGTTCAACTTACTGCTTGCCCATCGCATATGGGCCTATCTCGCGACAACCGCAATAGCCGCGCTTGCGTGGGGCTTTGCCGAAGGATTGATCTCGTTTGGTTTGACTTGGGCGGCTTTGACCATCGCACGGAATTTTTCATTTTCTAACGACGCATTCGCCGAAACCTACGCGAGGATCGACCACCAAACTGCCATGCAAGGAAAAGGTCACAACTTTCCAGTTGGAACCACTCACGTCTATTCGACTTTCGATGATGAGCCGGCTAATCCAGCAGAGCAGGTACAAAAAGATCTGGACGAACAGATGTACGATCCTTCGTATCATGATCTGCCCGGCAATGCGTGGCATCGTTAGAACGTCGGAACTAGCCAACTGAGCTTGGATCATTTTTTCCCGTTCAATATTCGGTCGACAGTTCCAAACGTCAAATCCTCTACGCCATCGACGAAGTTCTGCGCGCTGCGCTTGCCGTCCTCCATTGCGTTATCAAAGGCACGCGTCCCTGTTGATTGCTTCGCCCCAAATTGCCCATCGCGGTCCTGACCTTCCAAGCCGGATTCCTTGTCAAAACGCTGTTGCGCCTTAACTTGGTCCTTAGCGAGATGTCTGCGCGTTTCGCCTAGTTCTGTCTTCGCTTCAGCGTGATCGTTGGCGGCTCTCTCTCGCAGACCTGCATCGCTAACTGGCACGGTGCTGGCGCCACCCATCGCTCGCACGTTTCGACCGTGATCGCCCGTTAGATTCGGATTCAAATTGGAGGATTGCTTGTCTTCCTCATAGAGTCGTTCGACTTCACCGCTACTCCAACGTACGCTATCCCCGGACATGTAACGCATGGGGCGACTCATGGCCACTTTTTCCGCGAAGTAGCTATCGATGATGCCTTGTCGGGCGATAGGATCTTGCGTGCCTTTGAGTCTTGATCCAATAGCGAGCACGTCGGATGTATTCGCAGGATCTTTTCCCCAGTCGTAACTGGTATTGGCCGATTCGCTTCGCGCCACGCGTACCTGTTCCGCAAAAGTGTCACGCTCGGTGAAACTTGCCCGTGCTTCTTCCTGGTGACGACGGGCACTATTAAAACTTGCATTGACCTGCTCCGCATCGCCCTGCCGTGATAACACCGCAGCACGGAAGTTCTGGTCGGACGAAAGCCGTGATAAATAGTCGCGACTTCGTTGTACTTGCTCCTGAGATACATTTTGGCGCGCCTCGTCATAAGCGCGTTGAAGTCGAGTGGTGTAGTTTTGTGTGGCCCTCCCGCTTGCGCCAATGTTGAGACCTCCTCCTCCGCTAATCGCTAGCCCTTGGTTCCCATTCATCGAGTGCGTACCGGAAGCACCGTTTGCCGCAGCGCCCGGTTCCGTCTTTGACATACTCATGCCTCGTGAAACACCTTTGGACGCCCGCTTAGCAATGTCGATTCCAAGCCCCGCTTGCGCGGCGATAGCTACCAGACTTTCATCGCCCTCCTGAAGACCGTAATTTCTCTTTAACGTATCGGCGACGCCTTTTATACGTTGATGTGTCTCTTGCAACCCCGAAGCATCTGTCGAAGTTATTCCACTACCCAGCTCTTGCGCTGAGAATCGATCCTTACTTTTTGATACCGTCTCCGCCAGCGCCGATACGGCCTCGGTCGCGGCTGTTGTCGACTCCATCCGACCACGTTCGCCAGCTTTCGATGCTGCCTGTTCGAGACTGTTAACGCGAGCGCTAGCAAGCTGAGCACCGAAGTAAGCATCGTTCTGAAGCATCTTCACAGCTTCAACGCCTGTTCCACTCATGCTAATCCTGGCGTTACCGCTTCCATCGACACGAGTCTCCATGGATGGCGCGCCATATTGCGCATCGAGACTGTATTTATCTACCGTCGCTGTTCCTTGACTGACTTGACCACGCCCAGCAGCCGCACCTTCGGCTTGGGCGGCGGATTGAATGCCGGCAACACCGGTCACGGCCTGGAAAGCGACTTCGCCACCTTTGATGATTGCGGTGGCAATTATAGGAATCGAAATGACCAGATAACCCGCAACGGCTTGATCGGAGATGGCTCCGTTATAGATGGATGCCGCCGTATCCAACGAAAGCACTTGCAGACCGGTCGGCAATGTCGCTGCTGCGGTGAGATTTTGTGACGAAGCAAGAGTCGCCACATAGTTCAGAATCGCGTAAAGCGGTGGCCACAGTTGAATCCAAATCAATCCAAAAATGAAGCTCTTGATAATCATCCCAAGTCCTCGCCCTTGCGACATCAACATGAGCAACAGCACGAACGGGAAAATGGCGTAGATAACACCTTCGATCACGTTTCTGAACATAGGCAGAGCTTCAGCCGCGATTGCACCCATCGCCATGTATGACGAATTCACCGAAGCGGTTGCCTGAGCGCGCGAGGTCGCAAGCATCACGGATGCAGGGTCGGAAATCTGCTGTCCTTTGACCAGGCTAGTGTCCTGCACCAAGTTGACGAGAATGTTCTGCCGCAGAAGTTCCGTTGTGCCCATTGCAGCGATGCCAAGCAATTTGCGATAGGCAGATTGCACTTGGCTGTCGATCGCGGCACCTGCATCCGCCGTCGAAAGCGCTGGGTTCATCATGAAAGCTAATTTTGCGCGGCTCTCGGCAATAGCGGCCGGGAGCAATCCATTCAGAACGTTGTAGACATTTACACAGGTATCAACGGTCGCTGGATTTCCGTAAGTGGAAAATCTACCTGGGCTGGCATTGGACATCAGCGGCCAAATATCGAGACTTTCCGCAAACACCTTTGGATCTATTCCGCCAGCGGCCGCACCATCGGAAAGATCGTAGAGCGTGCAGTTGTTGATGAAGGAAATAAGATCGGTACGCAATTGCGGATCGTTGACATTCAGCTTTCGGGATTGTTGGATCAGGCGGTTGCCGAACAAAACGCCGTTGCGCTGGTAAGTCAGTTCACTCGGCAATTTGGCGACCGGATCGGGAATCACCTGAAAGGCGGTCTCGAAAAATGTCGTTAACACATCACCAATTTTGCTAGTTACATGACCGAAGAAAGCCACACCAAGGGGAACGTTGCCAATCGCAACCGGCGGGCTTGAGCCAAGCTTGTCGACCACGACAACGGTAGCTTTCGGCACGAAGGCAAGCATGTAAACCAGCATAAAACCCATGAACCACGTCCACCCATGGAACTGCGCCCTGCCTGGGCTGAACAATCCAGCGAAGATTGCGATAAGCAACCCAAGCAGCCCGATGACACGAATCAGATCCATATAATCGCCGCCACCCATGATGGCTGCGATGGCGTTGAATATGCCGGTCAAGCTTGCGTTGTTGGCGTAGGCGTAAATTTCGAACACGTTATTTCTCGGCTCAAAGCTTACCGTTAGCGCTCGCGCCAAAATCTAGCAGCGAGCGAATGCCCATTGGCATGCTGGTCCACATTTGACGCTGCAACATTTGAAGGTCTGTGGAAAAAGACGCAATGGTGCGCACTTCCGAATAGGCCACTTCCTTTTCGCGCCTGATTTCCGCACGCGCTCGCGCAACGTTATCGGTGATCTCCTTTGCGTACCGAGCTTCCGTCTCATTGCGCTTCAAATTGTGAGAGAGAATCGTTCTGGCTTGATCGATAACTCGGAAAAGAAACGTTTCCGCATAATCTAACGCGATGACGGTTTTATAGCGCTCAATCAACGACTCGGCAGCTCCGGAATCTCGTCGCGTATTGGCTACAGAAAGAAGAAGATAAACAGGTTCGCTCGTGGTGTTTATGAAACCAATATCCGCAGGCAATTGTGGGGAGCGATTACGAATATTGTCAGAAATGCGAATGAGCGTTTTTCTGACCTTTTCGACAAACGGTTCCACATCCATCGTCTGCTCATTCATTGTCATGCAATCCGAATCATCACATTTCCATACCGATACCTTAATCATGCCGGCGGCCACATCGGCTTTCCCTAATAGAAGATCACGCAATCCAACAATCTTGGGTTCCTTGTACTCAACTTGTGCGCCAACCGCGTCTCCATCCGGTGCCGGAAAAAGTATGTATGTCCCGGTGATGCTCATAATCAGTTCTTTTTCTTCCTGCGACAGACCATCTGCCACCTTCTCCAGTGCTATCCATACGAGATTGCCTTGCGTATAGGTCGCATTGCTCACGTTCGGATCTGTCGAAGATGAGGCAGCCTTTGTAACCGATGTGGCGTTGGTGGCACATTGAAACCGAGCGTCGTTGCGATCGGTGACGCTGCCAAGATATTGGGAGATATTGGCGCAACCGCTCATTTTTGCGTTGTCGTATTCGCCGACCATGCCATTCACCATTGACTGCGCCGCCTCGCAGGAATTGATGTTCATGGCGTTCATCTTGTTGATTTGATCTTGCAGATATTTGAGTTGATTGCAGATATCCGGCGAGATCGAGCAAAGCGCAAGATTGAACGCATAGCCAACGGCATTCGCACCAATGTTTTTCAGGAGCGAGACGAATTGCTCCTTGTTGACGAAACTGAAGCTGCCCCCGAAAACATCGATGCCGCCACAGCCGGCTTTCGTGCTGGGCAGTTGAATTTGTGCAAGCGAGTAATTTTTTCCCGGCGTTCGCATCATCATGCTGCCACCGGTATACAGATTCATCGCTTGACCGCGAAACGCGCCTGGCTCCGTAACATTGCCGATAGTGCCGAGATCATTGAACATCTGCTGCATCTCCGCGTTGAGATCGGCGGGAACTGCCGCCGCTGAAGCAAAGGCAAACACAACGATCATTGTCCAGGCAGCAAGTTTGCAAATAAGACGGCGCATGGCAGATTCCTTGTCGCTACGCTAGAAACGCTCGCCCGGCTTGGTCCGGGTAAGCACATGGATTCGTTCCGCGATTTCGCTTTCGGCCATGACACCGAAACCGATCGGCTGAATTTCCTTTGCCAACGGCGTCGCCAAGTAGAGAGCAGGTACTGTGGTGACGTTCAATCGTGCTGCGATGCCGTTATCGGTGACACTGACCGGAAACTCCGGAAGTCCTCTGCCATCAAGGCTGATTGGAAACACACGAATGCCATATGTCTGTTCGAAACGCTTCAAGACGGGAGCGAAACGATGGCAATAAGGGCAATCACTGCGAAAGAAGAAAAACAATCCATGCGTCTGCGCCAACTCCGAGACCGTGCGCTGTTCCGCCCTCTTTCTTTCCGCGTCGTAAACATCAAGACCGAAATTAGTGGTTGGCCGTCCATGCAATGCGTAATCAAGCGATGGGTCCGTCCACACTAGGCGCTGCCACGAGTCGGCGAAGTTGCTGGATTTGTTCATGACTACTTGTTGGTAAAGCATATACGCTTTGATGTCCCCATCCGCCTGGGTCATGATGGCGATCTTTTTCAATTCTTCCAGTGTCTTCTGCATGGCTTCAAAATCGGCGAGCGACTTCTGCTTGTCCGTGAGCGTTTCCGGCTTTTTTTCCGGCTCCAGCTTTTTTGTTGCTGCCGGTGGATCTCGATACCAAAACCAACCATCCTTTTGCCGCTGCCAGTAACTTTCTTCTATTCCATTGGCTGCGTATGTCAGCGAAGAAAAGCCAACGGTTACTACCGTCAACAACCCGATACCGGAGAAGATCACTTGCATGCGCCGTTACCGTAGTAGCAGTTCGAGACTTTTCCGCCGGCGGCGCTTTGCATCTTGGCGCTATCCGGCATCGTCGGTTTAATTTGCGCATAGAATTCCGACAAATCCATGCTTGCGAAATCCAACGATTGGAGTTGCGTTACCGTCAAGCCGGAACAATCAGGATTGTTAGCGTCACCCCAGCCTTTTCCTAGTTGCGGCCTCCCCTGCTCATGAATGAGCCGAGATAGGAGGGAAGAAAAGCAGCAGTACGTTTCCGTTTTCTTCACACATGTGAAGAGCTTTTTCTGAGAACAATAGCTGCCAACCAGGTGGCACTGTCCCTCATCGCGTTTCTTCGCCAGTAATTTCTCGTCGTTGCTACAGAAATTCTTGAGCGGAGATTCGTTGATGGCATCTCCGGTTTCACAACAATTGATCGAGCTGAATAGCGATTTCTGACAACGATTGTCCGTTCCCTTGAAAACCCGAAATGTATCGGGATCAAATGTATCGCCCGCTTCCTTGGCAACCTCTAACATCGTGACGGCGATTGCGAAATCTTTATCGGGCGGATGGGATGAGTTGACGCAAGTGCCGCTGAGACAATAACTCTGAGTACCGCAATTCGTGATAGTGCTCGTCGTGCCGGATGCTATTTTGCAACGATAAGTTTGCTCGAAGAGGCTGCATGCGCCATCCGGCCCGTAGTCGATACATTTGGAATTAATTTGTTCGCAGCCCGCATCAACCAATGGGTGGCAATCACTGGCGCCGGTACTGTCGGCGCATTTGAAAGCCAAATCTTCTTTCCAGCAATCACGAGTGATCGGCAGACCAGAAATCACTTTTGTGGACGGACCATCGACGCAGACAGAAGAGATGAACTGGCATGTGCCGTTGCTCACCTTGTCCTCGTAAGATGCACATTCGTTGATCCACGAATCACTGCTTGTTGTTTTCGCCTGCGGATATTCGAAGGCAAAGGGAACCAGATAACTCCATCCTCCAGGTCCGGGTGTACCGAGCCCTTCAAGCTTGGCGCAGTACAATTTGCCGGCACCAGCGTCGTAAGGCCCTGATGAGCCAGTAGGACAAGTACCAGTTACTACATCAGGCTTTGGCAATGAGTAACATTGCTGCGGTGTGCCCACAGGAAGGAGAGCACTACTATTCGAATCGTAGTAAGTCGCCAAATCCCCACGTGTTTGTCCTGCAGGACAGGAATACGCCGCGTAACCGTAGAGAAACTGATAGCCGCATGCCTCCCCAGTACAACCTGAGCCAGCCATCTCAACCACTTCCATGCCGTAGCGACAGCTACCTTCCCAGTGTGGTGCAAGCGGCGCGACTGACACGTTCGCTGACGCTGCGGCTATCGGCAGATCTCGCGTTTGCCATCCCGTACAAGTGCCGTCGCCGCCGACAGCATGGAAACGAAAAGTGAGCATGCCGTCGGTGCGGCCTATATCGCAGCGAACCTGTGCATACATGAGATCCGCCCCTGGGCTATTGCGATATTGTTCTAAGGAAATCCATGTGCCAGGCACACAGGTATTTTCGACAGCAACGGAAACGTTAAGCATCTTGCCGCATGTCCCTCCGCTGATCGTTGGCGCCTCGTTACATGTCTTGTTTTCGTAGACATCAGGAGTTGAAGCGGTTGCGGTAGTGCATTCGCTGAACGTGCCATCAATCGATCCGGCAATTGCCTCTGGGTTGTTGGCGATGGCTTTGGATTTTTGCACTACCGTGTCATTTGGCGCGATTGTGATTTGAGGACGAGTGGAAGGATTCGTTTGCGAATAATTGACGGCGTTACAAGATTGATCGTCATAACCGTTACCGCTCGATGTCGAGCAAGCGGTGCGCTTGGCATTTCCGTCCGTCGTCAATTCTGATCTTCCGTAATAGGTCGATTCGGGCGCGCTGGTTGAATACTTCGGTACGCTGGTTGAAGCGTTATCATCATTAATCTTTGTGCTTGTCGACGAATTCTGATTTTTCCCGAAGGACTCACCGTCCTTGAAGGTGTCCTCCATGGTCGCCGCAACCGATACGCCGGCAATCAGAGCGAAGCAATTGAACGAGAAAATCAGAATGCTGGCGCGCATTTCAATCGCCCATACCTAGTCGGCCACGAAATTCATCCGCTTGGACGCTAAATGCGGGCCGTTGCCGGGAAATAAAATTCAGGGCATAACCAAGTGTCACATCACCCTCGACTGCCACGAAGTCGCCAGGGCTGTCATTAGCATGACGGGCAAGCACATAAGTTGGTGCAGCTGCCACGCCATAACGAATAAACGCGGGAGGATCGATCTCCCAAGCGGTAGTACCTTTTTCTCCGAGGATGGTTTTTACGGCACGAAGCGTCTGCTGCATGGAATCATTAACCAAGCCACGAAGCACGAGCACCGCGTTCGCCCGCGCCGCATCTTCGGCCAGGCGTTTAAGGCTCTCTTGCGGCATTGATAACGAAACAAAAACCAATAATCTTGTTTGTCGTGGAAGTACAGCCGGCTGCTGGATGTTTTGATACTGATTGGCGATGCTTTGCATATCGATGCCTGCCGGCTTTGACGGAATGTCTTGGATCACTGGCGCGGCTGGCGCTTTCCCGGCGGTCGTTGGCGCAGGCATTTGACTGAACGCATCCTTGGTCCGATTGCGCGCCGCATCTATGCTTTTAATATCCGGCCATGTCGGCTCTCCACCGACCACAATTGTGGACTTCATAATCAGCAACGAGATCGCCATGATTTTAGAAAGAGAACGCACAGCAATTCCGCTTCCGAAAAAGTTGATAAGCGAAGTCCTCACCGATAACGGGAAACTCCTTACCGGCACCCCAAAGCGTTGTCGTACGCCCGAACGGCTGGCAGCACTTTCCGTCGATCTTTGTAGTATTGGGAATGGGATAAACCATGTCGGTCTTGTATTGCCGCTTGTCCATGATCGGCTCTGGCAGCGGCCCGCAAAGAGCCTTGGCGCCCGCGTAGGTCCAAGCAATGCCTTGCCGGTGCATCTTCGCCGCCATGCGGTGAGTGAGAAGCACGGAAGCTTGTACAGCGCCGATATGCGTACCAACGTGGCCTGTGAATGGGAATACGGCACCTTGGCAACCGCCACACCAAAAAAGTTCTCTGATGCCAAAACCCATTGACGCGGCTACGCAGTCTGCGGCACAAACTGCTTGCGCGAGGGGATTCGCGAATAACAATGCGTCCGGATGCAGGATTGCCGACCATTCATCATCCATCCACAGCGGGTCCACTTCCGTGATGTAAACAAGATCGAACGATCCCTTTTCGTAGCAATTGGTATCGGTCATGATTTCTAGCCAATAAAGAATTGGATTCAGATACCAGTGCGCTTGGTAGCTGCTATGCAAACCTTCAAAATCTTGAGCGAATTGAGCACCGCGCTGTGGATCGAAACCAGCGTCGAAGGTGATGCCACCGAGACCGACCATACAAAATGGCGTTCGAGTCACATCGACCAGGCGTGTTGGTTCCCAGAAACCAACAGTGAGGCCGACGCGTACAAACTTGGGAGGCGGCGCAGGACAAACGCAGACAGGGTTGGGTGGATTCTCGATGTCTTCCTGCCCGCTGGTATAGAGCGGAATAGCGCCTAATGAGATAGGGAAAATGCAGCTCCAACAAATATCGGTGATGGGGTTCGGGAATTTCCCGTGGCACGTTGAAGGCGACGCCGCTCGTGCAATATCGAATGGCATTACATAAGCCATGGCTATTGCGATGCCGATCATGCGGCGAATAAATTTTGTCATAGCGAAGCTCCAGGCATCAGCTCGTCAATACGTAGTCGCTTCCCCTCCTGTCCGACCAGCGCCGGCACGCGATGAATTCCGAGGCGTTGCGTGAGTTCGCCTTGTTGATCGAAATACACGCGACGTTTCCATTTTCGCATCAGATCCATATAGGAGCCGGCTACCAGGACCAGTTTTACGCCTACGCCATCTCTATCCATGACTGCTTTGGCCTGCGCGACTTGGCGCGAATCCCGAGCATCGAAAAAAAAGAGGCGTCGGGACAATGTAATTTTATCGAGTGGATTTACTCGAGTTCCCGCCGGCACGATAACTCGACCGGCTTGATCTGCAATGTCACGATCCAGAACGATGCTTGGATTGAAAAAGAATGTGCGAGGAGCGGTAACCGTGGTGATGCCGGCCAGCGGCGTCGGCTGTTCGATAAACGATCGGGCGTGTTCTTGCGCCTCTTTGTTGCGGCGTTCGATTTCACCGGACGCCTGTTTAGCCTTTAGCTTGGCATGTATACGCTCCAGCAAGTCAGGCTCTTGAATTGGATAGACCGGCCCAACAGTGCCAAGGCTCTCGGCATGTGCGCTGATGGCGATCGACAAAGCAAGCGAACTCATCCATTTCAAAGCCGCATCAGAAAATCGCATACGCCCTCCCGATGATGCGCTCCTGGGGAATCCAGCCGGTCATGCGGTATCGAGAGTCCAGCGAATCTGGGTGAGTTGCGGCAACGTAATAGTGGCCTGGTGGCAATACGCCAGGGGCTGAAACTTCTAGTGGACGGCCGAGTCCAGTATGCGTTTTGGCGATGCCCACAAATACGCCGTTGACATAGAAGGCTCGTCCGTCGCGAACCACTCGATCACCAGGAACGCCAGCGGCAATTTTTACGAAAGTAACGCCTTCAGGATAGGGACCCGCACCGTTCCAACGGAACGCCACCAATTGGCCACGCTCAACCGGTGCGCCTTTATGCACCAGGAAGAGCGTGTAAGGAAGACTTGGGCTGGCGTTAATGCCAAAGATGAAATGCTGATGAAAGATAAATACGGCAGTAGCCGCAAATGCATAAACTATAAACCAGCGGCAGTAGTGGTTGAGGAAATAGGCAGCAAGCCAAGAAAGGCGAGCGTATACCTTGTGAAGATGAACGCTATTTGCCGTCATCGCCGCCGTATTTCAATTTCAGCTCATCGAGCTTCGTAATCGTGCAACGAAGTCTGAAGCCACGTTCACCGATGTTCTGCCAAGTCACGTCGGCAGCCTGGCATGCGCTATTGGCAACCTCCTCCATCCGGTCCTTTTTCAAGGACTTGTTTTCATCGTCGCCGATCAATAAGGTTTGGCCGTTTGCGCAATTTTTAGCAATCCATTTGCGCATGGCGTTTGTGAATACAGAAGGATTCCCGTGCACGCCATTGAGCAGTTTCCGATACACAAGATCCGTAGAGTCGTTACCAAAATTGCATACAGAATTGTCAGTTGCCTTTTCTTCCAAGGACACGGCATAAACTGGCAGTGAACCTGCAAGAATGGCAATAGCAGCTACAGCACATGGAATGTGATTGCGGATCATGAGTGACACTCCTTCAATAGGGTTGAAAAGCACCCGTGAGTGTACTTCATAGCCCAACCGCCTTTCTCGCTTGCGGGGTCAAGTCTGTTAAACCCAGGCTCTCATTCGCATTCATCACTGCGGCCTTGTTCAGTACTACGCAACCGCATTCCTTAGGAAGCTTTTCGATCAATGCTTGCAGGTCTTTAGCGAAACGTTGCGCGCTTTCCATGGCTTTTACGCGATCGACGTCGGTAGCTTTTGGATCAGCGATAATTTTTGAGAACTCCGCTTCCTTCGCACGATATAGCTCGGCAACATCAACCACAGCGAATCGTTGGATAGTCTGACGAACAATGACAAAGTGGTAAGCAGCGAGCGTGATCGAAAAAATAGCAAAACTAACAAGCACGAGAGCGACGCTCCGCAGCGGACTTTTTTCATCCACGATTTCTGCTCTCACAGCTGGAGCTGCAGACAAACGATCAGCATGGTCGTCATTGCATTCCGATCCGCTCATCGCTCAACAGCCCCTTCATTTTCCATATCATCACTGTCGACTATCTCGCAATCGTCCGGCTCGTCCTCCCAGTCTTCCAGCTCAATTCCTCGATCAGCAAGAACCGCCTTAATGGCATGAGGCTCCGCCATACCTTTCGCAACGTAGGCGGCAATAGCATTGAAATCATCCGCTTTGCTGCTATAGAGAAGACTCTTCACGTGATCGGGATAAAAACGCGCAAGGCCCTGCCCCATCGGAGAAGAAATAAAAAGTTCGGCGTAAACACCGTGCTCCGTTTTGAGCGAGGAAATCATGCGCTTGGTGGCATCGTCCAAGGCGAGGCGACCACTTTTGGCAAGCTGCTCGATTGATTCCTTTTTTTGCCGGAAAAGGATCATCCAATCAGAGTTTTGAACGGCAGCCATGCCGCTGGCATTCTTGTAGTAGTCGTCGATGCCTTGTGTGGCGGCAATGAACGACCCTTGATATTTGGCGATGCGCCGGTAACCTTCTTCAATGAATTTCGCCGAGGATTCGCCACTGAAGAGATCCCATGCCTCGTCGACCATGATGACTTTCTTGCGTGTGCGGGAGAGATACATTTCCTGCGTAATTCGATACATGACAATGAGTAGAACGACTTGCTGGAGGTCTTTTTTGTTCTTGAGTTCCTCCAATTCGAGCACAGTAAAGTCGGCTGAAAAATCAACGTTTGCGGCGCCCTCGAACCAGCGGTGATATTGACCATCTGCGGTAAATGGGTAGAGCATCGTTGCGATGTCTTGCAGGCGCTGATCCGGCAGATCGTCTGGATCGAGACGCCCAGTCGCCAGCAGTTTCGCAACATGACTTACGGTGGCCGCATTGCTATGCGCGTCCCAAACTTGTTGGATAGCTCGGCCCAGACTCTTGTATTGAACTTCGTCTAACGGCTCCCTCGGACTTGCCATCGTCGCGAGCAATGGCAGCAAGATCGCTAAGTCGTCGTTAATGTCCACCACGGTAGTGAACGGATTTAGGCAAAGGTCACTTCTTTCGTCGAACTCGATATGAGTGCCACCAGAGTTCATGACGTTGTTTTTGAACGACCGGCCAACTTCAATCACCCATACCTTTGCATCGATGCTCGCATAACTTTGCGCCATGTCGTTCAAGAAGAAACTCTTGCCAGAGCGAGACGCTCCAGCGATAACAGCGTTCGCATTACCGCGATCGTTGTCGAATACGTCGATGAACATCAACTCGTGACGTTTTCCGGCGAGTATGCAAATCGGCGTTTTGGTTCCCTTCCATTCGGTAATCAGTGGCGCTAGATGAACTGCGTTACCGCTTGTTTTTGTGCTCACGCGCTGAAGTCGTTTCAAGTCGTCGTGGAAAGATGGCGTAAGCGACAGCGGCAAACTGGCTAGCAAGGCTTGCTGTTGTACGTAAACATCGTTTGCAAGCTCAAAGCCACGCGAGCGCCATATCGCACGAGCGGCTTGTTCAGCACGAGCCATTTCTTCCGGCGGTGCAAACAATGCCAACTGATGGTAAAGACTGACCAGTTGTTCTCCGTTATCCAACGCTTTTAGTGCGATGTCCCAGTCAATCTTCTTCTCGCGAAACTCGGGAAGAAGCTTCGCCATATAGCTCTCGGCATTGGTCGTTGCGCGCGCACCCTTGATGTAAGCATGTTGCTTCGATGTTTCAGGGTCGAGAACGTGAACGCCCAACGTGATTAGGAATGGACATGGATATTGCAACGCCGCCTGATATAAATCGCCGATTAATCCACCGGCCTGCCACAAGCTAAAGCTGACTGGAAACGTTTTGACGGATAGCATTCGCATTTCCATGGTGCATCCATCCGGTTTCGAGGCAACGATACCGGCTTGCCCAGTAACGTAGCGAGTATCGGAATCGACAATTTGCGCTCGCAAATCTTTACTAGGGTCATACTCTATGGGTAAAGCATTGCCGTATAGGCGCTGCGGATTGGTCAATGCTGCCACCCAGTTCAGCAAGTCGTTCACATTCCAATCACGTCCCGGCAGGCCGGCTGCTTTTAATGTCGAGCGCATCCCTTCACGAAGCAACAAGACGCTCTCGACTTGCCCGTAGTTCTCAGGATTACCGGGCACTGAAACGCTGACGATCACGCGAAAAGTCCGTAATGGCATGCCAACTCGTTTGAGCCAACCGCCTCGCGCCGCAATGGAATAAAAGCCGAATGCCTCTCGTGCAAGCAATCGGTAGGGGTTCCGGTTGCGCCCAGCTCGCCCACGGAGAGTTCCTCGCCGCTCCGCATTCTTGTCCGTTTGTCGCAGCACGCAGTATTGCGTAAGGAGTGATCGGATATCGGGCGAGGCGAAACAGTGAAACTGTATTCCAGCGCCTGTAGGCAGAGCGGAATATAAACTCTTCAAGATTTGCGCCATTTCCTCATCCGCGCCGGTTTGCGGCACAACCTCGATTACAAAACCCAGGCATTCGTTGTTGGCGAACATTTGAGTCTCTTCGAGGTACGCCGAATAAGGAAGCCAACCAGCCAATGTTGGACGATCAATGAGCTGTTCAATTTCGGCACGATGTGGGGTTCGATAATCGGTGCTGTTTTCATCGCCGAACAAGAATCGCTTAATCGGGGCGATCGATTCACGGAACATCGTTGCCTCCCGTTGCAGGTGATGTTTCGTTCGACTTTGATGGTGTTGTCTCGCTTCCACTCGCTGAATGGGTCGTCGGTTTCATCTGCACAGACTGTTCACGTAACTTCAACGGTGCGAAGTCGCGACGGATCGGCGCACGATTATGCTCGATCAACCACTTACCAGAATCTACCGTGACGTACACGTAAGCTTGATCGTGCAAATCGCCTTCGCTGTCTTCCCAAGGAGCGAGCCATATACGCAAAATGCGCGGATCGGATCGAATTGCTGACCCGACACCTGGTGCACGCTTAACTGTCGAGCTACGAGCAAACACTTCGGTGCTGGTAGCATTGGCCGATGCTGATTTTATGGCCTTGGGCCGTTGCGCTTGCCCAGGCAAATTGTTTGCGACGGCATTGGCATAAACACCTGCAACTGAGGTACAGGTAGTGCCTGGTGGTGCTTTGCAAGCAAAGGTATCGCTACCCCCTACTCCCGAAAGGCTACTAGCGCAGCTAGTTACAAGCGGCAAAAAAAGTGCCGTCATGTGTGCGAATGTCGCAGGCCGCGTATGTCTCACGGAACCTCCTTGCCACGAAGTGCAACCTTGTCAGCGTGATCTAGCCAAGCGGCAATTTCCTGCATATTGCCGGCACCTGCCTTCACGCGCCCATCGCCTGCAATCAGCGTTGGAGTGCCGTTAACCCCGAGCTTTGCCGCCAAAGCAATATTCCGTTCGACAGGATTTTCGCATTCGCGCGTTGTCGGTGATTTGCCTTCAATCATCATGGCTCTCCATGCATCGGCTGGATCAGCGGCACACCAAATTGCAGCGGCATGTTCACGCGCTTGTGGATGCAATTCGGCGATTGGACAAAGAAACGTATAGATCGTGGCGTCAGTCAATTTCGCAGTTTCCCGCTCCAGTGATTTGCAGTACGGACAATCAGGATCGCTGAATACTGCTACGACTCTGCGGCCATTACCTCGCACAGTTTTAATTGCGTCCTGTAAAGGAAGTGTCGAAAAATCAATCTTCGCGAGCGACTCTTTTCGTTCAGCGGTGAGATCTCGTTGGCTGCGCATGTCATATAGGTGTCCGAAAAGAAAATACTGTCCGGTTGCGTCTACGTAGGCGATGTTCTTGCCCATGGCAACTTCGTATATGCCGGCAACCTCACTAGGCGTAACGCGATCAATATGCGTTCCCGAATAAAGTGCTCGGAGCTTCGCTTCGACTTTCTCAAGAGACGCCTTATCGTTATTCGTTTGAGCAAACACAGGGAACGAGGTCAGCAGGACGATGGTTGCAATTCGAGTGATATATGCCATGAAGTCTCCTATTCGGTGTCTGCGTCAGCTATGAAGTCATCAGTGTTTTCGAAACCTTCGATTGCAACACCTTTGGTCACAACCACATCGACTTGCCGGGCAGCATCTATTTCGATGACGGGAAACGTTTTTTCAGCCAGGGTGATGTAATACTGGGCAAGTCGGTCAAGTGCCTTGCCAACGCCGGAAGCAATTCCAGCCTCGAACTCTTTGCCGTCCTTGGTTGATTGCACTGACCCTAGCGGTGAAACGGCGGTCGTCGTCGAGCTATCGCGAAAACCTTGCCCGATACCGCTGACTACGCCCGCCATTAACGCATTGGCAAGAATTTGCCCTTGTTTGGAAACTAGACGACCACGCATTCCCGCTTTGCCGTCTTCCCCAGCAACATAGCCGTGTAACGGAATATCGATCGCCTCTCCAGCATGAGTTACACACGATAAGGTTTCTGTCCGAATGTAAGCTCGCTCCGAGGATATATCGCCGTACGCTGCGCCCACGACAAAGCATTCCTTAACGGCAAAGCGATAACGGTTCGGCAATATCGCGTTGTCCTGCAATCGTATAAGAATCGGCTGAGGGTTGCGTTGCGCTTGGCCACCTGTCGGCGCATCGATGCCACCCAAAAGCACTGCGCGAGCAAAAGCGCCTGCAGGCAAATATGCGCCCTTGCTTTCCACTTTTTGATTCCCACTGCCGATCGCCTTACCTTGTAGTGCTTTCGGATCGACGAGAGACACTGTGACGAGTCCAACGCTAGGCGAAGCATTAGCGTCACCGACTGGATTACGAGATTGGTTTGTTGCCTGAAGCGCTGGCGGCTTGCCTGGAGGCATGGCCAAGGCGCTGGACGCGTTCGTTGGCTGTTTTGTTGCAGTTGGAAGATTGACGGGCGTACTAGGTAGTGTCGGTATCGCCGTGGTATCTAATGCAGGAGAGAGGCTTGTACTTGGGATAGCGCTTGTACGCCCCGCCTCCAATCGCTTCAGGCGATCCAGCATGTCGCGGTTTTGGTTTTCCAACACTTTGTTCTTTTCCGTAAGTCCGTGTATCTCTGCTCCAGAGGTAGCAGTCCATACATCTTTAGGATCGACTTGAGAGCCCGGCGACATGATTTGCACTGTCTTCGGTTTTGGCGGTGTGGCGACGATCGGTTTGCCGCCAGATGTGACCGCCACGCCAATTGCCGCAGCGCCTATAACTAGCAACGCAACTCCGCCCATCAGCAGATACTGCCGACGCTTGATGACTTGAGCGAGCGGTATCTGCTTAGTCGGCACCATTGCCTCGCTCTCTGACGATAAACACGTTTGTGGATGCGCCGTTGGAGAGATTTTGGTTTTCCACCGTGACACTCACTACGCCGTCTTTGAAAAATTCCTGCTCTTCGAGCACCATCGACGCATTGGTCAAATTGGTCAGGAGATATTTCTCGCCAATGAGAGTTCGGCTCATAAACGTCTGTTGCAGCGTAAAACGCGCCGCCTGCCACAATCGAACATCACGACCTACCTCGCTTACATCCACCCCATCAGGGATATGCCCCGATGCCATCGCGGTAACCAAACGTCTGACAACTGCCTTGCGTGTACCCGCCTGTTCCAAATTGCCCGCACTCCGTTTCTCACCACGATCGCGAATCATGATCGTGTCAGCCGGAATATCGACCGGTTGCAGCAGGAGCGTATAAGTCGCTTTTTCCGTGGAGATGAAAAGATTCACCGGCTTCGTCTTCTCATGAACAGGCCGCACGAAAATTTGACCGCGCGCCTCGTCCTTCTCTACCGCAATTTCACCATCTGGATTCTTATCCGTTTGGATATTGCCGGTGATATTGACGATACGGCCCCCATCGACCGTAATACGCGTCGCCTCTTTCTGCGAAATGCGCGCAACCGCCGATTGGCTGTCGGCGAGTTCAAGCGTCTGCGTCGCGAGGCTCGCTTGACTAAGCGCCAGGCCGATTGTCAGCAGTGCCAGATGTTTTGAGGCCGAATGGGTCATTGTTTGGTGTCTCTTTAAAGCTGGACAAATAGAGCTTGCCGCCCGTGTAACGAAATTCGATCAGGTAGGCTTTGCTAATTTCAGTAACACGCTTGTCACCGATATAAGTTACGAGCACACCGGTTGCCGCAACTCGCATACCCGGCTCGTCGATGTTGAAAGCGGTCGGTTGAAACAACGTCACCGCGTTATCGCGCTTCAGGCGTTCGCTGGTTGCGATCATCGCGGTCTTCAATTCGGCATAAGCATCCGGCGAGGCATATTGGAGCAACGTCTTTGCTTGAAAATCGACACTGCGCGGAGAAACGTTCAACATTAGATGAATGAGAAACAGCGCCATTTGATCCAGGTAATCGCCGCTGACTTTTCCACCCTCGATCCAAAAAGATTTGGAAATAGTCGGCGGCACCAGAATGACGCGCTCGCGTCCGACGAGAGAGAAGGCAGTTATCGCCAGAACAATCGATAGAATGAGCAATCCAGCAACCAGAAGGTTTTGCAATCCAATCGTTTGATTTGCACGATCAAGATCGCGCATCTTTTTTTGAAAAATCATCCGATCAACTCGCGAAAATGCGACGGCGGCGTTCGTTTCAATTTCACGATGCCGTCGCCCAAATGCCAATAGAGCGCATGCAGTGCATACGCTTTGTGTTTGCCGGCTTTAACGCGACCAAATGCCCACCCCAAGAGTAGGCCGAAAAGAAGACCAGCAAGGAAACTACCCGCTAGAATTCCGAGCGCGACCGGCGCAAACGCAACAACAAATACGTCCGCATCCCACCATAGAAATTTCAGGGGATCGTTCAATCGACGAGGAATAGCGTAATCAGAGTCACTCATTGGTCTTCTCTTTCGGTTCAGTCATATGACAGCGGTGAGCATCGCATTAAGAACAGTTGGCATTACCAGCACTACAACGCCAAAGAAAAGCCCGACGAGCCCCAGCACGGGGCGCTGCGATAGCGCAGCTGCACCGACGCCGAGAATCATGCCGGTGAATGCTATGGTCCGACCAAGATAGCCGCCGATCCAGTCTGATAGCAGCGTGAAGATCGGTAAGAATTCGGCGCCGCTTACACCTGCTGTCGCAGTGGTAGCAAGAAAAGTGAGCGTCGCAGCAATTGCTATGTAAGCCAGCGTCTTTTGTTTCATCACCATGGTGGTCTCCCAAAAATTGAAGTTTGTCCATTGGTGTCGGTGTGTCAGGGTGTACGGAAGGGAGAATCCATGAGATTCGTTTTCGGCTGTTCACTAGCCGATAGCACATGCATTCGTTCCAGCAAGTGCATTTGTTTCGCGGCAAGCCGCGCAGCGGCCAAGTGTGATTCGGTATGAAGTCCTAATTCGATGAAAGCAGTTGCAAGCCGCGCCAGCGCGTTTTCATCTCGATCGTCACCTTCTCTCCAGAAATGTTTCAATCGATCGAATGTTTTCTCCTGGACAAGAATCGAACGGTATCCCGGCGTCATGCGGCTCATGTATTGCCCTCTTCAAAAAACAGTATTTCAGCACGGCGATTACGACTGCGACCTTTTTCGGTCACGTTGTCCGTCACGTAGCAGCATTTCCCTTTTCCCATGACGGTAATATTGATGTCACGGCGCAATTCTTTATCGCGCAAGAAATTGCGGATCGCGAGCCCGCGATGCAATGCCAGTTCATTATTTAGCGCCGAGCTGCCGAGATCATCAGTTCTGCCACGAATCAGTACGCGACGACGCGTATGATCGCGATTGAGGAAAGTCACTGTCTGTGAAAGCGTTTTCCTTGCAGTCTCATCGAGCGCAAAACTTGTGGGAGGAAAGTAAATGTGAATATTCTTGATGGGATCGATAACTTGAGAAGACGTTTGTGGTGTCGATAATGGATCAATTTGTGACACCTCCGATTTCGCTGAAACTAATGCAATTGTCTTTTGCGTCCTAACTGGACAATCCGTATCGCAAAGCCGAAATTGATTCACGACTGGTGCTTCTCGCGTGTGCATCCAGCGAGAAGATATCGTGTTAGGAGCTTGGATTGACGACGCAAACTGCGACGTATCAAGACCGCTTGCACAACCGGCGAGCACGACAGAGCAAAAAAGCATGACGCCCCTGCTCACCTTTGAATTCCTTTTGCTATAGGCAACCGCGAATAGACTCGCCATGCGTACTTTGCACGCGTTATCTGGCAGGCATCGCCTTTTAGTCGCGTACATGCGGCGTTGTACGCGCCAACGCAATTCCACGTTGCACCTTCCCGTGCAAAGCATTGACCCAGTATCCACGCTCCGACATGCAAATTGACACACGGATCGAAGAGACGCTGGCGCGTGATGCCGTACTTAGCAAGTCGAGGAAGCCAAGTGCTGTTGATTTGCATCAGACCTATATCAGTCATGCCAGTACGCGTTCGCTGCGAGATATTTTCCGCTCGCGGATTGAGATTCGACTCGGTCCTGGCAATCGCATAAAGGAGTGCTGGAGAAACGCCATGACGCACCCCAGCATCTGCCCAGCAGTCAGCAAACGCGACGCACGGAAACAGGGCGAAGATAGACGCGAGCGCCCACCGCCGGGAAGAAAAATGCCAGGTTGGGTATACACGTACGGGCAAGCTGCGAAGTGACATGTAGCGCAGCACGGAGTCTTCCTTAATCAAGGGATCGAATTGCGACGAATCGTATGCCGTGTGCGTTTTCACGTCCCTTGAAAAATCGAAAAATGTTTTTTGATTTCTTTGTGGCGAGAGTAAAAAAGCTGTGGCATAGTCGCGAGCTTTTTTTCGCTAGCGCCCATTTCTATTAAGTTCTTGTCCACAAAGGAATTGCGGCAAACGGCAAACACGGAAGGGTTAAAGGCCATGCAATGGTGGCTCAAGGGCCTTACCAGAAAGGGCCACCGTCCCGCTTGAAGGACGCGGGACGGCTACTGCAAATGGCTCAAAGGTTCTGGGAAAACGACAACGGAATCAAGGGAAAAAAGAAGCCTTCGCGGACGCCACGGCAAAAGAAAAACCGGCGAGCCTAGCATTTTGTTTTATGCATGTCGCGTGAAAAATCGAATTTTGTAAATTGATTTTCCGTCCGACAAAGATGCGCATTTGCAGCACACTTCGCCCCACTAAATCTCAGATCGAAAGGGATCAATCGTGGCCGAGGACAGCACGCCGCAGTCGCTTTGCGCCAACCCCCAGCATTTCTATGCCATTACAGATTGTTTATCGAAGTGGGGCATGATGGATTGGCTGCTTGTGATAACGCATTGGCTAGCTCGTTACCACGGTATAGAAGCGCTACTGTCGTGTCGCAATGAGCATCCAGCGCACGAAGTTCTCGAACTGCTCAACAGCCTCCCATCGCAACCAAATGATTTTGAGTTAGCGCAGCGACTCTCCACACTCAACTTCCTCCTGTGGCGTATTTCTCGCGCAAATGAAAGCGCTAAACGCTGGAACCCTTTCGAGTTAACGCTTTGTCAATACCTCGATGGCGATCCGCCGATCGTCTGGCAGTGGGATAACGAATATCCCGCACCGAGTGAAACAGAAGCGTGGCTTCTTAAAGAACTGGCGAATGTGCGTGCGGCGCATTCGAGGACGACATGACATCAGTTTGGCTGTGGGACGCCGGGCTATCCGCGATGGCCGTTGGCGGCGGTTTATTATGGTTTTCGCACGTTCGGCGTAGCCGTTGCGAAGCGCAAGCAACAACAAGCGACAGTGCTCCGCCAATTCGCGCCGGGCAACTCCGCATACTTTCCGCCGATGCGCTATTCAAACGAACCGGCGCACATCCCCTACTCGATCGCATCGGCGAACTCGCCGGTCTTGACTGTGCTAATTGGATCAGCGCTGGCCAACCATTGCTCGAACGCTATGCTAGTTTCGTACAACGCTTGCCGGCTTCCGAATCTCATCACCATGCTCACCCTGGCGGCTTGCTCTCTCACGCGTTGGAATGCGCGGAGATCGCGCTCCTTACAAGACGAGGCATGATGTTGCCACGTGGTGCAACGCCCGAAGATATCAATACCCTCCGCCATCGATGGACCTATGCCGTACTCCTTGCAGCACTCTTGCACGATATCGCCAAACCGCTAACTGATCAGCGAATCACACTTTTCGGTATCGATGCCAATTCAGGCCGTGAGTGGCAGCCGCTTGCCGGCGACATGCTGGCGTTTGGGGCAAGTCATTACCGCGTAGAATTCCGCGAACCAGGTGAACGAGATTACAACCAGCACAAGCGGCTACCGGTAATACTTTTGCAACGTCTGGCGCCACAATCCGCATTGGCCTGGATATCTGAAGATGCGGCATTGATGCGTGAGTTAGTCGCGTATCTATCTGGAGAAGACGACAAAGGTGTGCTCGCGGAATTAGTTACAGCAGCCGATCGAGAATCGGTGCGAAGCAATCTATTCGCGGGACCGCGCACTCGCTTTGCAACAGCACGAGCAGTGCCGTTGATCGAACGCTTTATGGAGGCCCTTAGGCGTCTCTTGAAGGATGGCGGTGCATTACCGTTGAACCGGCGCGGCGCTGTGGGATGGGTATGGGATGGCAGTTTGTGGATTGCCGCAAAGACGATTGCCGATCAAGTGCGCATTTATCTCGACGCCAACGAGGAACGACTGACAGGCGCTGCCGGAGTACCGACTCTCAATACGAGGCTATTCGACACTTGGCAGGAATACGGCGCCATTCTTCCTAATCCTGGCACCGGATTAGCAGTGTGGAATATCAGTGTTATCGGCGCGGATGATGAGCCTCTGCACAAAGGCGTTCTGCAAGTACTTCGCTTTCCACTGGATAAGCTGTACAAGAACTCCGCCGAATATCCTCAGACGTTTGGCGGACGGATAGACGTTACCTTGCCGACGGAAGCAGCGTCATCCACAGCAACAGAACCTGTGATTATCACCAATGAATCAACCATTGAGGAAGCGCCGGTTTCTTCAATTACATTAGCGGAAATTGACCGGTCATCTCATACATCCAAAGAAGAATATATCGAGGCCCCATCTAACGATGAAGATACGCTTGATGCCATGGACGCAGCGGCAGAAATCGAATCCGACAGCAGCGCCAATGTTGAACACCCATCCATCCCTCGAATGCAATTGCTGGTCAAACCGGGAACACTCCCCGAGCCGTTACGCCCCAAGCAAAAACCCGGTGAGCCGCTAGTTCCAGCTGAGACAAAACTGCCACCGATTCCAGGTGAGGCGCCTGACGAAAAACCAGCCAAACCCTTAGCCCAACTCTTCATGAACTGGCTTGCGCAAGGTATTTCGGATGGCTCAATTACGTACAACACCGCAACTTCAGTGGTGCATTTCGTCGCCGAAGGCATGCTTCTGGTTTCCCCGAAAGTCTTTCAACAATTTGAGGAACTGGTGCAATCGAGCGTTGTGACGGATAGCGATGGACTTTTGAGCGGCAAGACATGGAAAGAAGTGCAGAACGCTGTTGCAAAGAGTGGCTGGCTATACGCCTCGCAGCCAGGAAACCGTCATGCGGTGACGTACGATGTAATGGCGCAAGGAAAAGCCATGCGCGCAGCTGTTACGGGTTTTCTGGTGCAGACACCTGAACGATGGCTGTCTCCGCTCCCGCGCCCTAACCCTTATCTTCTTCCTCGACCTAAAGTATCGAAAGCAACGGCGGCATTGAGTCAGTAACGTATGAAATATCCAATCGAGAATTTATTGCGAAGGCCGGTGGAATTATTTTCGGCTGGCACATCCGCAATGTCCGCAGCGTGGTTGCTTGTGACCGCCGCTCATCAAACAGATGACGCATTGCTCACTTTACCGATCGCCATAACCGCTGCTGCCGCTCTTACCTTGCATGCGACTTGGCGCGCATTCCAAGGCTTTCGTTTATTGCGGTATCAGCGTCGATTGCGACGGCCACCATATTACGCGCTGGCTGCCGACGAAATTCCGGTTTCACGTAACTATCTCTTCTTGGGTCGTGGATTCGAATGGGAGCCCAAGCATACCCAGCGATTGATGGCACTGCGATTGACCGAGCAAGCTTATCGGCTCCGACCGTCTAAATGGCACGACCTCGGGCGGAACATCGAGCGATACGCTGAACGTACCTACCGTCGAGAGCTTAGAAAATTGATTCAACTGGATACGCTCTGGAATCCATTTCGACCGATGCCGCCTGTCGGCGGTATTCCGGCATTACATGCTGTCGGACTTTGGGAAGGTGAGACCGATATCTTTACGCCGCTTGCCAATCGAGTTGGCCATGTCGTCGTGATCGGCACCACGCGAGTCGGAAAATCACGGCTTCTTGAAGTATTCGTCACACAAGACATTCATCGCGCGGAAAATGTCATCATTGTTTTCGATCCGAAAGGCGATGCCGGTCTTCTGCGCCGGATTGTGGCTGAAGCCAAACGCTCAGGGCGAGAGCGCGATCTTTATATCTTCCATTTGGGGTTCCCCGAATTTTCAGCCCGGTATAACCCGGTAGGCGATTTCGAACGCATCACCGAAATCGCTTCACGTATTGCCGGACAGTTGCCTGATGAGGGTAATTCACGAGCATTCAAGGAATTCGTTTGGCGCTTCGTGAATGTGATTGTCAAAACGCTCGTGTCGCTTGGCGTAAAGCCTTCTTTCCGAACAATCTATCAGCACGCCATCAATGTAGATCCATTATTGATCGACTACTTCTCGGCGATGCTGGATCGTCGGCCCGACTGCGCCAACTGGCGGGAAGAGATTGCAAATATGAAGATCGATGCAAAGGATTTGGATAGGGCTCAAAAGGCGAGAATGTTCGACGCGGTAAAGCTCACCGAATATGTCCGCCGCAATCGTATTCAGGACGACATTGCCAATGCACTTGCCGCCGTGCTGAACAACGAAAAGAGCTATTTCGAAAAATTGGTCTCGTCTCTTTTTCCACTGATGGAAAAACTTTGTACCGGAAGAGCGGCGGATCTCATTTCCCCCGACTATTCCGATACCAGTGATACGCGTCCCGTCTTTACGTGGGATCAAGTTATTAACCAGGGAGGGATTGTCTACATTGGACTGGATGCCTTAACCGACCGCGAAGTGGCTACGGCCATTGGCACCGCAATGCTTGCCGACCTTACATCGATTGCCGGGAAACTCTATAACCGCGGCCAAGGTTATGGTCAGCCGGCACCGGGTGGCACAAAATCAATCGTGCTGCACCTCGACGAATTCAATGAACTCATCATCGAAGAAATGGTGCAGATTCTAAACAAGGCCGGTGGCGCTGGTTATGAGGTGACAGCGTACACACAAACCTGGGCCGACGTTGAGGCGCGAATCGGCGATCGCGCCAAAGCGAAGAAGATACTCGGCAACCTCAATGCCCTAATCATGATGAGAGTGCAAGATGAGGAAACTGCCGCCATCTTTACGGACAGAGTCGACGAAGTAAAAACGTCTTTCGTCACACCATCTTCACGCGCCTCCGACACGAATGATCCAACGGATTTCGCCGACTTCGCGAGTCAGAACGAGGATCGAATTCAATTTGAAAGCGTTCCGCTTATATCAGCGCCCGATCTCGTCAAACTTCCCAAGGGACAAGCGTTTGCCTTACTGGATGGAAATAGACCTTTCAAGCTGCGCTTACCTCTGCCTGATGCCTCACACGATCCGGCATTGCCGCTTGATATAGAAGGAGTGACGCGGGCAATGCGGCGTACTTACGTGGACAAGTATCTCGCATTGCTACCGAACGCACCATCTGCCTGGGACGATTGCGATTTTGGCAATGAGCCTTGGGATGACGAAAGTACCGTGATCATCCAAGGGAGCAGCAATGGCTTCTAGGAATGCTTCGATGGATAAAACCAGTGCCATGAACGCGCTTGCGAGTCCGTATGTATGGATTTATTCCACGGTGATAGGACTTTTTCTCGTGTTTGTATGGATGGTGTTGGTGAATGTCACTTTCATGTACAGCGTTTGGCCGGAAGGCGCGGGGCTTCAAACAATTACAGCGATCCTTGAGCACGACACGCTGTTCGCGCCCCAGCCTTTAGCCAATCGCTTGTCAGATTGGAGCTATGCGACATTATTTAAATTTTCCGGAATAGATGGTCTGTTGGTCGCGGCGACCACGCCTGGAGCAAATCTCTCTGCATTGGACTCAACGCTTGTTAATGGATTTTTGTTACCTCACACAGAAGGCATTGCCATTTTGATGCAATCCGTTCGACTGGTTGGCATACGCCTCGCAATTATTGCTGAATTGCTTGCCGTCACATTGCCTCTTCTTGGCGCCGCCCTAGTCGATGGACTCGTACAGCGTCACGTGCGCCGAGAATGCGCGGGGAGAGAATCGTCTAGCCTTTATCACAGGGCAAAGTATTTTCAGCTTGTCGGTTGGCTTTTGGTCACGATGATTTATGTGACGATGCCAATCAGCATTGATCCTCGCTGGTTATTCGCGTGGGCGGCTATGGCAGCGTTTCTTGCCTTCGTACAAACCAAGTTCTACAAAAAATATCTTTAGAATGAAGCTAACAACATTGGTCGATGAATACGTTCTAAGCGCAGTGTTAAGACCGAAGACAATCGATAATTACCGAGGCGCTGCGCGAATACTGTCTGCGCATCTCCGCCAGGATATTGCCATTAATGAAATTACAGATAAGCAACTCTTGAGCTTCCGAGACGATGTGCTGCGGCGAGCATCACCGCAGACATTCAACAACTATCGCCGCCATCTATCGGTGTTATTCAAATTTGCTGTTCGTCGGCGATATCTGGTTCGCAATCCTTTTGATGATGTTCGGGGAGCGCCTGTCCCGCGTGGTCCACACAAAACAGTGAAAAAGAGTGTACTCAGAGGATCGATCGCTCGCGTGAATACCGATCTTGATTTAAAGGGTATGGGGCCAGGTTGGTTTTGGATGATTGTTTTACAGACCATGTACTTCACCGGCATGCGACGTCGGCAGGTGGTAAACCTGCAATGGGGCGATATTGATTTTGTCGCTACAACCATTAGGCTTCGCGCTGCGGGCAGCAAGACAAGACTTGAGTGGAACATTCCCCTATCGATCAAGCTCGCACCCGATTTACTTCGATTGAAGCGAGAAACCGAGAAGGTGCTTGGTTGCCCCGTAAGTCCATCGTCTCAAGTCTTTCAATGGCCGCTCTTCGCTGCGCAACGTGATCGACTAGAGCATGAAGAAATGACAGTGTGGCAATTGGATCGTTTTTTCAAACGACTAAGTGCCGCAATGCAGACTAGAATTTCTGCTCATCGTATTCGTCATACGACGGCTACGGAGTTGGCGAATAAAGCGCCAAATCTTCGGTTAGTGCAGGAATTGCTTGGGCATACTGATCTGCGGACAACGACAGGATATGTTCATCCTGATCTTCAGCAAATGCAACGGTTACTTGATGAGCTTGATTAACGTTTGGGATTTCGTAAATTAGGAGGTGAAATGAACATTGGTAAAGCCGCAGTACAATCTGCCAATTCTCAGGTCAGAGTACATTGCTATCATGCAGGGTTTACGTAACTCATGTTTTCTTCCCTTTAATCGACGGCTTAAGCTGAGATTCTATAAAGTGATTTGGCCTCCATCCCGCCGCTATTTTTTCCAGGAGGAATGTATCTATAGCGCTGGGCAATAAACCACTTCCCGGCACAGCGTGGTCTGCAAAAAAACTTGTGGCGTTGAAAATGGCCCATCTCAAGGACTTAAAGGATAACTTATCTACCCAGCGTGGCGTCATTGTTTCCTTGAGATATTCCTTAACAAGCTTTATGTCAGGCGGTTGCTTATCTAACCAACTGCGGAATTTCTGTGCTTTTTCCAGAAGTTTTAAGTAGTCACTCCAGTTACATTTGCCCGTATTAATAGCTTCTCGGATTGCATAGGTGTTATCCAATACGAAATCAGAAAAAATGCCAATCTCCTCAGAATTATGAGCCCTCTGATAAAGAACATTCTTAAATCGCCTTTCTAGAATCACAGAACTTACTTGACTGGCTGCTATTTCAGATGTCAAACGAGCCGCAAAATAAATGTCAACGTGTGCCTCTTGTAGAAAAGACATTAAGTACGCTTTATTGAGAGTGGAGTGTTCTTTGGGCACTCGAAATCGATAACTTCGGTTTGCAGCCTCAAAATCTATGTTGGTTTCAACCGTAATCCCTTCGGCATTTCTTGCAACATCAACGCGAAGGTCTTGGGGAACCTTATACTCTGGAGCAAGTATTGCTAAAATATCGCAAGCTATGTCATGCATGAATCTCGCATCTTCCAAGTCGCTTACCACTACTTCGCCATCGAATCCTTCAAAGGACATTGGCTGGACAAGTTTGGCAAATCGTTTTGCTGCAAAACGTGCCTGTGGAGTCCTATATGCGGATTCGAAGAAACACGTCTCAACATCTTCCAAATAAGTTGTCTCTGCCTTTCCGAAACGAGCAAAACCAAACGTTTCCAACGAAGTACCGCCCTTATGTGTAAAAACCGCTGGTTGCTCGTGAGCATAGAAGATCTCCAACCTACCTTGCTCCAATGCCCAAAGGAGAATGAAGGGAGGAATGTTGCGAAGTAGCTCCTTCAAGGTGCCGTAATGACAGACCAATCTTACATGTTTATAAAAGAGCATAGCCTCGGCAATAAAACCGGGATCAAACTGGTGATTAGGTAATTTTCCTCCTCTAATCAAAATTGATTCAAACATATGCCCTCTTTTTAATCACAATTGGTTACCATAAAGGTGAAGCATGAAGCTCGCGTGCGAAAGAGCGATAGCGCTTTCCGACATTTGGTGGACTGCCAACTCCGGGAGCTATATCGTTCTAGCACTCCGAATAGCAAGCGTTCAACGTTAAAAGCGAACGGCACGAAGCCGTGCGAATATTTAGCTCTTACGACTCAGCCTGTGGCAAGCGATGTACAGGTTCGGCAACGCCCAGGGGTTCCAGCGCCGATCCCAAACTCGATCCATCGAACACTAGCCTAAATAGCTTGCCCCTTTTTATGTCGGCTCCGTCGAGACATATTTTTCTGCACGCCTCCACAAAATACTCCATCGCGCGACCGAAATCCTTTTCGTACATAACGCGATTCGTATAGAAATTAATGTTGTTGAGTAAAAACATCTTTAAGGCGTCGCCGCTCAGCGTCCGCAGCAATTCTTCGTACTCTGTAACGGTAGCGCCGCGCATTACTGTTGCTTCACGCCTACCCCACATTTGTCTGCAGCTGATGGACCGGCAGATGTCAGCCAGGGATAGTTTTCCGGCAAAAAGTTCATGAACCGCATTAAACTCTGCCAGGATTAATGGATGGACGGAGCCATGAGAAAAGTTGTCTATCGAAAACTCTTGAAATTTCTTTTTCCGAAATTCAGTAATCCAGCTCGATATCAATTTCTTTGCAATCTCCTGCCCACCTTCGAATGCCACGACCGCGTCATGAAGAGAGGTTACTGAATAACAATCTAGTAAATGTACGTCAACGACAAGAGCCTCTGCCTTCTTCACTAAATCGGCGTCAGATACTTCAGGACGCCAAATCGACGTGCACAATGCGCTGGCGCGCGATTGTGTTTCCATCAATCGCGTTTCACTTGCATATCGACTCACAATAGATGCTACTGAAGAAGCATCAAATAGCCCAGACTTGAGATAATCTACTACCAGTACCTCATACTCATCGCAGCTATTAATCTTTAGCTCTCCTAGCAGGATATTCCATTTCGATAGCAGTTGCGCGGTGGCGCCATCGTGCTTTTCGTCTGCTTTCACTGCTTCTTGATGATGATGTTTCTCAGCGTTAAGTACATAGTCAAAATCTGGCCCATTCTCCATGCCCTTATAGTAAATCGCAGACAGCAGTACTGTTGATGGAATTACACGCACCAATACAGCAACTGGCAGCTCGCTATAACCGTCTAGGATTCGGTTTACTGCTTTGATCACCTTTCGAATGATCCGAATATTAGTAATCCGGCAAATTTCCACGGCGCTACGGATGTGACTGGAAAAACGCGAGCAGGTCAATTTGATGGCTATATCGAACGCCTCTGCAGGCGAAGTATCAAGCGTGACCTCCTGATCGATGACCTTTTCCCTAAGCGTTTCCCACAGCGTTTTGTCTTGCAGCTGATCGCTATTCAATATTAGTTGGATTCTCGCGCCATGACTCTGTGTGTATTCGTCTATGAAGCCAAGCACCTCGTCAATGCTCAGCCTGTCATGCTTTCGCTCAATGTCATCGATAACGATGAATCGATTGCGGAGAATGGCCGGAACCACCAGCGCCGCAATTTCATCCAAGGCAGCCAAACCAGGATGCACCGCACGTAGAAGTTTTATCGCTGCACGTCCCGTGCTCTTAATTCCTTCTAGTATCTCCGCTCCATTTCCCGCGCCAATTGCGCTCTGCACTATCTTCAATTTCAACTGCGCCATATCGGAGACACCGAAGAGAGAGACATAGAGCGCTTTTTTGACCACCTCATCCGTCGAGGTCTGTTGGATATCTCGCCACATGTGGCTTTTACCGGTTCCCCATTTGCCAGAAAGCGCGACAACCCGATTTTCCGGGTCGTTAAGGATTGCCACGAAGTGGTTTTTCGCCTTTTGCATCGTCATGTGCCTGCCCCTTGTCTTAGTCTGAAAACTGTAGTCGCATTCAATAGCGGTCATCATTGCCTGTTCCAAACCGCGACTGCATTCAGTCCTCGGTAAGTTGCCTAGGGCGAGAGCGGTGACCGTTTCGGGCTGTGAAGATGACGTTGTCCTAGTTGTTTAGCCGGAAAGTCTACTTTGGCCGATAAGTTAGACGCCAAGAAAACTCTCTCAACTGCTCATGTTGAGCGCCATTGGGGACGCTACCCTTTCCCCGTGAAAAACTGATAGAGCGTGACCTCTGTTATCGACCACAGGGCAGACCAAACAAAGGGACGCGTCCCCAATGGTAATTGTTTGAGGCGATTTTGGCGTATGTGGTGGGGAGAATGGATTAGAAAAGATATAGAGATCACTGAGGTGTATCTATACGTTCTCCATTGATAAAATATACATTGTTCTCGAATAAGTCATGAAGCGCTTTAGTGCGAGGCACTTCAGCTTTTGGATTCCAAGTTATGGTTACTTTTGGACGAGGAGCATTAACCCCATAACTATAAGTTGAGTTTGACTGAAACACACCGATACCGGTTAGCCAATCATAGTCTAACTTTGGCCAAATCCGCTCGACTATTAAGTAGCGTAAATAATCTGGCGAAAGATGCAAAGCTCTTGGTTGAATAATTAAGATAGAGGGATTTTTAATCTCATCAGGAAATTGCTTACGTTTTCCCTTCAGTACATTTCTAATCGATGCAACAAAAAGTTCCTCTGGATTTGGATCAAGAATTGGAACAACTCTAGATGCAAAAGCAGATAAAACAGTAACTCCCTCGGCAACAATTGCGCCAAAGTGCTCCTTTGTCGGACGCGGAACAATTGGAAAACCGTCACGCTCGATTGCACCGGCTGGTAAGTTGACCACAACTACTTGCCGCCAAATTATTTTAGCAGTAGCTGGTCCTAGCTTAATTTCAGTTAGCCCATCAGGTTCTTGCCTCATTTTATCGATAAGGCTAATCAGACCTTGTTTAGTTAACTCATGCGCACGCACACTTAAAGGAGCTCTTATTTCAATTTCTTTCATCAAGCCAGCCTTATTTACTGCTGCCTCTAATCGCTTTTTAATAATTGTTAGCGCATGATCCCAGTCGTCAAGCGCCCCTACCTTTAGCGTCGTTACTTCGATTAAAGCATCCCAGCCCGGTAAGATGATTCCAAAATCTGGTGATGGTGGTTGTTTTCGGCTTTTATAGTTAAGTGGTTGAGCTAGCGGCTCACATAAGATTGTCCCGGCGTGAACCGCTAGAAATGCACCAATCCTCATTTCTGTAAATAGTTCCTCAAACTGATCTCTATCTTTGCAATTTAAAAGTTGTTTAACTTTATGTTCGAGTGCAGGCATCGACTCCCGACTTATACCTCTATCTAAGTCATAAATCACGCGAGCAATATCAATCAGCCTTTCAATGGCTGGTTCTCCTTCCGACTTCCATAATTCTCCCATCAAACCAACCGGATTATGCTCCCAGCCAGGCACGTAACGATCAAAAATTATTTGGAAAAACTTACGCGCTTCGTTGAAATCATGAAGGCTGAACATTGAACCAGTAAGGCTAGGTGTCGCATTGGAGAAATTTTGACGAACGGTACTCATCTTTAATATTTAACGTTAAATTAACTGAAGTAATCTAAAACAGTGGCTATAAAAACTTAGAATTATTACACCGCCTCACATGCGATGCTCTTCTCGTTTTTTTCGCAACCAAGCTAAAAATGATTTCACTATACGCTCTATCGAAATGCAGTAACCAGCCCGCGCAACGGACGCGAAGCTGAAGGAAAAAGCACTACTTCGCGTGATTTGTTCACTGAGTAGGTAGGGTGAGAATGCCGACACCATATAAATCGATGACAGTGGACACCTCTGAAAAACCTCACTTGCAGAAGACTAAAATGCGTTGCGACAGTCGAATGGTAAGGATTTACGCTCGCTTTGCAAGAGGAACCCCACACCATGGGCAATGTGAAATGGAAATGCTCGACGATCCTCCATCATGAACAATGATTCCATACGCATTGCTTCGCACGTTAAATTTGATGATGCTGTCGGGGCAATCGAATGAATTAGGATGCTCCTCGCAACGATAATTCACCCAATACGTCATAACTTCACAGCAGTGATTCAACAGTCCTCCCTATCTTTTCAATAATTGACCGTTCACCAAACAACCTCGAACATGTATATGGGAAAGTCTTTTTTGACGTTGCTTACTCACGCCTGCCAAACCCCATACCCTTCTTCACGCAATCCGATCGCTAACTCTACTTCCATGTCTCGCGCACCGTCATAGGGCATGGGGTTATAAATTTCGTAGAGGTCGGGCAATAATCGCAGTCCGAATTCTCGTACGTATCGATTGGACTGGATACCTGCTTTATGTTTGTCGAAGCGCACGTCAGGATCCAATCCCGTCATGCCAACATAAACGCAAGGTTTTCCTATGATGTAATCACGATTGGCTTTCTTAAATCGCCTTTCGTAAAGAACCTCTTTCGACAGTTCGATTACATAGACATGGTAATGGTGGCTGCGTCCCATGGTTGCGTAAATACCTACACGCGTGGATTGATGGCGCAGTGTACCGCGCTGCATACATGGTGGAAATTTGGTTTTTATGAGGCCGCAAGTATCGCCATGTACAAACTACACGTTGTTAAGCTGCGCCAAGCATCGGCGATTTTCGATAATACCTTGCTCGGCGGCGGAAAAATGTAGGCACAAGCATTTTCTTCTTCGCACAGAACTAAAACATCAACATCTTGGATAGCTCTGCGGATTTTGACGGGCCATGCATTGATGACAAAGCCAGCGGACTCGTCCTCGCGAGTCAATGACAGTTTTTCCGAGGGGAGTTGGCCTTTGAGCGTTGCATTCATAACAATACCGAGTAAACGTGTCAGTCATCGTAGCAGAGTGGTATAAATTCACGGTGAATTGTAGCGGTAACTAATCGATGCGAGAATTTGCTGCTGGCCGGTCTTGATCAGAAGTGATTATCCGCCTTGATGTGCTTAAATAATCTAAAGCATAGCAATACTTATCTCAGTCGCTTCAATCCTACCTATGCTCATACCATGAAAACAAAAAACTTTATTGAATTGTTTATAGCGTTCCTAAAAAAAATTTACCTGATATTAAATGTGGGCGCAATAAAGACCGTTATCCAAATAACAGTGACAGCCATAATATCTGTAGTAGGGACTTTATATGTTCAGCGAACTACACTCGAAGATGCAAAGATCCAAACGCTGCGGGCAGAGCAACGAGCGTCTTTCATCGAAATATGGGCTACGGAAGAAAAATACGCTTTCTCCCTACAATTATTGCAAGAGCGTGCAGGCATAACCAAACTTGCCGCTCAAATGCCAGCGAACAATCCGGCTGCACAAATTTTCCTCGAAGATTTTCGACTTGCGCAACAGCGCTCTCACGAATTACAGCAAGACGCGAAACTCATTTTAGCAACCAAGAAAATATTACTGTCCGAGTTTCAAGTTAAGCTTGCGTCGAGCTTTCTCGTAATGCTAAGTGATGATGATGCTGATAGCCCAGCACAAAAAGAAGAAAGAATGAGAATGATCAATTCAATTCGCCTACAAGCGAAAAATGAAATTGGAAGGTAGGTCTGCAGCATTAAGGTACTTGCTCGCAGGAGATATTCTCGCCCTCTACTAACAACCGTTTGCTTCCAACTGTTAAGTAAGTAGCCATAATCACCTGCCAAGTAGGCCTAATAACGATTTCTTAGAAAATCTATTCCAATTTATTAATTTGTTCGATCACAGCATCTTTAGTTGGAATGGATGAAACCACCCCTGTATTGGGATTAAATAAAAATAGAGTGTCATAGGTGTGAATGATCCGTCGACCTCGCCCTAGCTCTTTGCCTTCCTTAAGAATGCGCAGGCACGTCGCTGTGATTTCGCGACTTGCTTCAACGTTTGCCTTATCATCTCTTTCGGTTTTTGTATTCAAAGATCGACGCAATGCAGCTCCCTTCGGTAGCTCACAACGTTCTGGTGCAATCACGGACTCGTAAAAATATTGCTTGCCATTCGCGAAGCCAATTAACGGAAGAAGGCTTATTGCTACCAACGCTAATAGAAAGATCCATGGAACGAGCATCGTGAGTATGCTAAATCCCGTATACGACATCAGTGTAACAACTGGCGTTCCAAGATAAGGATTCTTCAATAGTTTTTTTAGCTTTTGAGAAAACTGAGGCGAGATCAATATAATCTTTGCGGGCATGTTGCTATTCATAGCCGCCTTGACCGCATGGTAAAGCAGCAGGAATACTATAGTTAATAGCGGCCCAATCATTAAAAAGGAAGTTTGCCACAAGTTAACGTAAAGTACGGACGACGTTATCCTAACAAACATTGCCAAGACCACTTGATATGCCTGCACTAGGAGATCAAACGGAGATCGGTACACCTCCAAAGGCTCAATCCCGAACTGGCTATTCAAAGCGAGCGCAGTGCCGAGACTGAGAAGTATCAACGCTATGCTTAATAAAGACAGGACTCCAAGCGTTGTAGCAATACCCCCCCCTAGAGCTAAACGGGGATTCTTAACTAAAGATTGCGCCTCAGTTTGACGAGTTCGTAACGCTGTTTTATGACGAATTGTTCTTTTTGTACGCAATTTATTGATTATCCCTCGTGCGAAAAAATATCGAGGAGATTTAAATTTAAGTGTCGATGCGCATAATGTTTCGTGTCTTTGAAATCATAACGAATCATTTTTTAGACCATTTCCCGCGTTCGATTCTCCATTCTCCGTAGTCCAAACGAAGACCGCTTCTTAACGATGACTTCAGGCGTGGCTCGTTCAGTTCTTAACGATACATCTCGGGAAGGAACGATGGTCGAGATTGCATGCTTGTAAATCGCCTGAAGAACGTTATTGTTACCTCTTAACAAAAGCACATACGAATCGAACGCTTCGATGTGCCCCTGTAAGCGAATGCCATTGGAAAGATAGATTGATAGCGGGATGCAGTCTTTGCAGAGAATATCGAGGAAAATATCTTGAAGGGAAGCGATTGTTTTTGGTTCCATGTTCGTTATATTTAAATGAATGATGCAATGTTAGAAATATCGGCATGCTTTAACGATGACATGCTGCATCGTCTTGCATTTCAATCCCAAAACATTTTGAGATTTGTAGCTGGTTAGGTTGTCAAAAATGGTTGGGCTCATCGTAATCAATGGACAGCAATACTCTCGATTTAACAGCCTGTCCAAATCGCTGTCCGGGATGAAAGCGCATATTGCGGATAGCGATCAATGTTGCTTCCTCGAAATAACCGGCTGGCGTTGCTTCAACAATCGACACGTCGTTTATTTGACCCGTTTCATCGATCAATACGAGCAATACAACCCTTCCGTTCACATGTGCCGCCGCCGCGTCCGACGGAAATACCGGCACAATTGGCGCCAGCGATTTAGGCCGGATATCCAGTTGTGACGCGGGATAATACGTATGGTCAGCAGGTAAAGGTATGACCGGGCGGGATAGTTCGTCGACCCTTGGCGTCGCCGCTTGTTGTTCGATTTTCTCTGAGACGTTGTCACGTGATGTGACGAAAGAAATGGCAGGCTCGGAAGTCAACTCGGCGGAATAATTGGATGCCACTTTGAGATCGCTGGTCTGCGGTGCTGTTAACACAATTTGATTTGCGGTTATGTCGCGTTGTGGATTGATCTGTTGCGCAAAAATGATGCGTGCTTCGATTTCGGTGCCACGAGAAAGACGTGGTTGTGGCGGTTGAACCGCGACATACAGCATCAAGGTCATGTGAAGTATCGCGGACACCGCAAACGCCGTCGACAATCGCCGTACCGGCTGTTGGTTCCATTGACGTTTCAAGAACGCCAGGAATGCAGTGAGGTCGAGCGGATTGCGTTTGCTCCAAAACGTCGGAACAAATAGAGAGTGGTTTGCCATAAAGACGGCACCTTACTTAAATAGCGCCTTCAGATCGGCTGGCGAACGAGGCTTTTATTGATTGGTTAAATTATTTTTTAATAGGCGGCGAGATTAACCAAAACCGCGCATTTCAGCAATAAAATAATTCGCTTGATTAAATCGATCACCGCTTGCCAAAGTGTTGCGATGTTCAGTATTGTCTTGCACGAATAATGATAAAGAATGCGTGGAGGGCCGTTTGAGGTATCAATGCGCGCAAATAATTAAGCATATCGTTTCCATCGTCATCGGATCACTTTGTTCCATGGCCAATGCCGAGGCGCCCAAGACGTCGTCGCTTGGTTTACCGGTGATGTCCATTCCCAAAGAGAATCCGCAAACACCGGAGAAAATTGCGTTGGGACGCAAGCTCTTCTTCGATAAACGGCTAAGCGCCAATGGTGAGATCAGTTGTGCAAGTTGCCACCAGCAGGAACGTGCATTTGCGGATCATGTTCCGTTAGCAAAAGGTATTCGGGGTGGCATCGGTACTAGAAACTCGCCGAGTTTGTTGAATGCGGCATTCAGCGAATCCCAATTCTGGGATGGCCGGCGGCAAAGTTTGGAAGCACAAGGGGCGGACCCGTTCGTGAATCCGCGAGAGCATGGTTTATCAAATTACGACGAACTGCTCAATCGCATTCGCGCCGACAACGAGTATCCCCGGCGCTTCAAACAGGTTTTTAAACTGAAAGGTAACGACATTGGCCTCACGCAAGTGACGCAATCACTGGCCAGTTTTATTCGTAGTCTCGCTGTCGGCAATTCTTCCTTCGATCAATTTTATTATGCCGGCAAGAAGGATGTATTGCCCGAAGCGGCGCGGCGCGGCTTCGAGCTATTTCGCGGTAGAGCACAATGTGTGGCTTGTCATACGATTAGTGAACATGGCGCGAGTTTTACAGATAATCAATTTCACAGTCTCGGCGTGGGCCTGGAACAGATCAGCAAGAACTTGGCGGCATTAACGACGCGTGTTGCGGCAACGCCGGCCAGTGAACTCGATCGCTTGATTACGACCGAGCCCGACATCGCCGCGCTCGGTCGTTTTGTCGTCACGCACAACCCGAACGACATCGGCCGCTTCAAAACACCATCGCTTCGCAATGTCGCCCTGACCGCGCCCTACATGCACGACGGCAGCGTGGCCACGTTGGAAGAAGCCGTCGATCAAGAAGTTTATTATCGTGGACTGGAAGCAGGACGGCCGTTGATTTTGACGCCCAGCGAGAAAGCAGATGTCATCGCGTTTTTGAACGCGCTCACGAGTGCGCAATGACGGATAAACAAGATAAATTGCCGATGTTGCGCTGCGGGCAGGATCACAGGTAATACCGCAGCTGTCTGCGGTAAGCAATTGTTTGGAATATGAGTTGATGCGAACTGTACTTCTAAGTCATTAATATATAAAAATATTTATCGATTAGCGATTGCTAGTGCGAGAAGACCTTTGCTAAGCTGCCCACTTCAAACTGAACCGCGTTACGTGAATAACATTGCGCCGGGTTTTGATGATATGAATTACGAATAATTTTAAGTCTTGAAAGTTAAGAACACGAAGTAATAATTCTTTCTAGGGGAATTCCGTTGAATACCTTTTCCACAGCGCGTCAAGGCGCTTGTATGTCCGTAAGCCGCGTCGTTTCATTGCTTTTGTTCATGGTGGCGTTACTCGCGATACCCGCCGCAGCCGACGTCCAGTATTTTTATGACGAGCTCGGCCGATTGGTTCAGGTGACGGATTTATCGGGCAATGCGGCCCAATACAATTACGATCCAGCGGGAAATATTACCGGCATCAAACAAGTTGCGTCGGCGACATTATCGATCGCCGAATTCTCACCGAACGCAGGTGCGATCGGCGCAACCGTCACGATTTATGGCACCGGCTTTAATACGACCGCTGCATCCAATACCGTCAAATTCAACGGCACCACCGCCACGGTAACTGCCGCCACGGCAAATCAACTCACGACTACCGTTCCCACTGGTGCGACGACCGGCACCATCTCCGTCGCGAATGGCACTAGCACGGTGTCCAGTGGATCGACATTTACCGTCATCGCCGCCACCGCTCCCAGCATTACCAGCTTTACGCCGACGAAAGGTGCTGCGGGCACTGCGGTTAGCATTACCGGTAAGAACTTCGATCCGAGCGCTGCCAACGACAAAGTCCGCTTCAATGGTGTGGAAGCGGTTGTGACGAGTGCCACCGCGATACAAGTGAGCTCGACAGTGCCCAATGCCACCAGCTCCGGCAAGATTACCGTGGCGACATCGTACGGCACAGCGACGAGCGCTACCGATTTTTTTGTACCCCCCAGTGGTTATACCGTTGCCGATATCGGCAAAACCGCCCGCACTACGGTTGGGAATACCGCGCTCACGTTTAATACCACCACCGCCGGTAAGATTGGTCTGTTGGTATTCGATGGCGCGATAGGACAAAACTTAGGTATCGGTATTAGCGCTGTCGGTCCCGCCGGCGCGTCGGGAAGAATCTACATCAAGAAACCGAATGGCCAGGACTTGATGGGCTCCGTTCTTTTTGATAGCGCAGGAATAAGTATTCATCTGCCGACATTGCCGGTGACCGGTACCTACACGCTCGTGGTCGTGCCGCCGTCCGCTGCGGCGACGGTTAATTTCGTCTTCACATTGTCGGCGGATATTGCTAGTACATTGCCGGTGAATGGGGCGGTCACCTTAGCGAGCACGCGTATTGGTCAAAGTGGTCGTTACACGTTTACCGGCACAGCCGGGCAACACCTGGGACTCGGGCTTAACGGTGTTACGTTTTCGCCGACTGGCGGCAACGGCACGCTGTTTATCAAAAATCCTAACGGCCAGGATTTGATCGCGCCGCTGTGGTTTTACACAAATGATTTCCCGCCGACATTGCCGGCGTTACCGATGGACGGCCTGTACACCGTGCTGGTCACGCCGAACACCGCAAGCGCGGTAAACGCCACTCTTTCCTTGTCGCAAGATTTTAGCGCTAGTTTGACGGTGGATGGTCCTGCCACGCCGTTCAGCAGCACTCGTGCGGGTCAAAATGGCCGCTATACCTTTAGCGGACAAGCCGGACAAGGTTATAGCTTGGCACTGCCCAACATGGTGACAAGCCCTGCGGGCGGTTCGGTCAACATCACGCTATTGAAATCCGACGGGACGGTGCTGAATAACAGCTATTACTGCACGGCATTCAGCGCCACGTCGGGTACTTGTGACATCAGCCCATTGCCGGCAAATGGTACTTACACGATTGTGCTCGACCCAGCCGGTATCATCACCACCACGTTCGACATTTGGTTGACGAGAAACGTCAACGCTGGCGTCTTACCGATGAACGGTACAGCGGTTACCTACAATACGACGAAGCCAGGGCAAAATGGCTACTACACCTTTAGCGGCACGGCGGGGCAGAATCTCAGCGTGGTGTTCAGCGGCAATACGATTCCATCCGGCACGCTTTATATCTGGAAGGTCGATGGAACGGCGGTCGCATCACGTTTCTTTAACGGAACGGTCAGCGGCAGTCTGGATATTCCGCCACTGCCCGCTAACGATAATTACATGCTGATGATCTTCGTGGATGGTGTATCCACAGGAAGCATAAACCTCACGCTCAAGACAAATGCGTCCGGCACCATCACGGTGGATGGTCCTGCGGTACCGATCAATTTAGCGGCGGGTCAGAACGGTGAATACTACTTTGCGGCAACCGCGAACCAAAAGCTGGGCATCGGCATCGGTCCGTTTGTGACAACCCCTGCGGGCGGTGTGATGAACGTGTATGTCGACAACCCGGATGGTAGCCATTTTGTTGACTGCAACGCCTACACCAGTGCCGGTGTGTGCAATGTTCCCGCATTGCCTGCCAGTGGCACCTACCGTTTATGGTTTGACAATCGTGGCGCGGAATCCATCAGCTTTACGGCCACATTGTCCTCCGAAAAAGTAGGGACCTTGACGGTCGATGCGGCGACAAACATCAGTCTGTCTCGCGTCGGACAAAATGCCCGCTACACATTCAATGGGCAAGTGAACCAAGGATATGGTGTGGCCTTGACCAATATCACCACCACACCCGCCGGTGGTTCGATTGGCATCACGCTACAAAAGTCCGATGGTTCGGTATTAAACAACGTGTATAGCTGTGGTGGGTTCACTGCCACATCGGGCAACTGCGACATCAACCCCTTGCCGGCGACAGACACCTACACGGTCATACTGCGTCCCTCCACGGCAGCGACCTTTACTGCCTGGCTGACGAAGAACGTCAACGGGGGAATATTGCCGATTAGCGGTGCGCCGATCAGCTACAACACCAGCGAGCCTGGACAGAATGCCCGCTATACCTTTAACGGCACGCAAGGGCAAAACCTGCGCTTAGCCTTTACCAACAATACGATTTCTACCGGCACGATCTATGTGAATCGCGCGGATGGCAGCGTATTGAATTCGATGTCCTATAGCGGAATGACGAACGGTGGCCTGGATATTCCGACACTCACTGCCACAGACACGTATACGGTGATCGTATTCGTGGATGGTGTCTCGACCGGTCGGATCGATCTGCAAGTGCAGACGCGATAAGTTGGCAAGGGGATCAATAATGCAAACAGATAATCACAATATGAATACGAAAAATCACCCAGCGTTCGTTGCTCGCGTCATCCGTCGACTTTCCGGCGGCATCGGCAAGGCGTTATTCGCGCTTTCGATGATCAGCATTGTCGCCCCAGCGACTAGTGTCTTGGCCGCGAGCGTGTTAGACGTTCGTGACGCCGTTGGCGTGAAAGCGCCAGCAGTGACAACCGGGCAAAGTGCAACGCAATTAGCGGATGGTCGCTGGCTGCTACTGGGCGGGGAAGATAACACTCATCGTCCCACAGACGTTGCCATGGTCATTGATCCGAAGACCGGCGTGAAGGTAACCCTTACCGCGAAGTTAACGGTTCCTCGTATTGGCCATAGCGCGACATTGCTCGCGGATGGCACGATCCTCATCATTGGCGGCGTTGCTGTCGATGGTGCATGGGCGAATCAACCGGAACGCTTTGATCCGGTAGCTAATCGTTTCACGGTTATTACCACGCTCACGCCGAAGGCGCGTGCTTATCACAGCGCCACATTGTTAAGCGATGGGCGCCTATTGATTGCGGGTGGCCAATCCACCGGCATCGATGCGTTATCCGATGCAGAAATCATCACCCCGACCGGTCATCACATCCAGCGATTGTCATTACCGGCGGCACGCCGCGCGCACTACGCGGCATTATTGCCAGCGACCGGCCGTGTGTTGCTGCAAGGCGGTATGGATAAAGACGGCAAGCCATTGACTAACGGAGATGCGGTCGATCCGACGAGCCATACCGTGATCGCTGAATCGGTAACTGGGGTAACGACACTGTTGCAACAAGAAACGACCACGACGGCACCAACAGTCGCGGCCTCGATTCCTACCGCCGGAGCGGACAATGTCGCGGTCGGCCAAGTCCTCAGCACGCGGTTCACGCGCCTGCTCAAAGTCACCAGCCTTAATGCGGATACCGTGACGCTGTTTGGTCCCTCCGGCGCCACGCCAATTACCATCGTGCCTGCCGAAAACGGTCTACTGCTATTCGTCACGCCAAAGACTGACCTCACTCCCGCCACCCGTTACACGCTATTCATTAATGGCGCGATGGATACCGACGGCCATGCGCTGCCGTTCACGGCAATCAGCTTTACCGTCGCGAGCAGCAATCCGACAAAGGCTGTATCGGTCACGCCGCTCGACAATCCGATCGCCAACCTCGCCCTATCCACCGAGAACGTCCTTGACGACGAACTGTGGGTGCCCGGCGGGCGGCATTTCAGTGGCGACTGGACCTACGGTTCTGGCACCAAAGGCATCCTGCGCAAGGCCACCGCTGGGGCCGCGATTACTGCTGCCGACGACTATATCGACAATATCGAGGTGCATGCGCCGGTGCCGTTAACAGCACCGGCCGGCACCACCGCGCTCGCAGGCTTGGTCAATCGCATCAACGGCAAGCCACTGGCCAATGTCACCTTATCGATCGGCCCAGCGCACACGAAGACCGATGCCTACGGCCGCTTCCTATTGACCGGGATTGCCGCCGGTCCGCAAACGCTGGTTATCGACGGCGCCACCGCGAATCACGCCAATGCCAAATACGGCGTGTTCCTCGACAAGGTCGACATCAAAGGCAATCAAACCACGGCATTGAACTACACGATTTGGCTGCCGACGCTGGACCCGAAAGGAACCGTCAAGATTGCGTCACCGACACGCGAAGAAACCGTGGTGACGTCAGCCGCGATTCCCGGCTTAGAATTGCGCATCCCCGCTGGCACCGTCATCCGCGACCGCTTTGGTAAAATCGTCACGGAGCTGAACATCACCGCGATTCCGGTGGATCGCCCCCCGTTCCCGTTGCCGAGCTTCCAGGTGCCGGTGTACTTCACCATCCAACCCGGCGGCGCGTGGCTGCAAGGATTGACCAGTAGCGCCGCGAAAGGCGCGCGGCTGATCTATCCGAACTACACCAACGAATTAGCGGGCGCGCGCGCCGGCTTCTGGAATTACGATGCCAAAGACAAAGGCTGGTATCTGTACGGCATGGGCAGCATCAGCCGTGATCGCCAGCAAGTCGTACCCGATCCGGGTGTGGTGATTTACGAACTAACCGGTGCGATGATCAACGGCATGGGTGGCGTGCCGCCAGCAACAGCGCAAGCCCCTGGGGCCGGTAATAGTTGCCCCAGCGCGGCGGATGGCGGCGGTAATGACAGCGGCGGCGCTCCCACCGCCGGCTGTGGTGGCAGCGGCTCAGCCAGCGGCACGGCAGTCGGAGACCCCGTCGATAGCGCCACCGGCCTCTACATCCAGGGCAATACCGATCTCGCGTTGCCGGATGTCATGCCACTCGCGTTAACCCGCACCTACCGACAAAACGACGCCAATTCCCGGTCCTTCGGCGTTGGCATGACGCATCCGTATGACATGTTCCTGTGGTCGGCACGCGAGTACAAAGAAGCCGACCTGGTGTTGCCCGATGGTGCCCGAGTGCATTACGTGCGTACGAGTCTTGGCGATGGCTGGACCGATGCAGTCTTCGAACACACCAGCTCGCCGACGGGATTTCACAAATCGACCATTGTCTGGAATGGCACCGGTTGGGATCTGAAGCTGACAGACGGCACCGTCTATGTGTACGGCGAAAACGCGCCGCTGCAATCTATCCGCGATCGCTACGGCAACACGACGACTATTCTGCGCACGGGAACCAACCACCTCGGCAACCAAGTCGGCAACATTACCCAGATCACCAGCCCGAATGGCCGGTGGATGCAATTCACCTACGACGGTACAAGCAACCGCATCAGCCAAGCGAAGGACAACGGCGGACGGCTGGTGCAATATTTCTACGACGCCTATGGTCGATTGAACAAAGTCACCGATCCTAATAATGGCAACACCATCTATGGCTGGGGCACCTGCACGGGCAGTGAAGCCAGTTGCACGTGGCTGCAAACGATCCAAGATGCGCGTGGAAATATTCGGCTGACGAATGAATACGATCCGGCTACCGGTCGCGTGAAGAAACAAACCATGGCCGATACCGCGACCTATCAATTCGCCTATACGGTGGACGGCAGCGGCAAGATCACGCAAACGGATGTGACCAATCCTCGGGGCGATATCACCCGGAAGACGTTCCAAAACGGCTATGCCACGGTGACGACATTGGCACTGGGCAAGACGGAACAGCAAATCACGACCATCCAACGCGATCCGGTCACGAACCTGACGCAGCAAGTCACGGATCCGCTGAACCGAATCACGAAGTTTCAATACGACACGGCTGGCAATACGACCAGCGTGACGCAGCTGTTTAATACCGCGAACGCGGTGACGACCAACTACACGTATGAGCCCAAGTTCAACCGTATTGAGACTGTGACCGATCCGCTAACGCATAAAACGACATTCACCTATGATGACGTGGCGAGGACAGTCGTGATCAACGATCCGCTCAGCCACAAGACAACCCTGACGTATACAACGGCCGGTCTTCTGGCGAACGTCACCGATGCCCTCGGATCCACGCATAAGACCAGTTTCACCTACGATGGCAGCGACCTGGCGACGATCACGGATGCACGCAGTCGTAAGACCACGATCTTTACCGATGCGGTGGGTAACATTGGTGCGATCATCGATCCGTTGGGCAACCGCACGGCATTAACGCACGATGTCTTAAAACGGCTGAAGCAAACGACTGATGCATTGGGCAACAACACGGCATCCAATTTTGATTCAAACAATAATCTGAAGGATTTTACCGATCCGCGGGGCGGCAAAACGCAATGGACGTATGAGGTGTTGAACCGCGTACAAACCCGTATCGATCCGCTGTTGAAAACGGAAAACTATCACTATGATCTCGCCGGTAATTTGGATCGCTATACCGATCGCAAAGGACAGGTAACAGGATTCACCTACGACTTCCTGAATCGCCCGACGCAAGTGGGTTTCGGTGCGACGACGGCGAATCCAACGGCGTACACAAGCACGGTGACCTATACGTGGGATGCGGGCAACCGTGTTCGTGTCATTGTCGATTCGCAAAACGGCACGATCAGGCGGGATTACGATGATTTGGACCGACTGACGCAAGAAGTGACGCCTCAAGGGACGGTTCAATATACGCTGTATGATGCGGCGAGCCGATTGAAGACAATGCACGTAGCAGGACAACCGGACACGGCCTACACATGGGACAATGTCAATCGGTTGACGCGGATTGTGCAGGGCACGCAAACGGTAATTATCGGATATGATAATGCCAACCGTCGGACCAGCGTGACGCTGCCGAATGGGGTGGTGAAGACGTATGCATATGACGATCCGACGAACTACCTCACCAGCATCACGTACAAGAAGGGCACCACAACCATAGGTGATCTGACTTACAAGTATGATGCAGCGGGTAGAAGAATCGCGATGGGTGGAAGCCTCGCCAAAACCAATTTACCTGCAGTGATAACCAGCACGAGTTATGACGCGAATAATCGCCTTACGAACTGGAACGGCGGCGTGATCACGTATGACGACAACGGCAACATGGAGAACGTGTTCGGGCAGACGTATAGTTGGAACGCGAGGAATCAGTTGACGGCGATGAGTGGATCAGCGACGACAACCTTCCGGTATGATGCGTTCGGCAGACGGCGCGGCAAAACGATCAATGGCAGTGTTACGAATTTCTTGTACGACGGCGTTCAGCCGATACAGGAACTCACATCGACCAACACGATCAAGCGGACCATGTTGACGGGTGGAGTCGATGAACTCTTCAGTATGACGGAAGGAACAACGACGCAGTCATTCTTCACGGATGCGTTAGGTTCAACGCTCGCATTGACGGATAGCACTGGCGCGACACAGACGAGTTATAGTTATGAGGCGTATGGCAAGATAGCCAGTGCGGGAACTGCGTCGAATAATGCTTATCAATATACTGGAAGAGAAAACGATAGCACTGGTTTGCAACTGAATCGCAACCGGTACTACTCCTATGAATTGAAGCGATGGATCTCAGAAGATCCGATCGGGCTGGCCGGTGGGTATAACCAGTATGCGTACGTGAATGGAGATCCAATCGATAACGTTGATCCAACAGGGTTGATTTGCTTCAACTGGGATCAATTTTCTAATGACGTGCGCGATAACAGATTTGATTTGGATGCTACATTAGGTTCACTTGCTTCGACCTTAGGTGTTGGAACAATGCCAAAAACATCAAGTGAATTAAGAGCCTTAGGGCAGCCAAAAAATCAAATTAATCCGATAACAAACCAATTAAGTCGCTGGTCCGGAAGACTTGGTACTAGAGTACTACGAGACATTGGCCGTACTACTGTTGGTATTGCGGCAGGAACACTTTCTACAGGTTCTGTGGTGTTGGAGGGATTTTACGATTGGGGTGTAATTGGAACGGCTGCAATAAATGCAACAAGCTCTAATAACTGTGATTGTAGTAGTGGCCAACAATGAGGTGGGTTATGGATGACATCAACGAAAAAATACGCAAATTTTCTTTACTTAGAATTGCAAAAGTATTTAACGTTTCTGTTGATTCGTTGCGTAAAGATAGTAAGTTTGGAGAAGGAAATCTACAAGCTAGTACTGCTCCGAGTTTATTTAAAAGAATGGAACATGATTATATCGAAGACGATATTTATAACGCTGCTGATAGAAAAATTTATAAAGAAATTAGTTCTGGAAATTTAACAATACATACAGTAGACGATTATTGTAATCATATGATTCGATGCTATGAAATAAAGCCTACAGATGTGAAACGTGTTTTAGGAATGGATTGATGAAATAAATAAGCGCGGTAAGACGGAATAACCAACGGGCATTCCGCAGCTCTTCTCCTTCATTTCTAATTCAATAAAAAAGCCGCTCCCATCATCCGGTAGAAACCGGAAATTGAGAGCGGCTATTTTATTTCTTCTTAGCCGCGAGCCATTAGCATTTATCGGCTTTGTTGCTGTTACGTGTCTCACTCTGATCGAACTTCGTTGCAAATTGCCATCATACAATTTCGGGAAGACAGCGCTGCATTTTTCACATTGCCGTCATAACATTTGCGGCCGTTATCCACGGTTAAATCATAGCCGCAGCCAAATTTCGATCAAGTATGATTAAGTTAACTTCTACGAAAGGGCAGCTCTATAACGATAGTTGTTCCCATCCCCGCTGTGGATTGAATTTTCAATTGGCCACCCAACCCGTGAACTCTTTCTCGCATACCAATTAGCCCTATGCCAGGCTCTGCTGTTTCAGAATCGAAACCCTTGCCATCATCTGTTATTTTTATTTTGAGCAATCGTCCGTCTTTCAACAATGCTTGAAGCGTAACGATCACTGCTTTAGCTGCAGCATGTTTTATAACATTGGAAAGCGCTTCCTGGATTAGTCGATATGCTGCAATTGCCAAGTCATCTGCAAGATCGGAAAAATCCCCAGCCTCTTCAAAGCTAAATTTGCAGGTTGGATGGCGCATGTCGTACTGCTGAATCATTTCTTCTACAGCGCCGCACAACCCAAGCGCATCGATTACCTCGGGCCTCAGCCTTCGCACAATTTCTCTGGCGATTCCATATAGATCAGATGCCAAATTAATAATGGATCGCGCTTTGCCATTTATTTCTTCACCGTAAGGTGCAGGCAGCTCCTTTACAACATCAATAATTTGATGTGCTTCAAGACGAATGCCGATCAGAGTGGAGTTAAGCTGATCGTGAATTTCAATTGAAAGCAGCTTTCTTTCTTCTTCAACAGCAGTGTTTACTTTTTGAATTAACTTTAATTTCTCCATATTAGATTTTAGAGCTTCGTCCCTAGCTGCTTCCAGGGCTTTAGTACGTGTAGAGACTTTTTCCTCCAACCCCCGCCTGAATTCATCCAAGCTATCTGCCATTTCCACAATAGCTATTTGTAACTCCGCGATTTCACCGCCCGTCGTTATATTTGTATGAATAGGATAATTACCCTGTCGAATCTTCCGCACAATGGCAACAGTTTTAGCTAATTGCCTTGTGAGATTTACTGAGAGGATTAACGCAAGCCCTATGCTCAATAACAAAACTACGCTACTAATTGAGAACTGCACTAAAGTGCGCTGCTCTTGCTTAGCAAGCATCTCTGAGGGGGTAATGGTTACGACAACATAACCGACGACTTCTTTGGATTGGGCTGTCTGACTATCGGTGGCAGAAGATGGTAAATGCGGTTTGGTCAGATCATTCAAAGAATCTACAGAGACCAGCTCTCTTTTAATAGGCGCTTCGAAATTATGGGCAACGTAGTTACTCGCAACACTTCCTGTGCTTCTTATTAGCAACCGTCTATCGCTACTTAGTATTTCTATTTTACGAATGCTCTTGTCGGCCTCGATCAACCCCTTTAATGTTCTCTCCAAGTAGGAAATATTTCCAGAAATGACGCCGTATTCGCCACTGTCTGCTAATAACGAAGCAAGGAGTCTACCTCTCTCTTCCAATTCTTGATTGGCTTCTGATAATCGAGAGTAGTACGAGTAACCAGCATTGAATACAAACATCAAGGTTAGCGGGAATAATGCGATAACGGTCATCCGCGATTTGATTCCCCACTGCTTCCAGTTAAGAAGCCCCATAGTCATTTTTGAGTAGCCTTAGATTGATATTTTTTAACATTGTCATCGATCACTAAGTTAAGAGATCTCGCCACACTCTCATTTACCGCCACGTCAAAATATTTTGGAAATTGCGCTTCTGGAATACGTCCAGAAACATTGATCTCATTCAGCATTTCCTCGACTTGAGAAACAATGTCATCAACATCAGAATAAGTAGTTGCTAGAGCGCCGGCTTTAACGAATGCAACGGAAAACCCTAATACTCCTTGATCACGGCGATACGTCGTTATAAGAATATTTCGAACGGTTTCGGGGTTGTAAATTTTGCTGTCCGGTAGCGCAAGAACCACGTTGGCGTCCTTGATTCGATCAAGAATACGATTAATATTTTCTTCCGAGGAAACTGCTTCAATAGACAATCTAATATTGGACTGAGTCGCCGCCTGACGTAGCAACGGCACTAAATAGGTGTTTTTATCTCGGACTAAAACAGCAACGTGAACTGGCCTTTTGTAGATGGTGGCAATTAGTCGCAACTGCTCAACAGGCGATGGATCCGCATAAACCGCAGTTACCGTTGCCCGCCGTGAATCGGGAGCTGCCTCTACAATTTCTCTTACTGCTTGACTCGACGTAAATACCGATACGATGACTCCATCAGCGCTTTGCGAAAGTAACGCTCGCAGCGCTGCTGGGCCTACCGCAATATAGATATTGGACCTGTGCCTTGATGCAACTATGCTAAGGGCACTTGTATACTGAGCCGCCGGGAATTTCTTTTGTAATTTTTCGATGATACGTTTGGTATCCTCACTTTGATCTGCCGTAGCAATATATAGGCGATGCTTAGTTAACTCAGTGCTGCCCACCGAATTCGTCCAGGCAAATAAAATACCCGCAGTGAGCAGAAGCCATGCCTTTAATCGCCCAAAGCGAGGTAGTTTCTTCACTATTCCATTCGTTGTAGCAAATAAGTTTTCCAGCAAAGTAAGCGAGCGCGGCTTTCAGTTGAAAGCCCTGGAATTACCCAAATACCTGGACATAGATTCAAGCAATTTAACATGCAGGACTTATCTCGATTTATCCCTTCGCTATGAAAACAATAATCCCTACACAGCACCAGGATGCTTTGCCGCAGCAGCATTCCAGCCCAGCGCGTTATAGAGGTGATATCGAACTATTCCAACGTATTCATGAATCGCGAAATCAGCAAGCGCAAAATTAAAAGCAGCTGGAAACACAGAAGTAGGAGCCACCACATAATCGGCTCGCGCAGGGACAACGCTGACGCCAAAATGTGAAAAATACAGAACACTCCTGCGCAAGTGAGTTCCGCTTGACACCAATAGAATACGATCGACCTTGAGCGATTGTAATAACTGGCTGCTGAACTGCGCGTTTTGCCACGTATTCATGCTTCTATCTTCTAATAGAAGATCGTCGTTACTTACACCAAGCCCACGTAGTTGCGCGCTATAAATGGATGCTTCCGAGATTCCGTTGTTACGAGCGTCACCACCACTAACAATAATCTTACATTCGTTATTTTTTTGCTTACACTCATTGTAAAGTGACGCCCCCTTGGCGATTCGCCCGTAGCCAAAAATATCTATTTCGGGTCGTCCAGCACTGGGTATTTTTACGGTTCCTGCACCTAATATTACTATTGCATTCCGCTTATTCCATTCTGCTGTAGCCGGTTCCGCATAAGGTGACTGAAGATTCGCCAACATAATATTTGGCAAGAAGCCGCAACCGATCGCGAGGAATGTTAATAACGAAATTAAGTAGAGGGTGTAACTTGTCCGGCGCCATTTTAATAGGGCAAAAACTAATGCAGCAATTATCAACACACTCAAAGCAATCAATGTCATTCTTATGCCTTTAGGTAAAGGATGGAAACAGCTTTAGTTAACAATCTTAGTTACGGTTTAGTTTAAAAGGTAAGCTTCATCGTCAAATAATATTGCACGGCACTGTTATAACGACTGTCGCCTAACGTATTAAAGTTTACGAAATAAGTCGTAGTTCGATTATCAAGATGTTGAGCCGTTAGGGTCGTTGTAAGCTGTGAATGTTGGCCAATCCGATGTTTATTCGATAACGAAACGTCTTCGCGACCATAGAAGGATGCACTTGCCGCGTTGGAACCAAATCCATAATAGGCAAATGACCACTGCCAATTTTCACTCAGCTCATGTGCTATTGCTAGAGAACCGCTGTTTTTTGAATATAGAGTCTGTTCAAGCAGCGTTGATGCATTGTTGTGGATATTGGAGCAGGCAAGATAGATTTGCCATTGGTCCGTCGGTTTATACGTTATTTGTAATTCACTTCCTCGCAGGCGCACGGAATTATTGTTTGTTGGCTTGAAGTCATATAACTGGAGCTTCTCGGAAACAAGATCATCCAATTTGTCGTCAAATAATTTAACATCGACAAGTAGGCCGTATTGAGGAAAATTTCCCAGATAGCCAATTTCTCTTGAGAGTATCCTTTCTGAATTAAGATTCCCAGGAGACAGCGCGCTAGCATAGAAAAGGCCGCTTGTTGCTCCGTTAAGTGGACGGCTATAGTTTGAAGTCTCGTAAGTCCAATTCGCGCGCTGATCAGTCAAGTCAGGCATCCGATTCGCTTTCGATATTACAAATCTCAACGTATGGTTCTCGTCTAGATGCGTATTGAATGCGATACGAGGAGAAAAAGCCGCCCCGGTTATTTGGTCCTTCTGGAAAAAGCCACCTGCATTAACTGTCAACAGATGAGACGGTTTGTACTCTGCGTTAGCAAAAACGCTCCAGCTATTGTTGCTTACTTGCCCACCAGTATAGGTTTGACTGATGACAGTATCTTGCCGTAAACCGAAACCAGATACGAGCCGTATGGTATCTGTGAGAACGGATGTGTCCTGTACTTCTAAATCGTACCGACGCTCAGCATAGTTTTGATTGGCATCGACGCAGATCGGTACTCTCCGACTCGGTCCCAATGCCAGATAAGCTGAAATAGCAGCGGCCGCCAAGGCATCGTCTTGAGCAGTACCACCTGAAGGCGTACGCCCAGAAAAAATTGCTTGAACATAGGCAGGATTTGCTCGCCACAGATCAAACATTTGTGGCAAAAGTGTAATTGGCGGAAGACAAGTAGTCCAAGGTTGTTTGTCTATACGCTTCGTCAAATATGTCTGTATCTGCAAGTCATGCGTTGAGGAAAACGAATTACGCCATCTTGCGCTTAACTCATACTCGCGCAAAGCTATGTCAGGAAACCTGGTTTGATACGGGTCTATATAATCGTTCTGATTCATTCCATCCAGAATCGTTGCGTCCACATCAAGAGTCTGATCGGATGCGATCTCAGTAACGGAGCGAAAATTTAGTCTATTTACGCGTGAAGCATCATGATTCTTTCCGACCTTTGACGTTGTCGCGAAGTCGTAACCGGAATCTTCCTGATGGCTAGCGGTAAGGCGATATGATGTTGCCGATCCGATTTCGCCTCCATGCCGTGCAGTGCCATCAAACGCATTCAATGACCCGCCTCTAGCCTTTAGCATCGATCCAGTAACGTCGCGAGGATGCTTGGAAATAACGTTGATGATTGCAAGCATGGAATTGGCACCGTACGAAGCCGAATCAGGACCGCGCGTCACTTCTATCCGCTCAATATCTTCTATATCAATAGGCATATTCTTCCAGTCAAACCTCGCAATCCGAGGTCTGTAAGAAGAGACTCCATCAATAAGAATATTCATTCTTCGTGGAGTTAATATGTCTGTTCCATGGTAGCTAATGCGGTAATCGTTTCCGGAAACTTGAACAACGGCCATACCAGGCACAAGCCGAAGCGCATCAGGAATGGATCTAACATTGAACCGTCGAAGCATCTCAGTTGTTATTACAGTTATGCTTGCGGGAACGTCTGCAAGCGACTGTTTCAGTCGAGTGGGGGTTAAAACGACTGGAAATTTGTTGTCCGTAGATTCACCCTCGCTCGCTTCCGAAGTTACCACCGAACAAACGCTAACAAGTAAAACGCTCCAAGCAAAAGAACGGAAAATACGAACCATGCATTCACCTTTACAAAACAATTTTCTATTATTTAGGAAACACCGCGGATTTTCGAAGCGGTCTTAGTAAGCCCTGTAATATCGATAATTACGTGCTTGAATGCGTTTAATCTCTATAACTTTATGAGTCCATGCTTGAGAGCTAGCCGTGCTAAATCAGCCGGCCGATGCAAACCAAGTTTTTCTTTAATGGATTGACTGGTATTTGTGATGGTTTTAAGCGACAAACCAGTTTGTTCTGCTATTTCGCTAAGGATTAATCCTTGAGCAATCAATTTAAGTACTTCGGTCTCTCTGGAATCTAATGCGGAAAGGGGCGTGCTATCTCCTCGAATTGACAAATAAGCGAGGCGTTCTGCGATTCCTGGTGGAAAATATGTTTCGCCTTCGTAAGCTTTTTTGATTGCCACTTCAAGTTCTGCAGGCTCAAAATTTTTAGTAATGAAGGAGAAGCCTCCGATCTTATAGGCCTCTTTAATGTAACCATCATGATCGAACTGGCTTAGGAATATGATCTTTGCATCGGGAAATTTATTCAGCACGTCCTTTCCAACATTTAAACCAATTGCTAATTGTCCGAATTGAATATCCAAGACTAAAACATCGGGAACTAACTCTTCGTATTTTTTAATCACTTCTTCATGCGTAGCGATAAGCCCCACTACATCGATTCCATGATTTACCAAAGAAGCCGCAAAGCCCGTTCTTAATAAGGGATGATCATCTGCCAGCAAAACACGGATTAGTTTAGGTTGCTTTGATTTCATCACAGGCCTACTTTCCCAAAAAATGCACAATTTGTGCGTACTTCTTTCCCTGCCTCGGAGAGTCAATTGCCTGCAATCCTGACGGGCCTAATTTTCGTTACCACCGGAAGACTATTTCTGTATCGCCATAGCTCATTAATTTCTCATTAGCGCCGACCTTAAATAACCCAGCCGCGAACCTGTAGTAGCTCTGAACAAAGGTCATCAGGGTCTCTGGCTTTAATTTTTTTGTCCCGCGATAAACTGAGACACTTCCAGTTTTCTATAGAAATAGATTCGGCATTGACGGTTAATTCAAGCGATGCTTTGTACGATGGTTGAATACCGACACATGATTTACCTTAAAAGAGCATACAATCCGCCGCGCGACCGCAACCATTTTTTTCGAACCGCGCGTAGATCAAGGTACAAATTTTATGCGACAGGAGAGGTATTTTCCTGACTTTCCATAATTAACAGTCGGTTGTGGCCAGCTTATAGCCCAAGACATGACGCACAAAAAGCAATTTTGTTGCCATTTTATAGCAACTTTTCTATTTCTCATACGTTCCGGCAACCCTTCTTAATTAAGTAGCGTACAAAAATTTGCTATACAAAATCCATTAATATGCCATAACATGGCATTTTTATTGCACCCTATACGCATTTTCTTCATTAAACATATCCTGAAAAAGGAGCATGTACCGCCTTCATAGCTTTTACATTTAACGCTTTGTAGCTGTGTGGACAGTTGGGAATATTTGCCTGTTGGTATTAAGGCCGGTTGCTTAGATCAAACAGCTGGCGAATGCCTTAATCAAAGAAACTCACAGGCTTAACAAAATCAAATCACCTTATTCTTCAGCTTGGAACTTACAAGCCAGTTAGATTTATGAGGGCTTAGGATAAAAAATGAATTTCAACGCGCTATTGGAATCTTTCCTGCAGTCCCGCATTCTTCGCCCGAAGTCCGCAAATAACTACCGCGCAGTTTGCCGACACTTCATTGCGTTTCTAACAATGGATAGCTCCATCGAAGAAATCACACGCGATCACCTGGTGCAATATCGCGAATATGTTCTAGGGCGAGCATCACCAACGACGTTTAATAATTATCGTCGTCATCTCACTGCTCTTTTTTCATATGCCGTCGAGATTGGTGAATTAAACGATAATCCGTGGCGTCGTGTGCGCGGAGCTCCTACACTTCAGGCAAAACCCAGAACAGTTAATGCGGACGATCTACTTCACGGTCTCGATGTGTTTCAAAATCGCGTTTTAAACAATTGGGGCGAAGCAGGAAAAAAGTGGGCTGATTTTTGGACCACACTCGTTCGCACTCTTTACTTCACCGGCATGCGCCGGCGGCAGATCGTCGAGCTGCAATGGTCCGATATTAATTTTGATCTTAACGTGATTACCCTTCGAGCGGAATCAAGCAAGACTCGTAAGGAGTGGATTATCCCTCTGCCGCATCAGCTTCTAAACGATATGTTAATGCTGCAACAGATCGTGGCGACCGAACACGGCGAGCTTCCTGATGGCAGCGCTAAAGTGTTTGATCCACAGCACTTCGTGCCACGCACTGGAATCAAGATGGAACATCCGTTAACTGTGGATCGTTTAAGCTCCTTTTTCGGGAAGCTTAGTAAGGACGCAGGGGTCCGCTTATCCAGTCATCGAATCAGGCATACAGTTGCGACAACCCTCGTAAATAAAGGCGGAAACCTCAAGGCAGCACAAACAATTCTCGGCCATTCAGATGTACGAACCACTCTTGGTTACGTTCATCCAAACATGGACGATTTGAGAACAGCGTCTGGTTGTTTGCAACTACTTCCCAAACCGTCAAAGAAGCCTGACGATACGCCGCTAAATTAACGACACGACCATGCAATTAAAAATTTCAACTTTGGGAATAGGAGGGTAATGCAACATGATGCTGGCGTCACACGCGCCTATAGAAGTTTAGTTTGAGCTATTGACAATGCCCAGCAGGTGGGCATAATTAAAAAGCCGCCATGTTGATTTGAGAACGTAGTGGCTAGTTGTAACTGACAGTGTAAATACAATCCAGCTTAAAGATACCAACTGATTCGTAATCAGTAGGTCGGACGTTCGATTCGTCTCATCAGCACCAAAACATTCAATGCCTTACGTGAATTTTCCGTAAGGCATTTGCTTTTGTAGAACTCGAAAAGTACATTATCGGTACACCTCGCGTTCGCAAAGGCATTATGGCAACCATCGTTAAGACCCCTTCCGGCACCTGGAAAGCACTCATTCGCAAGAGTGGCTGGCCAACCACTTCAAAAACCTTTCGCACTAAACGCGATGCTGAAGATTGGGCACGCCGAACCGAAGATGAAATGGTCCGGGGCGTGTTTATCTCTCGTTCACCAAGTGAACGAATGACCTTCTCCACCGCATTAATTCGATACCTTAACGAAGTCACTGTCACCAAAAAGCCAAAGACGCAGTTAAGTGAGAAAGGCTCGGCAAAACAGCTAGAGTCGTTTTTCGGGAAATACTCACTTGCGGCCGTAACAAGCGAGCTGGTTGCAAAGTACAGAGATCAGCGAATTGCGAATGGAAAATCTAATAACACAGTGCGCATCGAATTAGCTCTTCTGAGCCATCTGTTTACGATCGCCCTTCAAGAATGGGGGCTAGGACTGGCCTATAACCCTGTCGCAAATATACGCAAACCTAGCCCAAGCGAAGGAAGAGATCGGCGCTTACGAGGAGAAGAGCAATGGCGCCTATTCGAAGCCGTCGACAAACATAGCAATCCAATGCTTGGCTGGATTGTCCGGCTTGCTGTAGAGACAGGTATGCGACAGTCCGAAATTCTTGGCTTACGACGTTCACAGGTAGATCTAAAGAGACGTATTGTGCGGCTAGCTGACACCAAAAATGATTCCGCACGCACCGTTCCGCTTACACAAAACGCCACCTTGATATTCAAGGAGGCATTGCAAAATCCAGTGCGTCCATTCGATACAGATTTGATCTTTTTTGGAGAACCAGGGAATAACGGAAAACGTGGCTCGTATCAGTTTTTGAAAATCTGGCAGACAATCAAGAAAAATCTTTGCATCGAAGATTTACATTTTCATGATTTAAGACATGAAGCAGTCAGCCGTTTAGTTGAGGCCGGCTTGAGCGATCAGGAAGTCGCTTCTATTAGCGGACATAAGTCGATGCAAATGCTGAGAAGATACACGCACCTACGTGCGGAAGATCTGGTGGCAAAGCTAGACAGGCTGACGCAAGAACAAGGATAGATAATCGGTAACACTTAAAAACTACCAATTCAATTTTTTGGCCGCAGACAAAATCTGTTCTAAAATTTCAGAATCATTTCTTAGGCGCTGCGAGGCGCTGGCGCTGTTCACCGAGACGTGTCGATTAAATTCGATATAAACAATATTTGACGACTTTAAGCTATCTAAAGAGGCTGACAAAGACGATTGCCCGAAAGAAAGCGATAATTGCTCGGGAAGATTTCGCGGTGTTCGCATAATTTCCTCCATAAATCGCTGGCGCGATTGTCTCAGAAATGAAAGCTTGCCTCAAGCTTCAACTTTAGTCGTACTTGGTACTTTTTCCAAATCTTTCGTGAAATGCTCAACCACCTTAACTTCAAAGCTTTGATAATTATCCAGATATTCTGGCAAAGTTTTTTCTGAATTAACTAAATTAATCTCTAAAAATTTCCCTTCCTTACTCTTCCTATCCGACGCTAAAAATACATTCTGGAATTGTCGAGGAGCTATTCCTTCAAAATGCAGAAATTGCACAAGCGAGGGGGCTTTATTTTGATCACTATTCGCCTCGTTCTCAAACGCGATAGCGTCTTTATGAAGCTCCCGAGCTAAGCTCTTTTCATATGGCTCAATATAAAAGACCTTACTAATGCCAGCCGCCACAATGTGTCTTGCACAGCTATGACAAGGAAACGTAGTGGTATATAAAATTGCTCCTTTTATTCCTATCCCTCCGTTCCTAGCTAGTGAAACAATCGCGTCCATTTCTGCGTGGACCGAGCGAGAAAACTCTATCAAACTTCCCAGCCGTGTATTTTCGTAAATAGATTTGAGAAGTACTTTCCTCTGCTCGGCTTCTAACGTAATAGACGTATCATTGAATTTATTCCGCTTTAAGAATTGGTCAATTACTGAGCCTATTTCCTCTTGCAGTTTTTTCTTATAAAGATCGTTAAAGCAAAGTTTATCGGGCAAATGGACGCACCGATTGTCAGGCACTTCAGAAGATACAGAGTAAAGACCTCCTCCAGGCTTTGGGACGTCATTACAGCCAGTAGAAATAATTTCTCCAGACTCGCTTGCTATTGCGGCACCCACTTGACGAGAAAGGCAAGCTGATCGTAAGCCAGCCGCATACGCTGTATACATACCATGTTCATTATTTGTCGGAGTGATACTTTTATCACCGTGAATCACTCTAAGAAAACGGCTGATTTTCTCTTTTTTGTTAGCGGTATCATCGATATTGTTTCGAAGAAAATAATCAGCTAAGTGCAGCGTTTTATCCAGCCGTTGACCATCATCGACAATCTCGTTGCGGTCAATCTCCATTAATGAAGGTGCCTCCTTTGACGTAAGACCTTCATCTTCTAACGCTGCTAATCGCTTAGCATAAATTCTTGTAACCCCTACCAGGTAAAATAAGTTCCGATATACGGCTCTCAGTAATATAACCTCTTCGGGGCGTTTAATTTGATCAATCAAATAAGCAATGCGACCAGGAGCCATTGGTTTGACTCCTTCAATAGCATCATCTACTACCGCCACCTGTTCTGATCTCCTCGTGCGATCAGTTACAATTTTTTGTATTGCGTACTCTGCAAGTATTGCTGCATTAACCGTTTGGTGTCGCAAATCCATACCAGCCAGCTGAAGGCGCCGATATCTATTAAATTTGGTAGAAGCCGATTCTTCTGACTGCGCATTAATTCGCCCTTCCTTTAGGGCTTGCTCAAGAAAATCACTAAGTTTTATTCGAACGACATCTGTATAACCGCTCTGTCGCAACTGTTCCTCTGTAAGATTTATTACTGATGCAATACCACAGCCGATCGGGCCGGCAAAAGCTATAACTAATTCTTTCGAACGTCGTTCAGAAAACTTTTCTAAGAGAGGAGGATTATCTTTCTCATCATTTGATGATGGAGGGCGTGACTCAACAACAACCGGCATGACTGACATCTTACCTCCCTCCTTAGATACACTATTTTTAATAGTTCAAATTGTAATGCACATTACAAATAAGACCGCTAGTGATAACGTCAGCATCGCTTAAGATAAGACACTATTTAATAAAGCCGATATAGTTTATTCATGCAGGCCAGCTTCTAGTTCATCAAAAAATGATTCATCATCAACTGTATTGCCAGCAATGATGCCATTTTGAGATTTAGTAGCTCTTAATCGCAAAATCTCCAATTTCAGCATCTCATCAATTTCCATTTTTTCCATTGAAGCCAAGTAGTGTTTTTCCACTTTAGGAAGGCATGTAATTAAGTTATTGGAAATTAATCGGACCTCTTAGTTATCTTCACACTTGGGTAAAGACCCTTTTTAAGGGCGGGACTGATGCACGGCTTTCGCCGCTCCGTTTATACATCAATGCGCTGCATCCTACCTATATCAATTCTGCATAACAACTCATGCTGCTCTTGCAGTCGATGGAAACTCATTTTTTTTCGTAACATAACATAACGTAACAATCGTAACGTAACATAACACCAACCGCGAACTGCCCATCGCTCACAATTATGTGACCTTAGCCATATCAGTCCTTATGCTTAACTTCCTGCACCAGGTAGGGGCGCAAGAATGCATCTACTAACCGATCAAATTTTGTTGATGCTTTATGAGCAAGGGGGTCGTAAGGATGTTGTGTAATAGGAGGTAATCCGCATAAAGCCGCAATTGCTGGCTTAGAATATCGCTCCGCCTTCTTCAAAATTTTTCTACGCTCTTTATCGTTGAACGAAAGAGGTATCCCTTTTTCGTCTATGACTATGGCGTCCTTGTAATTTATCAACTCTTGAGCGCATACGGTATTAATTGCAGCTTTCTCTATTAAATTTTCAATGTCTGAAATCTCTAAAGGAAATCTATAAATTTGATCTACTGCACTTGCTCCACAATAGAGGTCACTTCGGAGAAGATACACACAAAATTTCTCGAAAAAATCAGCGGAAATACTTTGTCTTCTGTGACGCATCACTACCCCCAGTCAATAAAAACCTGCCTTTACCTGCATTCGTTATTCAAGGAAATAAGCTCGGCACGCTTTTGATCAATTTGCCGCTGCAGCGATGCGAGCTTTTCTTTAGAAGGTAATAATTCTCTTGATACGAGAATTGCCACTACCGTAGAAAAAGCCATAGCTATAAAAATTAGCCCAATGTTTTTCATGTCGATATAACGGTGGCGCTTTAAATTTTCAGCACCTTTGCGAACTTCTTCGACGGCTGTTTCCATTGCCATAGTAGCGGTTTGAGCCTTCTCAAGTTCTGCCTGAGCAATAAAGACCAAGTTATTTACGTCTTGATTCGTCATTTTTCCTCCGTATCAGATGCCCCACCGGTTTATAGAACGCTCGGCATGTTCCTTAATCGTTAAACGTAATGCCTTAACCCCGTTACCAATTTCTTGAAGAAGTTCTTCAGTTAACTTGTCCTGGTTTCTAAAATCAGTATTCAGTGCCCGGGTAATTTGATTAAGATTGCCACCGACTGCCGCGAGCTGCCTGCTTGCTTCTAGTAAGGCCAAAACTTCTACCGGGTTGTAATGAGGCTTATTTGAAAGATATGTCCGGACTAGCCAAACAACCCAGTAAGAGGATTTCATTCCTTCCTTAGCGGCTCGTTCCTCAATCGCCGTTTTTTCCGATCTGGTCAAGGTCAATTTCATTTGCTGGTCACGAAGTTCATATTCTCGACCAAGAGAAAAATGTTGATCGGCAACTTCCTTTGTATCGGATGTAACCAGACGAATAAGAATGGCTCGGATCAGCGCCGACTCAGACATCTTTCTTCGTGATGCAGCCTTGCTAAAAGCTTGCTTAAGCTCTGTGGGAAGTCTGACTTTTAGTATTGCTGTTTCCATAATTGGTCCACGCCAGTCCCGAATTAACTATCCTGCCTTAGTCCTCTAACCGGCCAGAAGCTTTTAGCGGCTAAAAACTGAAACAGTTTTAGCCGCGAGCAACGGTTGCAAACCGTTGCCAACACTCCCGTGTTGGCAAAACCCAAGTCATTAGAAAGGGGTAAACCCCATTGCGCCTCCCGGCGCCAAGCTTTCACAGTCAGATACGTCTATGTGAGATCCGGCCGCCGTAGTTGCCTCACCTTGGCTCAAGGAAAGTAAGCCCCTCGATACTGACCACATATAGACGGGTCAACATTCTTATTTCGAAACAGCGTTACTGTCTGCTCTGCTTGCCTTGCGATATAAATACTTAGCCGCCCTACCAGTTCCGCTTAAGACCTGACCTGTCCGATGAATCAAAGGACGTTGATATGTTGTGCCTACTACAACCCGTTTCCCTGCTCCATCTCTGCCATAAACGTTATAGGGATTCTTCCCAAAGGTGCTGCGGAACGCGCCGCTCGATACTCGCTCAGCAAATCCCAGCGTACTAATTGCAAGACCACCACCGATCGCCGAAGCCATAGATGGAACCTGAGTCATTACGAGCATTCCAATCCCTGCAACAACGATCAACCGTACGGCATCCCAAAGGCCTACACTTGCTCCGGAGGGGCTACTATCAATAGCGGCCGAAAGAATTGTTATAAGCAAAGTTAAGCCGGCAATCGTAAAGACAAGCACCAGCCCATAATTAACAGCCTGACCGAACCAGGATTCAAAATACCGCTGCGTACTATTAAACATCAGTAAAACGACGAAAAGCGGTCCGGTAGCAACAAGTACTGTTAACGCAATTTTCGATAGCACGATTAAAAACGCGGTATAAAGCGTTCCGACGATCATTACGAATGCGTAACCGATCGCTATGAGATACATTCCGAAATCACCTTCAAGAATCCCGGCTTTATGCCATGCCGCAAGAAAACGGTCATAACAAGCATCGACAACACCATCGAGCGCTGCGCCAGCTGAACCTGCATTCATAGTCGGTGAAAGAACTGCGGCCATTTGGTCCGGTGCCTGACTAAGAAAATTGCCTATGAATTTCATATAAAGGCCCATGTTCAAACCTATGCCTAGGATCAAGGCGACTTTTGTAATTCGAAAAGCAAAATCGGTTATAGGCTCTTTAATTTTTCCCAAGGCCATCGCGATAACAAACAAGGCAACATAGATGACGAACATCAAAGTCGTTGTTCCAGAAATCGCGGTAATAATTGCCGATGCCTTATCGGTTATATAAGTCGTTGTAGCACCATCTACAGCTTTAAAAATCCCTTCGTAGAATGCCGTCATTTTGTAAAACTCAGCTCTTTATTCGTTCCTGCGCTTTTGTCGCGTCGCGCTGCGGAGGCGTTGACGCAGTTAGGAAGCCCTCTACTTTCGCCCGGATTTTTCGTACACTCAGAAAGCTTCGTCTGCATTTCGTCTTGATGAGCAAGATAATAATCAACCGTCTTTGTTTCCTCTTGCTTTGAACAACCAATAAGGATTAGCGAAACAATTAACACCAGCTGAATCTTCATAAAGTGCTCCTATTTGGTAAATTTTAGGGGAGCGCCACCGGCGCTTTGAATACGCATGTCACGTGCTTGTACCGCTCTTAGTGCCTTTTCCGCTTGGGCTAACTGCTGAACCAATGAAAGCTTGATCTGCTCGTTTTGCAACATGGCTTGCTCAGCTTGAATTCGTGCCTGAAGATCAAGGATGTCTTTCTGATCGGAGGAAGCATCTACTTTATTAAGCAAGCCTTGAATATCGTCAATGCGCTTACTCGCTTGTTTATAGCCTTCCTCGGTGAATCCTTTTGCTACAGCGGCATCGGTTAACTCCTTATCAAAAAGCTGACGGCCGCTGTCATTTGTTTTTAGGTCTTTCGAGTCAATCAGTCCATACGTTTTTCGAATTGAATCAATTGAACCAGTAATTCCCGATAACTTGCCTGACTCAAGATCGCCGTATGCGGTTTTCCACTCCGATGGTAAATACTTACGCGAGTCGGGACTATTAAATAAAGCCCCCATTCCACGAACGCCATTTAATGATTCATAAGTCGCTTTTGCTTGCTCTAATTGAGCTTTAAGTTGGGTAATTTGCTCGATAAATTTCGCAATATTTTCAGCTTGATTCATGCTAGTTTGCGTGTTCAACAAGATATCGGTTACGGGAATCTGTGCGTGAACAGGGCTGGCAGTCATGAGCAGCATCATTACAGAAAAAAAATAGTGCTTCATTTAGTGCGACTCCTCAGTAGAAATTTGTGTTCGCATCCTGCAAAAGCTTGCGGCGGGAGCCGCCTCGAAAGGAAACCTTTCGCTCCTACTAAACCATTTGCTTTTCGCAATTTAAATAAATTCAAAATTCAATGCACATTTGCTAATGTTTATTCACAAACAATCATGGTTTAAATAATTGGTTAAGAATGGTTAGCATTCTGAAATTGATGTGGTATGAAGTTAATTTATAAAGAAAAATCGATGTACTACTACACCTCAATTTACGATACATACGAGCCCTTATTGACGATAGCGTATTGCTTATCTGACGATATTTATCGATTAAATTAAGTTTCAATTTGACGATAGTTCTCTATTAAAAAGGACTAGATTGCCGTAAATATGTCCGTCCACCAGAGATAACTGGCGTAACTCCTTTAATGCACTCGCAACCTTTTGCCGCCATCGGGGAAAATGACAACAATCTGAATCACACATTGCGTATAAGCTTTCTAATCGCGGAGGGTAAGGTTTCCGATGGCTAGCGACATAATCATAGATTCGACGAGCAACTGGACTTAATTGCCGATAGGATCCCCATTCAACTTGTGTATATCTTGAACCCGCAAATAGGATCGCCAAACTTTCATTAAGCTTGATACGGCGCCTGGCTAATTTCTGGTCATCAGCATCTTTCCATTCATATGCATCTAACATATGAATAGCTTTGACACGGCCTATGTTTTTGCTATCGATCGTTACAGAACTCGCCTTTAGCCGCAGCAGGGAACGATGCAAACGCTCATAGTAGAAAGCGCTAGTAGACCAAGATAACGCTTTGCAAATTTCATACGGGGTAAACTCTACCCACGAACCAAGCGCCTCTCCTTTAGCTATATTTACCATTTGAAGCCAGACAAGTTCATCATCGGCGGCTCGCAGCTCAATTCCTGTAAAAGCAATTTGGCTTTTCCCAAGTACAAAGATAGGTGCGTTCAAAAACGTTCTTCTTGCGGCCCGTTTGTTACGGACAGTAAAAATAGCTGAACGGGCATAATCGTTTGGTATCACTCTGTAGCTCTCTTTCCATGTTGGTAGAAGCTGTTTCTGAATAAAAGGTTCTTCAATTCCTTGTTGGTCCTGAACCCGCCGCAAAGCTTCTCGCGCTCGCGCAGCAAGACGTGGGGGCAACAACGAATATCGATCTACTTTATCTTCGCTGGACACAGTGCAAGCTCAAGCGTCGCTTGAGCAGCCATCTAACAGCCTGGCTACAAGCTGAACCTTAAAATGCACACGACGACCAATTTTTATTCGCGCAATCTTAAGTTTTTTGCCCAGCTCATTGTCTCCTCTGATAGTAAGACGAAGACCTTCAGGGCTTCTATCAAGCAGAGAAGCCACTTGCGAAAGCGTTAGCAGGGGTCCAAATTTATTAATCAGCACTTCTTCAGTAGTCATACGTAACACTCCGGTAAAACAACGAATCACTGGTAGTAGATTACGTTGAAGTGTTAGATAATTGGGATCGCTAATATGAAAAAATGGTTCACCACATATCGACAATGAATAACCACTCAATTTATTGGCCTGAGTTTGATGGTTGTGACGAATTTATCCGCACTCGTCTGCGGCGATGCATAAGGCAATTTTCGCCCCTTCACTCCATCACATCTCGTAGGCATTCCATCCGGTCTATCATTCGTAGTGAATTAGATGAGGCGGTATCACGATCGTTGGAGCAGTACACGGAAGAATGGAATGTACTGTTGTTAAATAATTTTCGACTCTCAGAAGTTTGGAGTAAACCGCCGATTACACGCGCACGGCGCGTATTAACAGAAAGCGCGTTTGAACGAGCGTTGCGTTATAGCGCAGCATGGAGAAAAAGACTTATCGATGCCAGAAATAGCGCGTGGCGTATGAGCAAACTTAGTGGATTTGAGGCCGATGCGGATTTAAAAACTCTTCATAATGTCGCCGTGTCAAAGGTTACGGCAAATGAAGCAAGGAGAAAAACAACGCACCGCCGATATACACCGTTAGAAACCTTTGATGGGACGATCAATACTTTGATTGGCTTTTTAGATTATTGCGATACTTTACAACCTCAAAGGACAACCAACTCACAAGGCAAACGTCTCACACGAAAACAAATTTCCAAGCATGATGCATATTGCCAACTGTGCTGGCGTCAAACCGAATATGCAGCAGGACTCAAGAAAAATCGCAACTTTCCTTTTCCTGAACGACGACTAAGCCGACGATTTTGTTCTTGCCATGATCCTTCTGTACCTAACTCAGAATATCGCCGTGACTACGCTTACAAAGAAGCCTTTGAACTCGAGCTGGCTGCTCTTACTAGACGAAAAAAATCCGAATACAACATTAGATTTGAGCCAGCAAGTTGGGCAGAAGAAGATTTGAGAAGAGCGGCGTACGCTTTGGTTCACTCTCGCTTGAAGGGGACACGGGAGCAGGTTCTTATATTAAGAATTCAAGGAAAATCGTTAAATGAAATTGCAGAAGCGCTGAAAATTAGCCGCCGCGCCGTTTCAAAAGCATTGAGCACTGCAAAAAAACAAATAGAGACAATGGAACATATTCGATGGGGGTCAGTAACGTTTCCGCTGTAGGGAAGAAGCCATTTTTTATTATAAATTTATGGCATTGGTAGCTCAAATCCTCATATAGCAGCAAACAATAATAACTCAGCAGTATTTCCGACTTTTGGATTTACCTTCATTTTTCATCTACCCACAGAACAGCAACATAGGGTTAACTTTGGTAACACCATGTTAGGCCCGCATAAAATGGTATTGGTTGACTACTTGGATCCGACATATGAGAATCACCCACCTGGCAAACACTGAAAAAAATGACACCTTTTCTAAAATGGGCAGGGGGTAAGCGCTGGTTTATCCAGCGCTACTCTGATCTGCTTCCTCATAAATACAACCGCTATATTGAGCCATTCCTTGGCGGCGGCTCCGTCTTTTTTTATCTAAAGCCAAAGGATGCTCTTCTCGGAGATATTAACCCCGATCTAATTGCTGCTTACCAGGGTCTTCAGAAGGAATGGAGTCGCCTTCAATCTCAATTAGAAGATCATCAACAGAAGCATTCCGACGCATATTATTATTCAGTTCGTAACGAAAGTCCTGCTGATCCCATCGATCGAGCAGCTCGAATGATTTATCTAAATCGCACATGTTTTAACGGAATATATCGTGTAAATCGACAAGGTAAATTTAATGTGCCACGAGGTAGTAAAAATACAGTTGTATTAGAAAATGATAATTTTGAAGAAGCAGCCCGCCTTCTTGGGAAAGCGCAGATTAGATTAGTAGACTTCGAGAAATTGATTAACGAAGCTGGCAAGAATGATCTAGTGTTCGCAGATCCACCTTATACCGTACGTCATAATTTCAATGGCTTCATAAAATACAATGAGAAACTTTTTTCATGGGGCGATCAAGAACGCTTAGCACATTCGCTTTTTAAGGCTCGTAAGCGAGGAGCAAAAATTGTTTGCACCAATGCTAATCATGCGTCGGTACGTGAATTATATGAAGACTGCGGATTCCATTTCATTGATGTTTCAAGATTTAGCTCCATTTCTGCAAGTATTAAAAGCCGAAAACAATTTGAAGAATTAGTTATCGTTTCGCACTTACCAAAAGGGGAAAAAAAGAAATGACGACGTTGAGCTCCCTTATTAATACGACTGCCACACAAGGAAACCCTATCGATGCACTCCGATCATTCCTAGAGCGTGAAAACAGTTACGAAAAGGCTAAGCAAATCGACAAGATGAGATTTGTTGGTTATGTGTTGGAGCTTGGATACGAAACTGCCAAAATCATAACTAGCGACCCTTATAAGTTAGCTGTCGGCGGTATACCCCGTGGCTCTTTCCTGATCATGACACCGGTTGTAGCAGGTAATGCGCCACCCCATTTCACACTCTTACGGGTTACTGGCGTTTCACCCACACCACTAAGTAATCAAGTTCAACAAACTTATTTTGAATTGCACAAGAAGTCTATGCCTGAACTCGATGTGTGGACTCAAAGTGAATTGCAGTGGGGGGCATTAGATTGTGATGTACTTGGAATGTTCTACGCAGATCCAAAAAATATGCAAAGCTTGGCATTCTCTGGCGACGTTAACAATGTAGTTAGCGCGCATCGTTATAAGGTATTTGCGCCTGACGTAGCGCTATTGAAATTAATCGTTAATGGTACAGTTCGTTCAGTTCAACAATTCGAACTGGGAACTTTACGAACTATGGAATGCGGTCTATCAAGTAACGGAGCTCCCTCAAATATTCTTGTCAGCATATCTATGCTTGATTTTAAAGGCTGCCGGACAGCAATGTTTGGTAAAACCCGGTTAGGAAAATCTAATGTCGTAAAATTAATCGCGCAAGGAATGCTTGATGCAACACAGAGCGATAACAGTGTTGGCCAGTTAATTTTCGATATTAACGGAGAATACGCAAACGATAATCCTCAAGATGGAAATAAATCCATTCGATCAATATATGAGAAGCGCTGCCAAGTCTATGCGCTTACTTCTCGTGTAGGAACCCCGTCAAAACCCCTTCGATTAAACTTTTATGAGCAAACTGAATCAGCCATTGAAATCTTATCTTCAATGCTTCAACAAGATAATCGAGCATCTGATTATGTTCGCAGTTTTGGAAATGTTCGTCTTCCGGGGACAGAAGCAATAAGTACCTTACAAGAAGGCGATAAAACAAGGCCAATTCGCAAAATTCAAATGTTCTGGGCAATTCTTCATAAAGCTGGATTTGATGCTGATGAAGCCAGATTACGCGGTCGAGGTCTTATCTCGCGAAATGCCAAACATTTTGATCCACATTTCAATCAAGCCCTTCGCCAAGCAGCTTATACGGCTGTGCGCAATTCTGCGCCACCCAGTTCTCCAAATTCACTTGATGAATTAAAAGCAGAGTTTGAGGTACTAGCACAATTCCGTCGTGATGACCCAAACAATGCGGCGTTAACTTCTTCGTCAGGGAAACCTATGTTTGACGCAGATGATGCTGCATTACTTGATTTCCTTTCGCCACCGGCAGGTCGAACTGGCCCAGCAATTCTAAGGGCCTATAAGCCGTTTCACTCACCGCACGCAGGCGACTTTATTTCTGAGATTCTGGATTTATTAGATTCTGGGCAAACCGTTATTCTTGATCTAGGCAATGCGACAGATGAGATTCGTCGATATTTTTCAGATATGTTGTCTAAGGAAATATTTAGCCATCAGGAAAAAAAGTTTGTTAGCAACAATCTAGGCAATCGCTTTGTCCAGTTGTATTTCGAGGAAGCACACAATCTATTTCCCCCAGATAGCAAAGATCTGACAGGCGTTTACGCCCGTTTTGCAAAAGAAGGGGCAAAGTTTCATATCGGTATGGTCTATTCAACGCAATCCCCATCGACCATTAACCGCGAGCTTCTAGCGCAGACAGAGAATTTCTTTGTCGGACATTTATCGAGTCAAGACGAAACAAAGTCTCTATCCCGGGTGCAGGTTGCATTTGCTGGAATTGAAGATGACATCCTTCGTGCAAAAACTACTGGATACATGCGAATGCTTACTCTATCGCATAGGTTTGTAATACCGATGCAAGCTCATAAGTTCGGGGCTACAGAACAACCTGAGGTTTAATATGCCATATAGCCAAGGAACACGCCTTCCAGGTGAGTCAGCATCGAAATTAGGTCACCTAGCCGTTGTGAAGAGCGATTGGGTAAAGGCGCTCATAACAGAGTTTGAAGCAACGAAATTGCAGGAGAACGATCCAAGTAGCACCCCTTGGACTATTTTTAATTCCGGGGACACTCAGGCGTTGAGTCGAGTTTGGGCGGTAGATGGTTCATTTGTGTCCGTCCGATCTGAACAAAAGCCGCCTCGAGAAGTTGCATTCGTAAAAACGGCGTTGCTTGCAGTAGATCGTGCAAGGCTGGATGCAATTGACAAAGAACATCCGCATCCATTGCATATTCAAGACGTATTAACTGGTAGTGCGGTTTTTCATGCAACTGTCTTCCCTCTAAAAAACGTTCGCACTTCTTTAGGCTCAAATTACGATGCCGTTCGACATATTATTCGGGATTCAATGCGCATCGATGAAGATGGCGTCTTTTACGAAACGCTAAAATGGCTCGCGTACCAAAAATGGGATACTCAACCTAAGGCATCACCTGCTTTCAATTGCCCTCATTGTCACACGGAAATCCAATCAGGATTACCGGTTGACACTGATGAGGGCAAGTGTCCAAGGTGTGGAGGGATAGTTTTTCTTACCGATATGCTCGGCTTTCACTTGGATATGGACGAAGATAGCGCCCCTGATTCTGTCGCATCGGCATATATGCTCATCATGGAGCATCTTATGTTATTCACTCCTATCCGAATTTTTTGGGGCCATAGCGATCGAAGTTTAGTTACTGAAACCTTGTTTATTAAAGACGGCCCACTAACTCTTAGGAGTTAATACTCTAAGTTAGTGCCAAGCATTCGCGCGTTTTTACAATATGCAAAGGATATATCGCGACCAGTCCACGTTATTGGTCAAGAAAAGAGTGGGGCTTTTTTTGATCATTTGGGCTCAATTGTTCGCTTTACTAGCCCACATGAACGGGGCGAACCAATGTCGTTTGCCGTATTAACTCATGAATATGTCCGCCGAGAAGTCTACCGTTCTCCGGATCTTCAAAATCCTTATGGCAGCCGTACAAACTGGGGCGAAAAGCTTTTCGTCAAATTTGATCCTGGTACTTATATGGTCCTTAACGTTCCAACAGGAGCTTACGTTTCGGACGGAAATTTTCCAGAGACAACCAATCTCATAGGGCTTGATCGAATTTTAGCAACCTTACCAAGTCTCGTTAGCCATAAATATGAAGGGGCATTATTTCCTGTAGAACTGGCAAACGGAATTGCCTCAATGTCGAGTTATCCATCAGCTAAGATTCTGCAACGATTTATCGAAAGCTGAATTTCGAACACTTATTAATTTCTTTAATTAGAGTGCTAAAATTCGCTCAATCCAATGCCAATCTAAAAACCAAAGCTTTATAGAAGTCGTTCGATGGGATCAGCAATGTTTTTACTTATTCCCAAATTACTAAATTTTAATCTAAGCGCTCTCTTTGCAAATCCATAAAGCGAGCCCATTCCGAAAAGTTATGGGCTCGCACTGGCTTACAATATCGCTACTACGTATTTAGATGATTTACAGTTCGAACCACATTCAATCTGAGCAAGAAGATTGTCATTCCATTTACCATCTGCATGTGTACGCAAATATGGATTTTTTCCAGACTCCCGCACAACGCCAATATAAATGTGCTTTCCGGTAACTTTGTCTATTGTATAAAATGTCACATCTGTCCGGTAGATTTTGAAGCTAACTATGTGTAATCCAATATTGGCGCG
>JAZKCF010000009.1:0-53568 GCA_040388195.1 Pseudomonadota bacterium
AATCATCTCAGCTTAAGACGGCGAAACTTTCAGAAAGTTGTGTATAAGGGAATGATCTAAACGGTGTGACCATTTGCGATAAAAAATCTTTAGGGTAGGCCGCATTCATAATCCCTATCTGATCGAGTGTTTTATCCTTCGGCAAATACCAGGTGCCAAAAAACAAATCCCATACGATGGTGGTATTGCCAAAATTACATGATGCGGCTTTTGGATCTTTGGCGTGATGCCAGCGATGGGTTTCAGCGCTGCCGACGAGGTAATTGAGCCAGCCATAACGCAAACAAATATTGCTGTGCTGGAAAAATCCGTTAACCGAGTATAAAAGCGCATATCCAGCCAATACTTGCGGTGCGACGCCCAAGAGGAGGAAAGGAATCGTATCGAAGAAAAAATGCAGAATTTTTTCGAGTGGGTGGAAACGCCCAACGTTGAGTGAATACAAAATATCGGGCGAGTGATGAACCTCATGCAATCGCCATAACCACATGAAACGATGACAAGCACGGTGCACCCAATAGCGCATGAAATCAATCACAAGAACCATGAGAATCACCTGCGCGGCGGGTGGCCATGCTTGTGGCCACCAATCGCTTGGCATCTTGGCATGCGTCCATTCTGAGATCGCAAGGACGGCTATCACACCAAGCACTTTAGGAAAGAATATCTGGACGATAGCTAGAAACGCCGCATCAGATTTGATGTCTGCAAAACTAGGACGCCAATCCAAGCGATACGGAAACCATTGCTCAAGCGCGACGATCAGCAATCCGATCAAAACAATCGGCACGTAGAGCGCAATTGGAATCGGCGAACCATGGGAAAGCAAAGCGCCGAATACGATAATCGCCACGGCAAAGGAGACTGGGTACCAAACGTATGGCAGGAACTTAGCAGATTTCATTCGTGCGAGCCTCGCCGATGATAAACACTTACAGTGAGCACAAATGCCGCTAGCACGACATGAAAAACTCCCGGAATCCATGCTTTAAACCAGGGCGCCGCCGTTGGTAACGCAAGCCCAATAGCCAATCTTGCCAACATCGTAACCATGTAAACCCCACCTAACCACGCAAGGATATTGCCGAGATGGCGACGCGGCACAAGAAGTCTTTGCTGAATGCGCCATGAAACACACGCCATTATGGCAAGGATTACTAGTTGCGAGAGTAATAACGACCAATAGGGCAACTGACTCCCCTGAAAGGCGCTAAACGGCGGTAGAAAAGATTGAGGCAGCCACAGCTGAAGTGCTTGGCCTATGACGCGAAGAGAAAAAAGGATACACAAAACCCAGAGAAGGGTGTGGGTGCTCGTGTTTGAGTTATTTTTTTGCATGGACACTAATTATCATTAGTTTAGGCCCCGCTATAAGTTTACTTTGTTACAAGACCACAGCAGTTTGCAGATCAGTGTAGAGAACGTAAATTTTTATCCGATACTCCGCAACCCGTCGACAATTTTAATCCGCATTGAACGTACAGCCGGCACAATTGCAGCCACTAAACCGACCACAACAGCCGAAGCCATCTGCAATACTAGTGTTTCATTGGAAATTCTAAACACCGGGAAAAATTTTCCTAATGCCTCGCTGAAAACGTGAGCCACTGGAAATAACAAAACAATGCCGAGACCAGCCCCCGCAAAAGAAATCAACAAGGATTCGCCCACAATCAGCTTCGCCAGGAACACTGGCTTAAACCCAAGCGCTTTTAATGTCGCGTATTCAGCCAATCGCTCGCGGGCACTCATCGCCATTGTGTTCGCCATGACTGCCATGATGATGATAATCACAACAAAAGACACCAAGCGGATTGCCACGACGATAGTTTCCGTCATCGCTACAAAGCCGAGCTGAAATGCTTTTTCGGTTTCGGTTAACGTCTCTGCCAATGAGTTTTTGAATTGATTATCGATGGTTTGCGAAATCGACGCAGCTTCATCCGGTCTGTTAATTTGAACAACGTATATGCCGACCTGATTGGCACGTCTTGGCGCCGTTTTTTGCAGCGTCTCATTTAGATATTCCCAATGGAAAAACATCTGTGAGCTGTCAGTTGTCGCTTCCCTGCCATCGTAAATACCACGCACGACAAATTCCCACTGGCCGGAAAAAATTGTGCCTCGAATGGGAATGATGTCGCCTATTTTGAAACCATATAATTTGGCGAGCTTCCGTCCGATCACGCAACCCTTGCGATCGCGCTGGAAAGCTATGCGCTCGTCGTCCGGCAGTACAAATTCTGGATAAAGATCGAAATAATTATTCGAGACCGAAAACTGTGGAAAGAAATTTTTCGGCTCCTGGTAAATTCCGCCGAACCAGTTTGCCATTGCCACTTGAGTAACACCTTCAACCGCGCGAATTCTATTTTCATAAGTAAACGGCAAAGAAAAAACCAGTGACGTACTGTTGCGAGTGATAAGGCGCGTATTGGAAGCTGCATCGGCGCCGGCATACCAAGCATTCACAACGGTTTGCAGCAATCCGAAAGAGAGTGTGGCGACAACCAGTCCTAAGATAGTAAGGCCGGTGCGCAACTTGTGCCGAAAGGCATTTTTGATGATTAGCTTGAAAATACTCATCTGATGGACACTTTATTCACTAGTAGATCGTCCAGACGAATTTTGTATGCTGTGTGACTGTCATTCTGAGCGCGCCTTTAGCCCTCGCGAACGCAGGGCAAAGAATCTGCTGTTTACAGCGGTTAAAATTAGCATCGTGCATCACATAGGCAAAAAGCAGATTCGTTGCACTCAGAATGACAATGGAAAAAGGTCTACCCTTGAATCAGCTCACCCTTCTCCAGGTGCACAAGCGTTCTCGCTTTCTCCGCTGCGCCGGCATCATGCGTCACCATAATAATAGTCTTCCCAAGCTCCTCGTTGAGACGCCTCATTAAGCCGAGAATTTCCTGCGCTGAAGCACGATCCAAATCGCCGGTCGGTTCGTCAGCGACGATTAACTTCGGATCGGTAACAATGGCACGCGCAATCGCCACACGCTGCTGCTGGCCGCCGGAAAGTTCGTTCGGATAATGATCCATTCGATCTTCAAGACCGACCATGGAAAGCGTGAGAGCAACATGTTCGCGTCTTTCACTTCGGGAAAGATTGGTAAGCGTGAGTGGCAGTTCGACATTTTCGAATGCGGTAAGCACCGGCATTAAATTGTAAAACTGAAAAATAAAGCCGACGTTCGCTGCACGCCAATCGGCTAGTTCGCCTTCGGAAAGCGACGTAATATCCAAACCAGCGACGGCCAATTGCCCACTATCCGGTTTATCAATGCCGGCAATCAGATTGAGCAGCGTGCTCTTACCCGAACCGGACGGCCCCATCAGCGCAACGAAATCGCCCTGATAAATGGTGAGACTGATATCCGTTAACACGGAAACAGTCTGCCCGCCGCGACGGTAAGACTTCGCCAGCTGACGAATTTCCACTAATGGTATTTGTTCAGCGCTTTGCAATTTGGACTGCACCACCGTCTACTAACTTATCGGAAGGCGCGAGAACCAGCTTGTCGCCAGGCGTCACGCCGCTCACCTCGATAAGCTCGCCAATTTTTCGTCCAGCGACGACTGGGGTTTGCTCAACTTTGTCATTCTTAACGCGGAATACCACTTTCTTGCTATCACGATCAACAATCGCTGCCGGCTGCACCGCGATTAACGGCTTGCGCTGATCCGGTGGTACTGGCTGCGACAAGAAAGCAACTTTGGCACTCATGTCTGGCAACACACGCGGATCACGCTCTTCGAATCGCACTTTCACCAATAATGTCGCTTTGGTGCGATCCATGGTCGGCACCATCCTTGACACTCTTCCAGCAAGACGTAATTCAGGAAAAGCCTCCAGCTGGATTTCGCATGGCTGCTCTAATTTGATTTTGGAGAGACTGGATTCGGATACATCGGCTTCCACCTCCAATGTATCCATATCGGCCATATTAACCACCGCGCCTTTAGTATCCGCCGCAGATGAAAACGGCGTGATGTTGTCACCGACATTGGCGCTCTTAGTGAGAATGACCCCGTCGAATGGTGCGCGAATCAGCGTTTGCTCTAGGTTCACCTCCGCCGCTCGTTGATTTGCTTGGGCCGCGGCAATGCTTGCACGATAGCCATTGATTGCCGCCTTGGATTTGTCATAACGGGCTATTGCGGTGTCATGGGAAGACTGAGAGATAAATTTCTTCGCCAATAAGTCTTGGGAACGTTTGAAAGCAGACTCCGCATCCTGCAGTTCCGCCATACCCTGCCCCAGGTTGGCTTGCGCCACTTTGACATTCGCCTTGGCTTGATCGAGCGCTGCGGTAACGTCCTGATTTTCCAGTCGGGCGATGATGTCGCCTTTCTTGACCGCACTACCTTCCAATACCCCCAACCATTCCAAACGGCCGGTCGCTTTAGAGCCGACAGCAGCTTTACGCTGGGCGACCACATAGCCGGTAGCATTGAGCAAGGTGTAGTTTTGAGAGGGATAGGCTTGTGCCACCGATACCGTTTCCACTGTGGGAACGGCGTTGTAACGCATCGCAAATACTGCTACCGCAATGACAATCAGCGCGATGAAAATAAAAATTTTAGCTTTAGACCGACGCGGCTTACCAGTCGGCGTTGCACTGGTTCGGTCTATCCTTAGCTGGGAAAGGTCCATTGGTCCCATGCGTCCTTAGTCAGAAGATTGTAAAAAATCTACTACGCGACCCAAGACCGATACTCCGATTTTCGACGTACTTTATGTACGCCTTAGCTCCTCGTAATTGACCTCGGGTCGCTCGCTGCGATTTTTTCACAACCTCTTGGACCACGACAATCAAAGTGTGGTTGACCTGCGTGGTCGGGTTGGAAATTATTTCTGGTGGGAGCCTGCTGTTAAGCAGGCTTCTGTCATTTGGTGCCGGGAGAGAGACTCGAACTCTCACAGTGTTTCCACCGGCGGATTTTGAGTCCGCTGCGTCTACCGATTCCGCCATCCCGGCTTGCGTGCTCTCTTTAAAAAGAGCGAGGGCGGATTATCCCGGAAAGGGCGATGAGCCGCAAGCCGATCAGTATCGAAACCAAAACTCTTTTTAGCAAATGTCCGACTAACGTCCCTCTCCTCGCAGCATTAAATTGAGAAACACCCGCAATCGCCCTGGCACAACCGGCTTATGCAATAAATAATAACCACTAGCTTTTGCCTCTAAAATTCGATCCGGCGCAGTATCTCCAGTGATAAGAACACCGGGAATATTGCCACCATAAGCGCCTTGCAGTTGTCGAATAGCATCTGCTCCCGTCACACCTTCACGCAATCGATAATCAGCAATAATAAGATCGGGTACCCGCCCACCGGCGCCTACCACTTGCATGCCCTCTTGAATCGAGCCGACGACAGTAATTTTGCATCCCCATTCTGTCAACAACGCCGCCATGCCTTCCCGAACAGCACGTTCGTCGTCCATTAAAAGAATATATTTGCCGCTCAAATGCTCATCCCGCTCTTCGGTCTCGATAACAATAGGCTCTGGAATTTTATCGAATTTTCCTATTGGCACCATGACACGAAACACCGAGCCTTTCCCCACTCGCGAATTAAGATGCAAAGTATGATTGAGAAGCTGCGTTAGACGACGCACGATGGCCAATCCCAACCCTAAACCTTTGCTTCGATCGCGCTCGGAATTGCCGACCTGATAAAACTCCTCGAACACCTTATCTTGCTGATCCATGGGAATACCAGGGCCGGTATCCCATATCTCCAAACGCGCATGATTTGCGCAATACCGAACGCCAAGGACAACTCTTCCGCTCGATGTGTAGCGGATCGCATTGGATACGAGGTTATGCAAAATGCGTTCCAGCAATAGGGGATCGCTATAGAGAACAACGCGGGTTGGCATAATTGTTAGTGTTAAATTTTTTTCTTTAGCTAACGGTCCGTATTCCACCGTAATCCGATCGAAGAGCGGCTGTAATGGGAAATTTACCCACGCAGGAACAATCACACCGGCATCAAGTTTCGATACATCGAGCAATTCATTGAACAACGCCTCCAATGCGGCGATGGATGCGGTGATGTTATTTACAATACTGAGTACTTCGGGGTAACGAATTTTTTCTTCCAACGCGGCAGCGAATAAACCCAACGCGTGCAAAGGTTGCCGCAAATCATGGCTCGCCGCAGCAAGAAATTGAGATTTCGCCCGATTCGCGGATTCCGCGCTCTGACGCGCGTGTTCGGCGACCGCTTTTTCGACGGTCAATGCGCTGATAAGATCAATGTTCTCAAATCGGCGGCGCAGCGACTCAATCAGCACGCGATTAATATTGCGCGCGCCATTAAGAATAAATCCCAAATATATCGCGAGCAACACGCCCACGATAATGCCCGTTTTAGTGCCTTCCATTCCGGTTCTGATCGCAAAAGGAACGAGCATCGGAATGACCAACGCATCGTTGGCCGGCAAGTAAGATGCGCTCGATGTCAGCGAGCCAGCCGCAAATCCAATCAGCATCAAGCTCAACAGTGCTTGGCCGGCAATATCTCCCGCAGGAAACAAAAAAGCACCCGCGCCCCCCCATAGCACGCCGGCGACCCATCCTAAAATTACTCGGCGGCGCGCCCATATTGGGCTCGACTCTGGCCCCGGCGATGCGCGCTTAAACGCATATCCCGACCATATATAAGCAGCCACCATAAGGCACATCCCTATCGCCCAGAACGATATCAACACATGATTATCGGGCTCGTGCAGGCCTAGAAAAAGCAGCGTTGCAACCAATGCATGCGCCCCAGCAACAGAATAACTAGCGCGATAAATGGCTTGAACTTGCTCGGTCAAAATCAATATATCTCTGGGTACAACAGCGTTTGCCGAACCGCTTTTATCGCCATGCTCGGAAACAATTGGTGTGGTACTAACTACAACTGCCGTAGCTTCTAGGCTGCTTACTTCGACCATGAAAATTCCATTCCGCTATAAGCTGATTTCTAAACAAACGCGATCTTAACGCTCGCCGTCTTTCCGCGCAGTAGGTTCCGAAAGAAGTCTATTCTCCATCTTTTCGGCAGACGCGCTAACGTGCATGATGTAGGATGCATTTCTCGTGCAATGCAGTACCATCATTTTTTCCAGCAAGGCGCGTCGACGCAGACAATACGAGCGGTACGGCAACGCGGCTGGGCGATTTTGCGTAAGTCATATAAATTTAATAATCCAGTAGTCAGTTATAAAGGGGCACTATCATGAAAGTCCTGATTGTCGACGACCACACCCTTTTTCGGGAAGGCTTGCGGCTTGTGCTGTCGCAGCTTGAACCAACGTGTGAAATTCTGGAGGCATCCAATTGTCAGGCAGCGTTCGATAGCGCTCATGCGGCCAGCGATTTAGATATTATCCTGTTGGATTTAAATCTGCCCGACATGCCTGGTTTTGTCGCTCTGTCCATCCTACGTGAAGAGCAACCAGATGTACCAGTCGTAGTACTTTCCGCCAATGATGACCGTGAAACCGTATTGGAAGCGTTGGATCGTGGTGCAATGGGGTTCATTCCTAAATCATCATCCAGCCAAGTTCTAATGGGAGCACTTAAGCTGGTGCTTGCTAAAGGCGTTTACATTCCACCTTCGATTCTGAATAGCACCGATACTAGCCCGCAATCTATTAGTGGCCAGAGAGCTGTCAAACCAGCTGATCTGGGTCTGACAGAGCGACAACTTGATGTACTCGGACTGTTGGTCGCAGGTAAATCCAACAAATTAATCTCGCGTGAATTGAATCTTGCCGAGGGCACGGTTAAAAATCATGTGGCAGCGGTTTTAAGAGCTTTAAATGTTGCTAACCGGACACAAGCAGTACTAGCGGTGAGCCGTCTGGGTTTCACTTTTGCGCATCAAATAAAAAGCACTCCCAGAAGCTCTTCTTAATATCAATAGATTTTCCGTTGTTTCATCAACAAACTTCTTTCCAAACCACAGTGAGCGGCCCGAGGTCGGGAGCAAATTAATAGGTTTGGAAAGAAGTCTAAAAAAATGACCGGGGAAACCGCTGTCAAGCCTCCCCGGTCAATGGCGAAACCTTAAAAACTTTTCATTAGCTAGTGATCAACTTAGCGAAGCCGAGTAGTAGGAGGTACATCTGTATTAGTTGGCTTAATTCCAAGCAATAGCAATGCTTCAGGCCAATTTGTATCCCGCTCTATCGTCGCACCAGCTGGTACCGGTGACATGTAAGCCGCAACGGTATGCCCGGAATTTGGGTCTTTTGAATACGCAACCTTGTCTACGATCTGACGTTTATTCGCATGCACCAAGCAAGCAGTTTGAATAGGTGCGTTAACGTCACGCTTACGAGCACCTAAGTCGAAGTAGCCACACTCAAACCGCGTCGTTTTGGTATCTGCAGCGCTAAGATCGAAGGGGAATACTTTCTTCGCCCGGCTTTGTATGTCCGTCAGTGTTGCCGCTTTTTGCCTTGCGGTCGACACTTGGTAAGACGACCAATCCAGATCAAAACCAACCGGCTGACCATCATTCGCGAAAATAACGGCGATTTTTGATCCCGGCCCAAGAACTGGAATGCCGTTCACTGACCGCGCAAAAATCACTGTATTCGCAAAGACTTCTTCCGCAACGGACTTAACGCCAGGTTCCGTTGAACCGCCGCCGCCGACTTGGAACTGGGTGAAATAAGGTATTAGCGCTTCACCTCTACCCAGAACAGCGAATTGCCCCAATTTTGTTGCAACGAAATTACGGCCTAGCTTTTCCAACGCGTCTTGCGATAAACGTGAAGTTAATGGGAGGGGCTTGTTGTTTGGGCCATCCAAGTATGCGTAATTACGATATTTCATACGCGAGCCATCACCAAACACGCTCAAGGACCAGCCTTCCCCAATAACATTGGTTTTTTGCTCACCGCGTTCAGTCTTAAATATGCCGCGCGTAGTGATTGGATCGGTCGATGCAGAAAATTGTTTGAGTAACTGATCTACTCTAACGCTTGCGCCCGGCCCACTATCCCGACGCAACAACGCTACGTCGGAAACGCCCAAACCGTATTTGGCAGAATTACCTGCTATGGCAGCTCTTTGTGGATAATCAGCCGCATTGACTGGCGCATGAATCATTGAGAGGCTAATCGCCGCGAATAGCGGAACAGCTAAACTTTTTCGCGCAATAGAAAATTTATTCATGAATTCGACTCCTTATTAAATGGGGTATCGCGAAGAATTTATCCGACGTTTGGATTACAGGTTGTTCCAGTACCAGTAGCAGTACCAGCCGTTATCCCCATCGCGTAGCCGTGAGTAGGAGCCGAAGTTCTGCCATTTCATGTTGTCGCGGCGGCTATGGCAATTCGATTGGTTGGTCCCCGTTGCCATGACCGTGACATCCTGGTCGGTCGCCCAATCCGAATTGGCGTCCTTCCATGCGTATTTGATGGTGTCGCCGCCCTGTAGATTGTCGGCGTAATCCTCGCCGACTTCGTCTGTGGTGATTGAGTCATAAAGTTTGTCGTGACTACCGGTAGCGATTCTTACGCCACCTCTCATGATTGGCGCCATCCGAGTCCACATTTTTCCGTCGTTGAACTTGAGAGTTTCACAGGAATACGTCGACAAAATACTTAGGCCGTAGGCTTCATCGCCCAGACGCATACTGGTTGAACTTGCAAGAACGTCTTGATTCCACATCGCCCAAACCGACCTGTCAGACCAACCACCACCATGCGTATTCACATAGGCGAGGTGTACGTTATCCAACTCAAACTGATCGGAAGTTGTTTCGAAGTAAGGCTTGGCGCCGTCGAGGTTGTAATAGAAAACTTTGGTGTCGGTATCGTCCAGCTCATCGTTAAACCAGCCGCAACGTTTCCAGGAGTTACTCAAATTGGTCTGCCAATTATTTTGAAAGTCAGCTTGGCATTCAGTACCGAATCGCGCCACCGCATGTGCGTTGTGGCTCGATATTAATAAAATACCCAGAGCGGACAGCGACAGCAGGTTGCGCCATTGCACTGGATAACGGACAGTTTTTTCGCTCATAATTTTCCTCTTCACTTTTATCTTAAAGTTGCAAGAAAGCGTCTCGTATTAACGGCGCCGGGAGAGTATCTCGCCGTCGTTTATCGAGATGCTCTAAGACATTTGTCTTGTAGTAACTTTAGTCTTCGACAAAAGCTATCGCTATGGGCCAAAAGCCATGTTTGTTATGGGTCTGAAGGCATAGGCCAAAAGGCACATTGCTTAAGCCAACCGCCACCTCTTTACAGATGGGCTTTCGCATGGCTCACAGTTATGAAACAATCGCGGCCTTCTGATTATTGTTCCGCCATGCATCTTTCCGATTTCAATTACGAATTACCCGAAGAACTGATTGCTCAGTTTCCACTCCCGGATCGCACCGATAGCCGGCTATTGCACTTGAATGGCATAACGGGTGAATTGATTGATCGGCGCTTCGCCGAATTCCCTCAGCTCGTGAGCCCAGGCGATTTGCTGGTGTTTAACGATACTAAGGTGATCAAAGCACGCCTTTGGGGAGAAAAAGATACTGGCGGACGGATTGAGGTGTTAGTAGAACGAGTTTTGTCGTCGACTGAAGTGCTTGCCCATATTCGAGCAAGCCATGCACCGAAACCAGGAAGCCGGCTTCGACTTGCCGGCACGATTTCAGCGCAGATGGTGGAACGACGTGAGGATCTATTTCTATTACGCTTCGAAAATGATGCTAACGTTTTCGAACTGCTCGAACAATTTGGCTCTCTGCCGCTGCCCCCGTATATCACTCATATTCCCGACCAGCAGGATGAAGTCCGTTATCAAACCGTCTACGCTCGCGCACCCGGCGCGGTAGCAGCGCCTACGGCGGGTCTGCATTTCAGTGCAGACATGCTTGAACGGCTACGCGAGAACGGCGTTCGCATGGCGTATGTCACCTTACATGTCGGCGCAGGCACTTTTCAACCAGTTCGGGTGGAGAATCTGGCCGAGCATCATATGCATCGCGAGTGGTATCAAATCCCGGAAAACACGGAGACGGCGATTACCGAAACCCAAGCTAGTGGTGGACGCGTCATCGCCATTGGCACCACGACACTTCGCGCGTTAGAATCCGCCGCCGATGAAACCGGCAAGGTACAGGTGGGTTACGACGATACCGCGCTTTTTATTACGCCAGGCTATCGCTTTCGGGTGGTCGATCGACTATTCACCAATTTCCATCTCCCTAAATCCACCCTATTGATGCTGGTTTCCGCTTTCGGAGGAATGGAAAATGTTCGACGCGCCTATCGCCATGCTGTCGACGAGCGTTATCGTTTCTTCAGTTACGGGGATGCGATGCTGATTGAAAAACAGTGTGATTAGCCAGTGCGCAAGCGGCTAGCCGGGGAAACATGCTGACGCAGAAATTCCATTTGATCGACCAGGATACGCCGGTTGGTAAGGATCAAATATTCGGCACGATTGGGGATGTAAGGCACATAAAGAAGCTGGAGACGCGCTTCTTCCAATGAGCGGCTACCTTTCTTTTGATTGCACCAACGACAGGCGGTAACTACGTTCATCCAGGTATCGCGGCCGCCACGGGAAAAGGGAATGATGTGGTCGCGGGTCAGTTTATGCTCGGCGAGTTCATCGCCGCAATAGGCACAGATATGGTAATCGCGGCGGAACAATTCGTGATTATTGAGAGGCGGCACCTGGTTGAATTTCTTGGCCGCCATTGCCTTGCCTTGAATCGCAATGATGGTCGTCGCAACAATGCAGGAACGATTACCGTTTCGATCAAGACCGCCATAAATACGGAACGCCTCGCCACCCAAACCCCACGCCACCCGCTCTTTAGCGTAGTAAAAACAAGCATGCTGCCACGTCACCCAACGATGCGGCACACCGTGGGCATCAAGAGTAAGAATGAGCGGAAACTGTCGAGCCATAGCGTCTCTAATCCAATCACTTATGTGGATAAGCTAAGGCAAGAATCGCGAATTAGCAAGTTAATGTTGCAGGATTCATAAGCGAATCGAAAATGAGCTGTGGGAAAGGCTCCGCAAACGCGCGCCAGCAAGCTTGCTTCGGTATAATTCCGCCTCCTTGTTAAATGTACCGAGTGTGGGAAATTCTCCCATTTCAACTTTCCCTCGAAGGGATATTACAGCGTGAATTTCGAAGTTTTAAAGACCTCCGGTGTAGCCCGACGCGGCAGGCTCCAGCTAGCGCACAGCACCGTGGAAACCCCAGTGTTCATGCCTGTAGGCACCTATGGCTCCGTGAAAGCCATGGCCCCTAATGAATTGCGAGAAATTGGTGCGCAGATTGTGCTGGGTAATACCTTTCATTTGTGGCTACGTCCAGGGTTAGACGTTATCGAGGCACATGGCGGCCTTCATGGCTTTATGAGTTGGCATGGCCCGATTCTTACTGACTCGGGTGGCTTTCAAGTGTTTAGCCTCGGCGCTTTACGCAAAATTACCGAGGAAGGCGTTAATTTTTCCTCGCCAATCAACGGCGATAAGCTTCTGCTAACGCCTGAAATATCGATGCAAATTCAGCGCGTGCTGAATTCAGACATCGTCATGGTCTTCGACGAATGCACGCCATATCCCGCCAGCGAATCCGAGGCAGCGGAGTCAATGCGGATGAGTTTGCGTTGGGCTGAGCGCTCGAAGCGCGCTCATGAAGGGAATACCAATGCTTTATTTGGTATCGTCCAAGGCGGCATGTACGAACCGCTGCGCGATGAGTCGCTCGCGGGACTGACCAATATCGGTTTTGACGGCTATGCGATCGGCGGTTTATCGGTGGGAGAACCCAAGGACGATATGCTGCGCATCCTGCGCCATACCACACCGCAGTTACCGACGGATCGGCCTCGTTATTTAATGGGTGTCGGTACGCCCGAGGATATTGTCGATGCAGTCAGCAACGGCATCGACATGTTCGACTGTGTAATGCCCACCCGCAACGCCCGTAACGGCTGGCTATTCACGCGCTTCGGCGATATCAAGATCCGCAATGCGCAGCACAAGTGCGATATCCGCCCATTGGATGCAACCTGCGAGTGCTACACTTGCCAAAATTTCTCCCGCGCATATCTTCATCATCTACAACGAGTGAACGAAATCCTCGGTGCCCGACTCAATACCATCCATAACCTTTACTACTATCAAACCTTGATGCGAGAAATGCGAGAAGCGATCGAGGCGGAACGATTTATGGATTTTATCGCCGAGTTTCGGCAGGGCCGGAGGAGCATGATAGAATCGCCGGCTTTATCAAGTGGTTAGTAGCGTTTACAGGAGATTATTTTGTTCATTAGCAATGCATACGCACAAGCAACGGCAATCCCGGGCGGTATGGGAGAATTTGGGCAACTTTTGCCTCTCATCGCCATGTTCGTGCTGCTCTACTTTATTATCATTCGTCCGCAAACGAAGCGCGCCAAAGAAGTTAAAACCATGCTGGACGGTTTGCAAAAAGGCGATGAAGTCGTAGCGGCCGGAATACTCGGCAAAATTACCAAGATAAGCGACAATGTCGTTTCGCTGGAAATCGCAGACAACACGATTATCTCGGTGCAAAAGCAAGCCATATCGCAATTGTTGCCTAAGGGCACGCTCAAAGCAGCTCACTAGGAGGCCGGCAATATTCATGGCTCAAAAGGGCTGCTATTGTCCTTCCTCAATTTCGCCTCACTGCTCAACTAGAAACAGATCATGAACCGATATCCCCTCTGGAAATACATCATCATTGCTATCGCGCTGGTGATTGGTTTCGTCTATGCGCTTCCCAATTTTTACGGCGAAGCACCGGCAGTTCAGGTTTCATCGCTGCGCGCGAATGCCAAGGTCGATACCGATCTGCTGGGCAAAGTTGAGCAGAATCTTCGGGCGGCGGCTCTTCCATACACTGGGGCAATAGCGGAAGAAGGCAGCGTCAAGGTTCGCTTTGTAAACACCGATACGCAATTAAAAGCCAAGGATGTGCTGGCCGAAAAACTCGGTGATAACTATGTAGTGGCGCTGAATTTAATTTCCAATTCTCCGGAATGGCTGCACAAAATTCATGCATTGCCGATGTACTTAGGTCTGGATCTACGTGGCGGTGTGCATTTTCTGATGCAAGTAGATATGAAAGCCGCGCTGGACAAAAAAATCGAGAGTTTCGGCAATGACATCCGCTCCGCCCTGCGTGATAAGAAAATTTACTACACGGGCATTTCCCGTGATGGTCAACGCGTTGTCGTGCGATTCAAAGAGCAGGATGCCAAGGACAAGGCAGTCAAGGAAATCGAAGCTAGCCATCCCGGTCTTGCGATTAGGGAAGACAATGCAGACGGAGAATTCCGTCTCACCCTCACAGTCAAACCGGAAGAACAGAAACGTATCCAAGATGCGTCGCTACAACAAAACATTACGACCTTACGCAATCGCGTAAACGAATTGGGCGTGGCGGAGCCGATTATTCAGCAGCAAGGTGAGGATCGCGTAGTTGTACAACTTCCAGGGGTACAAGATACCGCTAAAGCCAAAGAAATTCTCGGCCGCACCGCGACACTAGAAATCCGGTTGGTGAACGAAGAAGCGGATTCCGCAGCCGCCCAACAAGGCCAAGTTCCATTCGACTCCCAATTCTTCATTGAACGAAACGGTTTTCCAGTAGTAGTCAAAAAACAAGTTGTTCTTACCGGAGAATCGATTACCGATGCCGCGCCAGGCTTTGACCAGCAAAGCGGTCGCGCTGCCGTGCATGTCACGCTGGATGCCAAAGGTGCTCGAATATTCAAGCAAGTAACCCGGGAAAACGTAAAGAAGCGCATGGCTATCCTGCTTGTTGAAAAAGGCAAAGCAGAAGTCATCACCGCCCCTGTAATCCAGGAAGAAATCGGCGGCGGTCGTGTGCAAATCACCGGCATGGCTAGTGCGCAAGAAGCCAATGATGTATCGCTGCTACTACGCGCCGGTGCATTGGCCGCGCCGATGGAAATCGTCGAGGAACGTACAGTCGGGCCTAGCCTGGGCGCTGAAAACATCAGCAAAGGGTTCCATTCCACATGGATCGGTTTCGCCGCCATCGCTACCTTCATGATCGTGTATTACTTGCTCTTCGGCCTGATATCCGTTTGTGCGCTAGCGGCAAACCTGTTGTTTTTAGTGGCATTGCTTTCCATGCTCCAAGCGACACTGACATTGCCCGGAATCGCGGCTATTGCCCTTACGCTTGGTATGGCAATTGATGCCAACGTGCTGATTAATGAACGTATCCGAGAAGAATTACGCACCGGGAATACACCCCAGGCGGCGATCAATGCCGGATACGAACGGGCCTGGGCGACTATTCTCGACTCCAACATCACGACACTGATTGCCGGTCTGGCCTTGTTCTTCTTCGGCTCCGGACCTATAAAAGGATTTGCGGTTGTGCACTGCCTGGGTATTTTGACATCCATGTTCAGTGCGGTGTTTGTGTCTCGCGGTTTGGTCAACTTGCTTTACGGCTCACGCAAACGCTTGGCGAAACTTTCCATTGGCCAAGTTTGGCGGCCCGATGCGCATAAGACGCCTAAGGGAGCAAAAGCGTAGTCGCTGATAGGAAAATCCTATACTCGCACTCGCTACCGTTCATTGTTGTTTGTCGGCCTTCTTGAGTCGAGCCAGCAACAAGTTGAACAACCTATAACGTATCGTTTTTTAGCTGAAAGCTTTTGATTATGGAATTCTTTAAGATTAAAAAAGACATCCCATTCATGCGGCATGCGCTGGTATTCAACATCATATCGGCGCTGACCTTTATCCTCGCAGTGTTTTTCCTATGGCATAAAGGATTACATCTATCCGTAGATTTTACGGGTGGAACGGTGATGGAAACGCGTTATACACATGCAGCGGATTTGGATAAGATTCGCTCGACATTAAATAAGCTGGGCTTCACTGACGTAAGCGTGCAAAACTTTGGCACCTCTCAAGATGTGTTAATTCGCCTGCCGCTTAAAAAGGATTTGTCCAGCACGCAACTTTCCGAACAAGTAATGACCGGGTTGAAAACGGATGATCCATCCGTGAAGTTGCAGCGCGTGGAATTTGTCGGCCCGCAAGTGGGTAGCGAACTAGTTTGGAATGGCCTCTTAGCACTGCTTTTTGTAGCATTTGGCATCGTTGTTTATCTGGCTATTCGCTTTGAGTGGCGGTTCGCTGTATCGGCTATCGTCGCTAACTTACACGACGTCGTAATCATTCTTGGTTTCTTCGCTTTCTTCCAATGGGAATTTTCGTTATCGGTATTGGCGGCCGTGTTGGCTGTGCTTGGCTATTCGGTAAACGAATCAGTCGTGGTTTTTGACCGCGTACGTGAAAACTTTCGCAAGCTGCGCGGTTATACGACACCGCAAATTATCGACAATGCAATCACCCGCACTATTTCTCGCACGATCATTACCCACGGCTGTACGCAAATGATGGTGACTTCGATGCTCTTCTTCGGCGGAGAAACGCTGCATTATTTCGCGCTGGCACTGACGATTGGTATTCTGTTTGGTATCTACTCATCGGTACTTGTAGCAAGCCCGCTGGTAATGTGGCTAGGTGTATCGCGGGAGGATTTCATCAAGGTTGAGAAGAAACCTGCGGATGCAATGCCTTAATTGAAGCATCAACAACAGATTCATAAACAGACTCATAAAGCTGGCGACTCCAAATGGACCTTATCTCCCAATTCATCGAACTTGTTCTACATTTGGATCGGCACTTACCTGAATTAGCGGTGCAGTATGGCGTATACATATACGCCATACTTTTTCTCATTATCTTCTGTGAAACCGGCTTGATAGTAACGCCCTTCTTACCCGGCGATTCACTATTGTTTATTACCGGAACGGTTGCAGCAACGGGCGCGCTTGATGTTCATTTGCTCGTTCCCATGCTGATTGCCGCCGCGTTATTAGGCGACAACGTAAATTACTGGGTGGGCCGGCTTATCGGCATGAAGCTGTTCAAGCGCGAGGACTCAAAAATATTTAACCGCGCATACCTTAAAAGAGCGAGTGATTTCTATGAACGCCATGGTGGGAAAACCATCGTCATCGCTCGCTACCTCCCCATCATTCGCACCTATGTCCCATTCGTCGCCGGTGCGGCGCAAATGCCTTACCGGCGATTCATTTTATTCAGCATTCTTGGCGCGACTTTATGGGTTGGCTCGCTCAGTTATGCGGGATATTTCTTAGGTAATATTCCATTTATTAAAGACAACCTTTCCTTGGTTATTATCGGTCTTGTTATCCTTCCCGGGCTACCTGCACTATTTGAGTTCTTTCGCACTCGCCCGGCGGCAGCTAAAGCCCCATCCTGAAAGCATTCATTGCTTTTGCAGCGTTTGCGCTCTAGCTCGCACAAAATAAATTACCGTTGAAAAGAATATTAACGACAGCGCCACTTCTCCGGCGGCTAGCCATTTTGATACGCCCTGATCCGACCATAGCCGAACCACACCTTCGGTAAAATACAAAAGTATTAGCATTGACGACCATTGATAGGTATAGACGCGTCCTCGCAAAATACCCAGAAGTGGCAACAGTAACGGCAACGCTTTGATCGTCATTAGCGTTCCGCCGGGACGAATTGGTGCAAGGACGGCTTCCCATAAAAGACAAAGAAAAATTAACGCAATGAGTGTAGTGCTGGCAATTAATTGGATGACTTGAGCTGGCATGATAAAAATGGTTAGGACGCAGATTATTAATAAATAAAAGATTGGGAAAATAATAAAAACCAAAAATTGGTTTTCTCTAAAACAATATGCTTACTCGTACTACATTTTTATCCATGCAGTTTTAGCGCCGCCTCCGCCAACCTTTTTCCCAATGCAAGGCATAGTTTTTTTTCTTCTTCGCTAATAGGCCGGTTATCGGTTATCCCAGCGACGTGGGTAGCACCATACGGCGTACCACCGCTCGTAGTCGAAGAAAGGGCAGCCTCGGTATAGGGTATTCCAACGATGAACATGCCATGATGCAATAATGGCAACATCATCGACATCAGCGTCGTTTCTTGTCCTCCATGCAATGACCCCGTGGAAGTAAATACCGCGGCTGGCTTGCCGGATAAAGTCCCCTTCAACCATAAAGAGGATGTACCATCGAGAAAATATTTGAGAGACGCTGACATATTGCCAAACCTCGTCGGCGAACCAAGCGCCAAACCAATGCAGTCCTCAAGATCTTTCAGTTCAGCATAGGGCGCGCCAATCGAAGGAATATCCGGCTCAACAGCCTCGCAAACCGAAGACACTTTAGGCACCGTACGTAGCCGCGCTCGCGCTCCCCGTATTTGCTCAACTCCACGCGCAATCAAATTCGCCATTTCGCGAACAGCGCCGGTATTGCTGTAGTAAAGAACCAAAATGTCTTTCATGTATGCCTTCTCAAAATAGCCAATGTATTTTTTAAAAATTGCCCAGCTAATGGATTTAACTGAAGAAACAAATGTACGACAAACTCATTAGATTTTTCGGATTTATACGTTTTGTAGCACGTCGCTTTCAAGAAGATCGCTGCTCGCAAGTCGCCGCTAATCTCACCTTCACCACATTATTAGCTTTGGTACCAATACTGACCATTGTCATCGCCGTCATTTCCGCCTTCCCGGCGTTCGAGCGACTTATGGTGGAAGTGAAATTCTTCATCCTGAAAAATTTCATACCGGAAATATCCGGCAAAGTAATCAGCAACTATATGGAGCAGTTTTCGCAAAATGCAGCCGGACTAACTACGGTAGGCATTTTGATGTTAGCGGTAACCGCACTAATGCTGATGTTCACCATTGACGACGCATTCAACACCATCTGGCGCACGCGCCATTCACGCCCGTTGGTACATCGTTTTTTGATCTACTGGGCAATGCTTACCTTAGGCCCACTACTCATCGGCATTAGTATTTCGCTTACCTCTTATTTCATCGGCATTTCTAAAGGGTGGGTTTCCGGCATTCCCGTGGCAGGCGAATTATTAAGAATGATTCCAGCCTGGCTGAACACCATTGCCTTCTCATTGCTTTATCTCACTGTGCCGAATCGTTTTGTCCCACGGTATCATGCGCTCATTGGTGGCATTATTGCCGCCATCCTGTTCGAATTAATGAAACGGGTATTCGCAATTTATTTGGTTACAGTGCCCACTTATGGTTTGGTATACGGTGCTTTCGCCAGCCTCCCGATTTTTCTTTTATGGCTGTATGCCTCTTGGCAAGTCATCTTGGTCGGCGCAGTCATTACAGCATCGCTTTCGTATTGGCGAGGCAGCGCATGGCGCGTACAAGAATCACCTCGGCAACGATTCCACGACGCGTTACGTGTCTTACGCACACTGCACCTTGCATGCGAAGAAAATCAAGGCATCAGCCTGTCTCAATTACGGCACACTATTCCGATTGGGTTAGAGCGCTTAGAGGATTTACTAGATCGACTATTGGAAGCAGGCGTAATAAGAAAGAATCCCACCAAACAGTATTTTTTAGTTAAGCGACCCGAGGAGATTTGCCTTGTCGATATTTATCGGCTATTCGTTCTCGAAGCGAATGCTGGCGCTCAAATCACAACCAGCGATGAAAATCTCGCGGCTTTAATAGTAAAAATTTCCGAAAATATGGAAGAAAACCTGGGGCTTACCCTGGAGTCGACATTCACCACTCCCGCCTCGGATGTCGCGGACAAATTAGGCGGGCAAAAAACGGAATAGCTCGTAATAAACTGTTTTTTCTATTAACTCACTACCCCGAATCGTAGTGGTTTTCCCGCCATGCGTTAATGCAAACTCCCGATGCAGCTGATAATTGCCAGGCTGGGCAATAACAAAGGCTGGTTGCTGCAAGGCGGAAATCTCCGGCAATAGTAGTGCACTTTTTGGATGATGATTACCTATAGTAGGAGCCAAGGTTGCTGCCTCCGCTCTCGGCGCCAGCATTTGCACGCCCAACTCCACACTGGAGTCTTCAAAGGTCTGCGCCCAACGAACAACACCGATCGAAAATGTAGGCACTCCGCGATACTGCACAGCAACGACATCTCCAACGTTAATCGCTGTGTCAGCCATAGGCGTGCCGCGCAATTTAAGACCACCGGCGCTTTGGTTGATTACATCCCATTCTTGCAATGAATCAGGCGTAGAACTAATTTGGCTAACATTCGCCAGGTCCACGCCGTCTAATATTTTGCAAACGCGGCTGATGCCGGTACAAACTTGCACAGTCGTGACTTGCCCCGCCTGTCGTCGAAATACCCGCTTGGAAGGCGCCCCCCAACATTCCATTAACCGCCGCAATACCTCAGGTGAAATCGCGTGGAACCCGTCGTTAGCGCGTTGCTGGCTAGGCTTTTTATCACCCTGACCAATGGCCTCTGAAAGCCGACGAACTACAAGGGTCGTTCCAACAGCCCACTCACCGCCGCGCGGTTCCCAGTCCATCCCATATTGCAACGCTCGCTTGGGAGGTTTATCGCTATCCGGTAGCACAACGAATAGTTGTTGCGCATTCGGCACCTCATTTAAATGCAGTTCGGTAAGTGGTGCTATTTGTAGCGCTACATGCATAACTTCTGCTAATTCAGCACGGGATAACCGGTAGGGATCGGTGAGAGCCATAAGCACCGCGTGCTTATAAATACTGTCGATTAGAGATTCATTTTTACCACCCTCTTCTTCTCCAACCAACTTTTGGTGGGAAGCATACCGGTAGAGTTCGTGCATCTCATGCCATACGCCCGCAGGCGTAGGAAGATAGGACTGGTAGGAAAGCGTAAGAGAATTAGATAGCGTTCGCATTATCTGTTCGATTAGCGGCACTAATTGCTTACGAGCACCAAAAAGCATCAATTTGCTGGTTTTTTCGAGTAGCGCAAGCTTATAGCCGTAAGCTTCTTCTATCAGCAATTCACGAGCTAAATTCACCGCCTGGCGACTTGTCCCCGGCAACGGCAAGGGTGCTTTATTGTAGTCTTCAGCAATTTCCCCTCGTAATTGCTGCAAAATTGGTTGGTAAATTTCCAGCAACTTCAGCCGCTCATCCGCCTCTAAATGTGAGCGATTCAACCGCGCTAATTCGTCGCATACAGTTCGGGCAGACTCGAAAAGCTTAATTAGAGGCAGGCTACTGAGCCACTCCTCTAATTGTTTAGGTCGTGTTTCCGGGCGTGGGTTGGGGCTGGATACGCTGGCTGGAACAGTAAGTCGGAGGGCCATAAATACCAGTGATTGTTGAAGCAATTCGCTGGCCATCATTGTCTGCCAGATCGAGAAATGATTCAATGACCACTAGGTAGCCAACAAACAAAAAATTCTTACGAAATAGCCGTCTAAAATACTTTTTAAAAAGAATACGTCACAACAAAGCAATTCAACTCTTGATAACTATGGAAATAGCCGTAAAATCCGCCTTAATTAAACTTGCGTCACCCATTATTTCTTCGCGTATACTAAACGCGTCCATTTTTTAATTCATTCAAGGACTCACGAATGCTTACTGGTCTTCTTGACCTCCCCTGGTGGGGTTATATTATTGTGGCCTTAGGGGTAACGCACGTTACCATTGCGGCAGTCACCATATATCTTCATCGCCATCAAGCTCACCGCGGCTTGGAATTACATCCCATTGTTAGCCATTTTTTCCGCTTCTGGCTTTGGCTTACTACCGGAATGGTTACCAAGGAATGGGTCGCGATTCACCGCAAACATCACGCAAAATGTGAAACCGTGGATGATCCGCATAGCCCTCAGGTTTACGGCCTTAAGAAACTTCTGTTAGAAGGTAGCGAGTTATATCGCAAAGAAGCCAAAAATCAAGAAACTCTTGCCAAATATAGCCACGGCACACCCAATGATTGGGTTGAGCAGAACGTTTACACTAAATTCAGCTGGCACGGCGTGGGGCTCATGCTATTTGTTAATTTGATGCTATTCGGCCCAATTGGCGCAAGCATCTGGGCAGTACAAATGCTATGGATCCCGATCACCGCAGCCGGGATTATCAATGGGATCGGTCATTATTGGGGTTACCGCACCTTCGCGTCGGAGGATGCCTCGAGAAACATCATGCCGTGGGGAATAATTATTGGAGGTGAGGAACTACATAATAACCACCATGCTTACGGCACATCAGCCAAGTTATCTAATAAATGGTATGAATTTGATATTGGCTGGCTTTACATCCGCACCTTGGAAACATTCAAGCTTGCTAAAGTACTTCGGGTAGCACCGAAAGTTCAGATTAAACGCTTCAAAACTACTTGTGATGCGGAAACCTTACAAGCAATTATTACTCATCGCTATGAAGTGCTCGCAACATTTACCAGATCGCTGAAAGATACCGCAGCGGCAGAAATAAGGACCATTAAGGCACACGGCAATCTAGCCGGCATAAAAGACTCTAAGACACTGGAACATGTCAAACATTGGCTACATAAGGACGTTTCAGAGCTGCCGGAAACGGACCGCGCAACACTTAACATTGCCCTTACCTCCAGCAAAGTGCTTTCGACAATCTATTCCATGCGCCAAGAACTCGCCGCTTTATGGAGTCGCTCAACCGCCTCCAAGGAACAGTTAGTCCGCCAATTAGAAGATTGGTGTCGTCGCGCAGAAGAAAGCGGCATTGAAGCACTACAAAAATTTTCTAGGCAATTACGAAGCTATAGTTAAACATCGCACTTTGACAATAAAAAAGCCCGCTCAAGCGGGCTTTTTTATTGTCACTCCTACCAAGCGCGAGTTCGACGTAACGAAACCGACTGAATCTCATTTCGTCTGAGCTTTAATGATGGATGAGTTGGCAGCGGGGGTATGGCAACTAGGTGGGCGACGAAATTGGCATGACTCCAGTCTCGCGAATGTTCGATGTGGCACCGGCTTTTCAAGATGTAGCGGACCGATTCTAATGATGCGCCGCTTGCGCGATAGAATTGCTTCCAATAGGAACATCAACTTATTTTTGATGTTCTTGTTGATCCACGTGACTAGTTGCAAGGTTTACTGACAGAGTTGATTTAACAACGATTGGGAAATGTAGCCCTTATCGCCGAACAGTTGGCCAGTCAAACCCTTAGGCACAGATTGCCGATCATCGGTATTGCTAGTAGTGAATTTCACCGCCAACAATTCGCGTCGGTCATTAATAATCAAAGAGACGTCAAAACCGAAAAACCATCTAGTGAAAATTTTACCGCCCCGGACAATATTTCGGAACAAGCGATGGGAATGAATGCCATGGGGATCGCAGATTTCCAAATTGGTTAAGTCGATGAAGGCGATGCCGGTGGATTTTCCCAAATGGGTAAGCAGAAATGCGTAGAGCGCAAGTCAAGGCGAAACCAAATCCACTCCACTAATCGGTAACATGATCGCAATTCTGGAAAATCCATGCAGCCATACGGTTTTAGGCAAACCCAGTAGAAATGTTTGAAACTGCGGAAATGAGAAAAGTGAAATAACACCAGGATGGCTATCGTTTCGCTTACACAGCGGCCAAACGGACGATTGCGTTGGCGATTCCGGTTGATTTGATTAGTTGCCGCTAGATTTCCGGGCGGCTGACAAATTCGTCGAGCCGGCAAAAAAATCGGTTACATCATTGGAGGGGCAGCGGCCTCCTTAATCGATGTGCGCTAACACTTGGTCGGTCAGGGCAGAATGATCATCCCTTCAGCCTCCCCCTTCCTTAACCTCAGTTCTGGATAAGGGTCGCCGTTGCTGCAAGACGATGAGCAACGGTTAAGGGCAAGCGGGGTTTATTCGGCATTAAACAGTAGGCAATTAACCCGCCTAACAAATTAACAGTAAAGCTAAAGGCGGATCAATGGCGTGTATGTTCGATTGGGCAAAGATTTTTCAGTTCATCGAACACCGTTTCGATAAGTCCGCGCTGATGCAATAAGGCAAGATTGAACGGTGCGCGCGCGATCGGTTTCATGTTTTTCTTCACGTTGGTAAAAGCGCAACGCCCTGTTCTTGCAAGAAAGTTGTCAGCCCCCCCCCCCCCAGCGGTATAGCGTTTGTCGCCATAGAGTTTGCCGAATAGGCCGCCGCACAAATCCGGTACCGGCTTGCGATCATCGACGTTACCTTCGCATTAAGAAGTTCGCCGCAATGGTTGATCACCACATGCAGCTTAAAACCGTAGAACCAGCCGGTCGAGTTTTTGCCGCGCGGCATAACCGGCAAAGACGCGGTGATAACGGATCCGCAAGTTATCGAAGGCAGCCAACGGCGTTGAATTCACAATAGAAACGCCGCTGCATTGGCCTTTGAGCGATTCGAACAATGCGCCAGCGCCACTGCGCACCGAGGTAGCAGTACGACACATCGTTGATAGCTGGGTAAGTGCGGAAACTCCCCGCGTAGAAACGCATGGACGTAAGTCAGATAGAACGCACTGAATTGCCGAGAGCGTGTTTGATGAAACAAAAGATCACCAAGGTCATTATTTCGATAGGCTAATACTCGTTGCGCGTCGCTGCTTGCGTTGCCCATGATGGATCAGCCGCTCGGCCCACGCGGGCTCAAAAATCTTGCAGAAATCATCCACAAGACAAAATAGCGTCACTAACTATCCATACGCGCCTTGTCCTCGTGTTTGCTGATTGTACCCGTTACACAAATCTCACGAGGGTTGTGAGGCGCTTTCCTTCTTTTGATTCCGATCACTTCGAACTCATTTCATAAATACCTGCGCAGCAGGATCATAGAGAAAGCCAGATGAACAAAAGCGGTAAATCGCTCAGCACAACGATCCCAGCAAGTCATGACTCGCTTGAATTTGTTCATCCAGGCAAACAGCTTTTCTATTTTCCATCGTCGCCTGTATCGGCGAAGCACTCGACCATCTTGCGTTGCCGGTTTTCGGCCATTGCACTTATGCGGCGCAATCAACTCGACACCTTGTTCAGCAAGCTTCTGATCGAGCGGATCACTGTCGTAGGCACGATCCCCGATAAGCTTTCGGGGTCGTCCCACCGTGACGGTCTCATGGAGGGCAGCTTCGACAAGGGTGATTTCATGTGGAGCAGCAGAAACCGTGTGGACGCCGAGTGGAAGACCATGAGCGTCAGCAATAACCATGAGCTTCGTACCCTTGCCCCGCTTGGTTTTCCCCACTTGCGCGCCCCTTTTTTGCCACCACAAAGGTGCCGTCAATAAAACATTCTGATAGATTAATTTGTCCGGCTGCTTCCAGATGCTGGGCCAGCGTTTCCAATATTTGGCGCATCACGCCGTTTTTCACCCAGCGACTGAAGCGACGAAAACAAGTTGACGAGGAAGGAAATCGATCCGGTAAATCCTCCCAGGCAGCGCCCGTTCTCAGCACCCATAAAACACCATTAAGAACCGCGCGATTGTCGTGCACTTCTGGCCGACCTCGCCCATCGGCTCGTCGGCGGCTTGCGGGAATTACGGGTGACAAAATCGCCCATTGCTCGTCCGTTAACTCTTCTCTGCGTGGCATGGCTCACCACCATCATCTTCACCTTAAAAGTTAACAGACCATCTTTATGAAATGAGTTCAGTTATCCAGAACTCACGTTCCTTGCGTCGAACTCGCGTTACCAAGCAGAACTGATCCATTAAGCGCTGAGAGGAGAGCCCCTCCCACCCATTTTCCCACGACTTTGCTTGCACCCACCCAGCTCTTTTATCCCAATAAAAAACCCACCGAATGGTGGGTTTTTTATTAAATCTATAATCAATCCTTACTTAAGCTTTGTCTCTTTATAAGCAACATGCTTACGGGCAACAGGATCAAATTTCATGAACTCCAATTTTCCCGGCGTAGTTTTCTTATTTTTAGTAGTTGTATAAAAATGGCCGGTACCCGCACTGGATTCAAGCTTAATTTTTTCTCTAGCCATAGCTAACTATCTCCGTTAAATACGCTCGCCACGAGCACGCAAGTCGGCAAGTACGGCATCAATACCATTTTTATCGATCGTACGAAGCGCGGCATTCGAAATGCGCAGGCTAATCCAACGATTTTCGCTTTCAACCCAAAAGCGGCGGTACTGCAAATTTGGCAGAAACCGGCGTTTCGTCTTGTTGTTGGCGTGGGATACGTTGTTCCCGGTCATCGGCTTTTTACCGGTGATTTGGCATTCGCGCGCCATGATGTTGTCCTCGGATATCTTGCAAAGACGCGGATTATGCCACGAACCGGAGGAATGTCTCAAGAGGTGAATTCAGTTAAATTCATGATGCTCTTAAAGAAGCCCTTGTTCGGCAAACGACATAATCGCCGAACCAGCAACGATAAAATGATCCAGCACCTTCATATCAACCAGCATCAGCGCTCGCTTCAAAATCTCAGTCAGTGATTCATCAGCATGACTTGGTTTGGCCAGACCAGAGGGATGATTATGCGCAAAAATTACCGAGGCGGCATTAAAGTGTAATGCCCGCTTTATAACTTCGCGCGGATAAACACTTGCCTGAGTAAGTGTGCCGCGAAATAATTCTTCAGACGCGATCACCCGATTTTGGGCATCAACAAAAATCACGACGAATATCTCTTCCTCACGGCCATGAAGCAAAAGCCTCAGAAAATCCCGCACTACTTTAGGTGACGACAATACATCACCTGTAACAAGCTCTTCCTGTAAGCCGCGCCGCGCCATCTCCAATACCGCTTTCATCTGGGCGAATTTCGCAGGCCCCAAACCAAGCACCTCGCAGAATTCCTTTTCACCAGCAGCAAAGAGATTCGATAGTGAACCAAACTTGGAAAGCAGCTCTCGCGCCAGATCGACTGCGCTCTTCCCTGCCACACCTATACGCAGGAAAATCGCCAACAACTCGGCATCAGAAAGTGCGCAAGGCCCCTTTAAAAGTAATTTTTCTCGCGGCCTGTCATCGGCCGGCCAATCGGTAATTGCCATTTTTAAATTATTTTTTAAAAAACAAACTATTTCAGAATCTTAAAGCGTAGAACACCCAAGACTCCCCACTTAAAATACGCCAACACCATTATTTATTTTTAAAGGTGCTTCATCAACCGTTAGCGTAAAATGACCGACATTATGACTCAAACCACACCAAAGCGTGTTCTTCTCGGCATTACCGGCGGAATAGCTGCTTATAAAGCCGCTGAGCTAACACGCTTATTCGTCAAGGCTGGCATTGATGTTCAGGTCGCAATGACTGAGGCCGCCACGCATTTCGTTACGGCGGTAACATTTCAAGCTCTCTCGGGGAAACCGATCTTCACGGATCAATGGGACAACCGTGTCCCCAATAGCATGGCGCATATCGAGTTGAGCCGAATTGCTGATGTAGTAATAGTGGCGCCTGCCAGCGCCGACTTCCTTGCCAAACTCGCTCAGGGTTTAGCAAATGACTTGCTTTCCACTCTTTGTTTAGCTCGAGATTGCCCGCTAATCGTAGCGCCGGCAATGAATCGGCAAATGTGGGAAAACGCGGCAACGCAACGTAATGTTACGCAATTACGGAAAGACGGCATTATTATCCTCGGTCCGGATAGCGGCGATCAAGCCTGCGGGGAAATCGGTGACGGCCGCATGCTCGCACCCCAAGCATTATTCGATGCGGTCCAAATATTTTTCCAATCAAAAGCGCTTCCCAATAAAAAAATAATTGTAACTGCCGGACCTACATTTGAAGCAATAGATACCGTGCGGGGAATAACCAATTCTAGTTCCGGCAAAATGGGATACGCTGTCGCGCAAGCAGCCGTAGAAGCGGGTGCTGAAGTTACGCTGATTTCGGGCCCCACCGCGCTTGCTATACCCAATGGAGTAAAGCGCATCAACGTCACAAGCGCCGCCGAAATGCTTGCTGCCGTTGAACAAGAATTACCCGGCACTGAGATTTTCATTGGAGTAGCAGCGGTAGCCGATTACACGCCTGCGGCGCCCATAGACAAAAAGATTAAAAAAGGAAACGGCCTGCTTAGCATAGAACTCAAACCGACTTGTGACATCCTCGCTCGCATTGCCTCCTTGCCCAATGGCCCATTCTGTGTGGGTTTTGCAGCCGAAAGCGAGAATCTGTTGGAATACGCTGAAGCGAAACGAAAGAAGAAAAACATCCCTCTAATTGCGGCTAATCTTGTGCAAAATACGATGGGATTTGATGATAGCGCGTTGGTACTTATTGATGATGCTGGCATTCATCAATTGCCGCCGGGGCCAAAACTTTCGCAAGCTCGAGCGCTAATAAATCATATTGCTAGACTACTCAACGCAAAAACCGTGAAAACTACGAATCCAAAGTAGTCGTTGTTTTTACAAAGGTCGCCCGCTGGGAAATTTTCCATTCCAAATATTTTTAGAGAGCAGAACAACATGCCAAAACTAGATATCAAAGTTCTTGACGAGCGAATTCGCCCACAACTACCCAGTTATGCCACCGAGGGTGCTGCCGGTCTTGATTTGCGCGCGTGCATTAGTGCCCCCATTACGGTTGAACCAGGAGACACGCATCTCATTCCGACTGGTATTGCCATTCACTTGGAAGATCCAGGTCTTGCCGCAATGATCCTTCCTCGCTCGGGACTTGGCCATAAGCACGGCATTGTCCTTGGTAATCTTGTGGGGCTGATCGATTCGGATTATCAAGGCCAAATTTTTATTTCGCTTTGGAATCGAGGCCAAGCGCCCTTCATACTAAATCCCATGGAACGGATCGCACAAATGGTTGTAGTGCCAGTTGTGCAAGTCGACCTCAGGGTTGTCGATGACTTTGAAGAAAGCGAACGTGGTACTGGCGGATTTGGCAGTACCGGCAAACATTAGAGATGAGCACAACTGATCACGCGCTGATTCTATTTGCTCATGGTGCCCGTGATCCGCAATGGGCTGAGCCGTTCATGCGAATTCGCGACCAAATCGCCCACAAACTTCCAGACGCTTTGGTCACTTTGGCGTTTTTGGAGATAATGAAGCCCAGCCTCGAAAAAGCGATTGACGACTTTGCTGCGAAAGGTATCGTACGCATCACCTTGGTCCCACTGTTTATGGCACAAGGCGGGCACCTCAAAGAAGATTTACCAAAGCTCATTGCGGGTATACAACTCCGCCACCCAGCACTTTTGTTCAATATCACGCCAGCCATTGGCGAAGTGGACAATATTCTTTACATGATTGCCGAATGGGCTGCCGGCGCCTTTGTTGAAAACGATGCTCGCTAAAACGATTTAGAATTAATTACCGCGCCATAAATTGCGCAATTTTCTCTCGGATTCGCGGCAATTTCTCTGCGACCTGCCGCTCGCCTTCAAGAATCGCCAAATGACGCGACTGAAAATCGGCTGCGGCCATAGGGCCATTATCAGGACGTAAGACCACATCTGCTCCAGGCAATTCATAAGCAGAAATTGATTGCACCATAATGCAAAATGTTTGCAATAACACATCCAATGAGCCTGCCGTCTTGCCGAATTGCGGGCGCGCAGAAATATCGACCGCAATAACAATATCTGCGCCCATTGCCCGCGCAGTTTTTACCGGCACTGGACTAGTAAGCCCGCTGTCCACATAGTCGCGCCCATTGATTGAAACCGGATGAAATACGCCCGGCACACTAGCCGATGCCCGCACGGCGATTCCCGTGTCGCCGCGACGAAAAGCAACCATTTCGCCCGATTGTAAATCCGTCGCAATCGCTGCAAATGGCCGCTTCAATTTCTCAATAGGACGCTTCGAAAGGGTACGATTAATAAAGTTTTGCAGCCCCTCGCCTTTAAAAAAACCGCGGTCAGGCAATGACCAATCACTAAGGGCTGATTCATCCAATTGAATTGCTAATTTCTGTAATTCAAAACCATTAAATCCGCCTGCATAAAGCGCACCGACTACGCTACCTGCACTGGTGCCAACGATGATATCCGGATAAATTCCTTGTGCTTCCAAAGCTTTGATCACGCCAATATGGGAAAATCCACGTGCCGCACCGCCACCTAGCGCAAGCGCGATTTTGGGCGGCGCTTTAATTATCGGTTTGGGTAATTCAACCGGCGCAATCACAGCAGACTTCGTTACTACAGACGGTGGTTGGGGTGAAATCGACTGACAGCCAAACAACGAGGATGCGGCAAGAGCCAATGGGATAACAAAACGAAACATCGGTAACTCTCGCTAATAAATAAGTTATTCTAAGAAATGCATGGCTAAGCTGGCCACGACAACATGCTATAAAAATTTCCGAAGGATTTAATAATGTTTCTACGACATATCAAACTTTGGTTCGCAGGAATATTGATCGTTTTTTTCTTGATCTCCTTACAAGCCGAACCAATGCCCCAAACTAGCTTGCAAATCGGTATGCACGTTATCAAAGCAGAAGTGGTGGCAACGCCTGAGTCTCGCGCTAAAGGATTAATGCGACGCACTCAGCTCGATAAAAATAGCGGCATGTTATTCATTTTCGACACCAATGACATTCATGGAATGTGGATGAGAAACACACTGTTGCCGCTGTCAGTTGCTTTTATCGATAAAAGCGGTGCCATTCTCAACATTGCCGAAATGAAACCACTCGATGAGACTACTCATAACTCCTCGGGTCCTGCTGGCTATGCGCTCGAGATGAACAGCGGGTGGTTTTCTCAACACGGGATTAAAGCTGGCGATAAAGTGCAGGGGCTACCGAAATAATCTCAAGATACAAATATAAATCTAAAGCCCCTACCACTTATCGAAGACTAGCCAACAGCATTAAGCAAAATTCTTCGCTGCAAAATCCCAGTTAACCAAATTCCAAAACGACTCGACATACTTAGGCCGCGCATTGCGATAGTCGATGTAATAGGCATGCTCCCAAACATCGCAGGTCAACAAAGGTTTGGCGTCGGTAGTCAAAGGTGTTGCGGCGTTTCCGGTGCTCACCAAATCAAGCGATCCGTCAGCTTTTTTCACAAGCCAAGCCCAACCGGAACCAAACGTCGTTATTGCCGTTTGCGAAAACGCTTTTTTAAACTCATCGAATGAGCCCCATTTTTTGTTAATCGCTTCGCCAAGTGCACCGCTCGGCGCGCCTCCGCCTTGTGGCGATAAGCTATTCCAATAGAAAGTATGGTTCCAAACTTGCGCAGCGTTATTGAAAATACCACCTGCGGAGCGTTTCACAATGTCTTCTAAAGACAAATTCTCGAACTCAGTACCTTTAATAAGGTTATTAAGGTTGGTCACATAGGTTTGATGGTGTTTGCCATAGTGATACTCCAGCGTCTCTTTAGAGATATGCGGTTGGAGGGCTTCCATTGGGTAAGGCAACGGGGGCAGAGTATGTTCCATGATTTGTCTCCTGATGGAAAAGTTATTCGAGGGGAAAGGCTTCGGATTCTATCTAAAAGCTGGCTAAGCCGCCAACGCGAGCGATTTGATCATAAGGATAGGGCTGATTAACACCCAAGATAAATTTGCTGAAAACCTCTTATTTTTTTATAGCTCTCTTTTTAGTTAAAAGATTTTTAAGATTAAAGTCCGGGCTCAGTGACTTCTAAGTTTCAAACACTTCGTCAAGACGACCATCTTTAAAAATCAAACCGCAATGAACCATTTTCGCAGGATATAAGTCACGCATTGCACGACGATACTCGTTGAGCTGTGTCTTGTAATTTTCTTGCGTATGCGTACCGCTTTTGTAGTCAAGAATCCAGACACAATCTTCGAATTCAACTAGCCGATCAATTCGCCGCACTTCACCATTACGGCCAACATACTCAACTTCATTGAAAGCACGTCGATAATGCGCAGGATCGTAGAAACGACGCAGCAAAGGATTTTCAATAACATTGCGAGCAAGGTCATACAACTCGTCGAATAATGGAGTAGGTAATCGTAACCGGTTGCGAATATCGATCGAATCAACCCTTGAGTTAGTCAGCGTGAGAAGTTCCAGCATCGAATGAAAATGCACACCGAAAACGGTTTCTTCTGTTTCCACGCGGGTGTGACGAACACCAATTGACGGTACCGGCATAGTAGGCGCCATGTGAGAAACAATCTCCGCTTTGGAGTCGCGCGTTACGTTTGTTACTTCCGGTAAGCTTTCCGTAACACCTTCGACGGCGGCAGCAACAGACTGATACCATCCTCCCCCACGTGAATTCTCGGAACCGCTGACAATCAGCAATTGTTTGGCACGCGTCATCGCCACATAAAGCAAATTCCAAGTCTCGCGTTCATCGATTATATTTTCATCATCGAATAAAGCTTGTCTTGCTTTCCCATGCGCTTGGGCGGTAGAAAATAACGAAAAGTGGCGAGGAGCCTCCGCATCTACAGGCCAATTCGAAAGCACGGCATAAGATTCGCCACGTTTGGCTGTCGCATTCGCATCTGCGAGAATCACAATTGGCGCCTCCAATCCTTTAGCACCATGAATGGTCATAATGCGAACAGCATTATCGGTAACAGCTAACGTGCCTTCATCCGGCGCTTCGTCTTCTGCTCCGCGGCGAAAATCCGCCAGTTCATAAAGGAAGCGCGGCAAACTCGGATAACGGCCACTATCTGTAACAAGCGCCAACGCCATCAGTGCATGTAGATTCGCCTGCACTGCTGCACGCAGATGAATCGGTGCGGCCGCTTGATATCGATTTTCCACATCGGCTTGATGAAAGATGCGGTCTAACAAATCATGTACCGGTAGGCGATCCACTACCTCCAACCAATCCATCAGTAATTGATGGGCGCGTTGCAATACAGATGAGGCATTAGCTGTTTGCACAAGCGTTATCAATCGTTCCCACCAACTCGCACCGTCGATCATTGCAATTGAACATAAATCTTCATCATTGCATTCGAATATCGGGGAACGCAACGCATGAGCAAGCTTAAGATCGTGGGTTGGTGCAATGAGAAATTCTAATAACGCGGTTATATCCATTGCTTCCAATGTGTCCAGTAAACTACCTCGCCGTGCGCTGATATATGGAATATGCGCTCGACGTAACGCTGTTTCGTATTTCTCTAATTCGGTACGAGCGCGCTTCAATAACAAGAAGTCACGATACTCTGCTGGCCGACGCACACCACTTCGATCGAGAACCTCGACGCTTCCCACAAGCTCCAAAATCGTATCGGCAATTTGCGATGCTTCCAAATCACGCGAAGTAGGTGGCTCAGGTGGCAACGGCTGTCGCATTGGATCACGCATCGCCAACTCTTCTGATGTGGAAGGCAAAAATTCATTCGTCAGCAACGGCAATACGCGCACTGCACCGGGTAGCGCTTGCTGATGCGAAGTATGCTTAGAAAAATGATCTCGGCCATCAAACACGCGATTCACTGCTTCTAACACCGCCGGAGAACATCGCCTAGATACGTCAGCCTTGAATTTGGCCGCATGTAAATGCGTAATTAGATAGGCTGCCGCAGTATCAAAAAGGCGCGCATCAGCTTTACGAAAACGATAAATGGATTGCTTCGGGTCACCCACCAGAAACACCGTTGGTGGATTGCCTGCGCCGATAGTCGCATCCAACCAGGATTTAAGAGTCAGCCATTGGAGCGGATTGGTGTCTTGAAACTCATCCAACAAAATATGCTTGTAGCGGCAGTCCAATTTGTATTGGATGGATTCCGCTGCACCAGAGTGATTTAACAAATGGAAAGCAGCCCATTCAAGATCACCGAAATCGGCTGCGTGCCGTGAGGCTTTAAGTTCTTGGAAATGATTAAGTAATGCGACGCCGGCAGTAAGACTGTGCTGATTCAGCCTGTAGATTTCATGGTGAACTAACGCCTCTTTCACGGTCAGCAATTTGTCTATTACGAATTGATAGCTCTCCCAACTGGCGCCGCCACGCTTTTCCATCGCATCGCGCAGCCGCTTGACCGGCGTCCCTTTTTGGATAAACAGCTCCGTGCTCAGCGTCTCCAAAAGTTTCTGAGCATCATTACCGAATAATGCTTGCTCGATAGTTGCGCCAACCGCCTTCGATGCGTCCGTTCCTGCGGCCAAGGCCGTGATCAGATTCGTAAGATGCGTCCGAAATAAAGTGCTACTACTCAAGTCGGATACTGGATCGCTGCTGGGATCAATCGCCAGTTGTTGCGCCAATTTTTTTAGTGCGTAACCAACTGGATCTGCTTGTCCATGAACGTATGCCCACCAATCGCTCCGGCCCTCAACAAAATTTTCCAATAACTTGCGAGTACTAAATAGCTCATAGTCGGCAAAAAGCGCTGTTAACGATTGCATCGCCGGACTGGAAGGTTCGGTGTGCCCCGCTTGCACAAAACTCTGCCACGCCTCCTTCATCAGCAACCGAGTACTTTCCATCAAAGTGAAGTCGGCGCCAGATTTAGCATCGAGTGGTGCAGCATGCGTAATCTGGGCGAACCAACCGTGGAAGGTGGTCATCGTGATTGGTGGTTCGGCGAGCAAGAAGACTTCCAGCAACCCGCGTGCATTAGGTAAAACGTGATCGATATCTTTATGCGCGATACCTCGCTCACGCAAAAAACCATAAACCTCTTCGTCCGTTGCTTCCGTTAGATAATTCAACCACTCCGTAAGGCGAGCGCGCATTTCCTCCGCAGCCTTACGAGTGAACGTAATAGCGAGAATCTCAGAAGGTTTGGCGCCCTCGAGCAGCAATCGAATAATGCGCGACACAAGTAGCCAAGTCTTGCCGCTACCAGCGCATGCCTCCACCACCACACTTGCATGCGGATCGAGGGCTGATTGGATCTCTTGTGGTGTCATAACTCCCAGTAATCAAGCCGGCATAAGCCGCGCATTTCGCAGTATCGGCAAGTGCTGGGAGCACCATTTGCGGGCAGAACTTCGCCTTTTGCCATGTTATTAAATAATTTGTTTAGACGATCTCCCGCTTCTGCGGCAAGCGCCGGCAACGATTCGCCCACCGTTACAGCAGTCACCTTGTCGTCATCCAAACTCACATATGCGGCAGCGGCAGTGCTCTCACCAAGCAGTAGCGCATATACCGCGAGCTGAACGTCCTCGCCAGGTTGGACCAATTTATCGACGAGCAGCTTTCGTTTTTGGGTTTTGTAATCTAATACAGCGAATCGACTGCCTTCGACGTTGCGATCTATACGATCAAGGCGTCCTTGCAAGATCACTTCGCCGCTCTCATCAAGAGCAAATGATCGTTCGACTTTTTTCTCTGCAGCGTCGAATAACCATCCCTCTGCCTCCCATTGGCGATGCCATGAAAGATAGGCTGATATCCGCTTTTCCCATCTGAATTTCCAAGCAACGCTCGCGTAATCATTATCAATTTGTTGCTTGAACACTTCATTGGTAACACGGCGTAGTAAGACCTCCGCTTCATCTTCAGTCAATGCTGAAACAGAAGGATACTGCTCGTGGAAACGGGCAAGCACTTCATGAACGAGCTCGCCGTAATCGCGCTTTTCCATTTCCTCGGCAACTTCACCCTGCGTATTTAGCGCTAAAACATAGCGACCAAAAAACTGATACGGACATGCCATTAGGCTGCCATAACCGCTCGCGGAAATTTTCCGTGGTAACAAGCAAATTGGCACCGTCGGTGCAGGGGGGGGGGATCGAAGATTTGATTTCGCTTGCGCGCCGGTTCTGATCGCTGGCGAGTGAACTAACAAACTTTTGTCGTATGCAATTGTGTGAAAAGTTTCCAAGCGAGCAAGCCACGGACTCATCGCGTTGTGCTCGCCATCTTTGCTCGCCTGCCACGTCATAAGTACAGAGCCGCTACGTGCAATTAAATTTATCAAATCTTCTTGCAGTTGCAATGCAGCTTCTGTCGTGCTTGGAAGCATCAAGTCGCGGCGCACCGCTTGATTGAGCAGCCGAAATTTTCCGGCTCTTGGGTTAAGGTGAGCAGCATCGGCACCAACCAGAACAACAGCGTCGAACTGCCGCAACCGTGTTGCGGATAAGCTGGTAATGATCACCGGACTAATGATCGTGTCATCACGAAATACAGCCGCCTCCAGCTCCACATTTAACCAACGCCGCCATTCCTGAAAACCTATGCGCTCCATATTACCGGTGAGCTCTTGGCTGCGCTGTGCAAGTAACTTTAAAAGCTGCCGTCCAGCAGCATCACCTTCTAGCCCCGACATTGCGCCCAACTCCGTGAGCGCTTCTAGTAGGCGTTCAATCCAATTAGCTAGCGTTAGCGCTCCAACTTTGAGTTTCCCGCTAGCGTGCCCAAGGCGATTAACTATTTCTTCTTCGTCACCATGTGGCGCATATCGAGAAGCCAACGCTCGGTACCGATCTAACCCTGCAACGATATTGTGCTCGTGCATCCATCGTTCCAGTTGGTGCACTGCTCGCTTGCGCCGCTCTGGCAACCAATCGGTGGCAAAGAACGGTGATTTAACGAGATCCAGCACATCTCGATGATAAAAACCATCGCCGAGCGTTTCTAATAACCGCATGATTATCGTACTAGCGGAAGTAGTTGACATGGTCCAGCCCGACTCGTCGGTTAGCAGAATGCTGTCTCGTTCCAGCAATGCCCTTACTCGCCTCACCGCTAATCGATCGGCAGCTACTAATGCAATATTTCGCTTACCCTCTATTAACCACGTTCGAATTTGCGCAGCGGCAGCAGTTGCTTCGTCCTCCAAATGCAGGGCCGCGTAGAGATTAAGACGCGTGGCTAAAAGAAAATTTGGATGCCGTTGTGCAAATGATTTCGCTCGGCTTCGGAGTTGTTCCTCGCCGTTACCGCCTCCAGCCCATGCAGTACTCAGACAGGACGTTAAGGAATCAGAGGAAACGCAGTCAGCGCTTATTTCTAACACCAGTTGCCGTTCGGCGTATTTACGGAGGAAAACCGCCTCTATGGGAGCAAGGTAATCAACACCAATGACACATAATGGATCACGAGCATTCTTCGCCAAAAATGCCAATTGCAACTCATAAGCCGCCGCCGCGGTAAGCGGGCTTTCAGGATCAAGTGCTTCCGCACGGTTGAATGCATACCACATCTCATGCGCAAGGCGTGCCTCGAAACGCATTGCCGCATCTGCTTTGGCCTGATAGCTTTTTTCAAGGAGGAAAACAAACTCCTCGATGCTATCCGGCAAATCCCGCTGAGCAAGAGTCAGCTCATCAAAAAGCTGCGCAAGTTCGGCGCTCATGCGCCAAAGACTAGCCGTATCAAACCAATCCCGTGCCCTCAATGCTGTGTAAAGTTGCACCAAGCGCAAACTGGGCGGCGCAATAGGGCGTTCGAAAAAGCCTGTCTCGGCAAAGCTAGCTAAGGTAAGGATGCGAGGCAAAAGCAAAACATCGCACCCCACGGCGCGTCGTAATGCTTGCTTAAAACCGACTGCCGCCTGAACAGTTGGCAGTAGAACAATCAGCGAGGATAGATCGGGAAGCTTATCGATGAAGTGCCGAGCAATTTCCTCGGCAGCCCCATCGATTAATGCAGTAGGAGAGAGCTTAATTCTCTGGTGATAACCAACCGCTGGCAGCATAGGAAAGTGTTGCCTAGCGCTCCAACATATCTAATTTGGATTTAACTTTCGCAAACTCATCTGCGTCGGCAGGAGCATCCTTGCGTTCGACAATGGGCTTCCATTGCTTCGACAGATCGGCATTCAGCGAAATGAAAAATCGTTGATTTTCGGGAACATCGTCCTCAGCATAAATCGCTTCGACCGGACATTCCGCCACACACAAAGTGCAATCAATACACTCGTCCGGATCAATTACCAGGAAGTTAGGCCCTTCACGAAAGCAATCTACCGGACACACTTCGACGCAGTCGGTGTATTTGCATTTGATACAGGATTCGGTAACAACGTAGGTCATAAATGTACTTTCAACTTCGAATTGGAGCCAACATAGACGCTAAAACAGGCTATTATTCTAACAGAAACAGCAAACACAAAAGCGTCACTGTCATCTTGTTGATTGAAATCCATTTCCCATGTTTCATGTGCCATATTGATTTTTTTCACCGGTCGTGGTTACCATACCCGACCAAAACGCGCGTTACACTGTCCCTGCGTTTATTACCCCTTATCCCTAATCTGAGAACATCATGAGTGCCAATATCAATCAGGTCACTGATGCAAGCTTTGAGCAGGAAGTACTGCAATCACAAACCCCTGTATTAGTAGACTACTGGGCAGACTGGTGCGGACCCTGCAAGATGATTGCCCCAATTTTGGATGAAGTCGCCAAAGAATACGGTGGCAAGCTAAAAATCGTCAAAATGGATACCGACAAAAACACCGATGTGCCCGTCAAATATGGCGTGCGCGGCATTCCCACTTTAATGCTATTCAAGAATGGCAATGTGGAAGCCACGAAAGTTGGTGCGCTATCCAAGTCACAACTTGCAGCTTTCATTGACAGCAATTTGTGAAGCGATTATTCTAGCCACAGTCAACCGGCCGCAACTTTTATTTTCTTAAATATGTCGCGGCAAGCGCTAAATAATCGGCCGGTTTGGTTTCCCTTCTTTACTTTATCCCTTCCTGTTTATTTTTCATTCCTCCTAGCGGTTAGCGAAAGTCTATGCACTTATCGGAGTTAAAAAACCACCAAATCACCGACTTGGTGGAAATGGCGATAGCCAACGAAATTGAAGGCGCGAATCGCCTGCGTAAGCAGGAGTTGATTTTCGCGTTACTCAAAAACCAAGCAAAAAAAGGTGAAAGTATTTACGGCGAAGGTACGCTGGAAGTACTTCAGGATGGCTTCGGCTTTCTACGTTCGCCTGATACGTCTTATTTAGCCGGCCCTGACGATATTTATGTCAGCCCCAGCCAAATTCGGCGATTCAATCTTCATACCGGCGATTCGATCCAAGGCGAAATCCGCACCCCGAAAGATGGTGAACGTTACTTTGCCTTGGTTAAAGTCGACTCGGTTAACGGCGGGCCGCCAGAAGCTTCAAAGCATAAAATCCTATTCGAAAATTTGACGCCACTCTTCCCTACGGAAAGGCTTAAGTTAGAACGGGAAATTAAGGCTGAGGAAAATATTACTGGCCGGATCATCGATATCGTCGCGCCCATTGGAAAGGGGCAGCGTGGTCTATTGGTTGCTTCGCCAAAATCGGGCAAAACAGTCATGCTCCAGCACATTGCCCATGCCATCGCCGCAAATCATCCGGATGTTTTACTCATGGTGCTGCTTATCGATGAGCGCCCTGAAGAAGTTACGGAGATGCAGCGGTCGGTCAAAGGCGAAGTGGTTTCCTCCACCTTTGACGAGCCCGCGACGCGCCATGTGCAAGTAGCCGAAATGGTGATTGAAAAAGCGAAACGCTTAGTCGAGCATAAAAAAGACGTAGTCATTCTTCTTGATTCGATCACTCGTTTGGCACGCGCTTACAACACAGTGCAACCGGCGTCGGGCAAAGTACTTAGCGGTGGCGTCGACTCCAATGCCTTGCAACGGCCAAAACGATTCTTTGGTGCCGCGCGTAATATTGAAGAAGGCGGTTCGCTGACGATTATCGCCACCGCGCTGATCGACACTGGCTCGCGAATGGATGATGTGATCTACGAGGAATTCAAGGGCACCGGCAATATGGAAATCCATTTAGACCGGCGCATGGCGGAAAAACGTATCTATCCCGCCATTAATGTAAACCGCTCAGGAACGCGACGCGAAGAACTTTTGATTGAAAAAGACGTTTTGCAAAAAATTTGGGTGCTGCGGAAGTTGCTTTATCCGATGGATGAATTGGAAGCGATGGAATTCTTGCTCGATAAGGTCCGTCAAACCAAGAATAACGGGGATTTTTTCGACTCAATGAAACGCGGATAATATTTCTCCGGTTGAATTTTAAAGGGTTTTCCCTGATAATCGCCGCTTTCCGCTGGCGATGGCTTGTCGATAAAGCTACTTAGGGGTCGCTAGAAGTAAATTACTGCCTTATTGCTAATAATGAAATGAGCAATATAGGTTTTGATGCGCCCCAATCGAGCAATGCCGCACCGCTGGCTTAACTAACGCAAGGAACTGCAATGAAATCCGGAATCCATCCCGAATACAAGGACGTCCTCTTTTACGACCATAGCGTCGACTTCGGCATTGTTACCCGCTCAACCGTTCAAGCCAGAGAAAAAATGAAATGGAAAGACGGTAAAGAATACCCGCTTGTTAGAGTAGAAATATCCTCTGAATCACATCCTTTTTATACCGGCAAACAAAAAATTGTCGATACCGCCGGTCGCGTTGAGAAATTCCGTCAGAAATATGGGATGAAATCGTCCGATAAGGAATAAGCATTAAGTTTTCGGCTAAGAAAGGCAGCCCGTGTTGGCTGCCTTTTGCTTTTTAATAATATTCCGACACTTTCAAAAACTCAGACATTAAGCGTTATCTGAAAAGTGCGGGAATATGGCATTAACCCCGGATGGACGAAGCGCCAGGGCATACGTACAAGTAGGCAAAAACCTATTTTAAGAATTTATGTGCTAATCAAGAGTGGGACAAACAGAAATTAGGCCAAGACCTGTTGATCGTCGGCAAGGTTACCTCGATGCAACAAGCAACGGCTATTAAGGACGCCTTTAAAGCACATCCTAAGGACTAAGAGTACGGTTTCTCTCCGAGTCTCGCCAGCGGAATAGCTTTTTAGATCGATTCTTTCAAGCAAAACATACCCGAAGAGCGCAGTTGGCGCCAAATTCGATGCGGCATATATATTGGGATATAGAGGCTTTTTTGAGCAATGCCCTGCTACGACGAAATCTGGATTCTTAAAGGTGCTCATTAGCCGATGACCCCCTTCTCGTGGTTACGTATTGGAATGCGACATAATCTCGCGGCGGAAACTGAGGAAACCCATCCCGGCTGGGATTGGACCATTGCTTTCGACGGCACCAAAACAACCGTAAAGACAGTACTTTTTATCTTGGTATGCATTGTCTGGGTATTACCAGGGCTAATTGGTCACGAACCGTGGAAAGGTGACGAAGCGGCGACCTTCGGCGCTGTTTACCATATCGTTCAAACAGGCAACTGGCTCGTTCCCATGCTAGCTGGCGAACCGTTTTTGGAACGCCCACCGCTTTACTACGTTGTCGCTGCATTGTTCGCCAAAAGCTTTTCGTTTGCACTCCCTCTCCACGATGCAGCACGACTCGCCAGCGGTTTCTTCAACGCCATAACGGTGCTTTTCATCACGTTAGCTGGACGAGCCTTACTCGGTGAGCGCTTTGGGCGCGTTACTGCCATTATCCTGCTGGGGACTTTAGGCCTCCTTTTACGCCTTCATGAAATGGTCAGCGACACAGCCCTTCTGGCTGGTTTCACAATGGGTTTTTACGGACTTGCAATTGCCTTAATCAAACCACGCTTAGGTGGTTTATGCCTTGGGCTTGGCATCGCTATCAGCTTTCTAGCAAGAGGGTTTCTAGGACCCAGCCTGCTCGGCGCCACGGCGCTAGCCTTACCCATTTTTTTCCGGCATTGGCGTACACGTGGGTATCTACAATTTTTCACTATAGCCATGCTGGTCGCCATACCACTATGCCTCGCCTGGCCAGCTGCACTCAAGTACCGCTCACCCGCACTCTTCAACCAATGGTTTTACATCAATAATTGGGATGCACTCCATGTCCACATTCTGAGTGGCATACCGGAAGCTGCGATGTATTATCTACGCATCTTTCCGTGGTACACGTGGCCTACGCTACCACTAGCACTATGGGCGCTGTGGCAATCGGGCAAGAGCGGGCTTACCCGCCCAGAAATACTTTTGCCAATTACAACCCTTGTCATGTCTTACGTAATACTGGCTATGACGCCAGATGTAAGGGAAATACGCGCACTACCCTTTCTAATTCCGCTTGCCGTGTTAGGCGCAGCGGGTATCGACACCATCCGCCGCGGCGCAACCAGTGCTCTTGATTGGTTTGGCATGATGACCTTTGGCCTCTTTTCCGCCGGATTGTGGCTGGGTTGGATTGCACTGCGCATTGGCGAGCCGGAAGTGTTTGTAGCTTGGGTAAAAAATTATCAGCCAGGCTTTGAAATGCCTTTTAAGCCAATTGCCTTTGCTGCTGCTGTCGTACTTAGCGTTATTTATATCGCCACCGTGACGCGCACCCGGCGCTCCAATCGCCGCGCAATTGTCAGTTGGACCACAGGAATCACCGCCTTCTGGATGTTAGCTATGACCCTTTGGCTACCGTTGATTGACGAGAGCCGTAGCTATCGCAGCACCATGGTAGAGATGCGTCAAGCGCTACCCGAACAGTACAATTGCCTAGCGAGCAGCAACCTTGGTGAAGCACAACGGGCACTGCTTGATTATTACGCCGGGTTAGTCACTAAGCGTATAGAAAACAACGAAGGTGGAGAATGCCGAATACTTCTCGTACAGGGAGTCAGCGGAAAAGAGCCACCACTTTCGGTTCTATGGGTAAAGATTTGGGAAGGGAACCGACCAGGTGACAAAATAGAACGATTACGACTTTATCGGCGGGATAGTTAATCTGGGAAGCAATAATTCCCACAGATATTTACTCTAACTTTTAGATCATCCATTTTGATTTTGCATGAACTACATTCAGCACACCAAATAGCCTTTGGTATAATTAAATCCTTTCGCGAAGTCCTTCTCATGCAATGCCAGGATGCAGCGGCGAAACCGTGAGAACGTGTTATGACACGACGCCTTACAGTCCTTCAACTTTTGAAAAACCCCATGAAATCTTTTGCACGTAATTTTGCCGCGATTCTTGCGACCGTTATTTCTTTTACCGCTCTCGCTCAAAGCAGCACGCCGCCATCACCAAATTTGGCAGCCCGGTCATTTGCGCTGTTCGATTACCAAAGCAGCCAGCTCCTCTCTTCGCAAAAACCAGATGAACGCACTGATCCTGCATCGCTGACCAAACTGATGACTGCTTATATTGCTTTTTCGGCAATCAAGCAGAAACAAATTGCACTGACTCAGACCGTCCCGGTATCTCCTCATGCATGGAAAGCCGAGGGGTCGCGCATGTTCATTGAGCCGAATAAGCCGGTGACAGTGGATGAACTGCTGCACGGCATGATTATTCAATCTGGAAACGATGCTTCGATTACCCTGGCGGAAGCAATCGCCGGCTCGGAGGACCTGTTCGCCCAACTTATGAATAAAGAAGCCAAACGTCTGGGAATGAACAACACTAATTTCATGAACGCCACGGGCTTGCCGAATAAACAGCACTACTCTACAGCGAACGATATGGCGAAACTGGCAATGGCCATTATTCGCGATTTTCCAGAGTTCTTTCCCTTGTATTCAATGAAGGACTATACCTATAACAACATTACCCAGCCCAACCGCAATCAACTATTGTGGCGCGATAAATTCGTCGATGGGATGAAAACCGGCCATACGGAAGCTGCGGGATTTTGCTTGGTTTCCACCGCAAAACGTGGTGACCGGCGGCTGATTTCGGTTGTCCTTGGCACTGCTTCTGATAATGCCCGGACCACGGAAAGCCAAAAATTATTAAATTACGGTTTCCAGTTTTACGATACGCAGCGGCTTTATTCGAAAGGGCAGTCCATTGCTTCGTTGGAACTCTTGAAGGGTGAGAAAAACAAAGTCTCCGCAGGCTTTCAAGAAGACCTGTTCTTGACCTTACCTCGTGAACAGTTCGCCAAAATAAAAGCCACTCTTTCGACAACTCAACCACTGTTGGCACCGCTCAATGTAGGGCAAAAAATAGGCAGCATGAAACTTACTATCGACAATGCAACAGTTGCCGAATATCCAGTTGTTGCCTTGGAAAATGTCCCCGTCGCTGGATTCTTCGGCCGTGCTTGGGATAGCCTTAAACTACTTTGGAAAAAATAAATAACATGAATATCGCCTACCTCAACGGCGCTTTTCTGCCGTTAGAAGACGCAAAAGTATCGGTCTTGGATCGCGGCTTTCTCTTTGGCGACGGTATTTATGAATATCTTCCGAGCTATGGTGGCAAACCATTTTTGCTGCAAGAGCATCTCGTCCGCCTGCAACGCAGCTGTGACGCCATAGGATTGACGAATCCATACAGCACCGAACAGTGGACTCAATTAATCGATCAACTCATTACGAAAAACGGCGGCGGGAATTTGGGACTATATTTCCAAATTACCCGCGGCGTTGCAAAACGCGATCATGCCTTTCCACAGGGTGTTGCACCGACAGTTTTCATTATGGCGAACTCGGTTTCACCTGCTCCTCGGGAACAAATAGATAACGGCATTGCCTGTGTATCTATGGTGGACATTCGCTGGGTACGTTGCGATATTAAGGTGATTTCGCTTCTGGGTAACGTACTCTTGCGTCAAGCTGCGGTAGAAGCAGGCGGTGTAGAGGCCGTGTTATTCCGCGATGGTTTTCTGACAGAAGGCGCAGCAAGCAATATCCTGGTGGTCCGCGATGACAAATTACTCGTGCCACCTAAAGACAATTTCATTCTGCCAGGTATAACTTATGACCTGATACTGGAATTGTGCGCGCGGAATGCGGTGCCTTTTGAAGTCCGACAAATTTCTGAGGCAGAAGTCAAAAGCGCCGACGAACTGATGATGACTGCATCTGGTAGAGAAGTAGTGGCCATTACAAAATTGGATGGTAATCCTGTGGGCACAGGCAAACCTGGCCCTCTATTTTTAAAACTGTATCAGCTTTATCAAGATTACAAGGCAGCAGTGCAGTGAGCTCAGACCCTTTCAAACCCGGCAGTGGAAATCCAGCACAGCCAGAGCAGGAAAGCTTGTTGCAGTTTCCCACTGACTTTCCGCTAAAAATCCTCGGCAAACGTCACGATGATTTCGCGCAAATCGTCCTCGCTGTCGTATTACGGCATGCGCCGGATTTCGATGGTTCGACGATGGAAATGCGCGCCAGTACTAAAGGCAACTATTTAAGTCTTACATGCACGATTCGAGCGACATCGAAGAAACAACTGGACGATCTGTATCGCGAGTTATCGTCGCATCCGATGGTATCGATGGTGCTTTAAAAAAGAATGAAACGAGAGATGAATGATCCTAGTGTTATTGATTCATCGCCTGCCATCATCTCTCCATTAGTAAAACGCTTAGGATTGGTGGCTTACGAGCCGAACTGGCGAGCAATGCAAAGCTTCAATCATGCTAGAGACGAATCAACCGTCGACGAAATCTGGCTGCTAGAGCACCTGCCCGTATTCACGCTAGGCCTTGCTGGTAAGCCGGAGCATGTACTTAATCCTGGCAATATTCCCGTCATTAAAACCGATCGTGGTGGGCAAGTGACCTATCACGGTCCTGGGCAAATACTCGCTTATCTATTGCTTGATCTGCGCCGGCACGGTTGGGGCGTACGTGAATTGGTACGCCGGATGGAAGAAGGCGTAATTGCCCTATTAGCGGATTACGACGTGAAGGCAGATAGAAAAATCAGCGCTCCTGGTGTGTATGTCGACGGCAAAAAGATTGCAGCGCTAGGTCTACGGGTGAGGCGAGGCTGTTGCTACCACGGCCTTGCGCTAAATGTGGATATGGATCTTGAACCATTTTCCCGCATCAATCCCTGTGGTTATCCAGGGCTTGAGATCACGCAAATCAAAAATCTCGGGATCAATGCTAGTATCGGGGAAATCACTGAGCGGCTTTTAAAGCAGTTAGCGAAGGCAACCGCTTTATAAAAGTACCGCCTTTTACCAAAGGATTCGATTCATCATGGCCGATAGTGGCGAAAAACTTCGCGGCGAACAAAAAACCGCCCGCATTCCAATCAAAATTATTCCTGCGCCGATCCCTCGCAAACCGGATTGGATTCGGGTCAAGCTCCCCACCGATAACTCGCGTTTCAATGAAATTAAGAAGATTCTGCGCGAAGCGAATTTGCATACCGTGTGCGAAGAAGCCTCTTGCCCAAACATTGGTGAGTGTTTTGGCAAAGGCACCGCGACGTTCATGATTATGGGTGACATCTGCACCCGCCGCTGTCCCTTCTGCGATGTAGGCCATGGTCGTCCCGTGGCCCTCGATACCGAAGAACCGGTGCATCTTGCGCAAACGATTGCGCGGCTGAAGCTTCGCTATGTAGTCATTACCAGCGTGGATCGCGACGATCTACGAGACGGTGGTGCCCAGCATTTTGTCGACTGTATCGATAAAGTTCGCGAGCTGTCCCCCGAAACCAGAATCGAAATTCTCACGCCCGACTTTCGCGGTCGCCTTGATCGTGCTTTGGATATTTTGCGGAGAAGCCCCCCAGATGTGATGAATCACAATCTAGAAACGGTTCCTCGCCTCTACAAACAAGCCCGGCCAGGCTCCGACTATCATCACTCGTTAAAACTCCTGCAGGATTTCAAAGCGCTCTACCCTGACATTCCTACAAAATCTGGCCTAATGCTGGGGCTTGGGGAAACCGACGAGGAAATTATCGAAGTTATGCGCGATCTGCGCGCTCATGGTGTGGATATGCTAACTTTGGGGCAGTATTTGCAACCCAGCCAGCATCATTTGCCGGTTCTACGGTTCGTCCATCCAGACCGCTTCAAGTGGTTTGAGGAAGAAGCTATGAAAATGAGCTTTAGCCATGCAGCGTGCGGGGCAATGGTGCGATCCAGCTACCACGCGGATCAACAAGCGCATGAAGCCGGATATACCTAATCGTCAGAAAAATACTTTAGGTCGACGGCTTTAATTCCTTATCCAACAATACATGTAGCTTTGAAAAATCCAGTTCACCCACGGTGCGCTGCAAAATATGACCATCTTTATCGATAATAAAGGTCGTGGGAATCAATTTCACATCCTTGAAGGCCTTTGCCAATTCCCCCTGTGGATCAAGTGACACCGGAAATGGTAGCCTTTTATCGGCTGCATAGCTGAGCACGTAGTTAGGCGGATCGTAGCTCATAGCAACAGCAATGGTTTCCAATCCCTGATCTTTGTACTTGTGGTAAGTCTGTACAAGCTGTGGCATCTCTGTCACGCAACCGGGGCAATCGGTGGCCCAAAAATTAATTAAGACGACTTTGCCGCGTAGCTTATCAAGCACAATTTTTTCGCCTTTCAACGACGTAAATTCGACAGAAGGCGCACTTGGTTTAGTTGTCAGAAAAAAACCGAGGCCAGCGATTAAAGCAACGCCAACAGCAGCAGCAAATAAAGACTTCAAAGACAATTTCATGAATAGATAAATCCTACGGAAGGGGAATTTGGAATGCTTGGGTACGCTACCGTCATTATCAAACTTTTCACTCGACTTGTGCGCACACAACTTCGATCATTGCAGATTTCACTATGTTCAATCATTGATATAGTCGCCGATACTTGACAAGGGCCTATCAATACAATTTCCATAAGCGGATTGATAAGCCCCCTAAAACTCCTTCACCAGATGTGCCTGTCGACGTGAAACTGGCAATTTCTCCGGCAAATCCTTGAGGAGTACCACCCACTGCGGCTCACCGCCCTTCGGAGATATCTTTTCAAAACCCATGACTGCCTTTCGAGCTACCAAACAACTTCTATGAATGCGCACGAAATGGTCGCCGAACTCTCTTTCCAGGTTAACTAAAGGCTCTTCCAACAAATATTCACGCTCTAACGTCTTTAACGTTACATATTTAAGTTCAGCGCGCATATAACAAATATCCGCGATAGAAACTAACATGACCCGCCCTCGTTCGGTAACGGAAAGGTGCGTGCGGGCGCGACTCCCAATCATACCAAGTGCCGTAGCGGGTAAAGCGCGGTTAGCAAGCGCCTTTTTGAGCGCCATTAGCAGCCGTTCCATACGAATGGGCTTCAATAAATAATCGACGGCATTCAATTCGAAAGCCTCTACCGCATGACCTTCTAATGCGCTCGTAAAAATAATCGCGGGGGGATGTTGTAGTTTTTGCAGATGACGCGCGGCCTCCATGCCATCCATCACTGGCATGCGTATGTCCAGCAAAACTATATCCACGTTCGCCTGATTAATAATAGCGATAGCTTCTCGCCCATTATCAGCTTCACCGATCAATTCCAACGGAAAATTTGGGCGGCAATCATCCAGCAAATCTTTCAGCCGATTCCGAGCCGGAACCTCATCATCAACTATCAAAATGCGTGGGACGGAAGCTGTTGTCATGTTTTTTCGGGGACGTAAGGCATAGCAATAGTTACTTGATACACATCTCCCAGACTTTGCACCTTGAAACTTGCTTCTGCATCAAAGTGCAGGGCCAATCGCTCCCGGATATTATTCATCGCCATTTTGTTACCGCTGTGATGACTATTTTCCGGATGATAAGGATTTCGCAGCACAATCATTACCTGTTGGCGATTTCGATAGATATTAATCGTTATTTCACTTGGCGCAAGCGACGTTTCTACGCCATGGTAAATGGCATTTTCCAGAAGTGGTTGTAAAACCAGAGGCGGAATCAATGCATTGCTTGGCATTTTGTCGATATGCCAAGCCACATTTAGCCGATCACCAAGTCGAAGCTGCTCAATTTCAAGATATTGACGGCAGAGTTCGACTTCTTTTTCTAATATAGTAAGGTGAAGGTTGTCGGCCATTAGCACTCGAAAAAGCTCAGCCATGTCTTGTAATGCCCGCTCTGCCCTCTTTGGTTCGCTGCGGATCAATGACAGCACAGCATTGAGACTGTTAAACAGGAAATGCGGCCGAATCCTGGCTTGTAGTGCTTGCAAGCGGGCTTCCGCGAGTGCTGGCGAAAGTGCTTTCGCTCGCAAATCAAAATAGAAAAGCAACACACCGGTTGTTAACAGCGTGAAGATCCATATATGGGCAAGATCGTAAACCACATCTTCCCCTAACAGGCTTTGCGCGGCATTGTGGATGAGCGTGGAAACCAGGAATACAGTCAAGGTGGTCATTGCCAGACCGTTACGGTAGCTTAACCGAGCAACAAAACGGCGGAGCGTGCATAAAACCAACATGCTGGCTAACAATGCCGGCTCGAGAAAAGTAGCAACAGAAAGAAATTCCTGCCAAAGCAAGGACAGCTGATTGGCTCTAGCAAGAGCGAAAACTAGACCAATACCATTCACAATTAACAACGAACGGAGCATTACGCCCAAGTTGCAAAAGTTAGGCAACGAAATGGAAACCTTATTTTGATTTATACTCGCCATCGTCGGTCGTTATCGGCCCTTAATTGCTGCTAGTGTCGCAGCGTAACACATAGGTACCTCGATAAATCGTAGCAAGAACTCATCCCAATAGGTTCTAAACAACTGATACTAGTCAGCGCATAAATTTATCAAAATACCCACAAAATCTCTCTTTCAAATATGTCTAAAAAAGAAACTCCCGCAGGAACGTCAACTTGGTCAGGCTTGTTCTCAGAACCCGTCGCCGAGCTAGTCAAACGTTACACCGCCTCTATTGACTTCGACAAGCGCTTGGCGTTTTTCGATATTCAAGGCTCCCTCGCTCACGCACGCATGCTAGCGGCGCAAAGCATTATTGCCGACACCGATTTAGCGGATATTGAGCGCGGCATGGCGCAAATCGAGGCTGAAATAAAGGCAGGAAAATTTGAATGGTCAATTGATCTGGAAGACGTCCATTTCAATATTGAAAAACGACTGACCGCTTTGGTAGGCGATGCGGGGAAACGCTTACATACTGCCCGCTCTCGTAATGATCAGATAGCCACAGATATTCGGCTTTATTTACGCGACGCAATTGATATTCTCGTTCGCTTGATCCGAGATTTGCAGACGGCTCTGCTTGATGTTGCCGAAACTCACACTGAAACCGTAATGCCTGGCTTCACTCATCTGCAAGTAGCCCAGCCAGTTTCCTTCGCACATCATTTAATGGCTTACTTCGAAATGTTGAAGCGAGATGCGGAGCGACTTACCGATTGCCGTAAACGCGTAAACCGTCTTCCCTTAGGCGCCGCTGCATTAGCGGGCACGAGTTATCCTATCGATCGCCAACGCGTCGCAAATGAACTTGGTTTCGAGGGTGTTTGCGAAAATTCTTTAGATGCAGTTTCGGATCGAGACTTCGCTATCGAGTTTACCGCTGCTGCTGCGTTGATCATGACTCATCTCTCTCGCTTTTCTGAGGAACTCATTTTGTGGATGAGCCCACGTTTTGGCTTCATTCGACTCGCAGATCGATTTTGTACCGGTTCATCGATCATGCCGCAAAAAAAGAATCCTGACGTACCTGAACTAGTACGCGGCAAGACCGGACGAATATATGGTCATCTGGTTGCGCTACTCACACTAATGAAAGGCCAGCCGCTCGCTTACAACAAAGACAACCAAGAAGATAAGGAACCGCTCTTCGATACCGTGGATACATTAACTGCCACGATAACTATTTATGCCGACATGCTTCGCGGCTTAACTGTTAATGCGGACCGGATGCGAGCAGCCGCAATGGAAGGGTTTGCCACCGCCACCGATCTAGCCGATTATTTGGTTAAGAAAGGATTGCCGTTTAGAGATGCACACGAAGTTGTCGCCAAAGCAGTTCGTTTTGCCGCCGACAAAGGTTGTGATCTCTCGATGCTATCACTGGCGGATTTAAAAACGTTTTCAACGCTAGTCGAGGAAGACATATTTGCTGTTTTAACGTTGGAAGGCTCTCTGCAAAGTCGCAATCATATCGGCGGTACCGCGCCGGAAGCAGTTCGAGCGGCGATTATTCGTGGGCGGGTTTCCCTTACAGGGGGAAATTGACAGGGTAGTAAAACTTATAAAGCTATCAGGTTTTATTAAAATTTTAATTGTAGAAAAGAGTGATATTTTTCACTCTTTTTTTATTTTAAATTTGTGCTTATACAGACTCTAGCAGTGTGAAAAACATTTGCCGACATCAGTGATCAAAAAATACTAATCCGAATTTGATAGAGTTTCTAAAATCAACCCGGTTGTTCTGACGATTTAGGACTGTGCTCCCGGCAAATGCGCCGAGTTTCCGGACCACTTAGCCGATCCCCCATAAGCCCACAACGAAATACTCGCTGACTCTCGCGCTGTAAATAACCACAAGAATGGCAAACACCAAAGGTACGGCCACCATTATCGAGTTGCATGACGAAAAGCGTTTCACGTAGAGCCGACACACTATTTCGAATTCGATTGGCGCTGATTTCTCTAGTTGCTTCCTGCCACTGCGTGCCGATTTGTGATTCGACTATTAATTGCTCTCCGACCGGACTCAACCGTAAGCGCACTACCCGCCGATCGACTTCATCCTCATAACGCTCGATCAGCCCGCGACGATCCAGCAGCATTAAGCTCTGCGAGACGGTACCTTTAGTTAAGTGGAGAAATTCAGAGAGTGCTTGTGGAGTATTGCTATAGCGGTTGGCACGGTACAGATAAACCAACGCTTGAAGATGAACAACCTGGAGGCCATGCTCTCCGCCTATGCGGCGTAATTCTGTTCGGATCAAATTACCTAGCCGCTCGACTAAATCTAACAGGACTAATGGGCTTTTATCCACGTTTTTGGCAGTTTAGTATTGAGTCGATACTAGTTGATGTGATATTTAATTATAAATTAAATGGTGTCGCATCGAAACTATATCACCATTTCTACTATTTAACAGATTTTCTTTCATTTAAAGCTAAAGAAACCTGCTCAGTTGCCGATAATAACAGTCTTACCTGATTGTTGCGATGCACATTCAGAGAGAACAACAAACAGCTCGCGTCCGTCACGCGTGCCATACCAACCATCCTCCTTCCAAGCAAAGTGATATCCGCCAGACCTTGCGGCCACCCAAATTTCTTGATTTACAGCCTGACGATTAACAATCAGTTTTCCGCCGCCGGGAAAACTGATTTGCAAAATGCCTTCGCCAGACTCAAAGTCAGCATCGACATCTGCAGCCTCAAGCAACTGCTCGATGTCGAGCAAGACCTCGTCAACTTTGGTATTGAATTCGGTTTCCGTCATAACGTGGTGGGGTGCTAACATGCGGGCTTATTATGTTGATGTGAGGATACTATGCGACCAGCACCCTGGCTAGTTTTAATCTTATGCGCAATGCTTGCCGCATGCGGCCTTAAGGGCCCTCTTACTCTTCCCGATAGCTCTTCCACCAAGAACATCGATAAGGAGAAATCGTGACGCCAACTCTACTTTTCTCAAGATCATGCAAATGAGCAAACATGGAAAGTTGAGATCGATCTTGAAGCAAACTAAATCCGCTTATCAACATATGAAGGCTAGTTCGAATTGGATTACCATAGGACCACGAATAAGGGCCGAATAACCCCTCAATTCGAATCATCATGGGTCGATATTGTGAGGGAGCGTTTGCCATCTTTGTCTAATGCGAGATCCGCTTACTCCTACCGCACAACTAAGTGAAATCGATTACTGTATTAACCAACAAAGAACCACGACATTGCTTCCCAATGTTCAAAGTACCAATGCCCTCGAACACTAAGACATCAAGTAATACTCGAAGACAAGCAACCGAAGGCAGTCGACTAAAGCCTATATCAAGCATGACAGCAACCACGACACCCAAGAACAAATCGCCCTCTTGCAAAGAGGATTGATAGAAGCACTACACGCCATCCCGCCATCCCGCCATCTAATACTAAGCGATTCAAAAATTGTTTGTATGAAGATGAATCGCAAAATCACTAAATCTTAAATCGAACAATTAAGTTTCGATTCGATACTATAGTTGCATCACAAAAACAAAATTGTCACATCAAAACAGTTGATTTCCCTTCTCGCTTTGTTTCTTTGCATCTAGAATCCGCTCCACCAGGTTGTGATTTGTTTAAGCAGTTGTTTAGATTAGGCGAACTAGGATCGACCTAATATAGAAGTCGCAAGACTTCGAACATTAGAACGTAACCCGAAACAGCTACCTGGAAGTACACCTGAATAGGTGTGCGAAAAATAAAAAGCAACACCATACAATCATTGAAAGGAGTTGATCATGCCAGTAGCCAAGAAAGCAGCCGCCAAGAAATCAGCGGCAAAGAAACCAGCAGCCAAGAAAAAACCAGTTGTAAAGAAAGTAGCTGCCAAGAAACCAGCAGCTAAGAAAACTGCAGCCAAAAAACCAGTGGCTAAGAAAGCAGCAGCTAAGAAAGTCGCTGTTAAAAAGCCTGCTGCTAAAAAAATGGCCGCTAAAAAACCAGCCGCTAAGAAAGCAGCCGTCAAAAAGCCAGCTGCTAAAAAAGCGACGGCTAAAAAGGCGGCTAAAAAGCCGGCAGCCAAAAAACCAGCTGCCAAAAAAAAAGTAGCAGCTAAAAAACCGGCTGCAAAAAAGGGAGCTGCAAAAAAGGCAGCACCAAAAAAAGCCGCCTCGAAAAAGGCAGCTCCCAAAAAAGCAGCAGCAAGAAAAAAACCAGTATCAAAGCCGGCCTCCCCGGCCTCCGCCCCGCTGATCACACCGATCATGGGCTCTACGATGAAGATGTAAGCATCATCATCCGTCCGGCGCTGTCTCGTTGTTAAGTCACGAACAGCGCCGGCTTTGCTTCCCCCCTCGTCCGAATACCATTTTATTCATAAACCTTCTTCTCCAAGCAACGTTTACATCCAGGAAAAGAACGGTTAAGCGCGTCTTATTTTCAGTTTACAAGCAATAAAGCAACGCGAGTTCGACATAAGCGAAGGGAATGGAGGGACGGTATTGTTGTCCTTAT